>JBJFHM010000001.1:0-21634 GCA_051893615.1 Oscillospiraceae bacterium
CGTCGTTGGTATTGGTGTAGTAGTTGTAGTTGGAACGGTTGTAGTCGTCGTTGGTGTTGGTGTAGTAGTTGTAGTTGGAACGGTCGTAGTCGTGATAGTCGTTGGTACTGTCGTAGTAGTTGTAGTTGGTACTGGTGTGGTCGTCGTAGTTGGAACAGTTGTAGTAGTCTCTTCAGTAGTTGTAGTAGTCTCTTCGGTAGTTGTAGTAGTCTCTTCAGTAGTTGTAGTAGTCTCCTCAGTAGTTGTAGTAGTCTCCTCAGTAGTTGTAGTAGTCTCTTCGGTAGTTGTAGTAGTCTCCTCAGTAGTTGTAGTAGTCTCCTCAGTAGTTGTAGTAGTCTCTTCAGTAGTTGTAGTAGTCTCTTCAGTAGTTGTAGTAGTTTCCTCTATGACCTCATTGACTAACTTAACCGTATCGTCTAGTATTGTGATACCTGAAGAGTTTGATGCACTGTCATCATCTACACCAGAAGTACTAAATAAGGTAGCAGAAGTTCCATTTTCATAATTTACGACAATTTCCGTGATATTGTCAAGATTGTTTAAATCACCTTGAATTAACAATAGAGGTTCACTCAACTTGATATTTTGAGTAGTACCCAATTCATAAGTAATTTCGACATCACTAGTTGAAGAATTCCAATCACCAACGGTAGCTTTAATATAAGTACCACCACTACCAATAGATGAAATATCAATAGAGGCGATATCGTTACTAGGAATTGAACTAAAATCAAGGATTTGCCAACCCCAATCATACGCACTACAAATGGAGCTATCACGCAAAGATGAGGTAACTCCAGCCTTCAAAGAGTACGTTGAAAGAGAGCCATCATCGTTAACTTTGAAATATTGCCTATCATCTAAGATGGTAGCATTAGTAGGAGCTTTAGTCTCCTGTAGATAGTAAATACCTGGTTTAACGGAAGTCTTACTTAAAAGGTAATCAGGATTTATGATATCAGCCAAATTGACTACACTATCCAAACTTACGTTAGAAGCAACCTTAACACTATTTGAACCAACATCATCACAGGCATAGATATCTACTATAGCACCTTGAAGGGCATTGCCATTTTGGTCAACCTTTTCAATATTTACAATGATATCCTTCGCAAGGTTTTCAATAGTGATAGGTTCATCAACATAATTATAGTTTCTAGTAATCATATTGTTAGCGACATCATAATAGTAGACTAAACCATTATAGGTAAACTGTTGAGAAGTAGTAACATCACTTAATATAGGATTACCGTCACTATCAGTTACAGAAGATGGTTTACCATTGTCATCGAAATTAAGGACGAATATATTACTGTCTTCACTACCAGTTTGAATATCACCATTACCACTAAAATCGAACGTTCTAGTAGAAATCTTATTGTCGATGGAGTAGGTGTCGTTAATATCTACGGAAATGATATCCATGTAACCGTCAGTACCATCTATTATAAATATTGTAGATACTGAAGTAGGTATAGTATCACCATTTATAACGGTTATTTGATGAATAGCTTCAGTTAGATTTACAGTATAAGTAACATCAGTAAGAGTATATCCCACAGGTGCAGAAATTTCTTGAATAGTATAATTAGTTTCAATACTTTCTTCATTAGTACCTTCAGGAACATAGCTGACATAATTAGAGCTATTAACATATTCTACATAAGTAGTAGCACCCGAATAGTCTATAGAAGTAGGAATGTTCAACCTATCGGAGGTAGTACCACTAGAAATGATACTGTCCACTACTTCATCAGTATCTTGATTTTTTATTACTATCTTAGCGTCTGCAAGAGGGTTACTATCGCCATCTACTTTAAGTATAGGAATAGAGTATCCTATACCAGCACTTAACATATCTACAGTACCTTGATAAGGTCTATAACCGAACTCTAAGCCACCCTCAAAAGATTTAGCCACTAAAGCACCAGAAAGGTGACCGTGACAATCGTCATCAGAAGTAACATCAGCGTTTGGAGAGAGTACAGTACCATTGAAGTTAGCATCTAAGTAGACTTCAGTAGCATTGTTAAAGTTATATAAAATTCTCTCAGAATTTTTATTATTGTTAGATGCAACACTACCAGTATTAGAAATAACTTCACCATTGATAGTAGTATTTATCAAGTTGGTATTCTTACCAATAGAGATAATCGTATCATCGCAAGTTACTATCAAATTAGCATCATTAGGGATATTTTCAAAGTTAATATTTTCAACGTTAGAGTTCCAATCTTCGACGTTAAAGTATATTACATTAGCAGTATCATCAAGGGCAGTAAGGGTTAGAGTATTGCCATTCCATGTAGCCTCACCATTTATATTTTGGTTAGCAATCTTATTAGATTGACCTTTTAACCAATCAAACTGTTCACTAAAATCTATAAGAGTTGCACCATACATTTGAGCTAACTCATTAACGCCATTGCCATCATGATTACAACTATCAATATAAGGGAAGCCACCATGCCAAGAGGTATCATAAGAGTAATGAGAGTTTTGAGAAGTGTCAGTAAAATCGATATTTGGATTTACTACTATACGCTTGTACATATCATCATCGGGACTGTAATAGTACTCATTTCCAGTCGGTTGGTCGTTGCTACCCAACTCAGTCCACTTGGATAGCGTATTAATATTAGTAATGTTTCCACCAACGATTAAATGTGCAAAATCAGTATAACCATAATAGTTGTCCGTCTTATTTAAAGGTAGACTTCCTTGACTAGCATAGTCACCACTACCTATCTGATAGTTATAACCATTCATAAAATTTACGTTACCACCTACAGCTACACGACCTTCGGAGTCTGCTGCCTTAGGAGTAAAATCATTTTCTAAGAATACACAAAATTGACTTGCAATACCTAAAAGGTATGTATTTCTTGCATTTTGGATAGCTTCCTTAGCATTAGAAGCACCATCAGCCAACTTGTTATTTTTGCCCACCAGTAAGGCAACTTCGGAGAGTTGTCCTTTACTATAACCATTATTTGCAGTATTGCCACCATTTAAGTTATTGACCATAACATCATCAGCAGATGCATTTAGGCTAGGAACGACTGTCATAGATAACACTAAAACAGAAGTTAAAGCACTAAGCAATCTATTTTTTAAAGACCTCTCTGAAATAGGTTTATTCATAATAAATTCTCCTCTCATAGAAAATTATAGCGATTAGCACTAATAACCATAGTACTAGATATTATTATTTTATATCATTTTAGAAGTGAATGTGTTACCAATTTGTTAATTTATACTATCGTTTCTAAAAGAGATTAAAAATCTAAACAGATGTTCGTTGCGAAAACGTTTAATTTTCCGAACATTGATTAAAAAAATATTACAATATAGAATATTTTCTATAACTTCTTTAGAAAAAAGTATCAAAAAGACAAATATCTACATATTATATTAATGTATCCAAAATTTAGATATTAAAATCCTTAGAAAGGAGAATTTTTGTGAATAATAACATCTATGAGAATAGTACTAAACTTCCCACTACTAGGCTTCCAGAAAATATTCCTCTTGCTTCATCGTTCGTCCCTTACCAATTTTGGGATACCCCTATGCCTCCTAAAGAAAGTCTAAAGATTGGTACTATATTTTCTGAACTAGATTTTCCATTCATCGGTGATGGGGGTGCTGAAAGTGACTGATAGAGAAAAACTTTTAAAGACTATCCAAATGTACGACTTCACTCTTTACGAGTTAAATCTATACTTAGATACTCACCCAAACTGTCAAAACGCCTTGGGCTACTTTAGAAAGTACTCTAAACTTAAAAAAGATGCTATCGCTGAATACTCTAGGAGATTTTCTCCTATTACTGCAGAAGATTTAAATGCTGATGCTAATCACTGGGATTGGGCTTCTTCTCCATTCCCTTGGGAAAGGAGTTGTGATTAATCTATGTGGAAATATGAGAAAAAACTTCAATGCCCTGTAAACATCAAAGAGCCTAACCCAAAACTTGCTAAAATGATTATCACTCAATTGGGTGGCTCAGATGGTGAACTTGGAGCATCTATGCGATACCTAAATCAACGTTATATTATGCCCCAAAATGAAGTTAAAAGTACTTTAACTGATATAGGTGTATCGGTATCTATATAGAATATTAAAACTTTAGAGAACTTTATTATAAAGTTCTCTAAAAAAAGTTAAACTATCTTAGAAAGAAATTCTTTCAATCTAGGGTGCTTAGGATTAGAAAATACTTCTTTAGGAGTATTATCCTCAGCGATAAGACCATTATCAAAGAATATTACACGAGAGGCGACTTCTCTAGCAAAACCCATTTCATGGGTAACACAAATCATTGTGATACCACTTCCTGCAAGTTGTTTCATAACATCAAGGACTTCTCCAACCATTTCGGGGTCTAGTGCAGATGTAGGCTCATCAAATAGGATTACCTCGGGTTCCATGGCTAACGCCCTACAGATTGCTACACGTTGTTTCTGTCCTCCCGAAAGTTGATTTGGATAATTATTAGCTTTATCTTGTAGCCCTACACGTTTTAAAAGTTCCATAGCTTTAGCCTCAGCTTCCTCTTTGGATTTCTTTTTTAACTTCTTAGGTGCAATAGTTAAATTATCCAAAATAGTCAAATGTGGAAACAGATTAAAATGCTGAAATACCATCATCATTTTTTCACGTTGTTCATTTATGTTAGTCTTCGGATTAGTAAGGTCTACCCCATCAAGAAGAATACTTCCACTAGTTGGAACTTCTAAAAGATTTAAACATCTTAAAAAAGTAGATTTTCCACACCCTGATGGCCCTAAAATTACTAAAACTTCACCACGCTTGATATCCGTAGTAATACCATTTAAAACATTCAAATCACCAAAAGATTTCTTTAAATCTTTTACTTGTATCATGATATCATTATCTTGCATCTTTTTTCAATCTCCTCTCTAGTTTGGATACTAACCAAGTAAGAACCATCACTATTATTAGATATACTAATGCTACTGCAATCAATGGTAAAAATGCCTCATACGTTCTACTGCGAATATAATCTCCTCCACGAGTTAAATCCATGATACCTATATATCCCGAAATAGACGTTTCTTTAATCAATACGATAAACTCGTTACATAGTGCAGGAAGTACATTCTTAAACGCTTGTGGTATGATAAAATACATCATAGTTTGACTGTAACTAAATCCAAGACTCCTACCAGCCTCAAATTGACCTTCATCTATGGACATGATACCTGCTCTAACGATTTCTGCAATGTAAGCTGATGAATTTAATCCAAAGGCAATGATTGCTACTATTACTTTGTTGATATCCGAAGATGCAAATATCACATAGTAGATAATCAACAATTGTACCATGGTTGGTGTACCTCTAATCACTGTTAGATAAATCTTTAAAATAAGATTTAATAACTTACATTTACCAGTCTTATCGCAACTACTACGAATGATTGCTATTAAAAATCCTAATACTATACCAATGATTACTGCAAAGAAACTAATCTCAAGAGTAGTAACCAAACCATTAGTGATATTCTTCCAACGGTCATCTTCGATAAAGTTATTATAGAATTTATCTTTAAAACTTACCTTGGATACATTACTTCCATTTCTAACTATGATTACTTGTGTTGCCGTAGTATAAGAATCTGTAAAATCGATACTTTTTAATCTATCTTCAGTAACTGTCATACCTGCGATACCGACATCAGCTTTTCCTGATTGCACTGCATTGATAATAGCATCAAATTCGATATTTTCAATCTTTAGTGACATTCCAAGAATGTCACAGATAGCTTGAGCAAAATCGATATCTAATCCAACTATTTTTCCACTTTCCATATACTCATAGGGTTCAAAAGTAGCATTAGTAGCAACGGTAAGAGTTCCATTATTTCTATTGACATTGCTAGGCGAAACGTATGGATATTGTCCCTTAGTGGTATCACCAATATAGTTCATGATAATGTTATCCAAAGTGCCATTTTCTTTTAACTGTGCTATAGCATCATTTATTTTATGTTTCAAAGCAATATTTTCCTTGGAAATACAGATAGCATAATCTTCTACAGTAAAAGCCTCATCTAATATGGATAAATCTGGATTGTTAGTAACAAAAGCTTCTGCTGGTAGTTTATCAATCATTATGCAATCGATTTTTCCCTGTTTTAGTGCCTGAACTGCATCAGCAGACTTAGTATAACGTTCAATCGTTGAGCCTTCTTCTTCATAATCCGAAGCGTAGATGTCTCCAGTAGTTCCAAGTTGAACCCCAATCACTGCACCAGGTAAATCATCGATACTTTTTATAACATTAGATTGCCCTATATTAACTTCCTCCGAATTTGATTGATTTTTGTTACACCCCATCATAGTAATCATAATCAAGATTATTAGCATACTCATCAATAAGAAAATTAAAAATTTCCTATATGAAACTTTTTTATTCATTAAAAACTTCCTTTCAAAAATTTATATCCTAGATTAAATAATAAAATTATTTTATAGGAAATAAAATTATCAATTTCACTTCCATTCATCTAGATATTATATCATAACAACAACATATTTGCAAGTTATTTCGTAAGTTTGAAAGATAATCTATATTTTTTAGTTTCTCCTTATCTACGATTTCAATCACTTATTTTAAGTGACAACTCATAAAAGATTTTAAACATTATAAAATATAAATCTACTATAATGATTACATACACTAAAAAGGCTCTCAATAGACCATTTCCATAAAGATTATAAAAATATTGTACAAAATCGTTATTGGTATATCCTGCAACATAATATCCAAATATAGAAATAAACAAATTATTTAGTACAATATTTACTAATGCAATTGCTATTAATGCAATATTAGATAATTCTTCTACTTTCTTTTCTTTTATTTTTTTATAAATCCATGGACTTAATGTCTGCATTAATGCAGTATTGAATAAAGTCATAATTTGAGATATACTATATGCTAAACTATAAATTCCTGCTTCATCATCTCCTACGATATCTTTAATCATTATTCTATCTGCATTATTCAAAACTATTTGTGATAGATAATGTGGAATAAGAGGTAAGTTAAATTTTAAAGCATACTTCCACACATTCTTTGAAAAAAGTTTTACTTTTCTTCATTTGAACCACATATAACCGAAAAATATTCAATAAATTCTACTAATGCAAGTCCTAATATTCTAGCATCTTGAATTTGTGAAAAATATAATAAAATATTATATTTAAGTGGCTTTTTTTGGGACTATTAGCTATTTTTTTTTAATAATCTATTTTTACGTTGACAAAATAAATCCTCAGTGATATAATATTATTTGGTAAATAACATATTTATGACATTCTTAAAGATTGTATACTTATGAAAATCTACAAAAAAGAATCTTATTGGTTTTATATGAGTAATTATACTATTATTGTAGTCGCAAGTACTTAATATGTTGGCTTATCTAACTATATTTTGTAAGGAATGAAAACAAATGAAAAAAAACCTTTTAATATATGCTCATTATTATATTCCAGATGTGGCATCTACTGGACAGATACTTAGAGAGTTAGCTGAAGGAATGTTAGAAACTTTCAATATCACTGTAATATGTGTAGTACCATCTTATGAGGGAACTATTGAAGATAAATATAAAACTCAAAAGTATTATGAGGAAAATATCAATGGAGTCAATGTCATTAGGATTAGAGTTCCTGAATTTTCTAAAACTAATAAGTTGAGTCGTATTAAAAATATATTATCTTACTTTTTTGGTGCTATGGGTGCTACATCAAGGGTTGATAAGATGGATTATGTATACTCTATCTCACAACCTCCCATACTAGGTGGATTGATTGGAGTATATGGTAAATGGAAAAAACATGCTAAGTATATATATAACATTCAAGATTTCAATCCCGAACAAGTTATGGCAGTGAATTATAGTAAAAATAAATTTATATTATCTGCTATGATGTTCTTTGATAAATTTTCTTGTAAAAAAGCAGATAAAGTTATAGTAGTTGGTCGTGATATGGTTGAAACTTTAAAGCATCGTTTTGAGAAACAAAAAGTGCCTAATCACGCTTTTATAAATAACTGGATTGATGAAAAAGAAATCTATCCTTTACCTAATGATAATGCTAATGTTCTTTCTTTTAAGAAAAAGTATAATCTTGATGGTAAGTTTGTCATTATGTATTCTGGAAATATTGGCTTGTACTATGATTTAGAAAACATCTTGAAAGTTATAGAAAAGTTTAAAAATCAACAAGATGTTGCTTTTGCTTTTGTGGGTGCAGGTTCTATCAAAGATAAACTTGTTTCATATAAAGATGAACATAAACTTGATAATGTCGTTTTTATACCTTATCAAGATAAGAAAGATTTAATATATAGTTTAAATGCTGGTGATGTTCATTGGGTAGTCAATGCTAAAGGTATAAAGGGAGTATCTGTTCCATCTAAATGCTATGGAGTCATGGCAGTGGGCAAACCTATCCTTGGAGTGTTAGAAGAAGGCTCAGAAGCTCGCTTAATCATCGAAGAAACTAACTGTGGTTATGTTACAGAACCGAGTAACTATCTTGAAATAGAAAATATTATAAATAAATTTATTTCCAAAAAAAATACTGATATCCTTACTGAAATGGGTACTAATGGCAGAAAGTATTTAGAAAAAAATCTTACTAAAGATGTATCTATTAGTAAATATATCAATGAGATAAGTTCTTGTTAAACTCAAAGGAGTGATATGTTAATATTATGAAAGTATTTCAAATCAATACTTTTGCTACTTTTAGTACTGGTCGTATTGCAGTAGATTTATATAAAACTCTTAAAGAAAATAATCATGATAGTTGCATAGCTTTTGCTAGAGGTCAAATAGAAGAAGGTATCCCTTATTATAGAATAGGCACAGATTTAGATGTTAAATTACATGGCATAGCTACTAGAATTACTGATAAAACAGGGTTTTACTCTACCAATCCCACTAAGGCTTTAATTCAAAAGATTAAAGAGTACAACCCTGATATTATACATTTACATAATATTCATGGTTATTATCTGAATATAGAATTGCTTTTTAATTTCTTAAAGGAGTATAATAAACCTATAGTTTGGACACTTCATGATTGTTGGCCTTTTACTGGTCATTGTGCCTACTTTGATATGGCTAAGTGTAATAAATGGCAATCCCATTGTGAAAGGTGTCCTCAAAAAAGTGCTTATCCCAAAAGTCTCTTATTAGATAATTCTAGTTGGAACTTTGACAACAAGAAAGAACTTTTCTGTGGTGTTAAGAATATGGTGTTAGTTACACCATCACAATGGTTGGCCGATTTGGTAAAAAAATCCTTTTTAAAAGAATATCAAGTAAAAGTTATTAACAATGGTATAGATTTATCTATGTTTAGACCTACTGAAAGTGATTTAAGAAAACAATATAATCTTGAAGATAAGTTTGTAATTTTGGGAGTTGCTAGTACTTGGGACGAAAGAAAAGGTTTAGATGATTTTATAAAGCTTTCTAAAATGCTCAATGATAATTTCCAAATTATTGTAGTTGGTATTAATGAGAAGCAGAAAAAATCCCTTCCTAATAATATTATTGGTATTTCAAGGACTCATGATGTAAAAGAATTGGCACAATTATATACTATGGCAGATGTATATATAAATGCAAGTGTAGAAGAAACTTTTGGCATGCCGACTATAGAATCTATGGCTTGTGGTACGCCTTGTATTGTATATGATGCTACGGCAATTCCAGAAATTGTCACTAAAAATACTGGTTATATTGTACAACCACATGATTTAAAAAAAGTAGTTCAAATATTAAACTCACATTTAATTAATTTACATAGTATAGATTGTATCAATTATGTAAAAAAGTTTGATAAAATCAAAAAATTTAATGAGTATATTGAATTATACATTGACTTAATTTCTAAGGGGTGATATATTATCAATATTAATGTTATATTTTACTTGGGATTGTTTTTAATTCCATTTGATAATGTGCCATTTGCTCCATCTGCTGGTTGGGCTGCTGTTGCTCCATTTTGTTTTTTTATTTATATTATTATAAATTTTAAATATATAAAGAATATCATATATAATGGATTTAATAAAAAGATAGTTTTTTCAGTAATCTATATTATATTAATATCTATAATTCAATATATAAGATTTGGTATAAATGTTTCTTTTATTTTGGATAGTTTAGGAACATTTGTTTTAGGAGTATCATTTTACCTTTCATTAAAAATATATTATGAGAATTATAAAAATATTGATTCTATAATAAAATATATTTATTATGGTTATGTAGTAGGTTTTATATATGGAATTTTTCAATATTTATGTTTAAAAATAGGATTAATAAATCTATTAAATATGATACAAAAAAGAACTTATGATAGATTATCATATTCATTTACAGAGCCTTCGTTTACATCTGTACATATCTTTGGTGTATTGTTAATGATTATTCTTTTTGTTCCTAATTCTAAATATTATGAAAAGATTAAAAGATTAATAATTTTATACATATTAGGTATGTTTATAACTCTTTCTAGCACTAGATTTTTAATAGATGTAGTAGTAATTATTGCAATTTTAGGATTATCTAAAATTAATTTAAAAAGAATAAAATTAAAACCAGTCTATTTATTATTGATTCCTATTATATTTATGGGGCTAAGCATAGTTTTATCTTCAAATAGAATTTCGGTAATTTTAGAAAAAGGTATATATTATGATGCCTCTTTAGCTTCAAGATGGTTTAGAATAAATTCTGCTATATATGGTTTCAAAAATGATGTATTTGATGGTTTAATAGGATATGGAATGGGAAATAGTTATTGTATGGTCATGAAAGGTACTGATCAAGCCTTTTTAGAATATGAAAATTCTTATCTATATGAAGTTATTAGTGTTATGAATTATCCTAAAGATTCTTATTTTTGCATGTATGTTAAATTAATAGCAGAGTTTGGATTAGTTTTTACAATATTTTTATTAGTAAATATCTTTTCTAAAAAATATTGGATTCAATTCTTAATTATAGCATATTTGTATATTCAATTTGATTCTTATGCTTTTTATTCAATTTGGTTATATTTGTTTTTCATATATAAAAATAAAGGAGTTTAATTTAAGATAGATAACAATATTAACTTGTAATATTGTGAGTTGATATTAATAATTTAGAACATCAAGGCGAAAAAAATAAATATTTATGTAAAGTATCTGAAAGTAATACAGGATTAGAAAATACATCTATTGAATGTATTTAATTATCCATATATTTCTATATTTAACAAAGATGATGTTGCAGATTATAGACCTTATATGTATGGTAAATATTAAAATATTTTTAATATTTACTATATCAGTTATTTAAATTTAAAGGGGTAGTTATTATGAACGATATCGATTTCGTAATATTATGGGTTGATGGTAATGATTTAGAATGGCAAAGTGAAAGGAATAAATATTTATGTAAAGTATCTGAAAGTAACACAATTAACAGATATAGAGATTGGAATAATTTACAATATTGGTTTAGAGCTGTTGAAAAATTTACACCATGGGTTAGAAAAATACATTTTATTACTTGGGGACATCTACCAAAATGGATAAATGTTAATCATTCTAAATTAAATATTATAAATCATAAAGATTATATTCCTAAAGAGTACTTACCAACTTTTAATTCTAACGTTATAGAATTAAATCTTCATAGAATAGAGGATTTATCTGAAAATTTTGTATTATTTAATGATGATACATTTATTACTAAAACGGTTGATGAAGAGTTTTTCTTTAAAAATAATTTACCATGTGATTGTGCTGTCTTAGATGCTATGAGTATGGCTGGAACTTTCTCTTATACAATAGCTAATGATTTATTTATTATAAATAAATATTTCCAAAAAAAACATTGTATCAATTTGAATAAAAGTAAGTGGTTTAATTTAAAATACAAAAAATTTCTTTATAAAAACATAGCTCTTCTTCCTTGGAATTATTTCACTGGATTTCAAAATTTCCATATTCCTATATCACATAAGAAAAGTATTTTTCAAAAAGTTTGGGACAAGGAATTTTCTCTATTAGATAACGCTTGTAAGAATAAATTTCGTTCTAAAGAAGATATTAGTCATTGGGTATTTAGATATTGGAATTTGGTTACTGGTGATTTTTCACCTAGAGCTTCTTCTGTTACTGAATATTATGAATTAGTAGATAATTTTGAAATAAATAAAATTATTAGAGATATTGTCAATCAGAAGTATAGTCTTATTTGTATTAATGACAGTGTAAGCAATGACATATATTTTGAAAAATATTCTAAAGAAATCATAGATGCTTTTAATGTCATTTTGCCAAATAAATCATCTTTTGAAATATAATATTAAATATTAGGAGTAATTGTATATGAAAATTGGTATTATAACCTTAATTGGCTATACTAATTATGGAAATAGATTACAAAATTATGCAGTTCAAACTGTTTTAAATTCTTTAGGTAATGATTGTATTACTATTAATCATATTGAATGGAAAGATACTAAATATGTTAAAGGGTTATATTTAGATAAATTAAAAAATATAGCCAAGAAAATACCATTTGTCGAGAAATCCATTCAAATAAAAAGATATATCTTTTTAGAAAATAAAGAAAAAGAAAAGATTAGTAAATTAAAAAAATTTACTGATAAATATATTAAGATGTCTAATTTTGTTGTATGTCAATATAATAAAAAATTTCCTATTCAAGATTTTGATTATTTTATCACGGGAAGTGATCAAGTTTGGAAACTTAGAGGTTGGATTTACTTCCTTCAATTTGCACCACCAGAAAAACGAATAGCTTACGCTGTAAGCATAGGTTTAGATGAAATTCCAAAACAATATGAGGAACAGTTTAAAAAATATGTATCTGGAATGAAGTATATATCTGTTAGAGAACAACAAGCAAAAGAAATCATTGAAAAATTAACAGATAAAAAGGTTGATGTAGTTTTAGACCCTACATTGATGTTATCTGCCGAACAATGGGCAAAAATTAGTATTAAACCTGATATAAGTATTCCCAAAAAGTATATTCTTTTATATTTTTTAGGGAGCATTAGTGATACTAGAATGTCATATATAAAAGAGTATGCTAAAAAATACGATTATGATATACTAGATTTAAACAATCTAAAAGATAATCAAAACAATATCTACGTTGCTGACCCTAGTGAATGGGTTTATCTAATTGCAAACTGTCAATGTTTGTTTACTGATTCTTTTCATGGTTGTGTATTTTCTATTATTCATCATAGGGATTTTTATGTTTTCCATAGAATAAACCATGATGGAACAAATGCTGGTATGTTTTCTAGAATTGAAACCCTAACATCTATGTTTAAGCTAGAAGATAGAATTCAAGAAGAAAATCGATATCAAGATAAGCTAAGTATCACTGATGAACATTTTTCTTATATAGATAGTGTAATAGAATATGAAAGAGAACGTACATATAAATTGTTAAAAGGTGCGATGAGTAATGATAAAGGGTAATCAAAGAAAAGTAGGAGTTGTTCTGTCATACTTGTCACAAGCAATACAAATACTTTCTGGGTTGATATACACCCCTATAATGTTAAGATTACTTGGACAAAGTGAATATGGATTATATCAATTAGTATATTCAGTAGTATCTTATTTAAGTTTACTTAGTTTAGGATTTGGTAGTTCGTACATAAGATTTTACTCTAGATACAAAGCTGATAATGATGAAAATGGAATATCAAAGCTAAATGGTATGTTTATGATTATCTTTTCTATCATATCATTAATATCTATATTGTGTGGTTCGGTATTAGTTATAAATATTGAAAGTATTTTTAGTACTGGACTAACTCCTGATGAAGTACCTACGGCAAGAATACTCATGATTTTAATGGTTATAAACTTAGCTATGACTTTTCCAAATAGTGTATTTAATAACTATGTTACTGCCCATGAACAGTTTATTTTTCAAAAGTTATTAACTGTACTGCAAAATTTATTAAATCCATTTATAACCTTACCATTGCTTATTATGGGATACGGTTCCATTGCTATGGTAAGTGTTACTACATTCTTAACATTTGCTAAGTTAATTGCAGACATGATTTTCTGTTTTAAAAAATTACATATGAAGTTTAGCTTTAAAAACTTTGATTTCAAACTTTTAAAGCATATGTTTGTATTTACATTTTTCATATTCTTAAATCAAATAATAGACCAAATAAACTGGAGTGTTGATAAATTTCTATTAGGTAGATTTGCAGGTACTGTTGCAGTAGCTATTTATGGAGTTGCTGGACAATTAAATTCTATGTATTTGAATTTTTCAACAGCAATATCTAATGTATTCGTTCCAAAAGTAAATAAAATAGTCGCAGAAACTGATGATAACAATCTATTAACTGAACTTTTTATAAAGATTGGTAGAATACAATCAATACTATTATTTTTAATTATTACTGGATATATATTCTTTGGACAATCATTTATAGGATTTTGGGCTGGTGATGGCTATGAAACATCTTATAAAATAGGATTGTTTTTAATGATTCCTGTTACAGTACCTTTGATACAAAATCTAGGTATTGAAATTCAACGTGCTAAGAATAAACATCAAATAAGGTCAATAGTATACTTATTTATTTGTATAGCTAATATTTTTATTAGTATTCCTTGTATTAAAGCTTGGGGAGCCTCTGGTGCAGCTTTAGGTACAGCTATCTCTCTAACTGCTGGAAATATTATCTTTATGAATATATACTATCATAAGGCTATAGGAATAGACATAATCAAATTTTGGAAGAGCATTAGCAAATTTATACCTGCATTAATTCCAACCATCTTATGTGGCTTACTGATAAATAGATTTATTCCAACAGATAAAAGTCTATTAATACTTGGAATTAGCATTATCTTGTATTGTATAGTGTACTTAACATCTATGTGGTTTTTAGGAATGAATGATGAAGAAAAACAATTATTATCTGCACCATTACAAAAAATAAAAAATAGATTAAAGAAATAAATCTAAGGAGGAACTTCTATTGATAAACATACAAGAAAAATCCAAATGTTGTGGGTGTTCAGCTTGTAAGAATATCTGTCCTAAAGATTGTATATCCATGATTAGTGATAATGAAGGTTTCTTATATCCTCAAGTAGACACCTCTAAATGTGTGGATTGTCATCTATGTGAAAAAGTTTGCCCTGTATTAAATAGCAATCATAAATTAGATGAAAGAATTGCCTATGCTTGTTATAATAATGATGAAACTATAAGATTACAGAGTTCATCTGGGGGAATATTTACACTATTAGCTGAAACGATAATATCACAAGATGGCATAGTTTTTGGAGCATCTTTTGATAAAAACTTTAACGTAGTACATACCCAAGTAGATAATATTGAAGACTTATCTAAGTTAAGAGGTTCTAAGTATGTTCAAAGTGATATTAATACAACCTATAAACAAGCTAAAGATTACTTAAATCAAGGTAGACAAGTCTTATTTTCGGGTACACCTTGCCAAATTAATGGATTTTCTAACTACTTAAAAAAATCCTATGATAATCTACTATTAGTAGACTTTATCTGTCATGGAGTTCCTAGCCCATTAGTTTGGAATAATTATGTTAAAGATAAAGAAAGAGATTATCATGCAACACCACAGAAAATCTCTTTCAGACATAAAAATTATGGCTGGAAGAGATTTTCTGTATCATTTTTATTCAAAAATGATACAGAATATCTTAAAGATTTGCATGAAGATAAATTTATGAAAGGTTTTCTATCAGATTTATATTTAAGACCATCTTGTTATAAGTGTGAATCTCATGGAGAAAATCGTGCATCGGATATTACTCTAGCAGATTTTTGGGGTATTCAAAATGTGTTACCTCAACTTGATGATGACAAGGGTACATCTTTAGTAGTAGTAAACACATCTAAAGGAAGAAGTATCTTTGAAAGTCTTCAAAGTAAAATGATTTGTCAATCTATTGAATTAAATAAAGCAATTAGTTACAATCCATCTTATTATAAATCGGTAGAACCTAATAAAAATAGAGAAAAGTTTTTTAATGAATTGAATTCTACACCTTTTGATGTGTTAATCAATAAGTATGGAAATAAAAAAAGACCTCTAATTAGAAGAATATTATCAAAAATCAAAAAGATATTGAAGAAATTTATATAGGGAGTTTATCATGCAAGAGAGACTAAAATCATTATTTTTAAGGCAATCATACCAAGATAATTGGGAGGATTATCAAAGAAGTTTACATAAGTCAAAATTTCCAAAATGGGATTATATAATTTTAACAGCTTCTAACGAGGAACAAGCAGCAGCCTATAGAAAACAGATTGATTATAGATTAAGTAATAATCTATTGCCTAAGAGTACTCATTATGCAGTACTTCCAGACCCTAATGGTAAAAGAGTTGGTTCTGGTGGAGCAACTTTGAACGTTCTAAAATACATAAAAGAAACCTCTATGAACGAAGATTGCTTTCAAAAGTTAAGAATACTAGTAATCCATAGTGGAGGGGATAGTAAAAGAGTGCCACAATATTCAGCGTGTGGAAAGTTATTTTCTCCAGTGCCTAGAGAACTTCCTAATGGGTATCGTTCAACACTGTTTGATGAATTTATCATAGGAATGTCAGGAGTTCCATCAAGGATACAAAACGGTATGTTAGTATTATCAGGTGATGTTCTATTACTATTCAACGCTCTACAAATAGACTTTTCTGGAGAGAGTTCAGCTTGTATATCGATTAAAGAAAATGTTGAAATTGGGAAAAATCACGGAGTTTTTCTTGGTGATAATAACAACTATGTAGGAAATTTTCTACATAAGATGTCTGTGGAAAAGCTCAAAGAGGTTGGAGCAGTAAATGAAAAGAATAATGTCAATCTTGATACTGGTGCTGTTCTATTTAATGGTGAAATCTTGGAAGGTTTATTCTCTTTGATTAGTATAGATAATAAAACTGTTGATATTGAAAAGTTTAATAAATTCGTTAATGATACTGTCAAGATTAGTTTCTATGCTGATTTTTTATATCCATTAGCTACTAATTCCACACTTGAGCAGTATTATAAAGAAATTCCAGAGGGAAACTTTTCGCCACAATTAACAGAGTGTCGAACTCAAATATGGAATGTTTTAAGCAAATATAAAATGAAATTAATATCTTTATCACCTGCTGAGTTCATACACTTTGGAACTACTAAAGAACTTTTATCTTTAATGACTCAAAAATTATCCAACTATTATTTTCTAGATTGGCGTTCACAAATAATATCTAATATTGATAGAGATACTAATTTCGCTTGTAATAATGTATTTATTGATGAAAAATCTAATATTGGAGTAGGTTCTTACATTGAGGATAGCTATATTATCAATGGAGCAACAATCGGTAATAATTGTGTGATATCTAATATTACTTTAAATAATATCACTATTCCTGACGATGTGGTTTTACATTGTCTAAAGCTAAAAGATGGTAAATTTATAGTTAGAATTTATGGTATTAATGATAATCCTAAAGATATACTTGAAAAAGATGGTCAGTTTATGGGTATACCTATAGAAGATTTTCTATCTAAGAATAATTTAACTATAAGTGATATTTGGAATACTGATGAACATTATCTATGGTTTGCAAACCTATATAAGCCTTGTGATACTATTGAGCAATCTTTAAAGTTTGCGTTGAATATTTACGATATGGTAATGTCTAAAGGTGATGTTGACCTATTTAAGACTTCTAATAGAATGAGCTTATATTCTAGTTTTAACTACGCAGATGTAAACTCTATAATAGGTTGGCATCTAAAGTTAAGTGATAAGGTTAGAGCTTATAAGTTTATCCAAAAGGTTAGAAGTAACGCTTCCATAGAGGTTGCTAAGAAAGTCTTTGGTGATAATGGTATCAACTCTAATCAATCTAAGATACTATCTGAATATGCTGAAATTACAGACTTTAGCACTAAGATTAGAATATATTACTATCTATCAAAGATTATGGATAACTCTTTCCATGATGAACTTGAAACTAAATGTTTTCAAATCATAAGTGATACCATTGCACAAAGTTCATTATCTAGTTTAAACTTTGATGATACCTTAAAAATTTCAAAAGATAACGTTAAAATCAATTTTCCAGTTAGAGTAAATTGGGGTGGTGGCTGGTCTGATACTCCACCATATTGCAATGAACATGGTGGAACGGTATTAAACGCTTCAATTAAACTTAATGGAAAACTTCCTATTGAGGTATGTATCAAGAAGATTGAGAAAAAGTCTATAGTGCTTGAAAGTGTGGATAGTGGACAGATTATAGAAATCACAGACGTTAAAGACATTCAAAATTGTAACAATCCATATGACCCTTATTCTTTGCATAAATCAGCGTTGCTAACTTGTGGCATAATTCCAATTAATGAAGATATTCCATTAACTACAATTCTTGATAATCTTGGTAGTGGATTTTATCTATCCACACGAGTTATTGATATTCCTAGAGGTTCGGGATTGGGTACTAGTTCAATCTTGGCAGGTGCTTGTATTAAGGCAATCTTTGAGTTTATGGGTAAACCTATCACAGATAGTGAGCTTTTCGATAGGGTTCTAATAATGGAACAAATTATGAGTACTGGTGGTGGTTGGCAAGACCAAGTTGGTGGAGTTACTAATGGTATTAAGTTTATCACTACTGATAAGGGTTTAAAACAGAATATAAAATGTGAAAAGATAGTATTATCCCAGAAAACTCTTGAAGAACTTGAAGAACGTTTTGTACTTATATATACTGGTCAAAGACGTTTAGCAAGAAATATACTTCGTGAAGTAGTTGGAAAGTATATAGGAGGTAATGAGACTTCTATATCTGTGTTGAACGAAATCCAAAAGATGGCTTGTTTAATGCGTTTTGAACTCGAAAAAGGTAATATTGATAACTTTGCAGATTTACTCAATCAACATTGGGAGTTATCCAAAAAGTTGGATAGTGGTTGTACCAATACGTGTATAGACCAAATATTCTTATCTATTGATGATTTAATCTCTGGTAAGATGATTTGTGGTGCTGGTGGTGGTGGATTTCTTCAAGTAGTTTTGAAAAAAGGTGTATCTGTTGAACAGTTACACAATAGATTATATGAGGTCTTTCAAGATACTGGTGTCGATGTTTGGACTTGTGAATTTATATAAAATAAAGATTATCCCTATTTTTTAAATAGGGATTTTTTTTGGGAAAATATCTTTTTAATAAATTTTATAAGATTATTCTTAGCAGTAATTATCCAATAATTAGGAGAGTAGCATCTGTTTTGAAAAGAAAAATTTATAAATGACCAAATCAATAGTATATTACATAGATTACATATTTGTATTGTAATATAATCATACTGTCGTTGAATATGATGTATCTAGGAGGTGATATTGTGCAATCTAATAACATACCTAAACTGACTACAGAACAGCAAGAAAATCTAAAAAATTTAATAATAATAGCCATTTACAAAAAAATATACACTGATAACATTATCGATAGGTTTAAAATCATAGAATTAATTAAAAAACATCAAAGAGGTGATACATTATAAAAAGAGCAGTAGCATATTGTAGAGTATCAACTGATAATAAAGACCAAGCAAACAGTCTTGAAAATCAAATTAGATATTTTAATGAATACATAGAAAAAAATCCTAATTTACAACTCGTTAAAATTTACTATGATGAAGGTATCAGTGGAACGTCACTTACCAAACGTGAACAGTTTAATCAAATGCTATTAGATGCTGAAAAAGGTATCTTTGATATCATATTCACTAAAGAGGTTAGCCGTTTTGCCCGTAATACTGTTGATACCCTATCATGTATTAGAAAACTTAAAAATTTAGGTATTGGTGTTATCTTCATGAATGATAGTATCAATACATTAAATAATGATGGTGAACTTAGATTAACTATCATGGCAAGTATAGCTCAAGAAGAAAGTCGTAAAATCTCTGAGCGTGTTAAATGGGGACAAAAACGTCGTATGGAACAAGGTATAGTTTTCGGACGTGATTTACTAGGATATTCTGTAATAGATGGAAAACTTTATATCAATCAAGAAGAGGCGAAAATCGTTAGATTAATATTCCATAAATTTTTAATTGAGGGTAAAGGAACACATATCATAGCTAAAGAATTGCATGAGAATGGAATAAATCCTAAAATTGCAAAGACATGGTCTAACATAGTCATATTGAAAATTCTAAAAAATGAAAAATACGTCGGAGATTTATGTCAAGGAAAAACTTATACTCCAGATTATTTAACTCATAAAAAAGAGTATAATCACAATCTTGATAATATGATTTATATTACAAATCATCATGAACCTATTATAGACCGTGATACTTGGAATAAAACTCAAATTGAACTTAATAATCGCTCAATATCTAAAGATAAAAAAGAAAAATACTCTAATAGATATTGGTGTAGTGGTAAAATAATCTGTGGTAAATGCAGTCAACATTTTGTAAGTAAAACTAAAACCATCAAAGATGGTTCTAAATATAAATCTTGGAGATGCTCCAGTAATGCCAAATATGGCAGTAAAAAACTTAACACACTCAATGAATATGTAGGTTGTGATAACCAATCTGTAAATGATAAAGTGCTTCTTCATAGTATCGGATATATTCTAAAATTAGTCAACATCAATAAACAAGATATCACTGATACTATAGCCAATGAAATTAAACTTTTAAGAACATCTAAACCTAATTTAGATACTTCCAAAATGTATAAAGATATTGAAAAGTTTGAAAATAAGAAAATATCTTTAGTTGATAACTTACTTGAAGGTATTCTATCAAAAGAAGAAGTATCTAAGCAGAAAGAATTCTACGACAAACAGATTAATAAAATTCTAAATAAAATATTGGAAGTTGAAAAAGAAGAAGAATTTATAAACCATCAAGAGCAAAAATTTCAGCCTTACATTGATAATTTAAAATTCCTACTCAACTTCGATGAACCTATAGAAGAAATCTGCCATGAAGTGCTTGATAAAATTATAATCTACAAAAATAATATTATTGAAGTATTCCTTAAATATTTGCCTATGAGCATAACTCTAAAATACTTCACTACTGGAAGATTATCTAACTACAAAGTAGATTTTGAACTCATTAAAATAGATGAAATAAAATCCTAAATGATAGAAATACATTACTTCTTAGATAATGTGTTTCTGATTTTTTTAGTTATCCAATCTATAATTAGTAATCATGTATATATACGTTTTTTTATGTGCAATTTTGATACAAATATAGGTACTGAAGAACTTGCACATTAATTATATAAATAATATAAGAAAGGTATCACATTTTCAGTGATACCATTTTTTTACTTATTGAGATAATCTTGAAGTGCTTTAAGGTCTTTCTCGTCTACTTTGCCATCACAGGTTACATCATAGTGGTAGTTAGATGTGTCCACCTCCTCTTGATTTTTAGGATAACCATTAAATCCTTTAGATTGTATAATCTTTGGATAGTCAATATAACAGAA
>JBJFHM010000002.1:0-21349 GCA_051893615.1 Oscillospiraceae bacterium
AAAAGGGTTCTACTGATAGTGAAAGAATAATCTTATACCTTATAGATAAAATTAATCAAAAGGAGTACCCTCCAAACGCATATGAAAGGTTTCGTATCATAAATAACTTAATATGTGATTTATCATATAGGAATAAGCTAAACCTAATCATCTATGATGGTGAACAGATGTATGTACATACTAATATGAAAGGTACTCTGTATCAAAAAGAACAGAATGGAAACATATTCTTTGCTACCGTTCCCCTAGACAATGATGATTGGTCGGCTGTACCTATGACTACTCTATTAGTATATAAGAATGGATTGTTAATGTATAGAGGCAGAAATCATAGAAATGAGTTTATCAACTCATATGCTAACATTCAGCAATCGCAAGGTTATTATATTTAGAAAGTGAAGTGAACTATTATGTTCAATTTGGATTTAGAATTAAATAGAAAGTATATCTTACCTATAAAAGATAATAAACATAAGTATATCGGCGTAGAGTTTGAAATTCCGATAGTGAACCTTAATAAACAACCTGTAAATTATAATATTATCTATAAGATGACTGAGAGCTTTTCAAAACATTTTAATTTTATACCATTACATCTTGATGATGACGGCAATCCTTACTCATTGCAAAATGACGTTACTGGGGATAATCTATCTTTTGATTTCTGTTATTCTAATTTAGAGTTATCTATGGGAAGAGAGAATAATCTAAACATATTAAACGATAGGTTTATTCAATACTATAACTTTATTCAAGAGTACTTTAAACCTTACAACTATACTCTTACTGGTATGGGAGTAAATCCATACTATAAGATTAACACCAATACACCTATACAAAGTAGCAGATATCAAATGTTATACAACTATCTAGCATCTTACAAGGAATACACCAATAAGAAGAAGTTTCAGCCTTATGCCAACTATGGAGCTTTTACTAGTGCATCGCAAGTCCAGTTAGATGTCAACGAAGAAAATCTAATCGAAGTAATAAACACTTTTAATAAGTTAGAGCCTTTTAAGACTGTACTCTTTGCGAACTCATATATATCAGAATATCCCAATTTGCTATGTACCCGTGATATGTTTTGGTATGATAGTATGCACGGATACAATCCACATAATGTAGGTATTCATGAATGTGAGCTTAAAGATATCAACGATTTAATACAGTATATTAAAAGCTCCAGTATGTACTGTGTAGAACGTGATAATCACTATATATTCTTTGAACCTATCAAAGTCATAGATTATTTTAATCTTAAAGTTGTCAGTGGAAGGTACTCTCAAAATGGTACTTTGCATGATATAACTTTCACTCCACAACCTAATGATATACAATATCTTAGAACTTTTAAATTTCAAGATTTAACTTATCGTGGAACTATAGAATTTCGCAGTAGTTGTTGCCAACCTATCTACGATACCATGACAGTTTCAGCTTTTCATGTTGGATTACTTGAAAATCTAAAAGAGTTGACCAAACTATTAGATAATGATACCGTTTTGTATCATCATGGATACTCTGCTTCAGAATTAAGAAACTTATTAAACCAAAAAGATATTCCATCATTTATTGATATAAACGAACTATCTACGAAATTAATACAAATCTTAGAAGTTGCTAATGATGGCTTAATCTCTCGTGGATTGAATGAAGAGAAGTTTTTAGAACCTTTATATATCCGTGCTGAAACTCTAATCAATCCTGCTAGAAAATTGGTAGATGGTCTTCAAAATGGATACTCACTAGAAGACTATATATTAGAATACTCTAAAATTCAATCAAGAAAGGAAGTTTTAAACTATGTCTAAAATATACAAATCCATAACGGAACTAGTCGGAAGCACTCCAATGGTAGAACTTGACAGATATGCAAATATAATGGGCTTAGATACTAAGATTTTAGGTAAGTTAGAGTATTTTAATCCTGCACATAGCGTTAAAGATAGAATTGCTAAATCCATGATTGAAGATGCTGAAGAAAAAGGTCTAATACATTCAGGAGATACTATCATAGAACCTACTAGTGGAAATACTGGTATAGGTTTAGCATCTATGGGAGTTGCTAAAGGTTATAAAGTTATACTAACTATGCCCAATACCATGAGTATCGAACGAAGAACTCTATTAAAAGCATACGGTGCTGAAGTCGTTTTAACTGATGGTAATCTAGGTATGCTTGGAGCTATTCAAAAAGCTGAAGAATTGCATAAGAACATAAAAAACTCTGTGATTTTGGAACAGTTTACTAATCCAGCCAATCCTAGTATACATAGGGAAACTACTGGAAGAGAAATCTGGAATGATACAGACGGTAATGTAGATATATTCGTATCGGGAGTTGGTACGGGTGGTACTATCACAGGAGTTGGAGAGTATTTAAAGTCTAAAAATCCTAAGATAGAAATAGTTGCAGTTGAGCCAAAAAATTCTCCAGTATTGTCACAAGGTGTATCAGGAGAACATCAAATTCAAGGGATTGGTGCAGGATTTATCCCTGATGTCTTAAATACAGATATTTATGATGAAATCATAACAGTTTCCGACAGTTCAGCTTTTAAAACTAGCAGATTAATTGCAAGGTATGAAGGAATTTTAGTCGGAATTTCTAGTGGTGCAGTAGTTTGGGCATCTACAGAGTTAGCAAAACGTCCAGAAAATAAAGGAAAGACTATCGTTGCACTTCTCCCCGATACTGGCGAAAGATATCTCTCTACTGGATTATTCTTAGAATAGAATGTTATTTATCAAAATCAAATTAAGACAATACTAAATTCCCCATAACAAGGAGGTTATACTTATGGAAAATACTAACATAAAATTGACGATAAAAGATAGAATAGGTTTAGTAAACGAAGTTATGAAAATACTATTCGATTTAAATATCATGATATATAATCACAAAGCCGACGTTTTTCAAGATAATCATAAACATATACAAGTCGCTACCTTTAGATTGACCTTAGAACCATTATCCCAAGATAAGTTAGGTCTATTGTTTAAAAAGTTTAACAGATTAAAGGGTACTATCAGTGTAGATGCCTTCTAAAGAATAGATATCATTCTTACTTTTTATTATTATAAATATTGCTCACATACTGTCACAACCTTATCAGTTGTATATTAGTATCATTACTTTAATAACTTTTTTAAAAGATGTTTAGCCATTAAAATTGATGCTCTAATAATAAAAAAGTCACACCACATATGGACATACAACAAATACTTTTTATTAGTTACAGATATTTCTTTACCATCTCTAATAAATCCTACTAATACACCAATAATATTTTGGTCGGTTATACCATATTCTAACTGCCAACGATTATCACCACAGATTACATAATCATGTTTTCTAACCTTTATTATCCTATGAAGGACGTACTGTCCTGACGAACGTTTATAAAGGGGAACATCATATTTTTTAAGTCTGCCAGTATTTTTTTTAATTATTATAACATCTTTATGTTGACGAAGTAGAGGCATCATACTGTCACCAACGTTAGTATAGATTAAAATACCATCTTGTTCAAGTTGTTCTTCAAAAGTACTATACATTAAACCACCCTTTTTAAGAAATATGATTAAGAATATTTAATATTCTGTTCTAACATTTTTATTTTACATCTTTTTTATGAAGAAGTAAATACTTTTACCGTGTTCACTTTTCATATTCTCTTGACAAATAGAAGATATCATGATATAATAGAACCAATATATTAGGAATTACATGGAAGGTCTTTTATATTATGAATAAGTTATTTTTTGTTTACAATCCATATTCTGGAAGAAGTGCTAATAGTAGAAACACGATATCATCTAAACTATTCAACATAATAGATATTTGGGTCAAATCAGGGTACGATGTAACGGTTAGACCTACACAGAAATCGGGGGACGCTTTTGAAAATGTACTTAGAATATGTAATTCCAATGAATATGATTTAGTAGTATGTTCAGGTGGAGATGGTACTCTAAATGAAACCGTTCATGGTGTCATGAGTTCTAACAACATTCTACCTATTGGATACATTCCAACAGGTAGTACCAATGATTTCGCTAAAAGTGTGGGTATACCTAAAGGTATTGAAAATTGTGCTAAAACTATCATTAATGGTCAGTACTTTATCACAGATTATGGCATTTTTAATGATGATAAAATCTTTACCTACGTTTGTGCTTTTGGAGCTTTTACTGCTGTTACTTATGAAACTCCTCAACAAAGAAAGAACTATATCGGACATACTGCTTATATTATGGAGGCTCTAAAAAGGTTAGGTGAAATCAAATCTTATAAGATGACCTTTGAATTTGACAATGGCACTCTTTCAGGTGAATATGTGCTTGGTATGATTACCAACTCTAAATCTGTAGGTGGAATGTTTACTTTAAAAAACGTCTCCTTTGATGATGGTCTTTTTGAAGTAATCTTAGTTAAGAAACCACAAAATATCTTACATCTACAAAGTGTTCTAAGTGAGTTGATTAATTTTAACTCTAATGATGAACATTCCGAAATCATTCAAAGTTTTAAGACTTCCACTTTAAAAATCACTAGTGAAGAGCCAATCAAATGGAATTTAGATGGGGAATTTGGTGGTATGCTCACTAATGTTATGATAGTAAATAAACATAGGGGGCTAACTATATTGACTAAAAAATCCAAAAAGAATAATATTATAAATAAGGATTAACTATAGATAGTAACCATTCTATCTATATCTATTTGATTAAAAATAAAAACGTTTACATTTTAATGAAAGGAATTTTTTGACTATGGCTAATGAAAAAGTTTATTCAATCCATATGGGTGAAGCCAAATGTTCTGTGGATTTAGGTGACGGCAGTGAAAGAGGAGAATACGTTAATCAAGATTATATCTTAAATAAGCTTGGTAGACCTCATAGAAGTATCAGCTTAATGTATTGTTATTATCCACTAGATGATGGCTTTCCTGGTCGTGCCAGTGTAGTTCATGCATCACCTAACGTTTCTTTTGCTTGGGACTTCCCTTATGATGACTATTTCACTTATAAAGGAGGACTAATCGGTAATGGCGATAAGACCGTTGAACCTTTTAACTATATGCGTGAAATCCGTCAACATGGTCAAGATGTTACTTTAACACTCACTATTGACCCTCATGTATCTGATGAACATTTAATAGCTATCGCTAACGATTTAAAACCTTTTGGCAGAATGATGCTAAGAATTAATCATGAAGCTACAGGAAATTGGTTTTCTTTTAACAAGAGGTGTACCTATCAAGAAGTTGCAGACTTCTTCGTTAGATTTTGTAAAATTTTAAAAGAGTATGCTCCTAACGTTTCTACCATCATTTGTATTGGTGGTATTGAAGATTTGAATAAAACTGAAATGGAAAAAGAAGTCGAATTTGCTCAAACTATACCAGTAGCTGATATTTGGTCTGTAGATAAGTATATGGCTCTACATTGGGGTTGGCCTTATGATGTCGCTGAACATGGTGGACATTCTCATAAACGTGATAGTGTTAAATCTACCTATGAAATGACTAAGGCTAGTTATGAGCGTTTTAAGTATCTAAACGGTGGAATTTCTAAACCTATGGTAATGTCCGAATTTAATGCAGATGGTGACGTTACAGGAGCTTACGAACAAGCTCAAATGGTTAAGGATTTTTGTGACTTACTCCAAAAAGATAATGCTACTTGGTTTAGTGGTTTTACTTTTTATCAATTTCGTGATAGAGGTCGTTTAGGTCTTGAAATTGAAGACCCTAACTGTCCTAATTGTGGTATTGAGCAACCAGTTCTTAAGACTTATAAAGAAATCATAAATAGTGATTGGTTCTTACCTCAAATGACTATTGGTGATGAAGTTTCACTCCCTATTACTTTAAGATGGGGTGGTTCTGAAGATGCTGACGGTTTAGCAATACCAATCCATTTTGAGAGTAATCCACATTTTTGTGAAGTTACTTTTGATGATGATAGTAATCTAATGTTAGAGATTAATGGTAAATGGTTTTATAAGTCTCCAAAAGCTAAAATCATCGATTTGATGAGTGCCTTCTTTGAAAAACCTCTAAATTCTGCTTGTGATTTAACTTTAAAAATCTTTGCACCTCCTCAAACTGGTGAAAATGATACTTCTACTGAAGATGGTCTATACAATACTTATACTACTATCAATAAACTTCCTAATATTAGAGTGCGTTTTTCTCCAGTGGAAAGTTCAAAAGATTAATTTTAATGCAAAATTAATGTTTATATGATATAATAATATTGGAATTTAGCTAAATTCCAATATTATTTTTTTGGAGTGATTTATCTATGAAATGTATTAATCAGTTGATGTTATGGAAAATTAGTAAGAAAAAAACTTTTGCAGATAAAGTATATTATTGGCATCTAAAATTAGATGGTATCTTTGTTATAGTAACTTTATTGATAGTTTTAATTACTAATACTTACCATATGACATTTAAAGATACTTTTGTCTTAATAACAGTATTGATGTTATTGTCTTATGTTATTATATCTGTGATAGATAACTATCAATTGAAAAAGTTTTTTGCACCATTAAAAGATTTAGTTAATTTTGCTGATAAAATTAGCAATGGCAGGGACTTATCTAAGCGTTTGACTTTCTATAAAGATGGAAATCAAAACGCAGAAATTGAAATTATTAGATTCTCCAAAACTTTTAATAGAATGTTTGATAGGTTAGAACAATCCTTTAACTATGAAAAACAGTTTGCTAGAGATATCTCTCATGAAATTAAAACTCCATTGGCAGTTATAGTATCTAACTGCGAATATGCTATAGATTTTACTGATGACCCTGAAGAAATGTTTGAAACTTTAAATACTATCAAAGATGAAGCAAACAAAATTTCTGGTATCACTTCTAAACTATCGGCACTCTCTAAGATGGACGGTACTAACGCTAATCTTGACTATGAGGACTTCTGTATAAATGAACTCATTGAACTAACTATTGATGAACTTTCTATAGAGTATCAAGATAAGAATGTAACTATAAATCTTATTGCTGATGAAAATATCAACGTCCATGCTGATAGAATTATGATGGTTAGACTATTTATGAACTTAATTTCTAACTCTATTAAGTATGGCAATCAAGATGGTATCACTAACGTATCCATAAAGAGAGATGGAAAAAATCTAATATGTAGCGTTTCAGATAATGGTATAGGTATCTCTCATGAAAATATTGAAAACATTTGGCAACCATTCTTTAGAGTTAATCGTACTATGGAAAATAGTAC
The DNA here is from genome assembly GCA_051893615.1 of Oscillospiraceae bacterium. Lineage (GTDB taxonomy): Bacteria > Bacillota > Clostridia > Oscillospirales > Ruminococcaceae > UBA5884. Next base: position 7,277 of record JBJFHM010000002.1, read on the forward strand.
TGGTTTAGGTCTGCCTATGGTCAAAAAGATTGTAAACTTACATGGAGGGCATATCTATGTAGTTAGCCAACTTGGAGAAGGTACTGAATTTAATCTTAAGATGCCTATAATACAAGATTAGAACGTTAAAAAAAAAAGGAACATCAAATTGATGTTCCTTAAAATTTACTTTTTAGATTTGCCAGTAATCTCCTCTATGGATATTTTATATATAGCAGTTCTTGAAAGACTTCTTTTAATAACATTATCGAAATCGTTCATGTTTGAAGGAGTATGTCTTTGACATATCAATCTTAGTGCCTGAATTTTTTCGTTATCCTCAAGGATTTCACTAGCTACGCCCTTAACTATCGCCGATTGAAATAGTGTGGTAAATTTATCTTGTTGTACTTGCGTATCACCTACACAAGAAATACATACCTTAGGATTTTTCTTCAAGATATCTATTTTAGTACCTTCCATAGCAGAATGGAAGTATATATATTTTTCATCATTAGCAATAGTTATAGGTATACAATAAGGGTTACCCTCTAAATCCACCATGGATAAGGTTGCATATTCACACTTACCTAGAACCATATAAGCAAACTCTTTGGACTGTTCTCTATCTTTTCTTCTCATAATATTAAGATTATAACTCACTAATCTGGTGTAGTAGATATTGCTTGATTGGAATAAGGTCATTAGATTTAATTTGACCATCTTTATTTACATCAGCGTTGATAAATGCAGGTGTACCAGCTTCAGGCATACTATCTAAGTGTAATAGATAACGTCTAATTGTGATAAGGTCATTAGACCTAATTTGACCATCACCATTAGCATCACCTAGTAAGATATCATCATTAATAGTAGTTTCAGTAGTAGTAGGCTCAGTAATAGTAGGCTCAGTGGTAGTAGGTTCGGTAGTGGTTGGCTCGGTGGTAGTAGGTTCAGTTTCGGTAATAGGTTCAGTAGTAGTTACTGTAGTAGTATCTTCACTGGTTTTAACGGTAAATGATGCGTTACTAAACCACCAATCAGGGTCACTGGAGATATCAGTGGCAAATCCTGTAACGGATACGGCATCACCCACGTTGTAACTTCCCTCTGATAAGAAGTTATCCATAGTAACATCTACGATAGTGGCAAACTTTTCTCCATCTTCTTCAACTTCGATAGTTACAGTATGTTCATCTTCATTAACTGCAATGATAGTGCCATCAATGGTAATAGTACCAGTTGGAGGAATTTCCTCAGTAGTAGTAGTCTCAGTAGTTGGAGGTTCTACGTTTCCACCTTCATACCAAGTACCGAACTCAAAAGTTTCATCTATTTCACTAGCGTTGGTAATGATATTACTTAATTGGTCAGTACCGTCGCCATACTTATTATAAAGACCAGCAATCGCCATGATAAAGCAACCGTTATAATCTAAAGCAGGTTCGGTAAATGAATATTGGTCGGTTTTATCCTCGTATGTACCATTTTCACCAGTAGGGCCACCAATTAAAGCACCATATAGAGTGTATGTAGCTGATGGATTTTGACTAACATCGGCTGATGAGTTTGCTGCTCTATGATGGATATGTACAGGCCAATTTTCGCCATAGCCAATTAGATAACTCATATTACTAGAGTTATTACCTAATAGATAATCCATATTCTTCTTAGCATACTCATAGAATTGGTCGTTGCCAGTAGCATTAGCGTATTCCATAGCATACATCTGCCAAGCACAGTTATAACGTGATGCTCCCCAACCACCACCTATTGTAAAGTAGTTTGGACTATAGTCAGTAGTCTGTTTATCCATTTCAAACTTAAGTTCATTACTAAAAGCACTACCAAAACCTAATTGAGATAGTAAAGTGGAATATCCACCCCAAACTTTATCCCAGGAGTAAATCCAATGGTCATATTCGCCATTATAGACACCATCTTGTGGAGTTATTGGAGTATAACTATCTATTTCACCATTAGCTAAGTGACACCATAGGTCACCCCAAGCGACATCGTCCTTTTGAGAACCACTTGAGTAGTAAGAACCGATACCATCATAGTTAGCATTTACATAGGTAGAACCAAATTTCTGTAAAGCGTTTGCATACTTTAGACATTCACTAGCATATTCAGCATCAACACCTTTAAAAGCCATTGAAGCACTCGCTAATGCAGAAGCCATTTGACAAGCAGCATCTGTAGAGTTATTAGACTTTGTAGCCCAATAAGTAGGTCTATTCATGGTTTGAGTTTCAGGTGCTGACCATTCATTATGGTCTTGGTCGCCACCGACCATATAACAGAAAGCTACAACGTCATCGTTATCATCAAGATAAGTAACTTTCATGAAGTAGTCACACACTTCTTTTAAGATATCGAAAAGGTGAGCCTCAGAGCCAGTATCTTTAAAAGCCTGTGGATATAGATAGTATGCCCAAGCTAAGTTAGTAGCAGAAAATCCCATAGTCATGGAAAATTTTAAATGGTCACCAGCATCATGATAGCCACCAGAAACATCTACAGTATTAGAACCACCATTAGCTTCTTTAATGAAAGCCTTTTCTGTAGCACCTAAACCATTGGCACTATCTAAAGATGCTTCAGCATCATAAGTGTGACAGTTGCCACGCCAAGTTAGACAGTTGTCATCTACTTCAGAGCCACATTGATTGGCATCATAGAAGTATAAAGAAAGTGCAAGAGCATCGCCATAGTTTATCGTGTTTTCAGCAGAAACACTGGCAGGAGCTACTACTGAAGATGTTAATAACATAGTAGCACTCATAACTCCAGCGACGGTCTTTTTTAAGCTTGAATTCATGAGAAATAACCTCCTAAAATTTTGATATATCATAGATATTACCAAACATAATATTATCATATTAATTATACCATTAATTTTTTAATAATTCAAGATTAAAAAAGAATTTTTCTCAATATACACAGGTTTTAAAAAGATAATTTGTTAAAAATAACGAAAAAAGCCCACGAATATCTTCATGGGCTAAAGTATTGATTTTAACTATTCAGCTACTTCCGTAGTTTTAGGGGTTTCAGCGTATGCAAACTTAGAGGATTTTGGAATTACTGAATTTGTATTTACATTGTAATATTCATCATTAAAGGTAATTTCTATTTTTGCGTTATATTCATCAGCTTTAGAAACGTAGTCATCATAATATTGTGTCGTTTCACCAGTAGACATATCGTACATTATAAAGCTTAAGATGTTATCGTCAATGTACTGTTCATCTAAAGGTAGACGCTTGATTATATGATATCCATAAGAAGTTTCTACTATGTCACTAGTTTGATTATCTTCAAGTTGCATAAAAGCATCTTCAAACTCTTGAACCATAGAACCCGATTTAAAGTAATAACCATCAAAAGAGCCATCTTCATTTTGAGTTTCGCCAGGGTCTTCATTATATTCAGCTATTAATTTGTCGAAATCCTCACCTGCGTTTACTTTTATTAAGACTTCTTCAGCTTTCTTCTTTATTTCAGACTTAGCTTCTTCAGCATTTTGAGTATTTTTTTCATCTATAGCAGTTTTTTCTTCGTCTGTGGCATCGTCTGGAGCTGTTTCGGTTTCGTACTGTAAATTTAACGTACTTAAAAGAATATGCTTACAATGATAATATTGTGGAATAATATTTTCTCTAGCATCATCTTCATATAAAGCACGGATAACTTTACTTTCTAGGGCTTGTCTAGTCAAAGATTTCATATATAGTTCTTTAGTGCAATAGGTACTATTTAGATATTCCTCAAAAGTATCAAAATCTCTAGTTTCTTCGCTTTCATAAGATTTTTTTATTTCATTATAATTTTCTTCAACTTCTTTTAGTTCATCATCGGTTAAAGATATGTTGTTATCTTTAGCTAGTAGTTCTACACAATAATTGTTAGTAAGATAGGTTATAACGTGTTCTTTTAAGGCAGAGAGTTTTTCTCTAGTATCTTCTTCAGCAGTTTTGGCTTCAACAGTTACGTTACCATCTTCGTCAGTAACTTCAGCAACTTCTTGACCAGTCCAATAGGATTCATCACCACTGTCAAAATAACGTTTTAAGTTTAGAAAATAGTATCTATACTCTTCAATGTCGATATCATAACCACTAATATTCATAACTATGCCATCAGTGATTTCAGTATTATAATCTATATTATCTGGTAGAGTAACTCTAGTAGTAGTAGTAGTTTCATCATCACTGTTATTGTCAGTATCATTAGAAGCACTATCCGTAGTAGAAGTATCTTCTGTGGAGGTATCGTCAGTAGTATCATCTTGATTTCCACAGCCAGTAAATAGAGTAGTCATCATAGTTATTGATAATAGACCAATCAATATTTTTCTATAAACTTTCATAATATTTTAATCCTCATTTCGATATTTGTTATGCTTTAGCATTACGATATCCATTATAGCACAAAGTATCAATAAAAGTGTGACGATTTCATGAAATTTTTAAGTTTTTTTTATTACTAATATATCTTAGTAAAAATTTAATTTAATAGTTGATTTTTTTTGTACACATATGATATAATATAAACAGATAATTCTATTATATAATATTTAGGAGGTATTTTCTTAATGAAAACTTTTACTAAAAAGATAGTCGCTTTTGCTACTTCCTTAAGTATGTTAGTTACTGCGACTATCATGCCAACTAATGTAACGGCTCAAGAAAGTACTGGAAAGTACAATTACGCTGAAGTATTGCAAAAATCTTTATTCTTTTATGAAGTTCAACAGTCTGGTGAACTTCCTGAGTGGAACGAGGTAGAATGGCGTGGAGATTCTACTACCCATGATTACATCACTGGAGGTTGGTTTGATGCTGGTGACCATGTTAAATTTAATCTTCCAATGTCATATTCTGCAACTATGATGGCTTGGGGACTATATCTCTATGGTGACGGAGTAGAAGAAGCTGGTCTTGGTGAAATGTATAGAAACAATCTTGATTTCGTACTTGACTACCTCGCACGTTGTGACCTTGGCGATGAAGTAGTATATCAAATAGGTGACGGTGGTGCAGACCATAAGTGGTGGGGTTCTGCTGAACTAATAGAGTTAGAAATGGAAAGACCTTACTATACTTGTAAAGCATCTTGTGTAACAGGTTCTATGGCAGCTGCACTAGCTGCAGGAGCTTTAGCTCTTGGTGAAGATAATGAAAAACATGACTATTACATCGAACATGCTAAAAACTTATTTGAAATCGCAGATACTTATCGTTCAGATGATGACTATACTCAAGCTAATGGTTATTATGACTCTTGGAGTGGTTTCTATGACCAACTCTTTTGGGCTGCTAACTGGTTGTATATGGCAACTGGTGAACAAGAATATCTAGATAAGGCTACCTCTTACATACCAAACCTTAATAAGATGAACCAATCTACAGAGCTTTCATATACTTGGGGTCAATGTTGGGACGACGTTATGCAAGGTGGTATGCTCCTCTATGCTATGAATACTGGTGATAGTACATATATCCAACGTGTAAATAAACATCTTGATACTTGGGCTAATGGTACTGATGATAAAAAAATGACTGATGGTGGTCTAGCTTGGATGAGTCAATGGGGTTCTCTAAGATACGCAACTACTGCTGGTTTCTTAGCATCTGTTTGGTCAGACTATATCGCTGAAACTGACCCAACAAATTCTGCTAAGTATGAAGAGTTTGCAGAGAAACAAATCAATTACTGTTTAGGTGACAATCCTAACAATTTTAGTTACGTAATTGGATTTGGTGAAAACTATCCACAGAATCCACACCATAGAACTGCCCAAGGTGCTTGGGAAGATTTACAAGGAGCTTTAGGTACTTTCCGTCATACTTTATATGGTGCATTAGTTGGAGGCCCTACATCTGCTGATGATAATGCCTATGAAGACTCTGTAGACAACTATCAAGCTAACGAGGTAGCTACCGATTACAATGCAGGTTTTACTGCTCTACTATGTAAGATGGTATCTAAGTATGGTGGCGAGAAGTTGGAAAACTTCCCACAATCCGAAAAGGCTAATGATGAGTTTGAAGAACTGTTCGTTCAAGCTTGTTTAAATCAAGATAACGCAAACTTTACCGAATTAAAAGTATTAGCAACTAATCACACAGCTTGGCCTGCTAGGTATACTGAAGATATATCATACCGTTACTACTTTGATTTATCTGAACTCGAAGGCACTGATTATACTGTAGATGATATCACTATTTCTAAAGGCTACGATGAATGGCAAAATACAGAAATTTCTAACCCTATACACTATAAAGATAATATCTACTATGTAGAAATTCAGTATGGTGAAGGTTCTGTGATTGCTCCAATAGGTAAGGAACAAGAATCTGCAGAGTTACAGTTTAGAATTGCTATGCCAGATGCCTCCAACGTTTGGGACGCATCTAACGACTATTCGTATCAAGGTTTAACTAATGATACTCAAAATCTATACGTTACACCATACATCACAATGTACTATGATGGCGTTCTAGTTTGGGGTGTTGAACCTGATGGCACTACTCCTGATGATGTTACTCCTACAGTAACTACAACTACTACAGAAACCACAACATCACAAACTACACCATCTGATACCGAACTAGATGTGGAATATATTGGCACTATCACTAATATTACTGATGATACTATTGAAATTAACGTTGATGGAGATATTATCACTTTAAATAACGCTATGAATAAAGATTTATCTAGCTTTGAAGTTGGTAGCGAAGTAAAAGTTACTGGCTTAGATTATGGCTCTAGTATAGTTTTAAATACCATTGAATTAGTTGGAGATGTTACTACTGAAACTACCACCGATACCAGTGAAACTCCCACAGAAACTACTTCTAATACTAATAGTGGTGATTTCGGCGGTACTCTACTCGGTGATGCGAACGAAGACGGCAAAGTAAACTCTGCTGACCTATTGGAAATTAGAAAACATCTATTGCATATAGAAGACCTTTCCGAAATAGGAAAGTTGAATGCAGACGTTAATAGAGATGGTCAAGTTAGGTCAAACGACATTACAAAGATTAAAAGAGTTCTAATACATCTTGATGATGGCTTTGAAGATTAACTTTAATACAGATTTTTAATCGATATTGGAACGTTCTTTTGAGCGTTCCATATCATTATTATGGAGGTTTTAAATGAGTTATAATCTTGATAGAAAAAACAATCCAGAATTTTTAAATGACTATTTAACCCATATCAGGATAGTCCAAGGTTGTCTTGAAAGGACTGTTTTCGCCTACTTCATAGATGTTAGAATGTTTTTAAGATACGTCCTAAAAGAAAGAATGGAAGAGTTTAAAGAAATACCATTAGAAGAAATTTCTATAAAGGATTTTCCATCAAGTATGTTAAAAGATATCTACAAAGCTGATATTTATGACTATCTAAGATATGCTACAGAAGATAGAAAAAATAATCCAATATCTAGGGCAAGGATAGTTTCATCATTGAGGAGCTTTTTTAAATATTTAAAAGTAAATACTACTTTCATAGAGGATAATCCAACAGAAAACATAGATATGCACCGTCCTCGCCACCCTATGATAAAGTATCTAACGTTAGAACAAAGTCGCCAACTCTTAGATAGCATAGATACTTCTAAATCTTACCGTGAATATTGTATGATAACACTGTTTCTAAACTGTGGTATGCGTCTAAGTGAACTAGTAGCAATCAACATTAGTGATATAAACTTTTCAGAGAAAACTCTACTATTACATGGTAAGGGTAACAAAGATAGACAAATCTATTTAAATGATGCTTGTATCAATGCCTTACAAAGATACTTATCCGAACGTGACAATCCTGAAAATGAACCCAATGCAGTATTTTTAAGTACTCATAAAAAAAGGATTACTCCTAGACGCATTGAACAATTAGTAGATAAAGCTCTTGAAAATGCTGGTCTTGGTAACATGGGATTTTCTGTCCATAAGTTAAGACATACGTCTGCTACGTTAATGTACCAATACGGTGAAGTGGATACCTTAGTAATTAAAGAAGTTCTAGGACATTCAAATATTGCTACCACTGAAGTGTATACCCATACTTCCAATGAACAGATTAGAAACGCTTCCGAAGATAACCCACTTTCTGATTACGGTATAAAAAATAAGGGAACAGATATATAAATCTGTTCCCTATTATAATATGTCAATTCTTCTTGGATTTTTTCTTTAACCTTTTATTCTGTTTATTCACCTCTATGATAGTATTATATAGCTCTATATACTTATCTAAAGATTTTTTAACCACATTAGGAGCTATATCTATATTAGAGTAGAACGTTTGATTAGCAACTTCTACAATATTTTGTATATCTATCTTGTACAACTCTAAAATGGATTGCCTAGTCTCTTCTAAAGTTTGAGAACTTTCTAGATTACAAAGTTTTCTAATCCTTACTATGATTAAACTTAAACCATCATTAGTAGAAACCCTTAAAACTTTCTTTCTAAAATACTTTTCATAAAGTTTAGGATAGATTAACTTCATAAATAGATATGTTAATACAACTAATCCAAATATGGTTGAAGAGGTTATTATCAAAATAGTGTTTTGGGAAAATTCATTATTTTGATTTTCTTCTGATAAAGTATAACTTTGAGTAGGTTCAAAATAACACCAACCATATCCACTAATATACACTTCTGGATAAGCGTGTGAACTACTAGCAGTTATATCTATTTCACTAAGTGTATTAGTGGGATTATCTACTAAGAAACCTTCTACGTATCTAGCAGGTAATCCGATAGCCCTAGCCATTAAAATCATAGAAGTAGAATATTCATAACAAGCTCCAGTTTTATAGTTGAATAGAAAATCTTCTATAGTTTCGCCATTATTGTCACGTTTAAAATTAGAATTATAGTTAAATCCATTAGATATAAAGTAATTTTCAAGTGCTTCAGCCTTTTCAATATCCGATGAATAACCATCTGTGATACTTTTAGCAAGATTTAATATCTTATCATTATTGCAATCAGTAAATAGAGTGGAATACGTGATAGTATTATTATAATCTTGGATATAGGCATCTACTACGCTTTCAAATTTAGAATTTTCAGTAATACTGCATAAATCTTTTAAAAAATCACCATAGGTATCAAAACTTAACTTAGATAGAATATCATGTGCATAGTTTTGTCGCATCAAAGATTTAGAGTAGTAATCCATGGAATACTCTGCCTTATTGCTAATAAGACCATTCTCAGCAATTGGAAGGATTATTCCACTATACGTTGAAGAAAGTTCATTATTATCATTGATGATATTAGTAATCCTATAAGTATTAGTCGGATTTAACACAAAACTAGATACAAACGCTTTTGATTTTACTGTTAAACTTTTAGTACAATCTTGAAATGTAGTATCTTTTGGGATATCCTCAAGGTTATACTTCTTAGAGAAGTCTTCATTCTTAGATATGGCATACATTATAGCATTCAAAAGTTCTGTAGGATTTAGTTTCTGTTTAAACTCATCGATAGAGTTATCTACTAAAGGATTACCATATCGGTCATAGTTTGATATGTCATATTGATGATTATTAAAATATAAATTAGTATCAATGGAGGCGTTATCAAGTATGGATTGACTTCCATCGGAACGAAACCAAACGTTCTGATTAAGGTCATAGTTGCTAAAAGTCCTAGATTTTAAAGCTATTGTTTCAGTACAATCAACAGTATACAGTTTTTTACTAGAGTTAAAAGAAAATCCAGTACCATTAGAAGTATCAGTAAAACTACTTAACTGTGATAGTAAAAAGTCTGTTAATGTGTTAGCTGTGATTAAACTTTCAAAGACGTCTCTATCTGCTTTAATCTGTGGCTTCGGAATTAATGAGATTATCAAAATAAAGCCCAAAATAAAACTACCTACAGACTTTATATAAGACTTATTTTTAATTACTATCAAATTATCATTATCATATAGATTGTTCTGCCCACATACGATTAGAGTAGTAAAGTACAAAACTATTAATGGAAGAAGATATCTAATAGGCATTGAGAAATTTTCTTTAGCGAATATAGAGAAAGGTATCAACATTAATAAAAAGGTTACGAACATTCTGTATCTAACTTGAGTAAAATAGTATACGGTTGAACCTATAAAAAAGTTTAATCCAACTAACAATATTAAGACATAACTTAGAGAATATTTTACTACGTCTTGTGTACTGATAAACCATATAAAAAAATCTAAAGCATTGCCCGTTAAGTTTATAGATATTATAATAATAAATCCTATGGCAAAGAAAGAACCTAATATTGAAACATATTGCATCAATTTTCCTTTTTTAGATATAAAATCATAAAAGATATATATCAAACTTTGTAACACCATTGATATCAATAAAAATACACCTGTTAGACTATCATCATAATTGTGCATAAAACTTATTACTATAAAAACTCCAAAGGTTAGAGGTATCAATTCATATTTAAGTTTATTTAATCTATTGAGCATGATATATCCCTCCTAAATACCACTAGAGGTGATGGATAAGTCATCATTAACTACCCAAACGGTTGAAGATGAAAACTTTTCATAGTATCGTGGAGATAGTACGGTAGTAAAATTGATACCCTTATCTTGTATGGATTGAATCTTAGATTGTAACTCTTGATTATAAAAATCAGTGAACATTATATACATACTATCGGAAGTTTTTAAATTAGATATTTCACTAGGTAATGTATGGTTACCATTTTCACTACTATGGGATATCAAAATAGCTAAAGAGTAGATATCATAAATAGAGGTTAGAGTATATTTGTTAAGATTATCACAATTACATAGCATACATTCACATTCAACACCATACTTCATACACATATTTAATAAAGATAAAGCACTTTCAATTAACTTTTCAAAAGCTACTATGTTTGATAATTGGTCGGTATCTTCTTTATTGAGGGACATATCTATTAAAAAGTATGGCTTAGATTGTGGAGAAGGTTCATCAAGTCTAACCATGAGTTTATCCTTTTTGCACGAAAGTTTCCAATTGATACGCCTAGGACTATCCCCCATAATATAGTCACGGTGAAGGTATCCCAAAGTCGAGCCTATTGAAATAGTATTATCATTAGAAGTTTCCTCCTCATCATTGGTAATGATGCTGTTACAAATATTATTAAATAAGGTTTGTGAGGATTTAATATCTTTAACTTCTGGAATTATAAAAACGTCCGTTGAACTAGAGATATTCTTTAATTTAATTCTAAAAAATCCTAAATAGTCATAAATATAGACCTCCTCAATATAGATACTTCCCCTACCTGCTATCTTAGATTGAAACTTGTAATCATATTTAGAAAATTTTTCAAAAGCCATGGAAATTCTTAACTTTGGAAAATCTTTTATAGAATATTGTTCGGCGTTTAAGATGTTTATATGTGGAGAGTATCCCAAAGTTATATTAATAAAAGGTATTGGGATAACGTTCTTTTTAGATAGTTTAATAGTAACATCTAAAGGAGCATTTTTTTTAATGGTACTATTTGAAACTTTTAAATCTATATTCACATTTTTTGCAGATATCAACATTAAAACCATAGACATAATAGGAACTAAAATCATAAAAGATAGGAGCAATACACCAGAAGAACCATCTAAGTATAACATATAGAATATACTAATAATCAAGCAAACTACATAGGATATCAAAATCTTTAAGGATTTAAAAATATGTAACATTGTATTTTTCATATATATAGTACTCCCATCTACATTGGCACAGATACTTCTTTTAAAAGATTTTCTACATACTGCGATGAGTTTTCAAATTGCGTCTTTCCTTTAGCAGATAATATTATCCTATGTGCAAAGATACTTTCTGCAAGATACTTTACATCATCTGGAGTGGAAAAGTTCCTATCAAGGATATAGGCTCTAGCCTGACACCCCTTAAACATTGCAATGCTACCCCTTGGACTTATCCCTAATGAGATGTTAGCATCATTACGAGATGTGTTAGCTAAGTCTATGATATACTTTTTCACCTTATCCGATACCGTAACTTTTAAAACCTCTCTTTTCATTTGATTAATCTCTTCAAGTGAAACTACTGCTGAAATACTCCTTGAAGCGTTAGAAATAGAACGATTTAGTATCAATAGTTCTTCTTCAGGTGTAGGATATCCCATACTTATCCTAATAAAGAACCTATCCATCTGTGCTTCTGGTAGATGGTATGTTCCGTAAGTTTCAATCGGATTTTGGGTCGCCAGAACCATAAAAGGTTCAGGTAATTTATGAGTTTTTCCATCTAAACTAATTTGATGTTCTTCCATAACTTCAAGCAAACTTGATTGTGCTTTTGGTGAAGCTCTGTTTATTTCATCTGCTAGGAGAAAGTTACACATAGCTACACCTTCCTTATATTCAAATTCTAAGGTATTTTGGTTTACTATAGAAAATCCAACGATATCAGAAGGCATAATATCAGGAGTTAGTTGTATTCTATTAAACTTACCATTCACGGTCTTAGATAATGCAGAAATTAACTTAGTCTTTCCAACTCCTGGAACGTCTTGTATTAATACGTGTCCGTCACATAACATACTGATTATAACTTTATCAATAATTTCAGATTTACCAACTATAACTTCTTCTATGTTAGATTTTAACTTTTCAATAATAGGGTTCATAATAAAAAATTATCCTTTCAAAAAGATATTGATTACTTTGTCAAGACTGTCAACACAGTCGAATAGTAATGATTTAGTATAATCATCTGGTTGAGTTAAGTCTGGTATCATGATGGGTTTACAACCAGCCCTATAAGCAGATAGTATTCCATTTGGACTATCTTCTAAAGCTATACAATCACTTGGAGATAGTCCAATTTCTTCACAAGCTTGTAAATATACATATGGTTCAGGTTTACCAACCTTAACCATAGTAGCACAAACTATATTATCCAGTTTATCAAAAACGTTGACGCTTTTTAGATACTTTTCCGTCCTAGGATAGTCTGTAGCAGTCGCAACTGCCGTCTTAATCCCATTAGATTTTAAAAAGTCAAGTAGTTCATCAAGACCTTTTTTCTTTTCAATTCCATATTTGGAAATATGTTCATTCATTAATTCCATACGTCTAGAACGAATCTTAGGAACGTCAAAATCTTGACCAAAAGTTTCTTTGAACTTTGGAATGGAGTACTTAGAACACAAACTTCTCATTGGATATATCATCTCTGGAGTAGCCTTATAACCAAACTCTTCACAGGCTTGACACCAATATTTAACTAAAAGTTTTTCAGTATCAATCATAAGACCATCCATATCAAAGATAACACCTTTAATCTTAAGCATAAAAATGCCCCCTTATTATAAGATTTATTCAATTATAACATAAAAATGGGAATGTTTCAAGATAGAGTATACCATTTAAAGTATACTCTAAGTCAAGTATTTTTTAATAAAAATGGCGTCCACATGGACGCCATAATGTTATAGATAACTTCTTAAATCTGTAATCAACTTTTCTTCAATGTTGATTAACTTTTTTGCAATATCTTTTGCTTTTTCCTCAGCATTAGAGTAGTCATTTAGATACTTATATAATGATTTAATTCCCATATTACAACCATCGACGATTAAATCAGCTATAGTTCCATCATTATGACTATTAGAAATCTTAAAATTGGTTTTAATCCACGACATGGCTTTAGCCATTGGATTGGGTTCTTTCCCCTCTTCATGATACTTATTTAACATAATATGAGTATCATCACCTAATCTTGAATGTTCTTCTTTGTACTTGATTAAAATGTTTTTCATCTTATCATCTTTTACATAGTCAATAACTTCATTAATAGAGGATACCCCCATCTTTATACCTGCATTACATTCTTTTAAAAGTTCTATCGTATCACTTGAATTTGACATAAGAAAACTCCTTTACTATTTTTCTATAGTATTGGAATTTTAATTAAAATTATTCTTTGAAAATAAAAAAGCCACAATGTTGATATTGTGGCTTCTAAAGTCGGCATCGATTTATCTTTCCAGGTCGTCTCCAACCAAGTATTTTCAACGTTAC
>JBJFHM010000003.1:0-4104 GCA_051893615.1 Oscillospiraceae bacterium
GCTATATTAGACGTATCTATGTACTTTTTATTAGCTTTAATAATCATAATTCACCCCCTAAGATATTGTTAAACCTTGATTTTTAAGCATCTATCCAGACATCACTCAAATCAATGCCGAAATTTGTTAAAAGAGCATTTCTTAAAGTTTCTGTATTTTTCTTGTTGTTTTTTATACTATAAAGAAAGTTTTCCGTTTCTTTTAATCTATCCTCAATATCACCATAAACATAGTTCCACAGTGTGCTTATTGCATTATTTAAGTCGATATTATCACCTTCGATACCTTCAAACTGTTGTGAAAATTTTTCATCAATATAATCGATATTGGATTGCAAACCTGTTTCAGTCTTTTTAATTGCGTAGTTTGTTTTAGTCAAAGCCTGTTCTTTAGCTCTAACGCTTGGAGTACGTCTAGCACTGTCAAATAACATTCTATTATCTTTACCAGCACATTTAAGTTCATAGCCACCTCTAAAATTCCATTGAATTTTAGTTAAAATTGTGTTGTAAGATTTTCCGTTTTCGTCCATCAGCTTGATGCATTGACCTAATTTGAACCTTTTTTCGCCAAGAAATGTACCTGAAAAAGGTCTAATAGCTAAATTTTTGGCAAAATCCAATATATTTTCTAAAATATCCATACAACTATGGTCGCCTTCAGCGTTTTCACGATACGTCCAGTAGCCATCTACGAATGGATTTCCTGTCAAATCGACTATAAATGAATTTATGTTTTTATTTTCTATCATCGTAGAACCAAGCGTACCATTATAGATTTCAACGTATACTTGACAACAGTTAATTGAAAAATTGGCGATTTCAAGTGTATTTTCCTCAAAGTTCTGCCATTTTAGAGTATCTGTAGGGGCGGTTTCAAACTGTCCAATTGATATATAAGGGGTTTCACTATCTTCAAAGTAGATACATTCTAAAAAGCCACAAGCAATCTGTGATAACCAACCCGCATAATCTCGTGGGCAATGAGTGGCATTTTCACCTGTGATATCATTTGGAAGAACGCAATAACCCGTTTCCTTATAACCATCACTCACAGGAGGATTATTATTTTTAATGTTATTTTCATATACGTTTATATTTTGTATATTAACATTGTTATCTTGCAAGTATTTATTGACCGCTTCAGCAATTCTACTCAATTTGTAGTTTAATGTACCGATATCGCCTATCATATACGCATAAACTAGATTGTTACATTCTACATTATTGTTATCAATATAAGGCTCAGTCAAATAAGGAATAGTATCAAGCCAAATGATAGCATCCGAACCACTGATTGTGTAGATGTCCTTATATCTATCTGCAGAGGTTATCCAGAACACACCACGCATGATATAGTTTTCTTCACTACCATACTTTGATTTTAAAACTATCCTAGAACCGATTATATCATAAGAGTTTGTATAACCGTTTGGAATTCTAATAGTCATATTCAAAGTACTTGAGTAAGTTCCTCCAATGCTGAAGGAGTCATCGGCGGTAGCTTGTTGTAATATAGATATATCATCATCAATAATAGCATTTGAATTAAAACTAAATGGCTCGGAATTATCTACAAAGTAGATAGTTCCTTGAACCTGTTCATCTATGTACATTTTTACACCTCCACTAACTTACCAGATAAAGTATATAAAGCCTCACCGTTTTGGTAGTTATTACAAATTTTAGTTTCTTTTAAATCACTAGATAATTTCATGACTATTGGTATATTTGGAAAGTTTTCGGTCACGTAATACTCATATGTGATATTTAAAACCTTTAAAATATGTTGATAGTCGTTTTCAAGGCATTCAATAGTAAAATCTATAGTTGTGTATCTACTGCGTATTCCATAGGTTATAGTTTTTCCTTCGGAAGTTTGATAATCTTTAGTTAATCGTTGGTAGGATTTATCAAACTTAGTAAATTTCCCACTGGATACTAATTCAGTATCATTTTCGATATTATATTTCAAAATTTCGCCATCAGTTGATATATAAAAGTTGTTTGTATCAGTGTTTTGTTTAGCTGATAATTTAAAAATCATATTGAATTACCTCCACTTCGAGCATTTTCGAGAACTCCTGCATTGATTACCATACTATTTAGCTTTTGCGAGTTCTTAAATAGATAGTTTTCAACTACGATAGTTCCTTGATTTCCATTATTTTCATCATTTTGTGTAGTTTCTCCACTGGATTTATACGCCGATTGAACTACTCCTGAATAGCTTGGAATACTCTGAGCATAGTTCAACGATTTAAGTTGTGAATATATGCCATCAATATCTATACCAGTAATCTGTGAGTTTAAGGTTCTGTTTATATCATCGATTTGAATTTCATTAACATCATTTTCCAAAGATTTGTTAATATCATCAACTTTAATGCCATTGATACTATTCTCTAAAGATTTGTTAATATCATCAATAGCATTTGGCGTTTCCTTATCAAAACCTACGGCAATACCCATAGGCATATATTGACCAATCATATCAGCCATTAAACGTGATGGCGAATGTATACCCAAAAAGTCAGCTAATCCTTGGGCAATGTTGAACACTGCATTAAATATATCATCACCTACAGAACTTACCATGGATAAAAAACCATCTTTTAAGCCTAATAGCATTTGAACACCAATATCTTTAAGTTTAGCAGGTAATGAGGATAGATTAGTTTTAATCGTGTTGATAATATCATCAATACTACTTTTTAAAGAGCCTTTCATAGCCATAATGC
Source organism: Oscillospiraceae bacterium (assembly GCA_051893615.1). Lineage (GTDB taxonomy): Bacteria > Bacillota > Clostridia > Oscillospirales > Ruminococcaceae > UBA5884. Next base: position 2,741 of record JBJFHM010000003.1, read on the forward strand.
CGTCTTTTAGCGAAGTTAGAAGATTTTTGCCTAAACTTGCAAGGTTTACCATAGATATGATATTCCAAATCATTAGTAAAATTTCTTTTATATTATCAAAAATCAATTGACGATTATCTATTAAACCTGTTACAAGTGACCATATCAAAGCCCCTGCAACAGCAATTAATTCAAATAAATGCCCATTGATTTCCTCACAAAATGCATTAATAATTGCTGGAGCTTGTTCAATAAGCATTGGTAATGATTGTATAATACCTTCCATAATTGCAAAAAGTATACTTACACCTGCTTGAAAGATAGTATCAATATTTTCAGTGATAACTTGTATCACATATAAGATTAACTCAATTATGGTAGGTATTAGCATTGGCAGATTTTCGGCGATAGCTTGACAGATACTCACAAGTAATGTAACACCGAGTTCCATAACCATGCCAAAGTTATCCATAAATATTTGAATTATGGAATTAATAATCTGTGGTATCATGGCTATTAAGGTTGGCAACCCTTGATTTAATCCCTCAAGGAGAGTAATTATTAGTTGTATTCCAGTTTCCACCAACATTGGCAGATTAGTTATGATAAAATCAACTAAGGTAGTGATTAAAGTAATTCCAAAGGTTAAAATATTTGGAAGGGCAGAAATCAAGCCATTTAAAATAGTTTCTAACAGATTTATTCCCATGTTTAACAACATTGGAAGATTATCCATAATGCTTGAAACTATTGCAGAAATTATAGTAATTCCAGATGATAATAGTGTAGGCACATTATTTGAAAGTGTTGTAGCTATCGAAGTCACTATATTTGATACCGTTTTTCCAATCTGTTTGGAGTTTTTAGAAATTCCCTGTGCTATGTTGGTCAATAAGCAAATTCCTAGATTGTAAAAACCAGTAAAAGCACTACCACCACCAGAAAATCCATTAGTTAGTAGCGTAGATATAGCCTCCGATATGCTTTGAGAGTTTGCTCCGATGCCTTTTACCAGTCCTAACATCATATTAGTACCAGTTTCTACAGCATTTTGGATAATTCCTGAATTATCTGCAAGTAAAGAGTTTAAAACATCACCAATTTTTGAAGCTCCGCCCACTAAACCACCACTTGATATAGCAGAATTAAAGTCGTTCATATATCCTGTGGCATTTTGAGTTAATTTTTTAAGCGGATTTTCTAAATTATCATAGATAGCAAGTTGAACGCCCTCGGTAGCCGATTTAAAGATAGTCCAAGCACCTTTTAGATTGTCATTTACAGTTTCCGCCATTTTTTGAGCAGCACCATCACAGTTGTACATAGCATAATTCATTTTATTGAAATCGCTATCAGAGGCGTTGACTACTGCTAAAAGTCCAGAC
>JBJFHM010000004.1:0-4070 GCA_051893615.1 Oscillospiraceae bacterium
GTTTGTAACCAGTTTGATTGCAAAACTCTTGAATTTGGTTAGATTTATCTCTAATCTTGCCGTTTATGGTGGTTAAATCGGACTTAAAAGACGTTTGACCTTCCTCGATAGCCGTCTTGTAGGCTACTTTTTGACGTTTTAAGGCACGGATATCACGCTCTTTTTGACGTAACATCTGTGATATTTCATATTCGGAGTACATTTTGCCATTATACTCAATATCTCTAGCCTTAGCAGGTTACGACGCTGAAAAAGCCTGTGGTGCATTACCTACAGTTTTAAATATCGCAGCAGCAGGAGGCATGGAACTAGCAAACGCTTCCGACATGGTCACTGATGCTATGTCAGCACTTGGAATTGAAGCCACGTCCCAAAACTTAGAAGAGTTTGGTGACAAACTTGCTAAAACTTCACAAAAATCTAATACTAGTGTGGCTCAATTAGGCGAAGCTATCTTGACGGTTGGTGGGACTGCTAAAAATCTAGCTGGTGGAACTACTGAAATGAATACCGCTTTAGGTATCCTAGCCGATAATGGTATCAAAGGAGCAGAAGGTGGAACGGCTCTTCGTAATATGATACTTGCTCTAGGTTCTCCAACAGACAACGCCAAAAAACAACTCGATGCCCTAGGTGTTCAAGTTTATGATACTGAAGGCAAAATGCGACCATTAAATGATATCTTTGGCGATTTGAATAGTTCTATGGCTAACATGACTGATGAACAAAAGAATATTGCTCTAAGTGACATCTTTAACAAGGTTGATTTAAAATCTTCTAGTGCTTTATTAGCAAACTGTGGCGAACGTTGGAATGAATTAAGTGGATATATCAATGATAGTGAAGGTGCTTGTGAAGATATGGCTGAAACTATGAATGATAATCTTAAAGGTGATATTACATCTATGCAATCTGCTCTAGAGGGTTTAAAGATTGCCTTGTCAGATACATTAAATAGCGACCTAAGAACTATCGTTCAAAATGCTACTGGATATCTTGCAGAATTAAGAAATTCTTTTCTTGATGGCGGTTGGGAAAATCTCGGTTCTGCTATAGGCAAAACTATCAAAAATGTTATAAATGATAATCGAGATATAGTATCAAAGTACATGACGTTAGGCACTAGAATGATTACTGCTATCGCTAATGGTATTAGTGAAAATTCGGATTTCATTACTAAATCATTAGGTGCTATGTTTTCTCAAGCAGTAACTTCCGGTAGTGAAATATATTCAAATGTTTATGTAGTAGGTTTGAAATTAATCACTGGAATTGCTGAAAGTATTGCAAACAACTCCAATAAAATAATTGATGAATTACTTAATAGTATTGGTGATATTAGTGGCTCACTGCTTACTTATACACCTAAACTCCTTCAAGCTGGATTGACTATTATTCAAGCAATTTTGCAAGGATTATCATCAAATAATACTCTTACGGCAATGACTAATCAAATGATATTGCTTATAAATAGCTTAGCGACTTGTATTAAAGACAATTTAACCCCTATATTAAGTGCGGGATTATATGTAATCACTGCTATTATTGATGGAATATCGCTAAATGCTGAAAATTTATTTTGGAGTGCTTTTAACATAGTTTCTCTGCTTTGCGATTTTATTTTAGCTAATCTTTCAACACTTGTTAATGTAGCTATTGGTATAATCCAATCCATAGGACAATTTCTTAGTGAAAATTCCTTTATTTTAGTAACATCAGCAATGTTATTGATAAATCAACTTGGAACATTTATAATAGATAATCTTCCTGTTTTACTAAATTGTGCTATTGAAATTTTAAATTCATTGATAAGTTTCATATCGGATAATCTTTCATTATTTATAAATTGTGCTGTTCAAATACTTTTAGTTTTAGCCAATGCAATATTAGAAAATCTGCCGATATTGATTAATTACATACCTATGTTAGTCACGAGTATAACGGAAGCAATAATATCTAATTTATCAATATTATTAAATGTTGCTGTTCAACTTTTAATGATGTTAGTTAATGGTATTATCGATAATGTATCTGTGCTATTTGATGCAACTATCACTATACTTAACACTCTAATAGATATGATAATAGAAAATCTTCCAATGCTCATAGATGTTGCAATTGAAATAGTTATCACGCTGATGAATGGCATACTGGATAATTTAGATAAATTAATAGATGCGTCTCTTGGATTACTAAATCAATTGATAGACAGTGTTATCGAAAATCTACCACTACTAATTGACTGTGCATTACAAATAGTAACTAAATTAGCTGAGGAAATAGCTAATAACTTTCCTGTAATAGTTGAAAAAGGTGGCGAATTAGTACAGAAATTAATCAAAGGCATTTTAGATGCTAAAGATAAAGCCATTGAAGGTGCTAAAGAACTCATCAATAACATTTGGAATATTATTCAAAACACTGATTGGTTAAATTTAGGTAAAAATATTTTATTAGGTATTGCTAACGGTTTATGGGAGGGACTTTCCTCAATTGGAGAAACTATATCATCAGTAGCAGATAATATTCTACAAAGTTTTAAAAATTTCTTTGGTATTTCGTCACCGTCAAAATTATTAAGAGATGAAGTTGGAAAGTTTATGCCTCAAGGTATCGCTGTAGGATTTGAAAACAAAACCCCAAATGCTATTGATGATATCAACAAATCTTTGAAAAATGGCATTAACGATATCGAAGTTGATGATATTAACAGAACCTTAAATTCACAGATTACAGGTATAGATATTGATGGTATATATTCACAACTTAAATCGTTGAACTATGCTCAAAGTGTTCCAAGCTATTCAGGAGTGGTTCAATCGGCGTATAAATCCAGTGAAAATCCACAACAGAATATCAATACACAAGATAACAAAACTTATGTGATACAAAACTATCTATTCAAGAACTCGCAAAAGTTGAATGAGTTTGTCATAAAGGCTGGAACTATGGAAAATGCTAGAAGTGGAGGCGTGGCAATATGATTTTTAAACTATCAGTTGCAAATAACGACCGCTATGTGTACATATCTAGTGAATTTGATGTCTATTATTATGATATTTTAATTCAAGAAGAAAGTTTTTGTGGTGGCAGATTAACTCTTTTTGAAAGAAAAATCAAACGACTACAGAAAAATTACACAACTTCTTCAGGTAGTACTATCACATATGGCGTGAAATCGGCTATAGAAACTTTGAAAATCAAAATAGAGTGTACTGGACTGAATTTTCGTGAAATTAGGGATATTTTGTCAAAAAATTATGAGTATACAGTGTTCTATCAAGATTATACAGGATATCAAAGTACAAAAACCATGCGTTTAGTCAGTGATATCGAAGAAGAAAAGATATTTTGCTCAAACACTGGATTGTATACCATAACAGTAGAACTCGAGGAGGTGTAAAAAATGGTTATCGAAGAACACGTTGACGGCTATATTAGATTTACTAACGGCGATGAATTTCATTTTGATGATAACAATATCATTGATGATGATATATCTATAACTCAACAAGCTACTCCAGATAATTCTTTTTCTCTAGGTGGAGTATATTCAAGCACTCTTGGTATGACTATAAGAATTACAGGAAATACTCTAAACAGCTATAATATCATAGGGTCTAAAGTAATTTTAAACAGTAAATACGGAAATTCTAGTTGGATTAGGCGTGGTGTATTTTGGATTACATCAGCTAAAAAATATCAAGATATTTATACTATACAAGGTTCGGACGCTCTTATTTGGTTTGACGGCTCTATTTATGATGATAGTGGCGATAAAACCTTATCGCAAAATTTAAGTGACAGCTTTAACGAAACACTAAAAAAACAAAGATTGACTTTAAAAGGAACTCTATCCGAACTTGTTAAAATAGTTTCTAGTAATTTAAGTGAGCAAAATGTGGGTAATCTCACACATGATGATGGAAATTTTGTTTGGAATGATACTGCTCCTATTCCAAACGCAAATTATAATTGGGGCAACTATTGTATAACTGAAGAATTTGCCAATAGCACTGAAATCACATCGCCAAGAGATTATCTGTCATATATTGGTGCTATTGCAGGTG
>JBJFHM010000005.1:0-18318 GCA_051893615.1 Oscillospiraceae bacterium
CATTTTAATCACCAAGGGACGCAAAGGCGTAGTATTAGATGAACCTTCTGTAGTGGCTTATGATACTCATGATAATTCAATAATAGCTACAGGTCATGAGGCTTACAGTATGATAGGACGTACTCCTGAATTTATAAAAATCATTAAGCCACTAGAAAATGGTGTAGTCTCTAATAGTGATATCACTAGACAGCTAATCAATGGTTTTATGGAAAAAGTTACTAAAGGTCAACTGCTACGACCTAGGATTATTATATGTATACCATCATTTATAACGGAAGTTGAAAGTCGTGCCGTTGTAGATATCGCAATAAGTACGGGTTCAAGAAATATACATCTTTTAGAAGAGCCAGTATCTGCAGTTATGGGTGCTGGTATAGACGTATCGAAATCTTTGGGAACTTTAGTAATAGATATAGGTGGTGGTACTACTGATATTGCTATAATATCCCTTAATGGCATAGTAGATGCTATATCGATTAAGACTGCAGGGAATACTATAGATAATTCTCTAATAAGATATATGTCTAATAGACATAAGCTATCCATTGGTGAGCTGACTGCAGAAAATATCAAAAAAAATTTTATGAACGTATTCAATTCCAGTTTAGAGAAGAATATCCTAGTTAAGGGAGTAAATATGTATACTAACCTTCCTGATAGTATCTTAGTATCTGAGGCAGAGTTATTTTTAGCTGTGCAAGGTGATATATTAGAAATAATCAACTCTTTGAAGACTTTACTTGAAAGGATAAATCCAAACCTGATAGACAATATTTGCAAAAATGGTATAATTATGACAGGTGGTGGTTCTCTTCTTAGGGGTTTAGATAAGTTATTATCTAAGCACATTAATGTAGATTGTCATATCGCAGAAAATCCTATTGAATGTGTGGCACGTGGTACATCTATTGCATTTAAAAATATGGATAAACTCCTTGATGGTTTTGAACACATCAAAATTAAACATATATGAAAGTTGGGAGATTTTTTATATGAATGAAAGACTTAAAAAACAGATTGAATTCTTAGTAGAAATAGATAAGATGAAAAATATCTATCGTCAAACTTTAGTCCTACATGAAGATAGGGCAGAAAATGATGCTGAACACTCTTGGCATTTGGCTATGTTAGTTATGATACTATCAGAATATAGCAACCAACCGATTGATGTCTTACACGTCATTAAGATAGTTTTAATCCATGATATTGTAGAGATAGACGCAGGTGACACATACTGTTATGATGTTGAAGGTAATAAATCCAAAGCTGAACGTGAGGAAAAAGCCTCTCAACGTCTATTTGGTATGCTTCCAGATGACCAAAGACAAGAATTATATTCTCTTTGGCGTGAATTTGAAGAAAAATCTACTGCTGAAAGTAAGTTTGCTAACGTTGTGGATAGAATACAACCTATCACATTAAACTATAGAAAAGATGGTATCTCTTGGATTAAACATGGTGTTAAGGCTCAGCAAGTCTTAGATAGAAATTCTCATGTGGCTGAAGGTTCTAAGGAACTTTGGGAGTACGTTCAATATATCATAGATGATGCAGTAAAAAACGGTATGTTATAAACATAATCACCTCCACTTATTGTGGGGGTGATTTTTTAACTATTATCAACTTTTTTGAGTTGGTCACTACATGCAGTGGCAACTATGATATATTTTGCTCCCATACCTCGTAATATGTCACTACATACACTTAAAGTACTTGCCGTAGTGGTGATATCATCTACTAAGATTACATACTTATCTGTAAGGTCAGTGTCACCTCTATGATATAGTCTTTTAGCATTTTCAATTCTTTCAGTCTTGTTCAAACTGTGTTGAGTATGCTTAGAATACTTAACCTTTAAAGCGTGAGTATCTAATGGGATATTTAAGTTTTTGGAAATCACTTTGGCAATTACTTCAGCTTGATTGTATCCTCTTTTTAACTTTTTTCTAATGTGCATAGGAACTGGAACGACTACGTCATATTTGATGACTTCGTTTTTAATCCTTTCACTTAACATATCACCAGTGTGGTATGCAAAGTTTAGATTGTTTCCATGTTTTAATGAAAGCACACCATCACGGGCAAGACCATCATAAGTATAGCAAGTAAACGCCCTTTGATATGAAATATTACCACATTTGCATTGATTAATATAAAATCCACAATATTTACAAAGTCTATCTGTTGGACTTTCTAGCTTGTTAAGACATTCTATACATATGTACTCATCATATGGGATAAACCTATTACAACATGGACACCTATTAGGATAGAATATATCTAATATAAACCTATAGATTTTATTCACATTCATTTATAATCATATCCTTTAAACAAGTGTAACGCAAGATAGGTTTATTATTATCTACCATTCGGAAGAGTTCTTTAAAAGAACCCACTACTATTAATAGATTTTTAGCTCTAGTAACTGCCGTATATAATAAACTTCTATATGATAATGTATAGAAATTATTTAACATTGGCATGATTACTGCCTTAAATTCACTACCTTGACTTTTATGTATGGTGATAGCATATGCTAATTCCAATTGGTCTATAAGTTCTATATCATAAGTAACTGAGCGACCATCAAAGTTTATTTCTAAGGTGTCATTGCTGATATTTGTGATAATACCCATATCACCATTATATATTCCAGAACCATGTGTATTATCTTTTTCCCAAGTGATGTCATAATTATTTTTTATTTGCATAACCTTATCACCAACACGAAAAGAGTATAATGCATTTTTAAGTTCTTTATCTCCTTTTTTGTGAGGATTAATCAAGTCTTGAGCCATCTTATTTAAGTTGATAGTTCCTAAAACACCTTTTCTTGAAGGCGATAGTATTTGGATATCATCAAGAGGATTATATTTATAAGTTTTAGGGAGTCTATCCTTCCAAAGTTCTAAGATGGTATCAAGAGCTTTTTCATTGTTTAGACGTTGTAAAAAGAAAAAATCATTAGTTTTGGTCTTTATATCTGGATAATAACCATTTAAAATCTTGTGTGCATTAGTTATGATTTTACTCTCTTGAGCCTGTCTAAAGATTTGATTTAAAGTTATAGTATCTACACAGTTAGAGCCTATTAAATCTTTTAGAATGTTACCTGCTCCAACAGATGGTAATTGATTTGCATCACCTACTAATATAATCTTACATGATGGTTTTAACGCTTTCAATAGTGCTTCAAATATAAAGATATCCACCATAGAGGTTTCATCAACTACTACCACGTCACACTTTATTGGATTTTTTTCATTATGAAAAAACTTTTGATTTCCATCTTCGTCGAAGACTACCTCTAGTAATCTATGTATAGTAGTAGCTTCATATCCAGTGACTTCAGAAATTCTCTTAGATGCTCTTCCTGTAGGAGCAGTAATCTTAACGTTCATTCCCATGGATTTTAACATTAAGATTATAGCTTTTAAAGTAGTAGTTTTTCCCGTACCTGGTGCACCAGTTAAAATCATGAAATCGCTGTTTAAAGCCATATTTATGGCATCTATTTGTAATTGACCATATACTATATTGTGTTCAAGTTCAATATCTTTGATTAAGTTGGTAAAATCTATAGTTTTTTTATCAGTTATTTTGTTCATTTTAGATATTTTTTTAGCTATGTAATTTTCAGCGTTAAAACAATCTTGTAGATAGATATACTTGTTTTCTTGATTGTCAGTATACTCTATTATGATGTTTTCATTAATAGCAGATGAAAAAGAATTTTTAATATCTAATAGATTTAATTTTAAGGTTCTACACACGGTTGAAAGGAAAGTTTCTTTAGGAAGACAACTGTTACCATCAAGAGTAGCATTCATCAAGACATAGGAAAAACCAGCGAAAATTCTCTTGTTAGATGTTGGTTCAATTTCACAAAATTGAGCTATTTTTTCGGCATCTTGAAAAGATAAGTCTATACCATTTTCGCACAATATGTATGGATTATCCTTGATTTTTTCTAGCGTTTCAAAGTTCCATTTTTGGAACGCTTTCATTCCAACAGATGCCTTAACCTTAAACTGATTTAAAAACTTTACTACCTGTTTTAGATTAAAAATTTTTTTAAAGTCCTTTGAGATTTGAATAGCTTTATTTTTGCTAATTCCTTTAATTTCTGTAAGTCTTTCGGGTTGATTTTCTATAATATTAAAAGTAAAATTTCCAAAAGTATCAACGATTTTTTTAGCAGTAGCGTATCCAACACCTTTGATAATTCCAGATGCTAAATATTTAGTAATATCATTAGTATTTTGAGGCAGTTTAACTTCACAATAGGTAGCTTTAAATTGAGTTCCAAACCTTGCATGATTAGAATACTCACCTTCTACTATTAAATTTTCACCTTCTTTGACTTCTCCCAGTTCTCCTACTACTGTGATAGGTTCTTCACCATTTTCCAAATCCAAATTAAATACTATATAACCATTAGTATGATTTTGAAAGACTATACTATCTACAACGCCTTCTAACCTAATAGATTTATCTTCCATATTAAAACACCTCTATTAATTCTTGATAAGTATATTATACAATCTATTTAGGAAAAATGCAAACTATAATTTTTTTAATATGTTTAGAAGAACCCATCTAATTAATCAGTTTAGATGGGAACTTTCATATATTAACATACGTTCAAATATTCATCTTTTATAGTCTCTTTCATATTAGATAACTCACAATATGATAAGTGTGAATTATTCTCACATAGCATTTTACAGATAGAGCAACTTCTATCAGTACCATCGATATTTACTATTATTATTTTACCGTAGTATGATGCACATAACTGTTTTATTAGCATTTCAGGATTATCCATATCTTTTCTTAAGAAGAATAGAGTTATTGAACTCTTTTCTGCTTCTGCCTCTACAAAAGATACTTTAATAACTACGATACATATCACTATCACTATTAACGAAAATATCAATATTCCTAATATTTCCATATACAATACCTCCTTAACCCTAGATAAAGTCTATCCATAATAGTTTATGATGATTTTAATTTTTTGTGATAGCATATAAAAAGGATTTTAGTTTAAAATCTTAAATATTAGATATAAAAATTTTATTTTTTTGTTGACAATTACACTTGTTTAGTGATATAATCAATGTATAAAAAAGAATACATCTTTTAAGGGACATTATCACATTAAGATGAAGTGTTCCTATATGAATTATGGAGGACTTTTCTATGGAACCTAAGGATTATATCGTTAAAAGTATTGCAGGTGATTATGCTATCTTGTTACGCACAGATATATCTGAAGAAGATGAAATCTTAGTAGCTAGAGCTTTGTTACCTCTTGATATTGATGAGGGTACTTCCCTACATTGGGAAAACTTGGAGTATACCATTATATAATGAGACATAAAAATAACATTTATTTAGTTGTATTTTCAATCCATTAATGTTATAATGTTTATTACTAAAATATTTTTAAGAAAGATAGGTTTTTTATATTATGAAAAAATGGGTTGCTAAACTTAATGATGAAAGTATCGTTAATAATTTAATGAATGAAACTTCAATATCTAAACTATGTTCAGAAGTTCTAGTTACTAGGGGTGTAGTCTCTAAAGAAATGGCTATAGATTTCGTTACACCTAGTGAAATAGAAAATCCATTTAATATGATAGATATGGATAAGGCTGTCAACCTCTTAAATGAGTGCATAGACAATGGTGAAACTATCTGTATCTATGGTGACTATGATTGCGATGGTATCACTTCGACTGCCATGCTAAAGATGTACCTTGAATTGATTGGTGCGAACGTTTTTACGTATATTCCTGAACGTTCTGAGGGATATGGTTTAAATACTTTTGCAATCGATAAAATTCATGAACAAGGAGCTAACTTAATCATTACCGTAGATAATGGCATATCTGCACACATAGAAGCAGAGTATATATATAAGTTAGGTATGAAGTTGATTATTACCGACCACCATCAACCTAGTGAAACACTTCCAAAGGCAGAAGCAATAGTAAATCCACATAGAAAGGGTTGTCAATCTAAGTTTAAGTATCTATGTGGAGCAGGAGTAGTTTTCAAACTTATCATGGCTCTTGAAGATGGTGACTATCAATCTATATTAGAACAGTTTGGAGACTTAGTTTCTATAGCTACTATTGGTGATATAGTTCAAATTTCAGGTGAAAACAGAAAGTTAGTCTCAGATGGTTTAAACTATCTAAAACATACTGATAGAGTTGGTATCTTAGCACTTTGTGAAGTCTCAAATGTAAATTTAGAAAATATAAACTCTACTAAGGTAGCTTTTCAAATAGTGCCTAGAATAAACGCCTCTGGACGTTTTGGTTCTCCTAAGATTGCTCTTGAACTTCTAACCTGTGAAGATGAAGAACGTTCCATTGAATTGGCTAAACAACTTTTCGATTTGAACAATCAAAGAAAAGACACTGAAAAAGATATTACTTTAGCTATTGAAAGACAGATTGAGGAAAATCCACAAATGTTGAATGAAAGGGTTTTAATCTTTGTAGGTGAAGATTTCCATCATGGAGTAATAGGAATAGTGGCATCAAAAATTTGTGAAAAGTATGATAAGCCTTGTTTTATCCTTACCAAAGATGGCGATAATGCTTATAGAGGTTCTGCTCGTGGTATTGGAAGTTTTTCAATATTTAAATGTTTGGAATACTCTGCTAATATTTTAGAACGTTTTGGTGGACATCAAAGTGCAGGTGGATTTTCTCTATTGGCTGAAAATGTTGAAAAGTTTAAAAATTCTATTCTAACGTATGCCAATGAAAACTTTTCCATAATGCCTAGAACCAATTACAATGTAGATAAAATCTTAGATATTGAAGATATCACTCTTGACAACGTTAAGAATTTATCTATACTTGAACCATTTGGAGAAGGTAATCAAGAACCTATGTTTTTGATTAAGAATGCTACATTAATGTCAATCAATCCTATGGCTAACAATACGTCTGTTAGATTTAACGTCTACTATAGAGGTCAATATATAGACATAGTCAAATTTAGAACTAGTACTGAAGATATCCCTTTAAAGTTAAACTCTAAGTGCGACTTCCTTGTGGGATTATATGTTAACTCATTTAATGGTAGAGAGAAAGTATCTATAATTGCTAAAGATTATAGATTATATGGAGTTAATCAAAAGAAGTTTTTTTCTGCATTAGATACCTATGAGAAGTTTAATCTAGGTATTAAGTTGCCTAAAGTATACGTTGAAAAGATTCGTCCAACTCGTGATGAATTGAAATTAGTCTACTCATACATAGTGAGAAATCAGCCCGTAGACGTTGAAATTCTATATTCAATTATCAACCGTGATGATATTAACTATTGTAAGTTAAGAATATGTGTAGACATCTTTGCAGAAATGAAGTTAATAAGTTTTAATCCTATAAACAACAGGATTACTCTTAATAAGGTTAGCTCTAAAGTTGATTTGGAAAAGTCTACTATACTTCAAAAACTTTCTTTATCTGAAAGTTGAAACTTTGGAAACTCTTGAGAACAACCCTCTGGCTGTTCCTGAAAAAATATTAATGTTGAGGAGGTGAATACCGTTACTGACTATCTAAAAGAATTTGGTCATTCTTACAGTAACGGATTAAAAATTATGATAAACAATAAAATTATGCCAATCACTACTTGTGATGTTAATACTTTTTTGAATAAGTTGGGCGAGAGTAATAAGAACAATAAGTATGATATTAGTAAGATTATTCATGCCCTTAAGGTAGCCGAGGAAGCTCATAAAGGACAGTTTAGAAAGTCAGGAGAACCATACATCATTCACCCTATATGCGTTAGCATGATACTCCTTGAATTAGGTATGGATACTGATACTATCTGTGCAGGACTTCTCCATGATGTCGTAGAAGATACTGACATGACACTTGAAGATATTAGAAAATTATTCGGTTTTACTATAGCCGAATTAGTGGATTCCGTTACTAAAATAGGTCAGCTTCCTAGCCTTAAAATTCCCATGACTAAAGAAGAACAGGTGGCAGAAAACGTTAGAAAGATGATTTTTGCTACTTCTCGTGACCCTAGAGTTATCATTATAAAGTTAGCCGATAGACTCCATAATATGAGAACTTTAGAACATAGGTCTCCAAATGGACAACTTAGAACTGCACGTGAAACTATGAATATTTTCGCTCCAATAGCTCATAGATTAGGTATCAATCCTATAAAGAATGAACTTGAGCAACTTTCTTTTAAGTATCTAGACCCTTTCGCATATAAGCAGATTGATGACCTTCTTGAAGCTGACCGTGTGGGTCGTGAAGAGTTTATAGAAAAGATTAAACAAGATATCTTAAATGAGTTTAACAGATATCCTCAATATAAGTTCTTAAAAAATGTAACTCTTGAAGGTAGAGTTAAAAGTATGTATGGACTATATAAGAAAATGTTCTTAGGAGAAGAATGTAAAAAGTTTAATCAAATATATGATAAGTATGCCGTTAGAATTATAGTAGATACTAAAGAAGAATGTTATATAGTATTTGGTATCATTCATGATTTGTTTACACCTATGCCTGACCGTTTTAAGGATTATATAGCTAATCCTAAAGAGAATATGTATCAATCCTTGCATACTACGGTAGTAGGCAAAGAAGGTATCCCGTTTGAGGTTCAAATCAGGTCTTGGGATATGCATAAGAATGCTGAGTTTGGTATCGCTGCCCACTGGAAATACAAGGAAAACATCAAAGGAAAAGACCCTTTTGAAGATAAAAGAGTTAATTGGTTTAGAAACATGATAGAAGCACAACAATCTTGTGATGACGCTGAAAGTATCATAGATATGCTTAAAGATGAACGTAATGATGGTATCTTAGTTATGACTCCTAAGGGTGACCCTATAAATATGCCTAATGGTTGTACTGTTATAGATTTTGCATATAAAATTCATACTGAAGTGGGTCATAAAGCTACTGGTGCTAAAGTAAATGGTGCTATAGTTCCTCTTGAATATAAGATTAAAAATGGCGATATAGTAGAAATCATAACTTCTAAAGATGAAAACAAAGGTCCTAATAGAGCGTGGTTAAATATCACTACTACTAATGAAGCAAAAAACAAGATTAAATCATGGTTTAAAAAGGAAAAAAGAGAAGAAAACATCTTAGAGGGCAAAGAGATGCTTGAACACGAATTTAAACGCAATAGAATGCACCTCTCAGAAGATAAAATGGCTGAATTTCTTAGCGATGATTTAAAACGTTACAACTGCGATACTTTAGATGATTACTTTGCATCTATTGGTTATGGTGGTATAGTGTTATCTAAAATCATGCCACGCCTTAAAAATAAGTATGATAAGTTATATTCTTCAGTATCAGAACCGACTGAACCTAAGACCATTATCAAAAAGGATAACAGTAATAAATCTCATGGTATAGTGTTTGAAAATGGTCTTGATAATTGTGACATTAAGATTTCTCAGTGTTGCAGTCCTATGCCTTATGATGATATAGTAGGTTTTATCACTAGGGGTAAAGGGATTTCAATTCATAAGACGTCATGTCCTAACTACAAATCATCTTTAAAGAAGGGCGACAACCTTGAAAGATGGATTAAGGCTAGTTGGATTGAAAGTAAGGCTGAATATTTCCAAGCTAATATAGAAGTTATCGCTACAGATAGGGTAGGTTTAGTATATGATATTACTTCTATCTTGATGCAATCACGTATAATGATTAAACACTCTAATTCTGGAATTTTAAAGAATAAGAATGCTATCTTTAAAGCAAGTATATTTGTTGCTAGTCCTGAACAGCTAAGCAATCTTTTTGATAAGATAAAAAAGGTTAAAGGTGTTATCAGTGTTAATAGGGTTTAATCTGTAAGTTAATGGGGGAGCGTTTTAGGACGTTCCCTACAGTGTAAATTTAATCTATTTTAGAAAAGAGGTTTTTATCATGAGAGTTGAAACGTTACCCGTTGGAGAATTACAAGCTAATTGCCATATAGTTATTAATGAAGAGTTAAAATCTACAGTGTTGGTGGATTGTGGTGGTCAACCTATTAAGATTTTAGAGTATCTTAGAAGTCAAGGTTTAGGAGTATCGGCTATTTTGCTTACTCATGGACATTATGACCATTTTGAAGGTGTCGCAAAGGTTAAAGAGTGTACTAATTGCAAAGTATATATCTCCAAACAAGATAGCAATATGCTAACTAGTGATATTCTATCTTTGGCAAAATCTTTGGATTATGATAAGTTTAATCCAGTAGACGACTTTATTACTATCCAAGATGGTGAAACTATTTCCGAAAGTGGCTTTGATTTTAAAGTGTTGTCTACTCCAGGACATACTGCTGGAAGTGTATGCTATCTAAGTGATGATTGTCTATTTACTGGTGATACTCTATTCAAAAATTCCATGGGTAGGACAGATTTCCCTACAGGTAGTTATTTTGAAATGCAAAAATCTTTAAAGCGTTTGTATGAGTTAGAAGGTAATTTTAAAGTATATCCTGGACATAATAGTAACACTGATTTACAATCCGAGAGAAAGAACAATCCTTGCATGATTGATGCTATTAGTGATGATTTTTATCTATATTAATATGAAAGGATTTTTACCATGGCTACTTATTCTAAATGGAACCAAATCGATATGTATAGGTTTGGTTCAATAGATACTTCTAATGAGATTATTCCTCAGCATACTATTTTTGCAATTATTCCCAATGAAGAACGTGAGTTTGAAATCCAAGAAGAACCTTTTAAGTTTAATGATACTTTAAAAAATATTGAAATTGGTAATATCACTTCTTTAGATAAAAATGTTCTTTGTTTGGTAGCGTTATCTACATATGCTACACCTAAGCAAATTTTGGAGCTTTTAATCTTAATTGGTGATACCACTGCTAATGAAAATACTTTAAAAAGTAGTCTTAAGAGGCTACACAAAAACGATTTAATCTTAGTTTCTAAAGTTATATTTCAAGATGTTGAAACTAATCAAAAAAGAAATTCGATATCTAAAATAATATCTTTGAATAAGAACGGTTCTGAGATTGCTAAAAGGTTAGAAGTTTCACACAACTGGTCGAACTTTGAAAGAGTTGACTCTTGTGAAAAATTAAAGACTATATTATGTGGTAATCAATTAAGGAATACTTACTTAAAATCGGGATTGCCTATTGAATGGTTTAAACTTAGAGAGAAAGTCTCTATAAAAGAAGTCTCTCCAAAGCCTAGAGAAGTAGCATTAAGACCATCATTCACGGTTAGTATTGATGGGGTGGTACTACTTTTTGAAGTATGTCGTAGGAAAAAACTTTGGGTTGATTGGTTTATAGATAAAATTCAACGTTATGATATAATCTTTAGCAATCCTGAAAATAGTTGGAATATTACAGACGATTTTTATATCATAATCAATGGCGAGGACGCTCAACACAATGTGGAGATAAACTCAATATTGAAAGACTTAGACCTATCTTTAAGACATAGAATTTTATTCACCGAAGATTTACTACAGTTTGGAAAGAATTTTGATAATTCTATATACAGTCTTGATGATGATGATAATATCATAGATTACTGGTCTTTCGATTAAAAGGAGATTTTATATTGGAAAAAGTTTTAAGTATAGTTTTAAATAATCCATCTTATAAGTACGAGGTTGAAGCTACAGTAAAGATTTTTTATCCTGCTAGTAAGTTCAACATCATGTATGGTGAGGACGGTATTGAAGATTTAAACTCTATAGAAGGTAACTATGTATATGCTGATGTTCAAAATACATACTATCATGAAGGTAGTCTAATAGGTAGAGCTTTAATATCTGTAAGCATAAGGATAGGAAATCAAACTGTCAATGACAGTCGATATATAAACAACTTTAATGTAGAAAATCCAAAAGATTATAAAGATATGTGCGAATACCATCTATGTAAGCTGATTTATAATAACTTATCACAGATGACTGGAAAAAAATTCGACTGGGGATTGATTACTGGTATTAGACCAGTTAAAAAGTATATAAATCTTATAGAGGAGAACTTATCTAAAAGTGAAATAATATCGCAAATGTATGATAAATATTATATCACTGAAAAAAAGTCCAAACTTGCTTATGATACTGCTATTAATCAAATTCCAATTTTGAAGAGTCTCACACCTAAAAAGGTTGGAATATACGTATCTATTCCGTTTTGTAACACTAGATGTTCATACTGTTCTTTTGTATCACATTCTATAGAGAGTGCTAAAAAGTTAATTCCTGACTATGTATACTATCTATGCAAGGAGATTGAAACAGTAGGGGAGTTAGTTAAAAAGTACAATCTAATAGTAGATACCATCTATTTTGGTGGTGGAACGCCAACCTCTTTGGAGGATTTTCAACTACGCACCATAATGGATAAGGTTCAACAGTGTTTGGACTTATCACAAGTACGTGAATACTGTGTAGAGGCTGGTCGCCCTGATACTATTACTCAATCTAAGTTAGAAGTTATAAAAAAGTTCGGTGCTGATAGGATTTCAGTAAATCCACAAACTTTTAACGATAGCGTACTTGAAGTTATTGGCAGAAAACATACTTCTCAACAGACTATAGATGCTTTTAATCTAGCTAGGGCTATGGGCTTTGAAAACATCAACATGGATTTGATTGCTGGACTTCCTACCGATACTTTAGATAGTTTTAAACGTACCTTAAATATAGTCAATAGGTTAAATCCTGATGCCGTTACAGTTCACACATTGACATTAAAGCGTTCGGCTACTCTGTTTGAAAATCAAGTGGGTAGGGATAACGTAAATAATCCAGTATCTTCTATGATAGATTATAGTGTGGAAAATTTAACACAAAATGGATATTTTCCATATTATATGTACAGACAAAAAAATACTGCTGAAAATCTTGAAAACGTTGGATACTCTCATAAAGGTAAGGAAAGTTTATATAATGTATATATCATGGACGAAATCCAAACTATTATAGGTGTAGGAGCAGGGGCGTCCACCAAGTTGGTGGGTGGAGAAAATGATATCAGTAGAGTACATAACTATAAATTTCCTTATGAATATATCAACCGTTTTGATGACCTTATGTCTAAAAGAAAGGTTATCCAAGAATTTTTTGAAACTCATGTCTAAATTTGAAAGGGTGACTTATATATGGAATTGAATATGAATGGAATGAAGATGTCCATGGAGTTCGGCAAAATGTCTATGAAAATGGACGGTATGCCTGAAATGACTTTAGATATTAATGATAATCAAAATACAAAAAATAATGAAAATCAAAATCAAAATCAAAATATAGAAGTAGTATCTAATTTAGGTGAGAGTAACACTGTTAATGGTACATCTTGTCAACAGAGTTCTCAGACTTTTGTGAAAGATGGCAAGACTTATGTCCATAATGTGACCATAGTTAATGGGAAAGTTATCAAAGATGAGACTATCCAAATTGATTAGTGAACACTATATATTTTTTGTATATTGACATATCTTAAAATTGCGTGTATAATTAATTTGAAATAAAAAATTTCTATATCTGAAAGGGGATATTTCTATGGCTAACAACTTTTTTGAAGATTTCAATTTCCAAAATATTGCTAAAGAAGTTCAAAAGTGCGTCGATGTGGTCGCTGAAAAGACTGAAGAAGCATTTAACGGTTCTAAAACTTACGTTGAAAAAGTTCAATCCACTAGTAAGCTAAGTGGACTATATGAAAAACTTGGCAAAGCACACTATATGACAGCTACAGGTCAAGAAGACCAAAGAGAAGAAATCTCAAACCTTATGGAACAGATTAGTGACATTTTAGATGATATCGAAGAAGCAGACAAAAAGATTAATAAGGATACTCTAATTAGGTGTGAAGTTTGTAAGAAAAAAGTTTCTGCATCTAGCAAATTTTGTCCAAGATGTGGTGCTAAGTTAAATAATAACAGTAATGAAAATGCGTAGTTTAGTAAAAAATCAAGTTTTAGAAAATTTACAGATTGTAGACCTTACACTTGATGGCAATGGCGTTGCTAAGTATGATAATAATGTCATATTTATTCCAATGACTGCTATAGGTGATGTTATCAACTGTAAAATAGTAAAAGTCTTAAAGAGTTATAGTTTTGGTATCATTCAAGAGATAATCAAACAGTCTGTGGATAGAATATCCTCAGACTGTGACGTTTTTTCACAATGTGGAGGTTGTGCATTTAGACATATTGATTATAATGCAGAACTATCTTTAAAAGAAAAATCTGTGCGTGATAGTTTTGAGCGTATTGGAAAGATACAGACCGAAATTCTGCCAATAGTTCCATTCGGTGATAGAAACTATTATAGAAATAAGGCTCAATATCCAGTGGGCAAAGATATCAATGGAAAAGCCATCTGTGGATTTTATGCTAAGCGTAGTCATAGGATTGTCCAATATACGGACTGTCTATTGCAACCTATAGTATTTTCTAAAATAGTCAACCTTATTATGGACTATGTTAATAACTCTAGTATTATTCCATATGATGAAATCTCTAATACTGGTGAATTAAGACATATCTATATTAGAAAAGGGTATCATACTGATGAAATCATGGTGTGTTTAGTCTGTCGCAAAGATATCTCTAGGAAGTTAAAACCATTAGTTACCTTATTAACTGATAATTTTTCTAATATTAAGAGTATCATATTAAATATAAATAGTAAGAATACTAATGTAATCTTGGGTGAAAAGAACGTTAATCTATATGGAAAGGGTTACATAACCGATATTATGTGCGAAAATAAGATAAATTTATCACCTATGGCATTTTATCAAATAAATACACCACAAGCAGAAAGATTATATTCAATCGCCAAAGAGTTTGCACAAGTTTCTAAAGATGATTTAATCTTAGATTTATATTGTGGTACTGGTACTATTGGACTATCTATGGCTAAGTACGTTAAAAGGCTAATCGGTGTAGATATCGTTGAACAGTCTATTGAGAACGCCAAAATGAACGCTCAACAGAATGGCATCACCAATTCAACCTTTATATGTGGTGATACTGGTGAAGTTACTTCTAAACTGTTAAAAGATGGTACATTTCCTGATGTGGTCATAGTTGACCCTGCTCGTAAAGGTTGTGATACTTTAGCTATCAATACCATAGTATCGATGCAACCTGACCGTATAGTTATGATATCTTGTAATCATGCAACAGCCTCTCGTGATTGTAGCCAATTTGAAAAGTTGGGATATAAAGTCCAAAAGGTTCAACCCGTGGATATGTTTCCTTGTACTTCTCATGTAGAAATAGTTGTACTTTTAACTCAAAATGAGTTAAAATAGTATGATAACAACTTTTACTGTAAATATCTAATTTATAGATTTTTTTTGAAAGGACGTGTTTATATTATGCAAATTATTGAAGGTGGAGTATCTTCTCCTAAAGGGTTTAAAACTTCATCTGTAGAAGCTAACATAAAGTATAAAGATAGAAAAGATATGGCTTTAATCTATAGTGAAGCTCCTTGTAAAATGGCTGGTACTTTTACTACTAATGTAGTCAAAGCACAATGTGTCCTTTGGGATATGAACGTCAATAACAGTGGTGAAGATGTTCATGCAGTAGTCATCAATTCAGGGATTGCAAACGCTTGTACTGGTAAACAAGGTTATGAGTATTGCAATCAAACTGCTAAGGCAGTTGCCAAAGTTTTGCCAGTTAAGGAAAATCAAGTTTTGATAGCATCTACGGGGGTGATAGGTATGCAACTCCCTATAGATAGGTTAGTTAGTGGGATTGATGCTCTTTCTAAATGTATGGAACATTCTGTTGAAGCTAGTGTACAATCTGCTAAAGCCATCATGACTACAGATACTCAATATAAGAGTATCGCTGTAGAATGTGAAATAGGTGGCAAATTGGTAACTATTGGAGGTATGTGTAAGGGCTCAGGTATGATACACCCTAATATGTGTACTATGTTATCATTTATTACCACAGACGTTTCAATATCTAAAGAGTTGCTTCAAAATGCTTTAAGCGATGATATCATAGATACTTATAACATGATTTCTGTTGATGGTGATACCTCTACTAACGATACTGTTCTATTATTAGCTAATGGTCAAGCAGAAAATCCAACTATTACCGAAAAGAATGAAGATTACTTCAGATTTGTTGAGGCTCTACACTATATCAATGAACAGTTTGCGAAAAAAATCGCTGGTGATGGCGAGGGTGCTACTGCATTAGTACAAGCCACGGTAATCAACGCAAAATCCAAAGATGATGCTAGAAAGATGGCAAAGTCTATAATATGTTCATCATTGACTAAGTGTGCAATCTTTGGACATGATGCTAATTGGGGTAGAATTTTATGTGCTATGGGCTACTCTGGTACTGATTTTAATCCTGATGATGTTGAAGTTTCAATCTCTAGTGAGGGTGGAAGTATCCTAATCTTTAAAGATGGCTCTGCCACTGATTACAGTGAGGAAGAGGCTACTAAGATATTATCTGCTAAAACTGTAGATATTATTGCAAATCTAAAAATGGGTGATTGCTCTGCTACTGCTTATGGTTGCGACCTCTCATATGATTATGTAAAAATCAATGCAGACTATCGTTCATAATGGATTATTAATCTATTTAAATCTAAATAAGATTTGATATTTGAACTAAAATTTTAAAACGGAACGATTTTTTAATCGTTCCGATTATTGTAATGAAAGGAAAACTTTTATAATGATTAATTGTGCTAATATCTTTTCGGATAATATGGTACTTCAAAGAAATAAGAGTATCTATGTTTGGGGATTTGCTTCCCCTTTTGATAAAATTCAAATTGAGTTCAATGGAGTAACTATTGAAACTCAAACTCAAAAAAATTCTAAATGGATTTTAACTCTTCCACCTATGAAAGAGAGTATTAATCTTTCTATGATGGTTAAAAATCTTAACAGTAATGAAACCATCTTATTTAAGAATATAGTAATCGGTGAAGTTTGGCTTTGTGGAGGACAATCCAATATGGAGTTTGAATTACAAAACTCGCTAAACGCTAAAGATGAATTAAAAATTTGTGAAAATTCTAACGTACGTAGTTATAACGTTATTCGAAACGCCTACATTGATGAATATTTCTATCTACAAGAGAGAACTGCAAAATGGGAACTTGCTAATAATCAAAATTGTAAAAAGTGGTCTGCAGTAGGATATTATTTCGCTAAAAAACTATCTCAGGAGTTGGACGTAACTGTAGGGATAATCAACTGTAATTGGGGTGGAACTAGTGGTTCTGCGTGGATTAGTCGTGAAAAGTTATTATCACATGAAGATACTAAATCTTACATAGAGGAGTACGACAAGGCTATAGAAGGAAAATCTTTTGAACAGTACTGTCAGGAACTAGAAGACTATGAAAACTATGTTGCTCAATGGCAACCTAAGATTAATGAGTTTTATGCTAAAAATCCGCAAGGCTTATGGGGTGACGCTCTTGCATATGCAGGTGAGTGTAAATATCCAGGACCAGTAGGATACAAATCCGAATTTAGACCTTGTGGAGTATACCAAACTATGATTAAACGTGTTGCACCTTATACCATATCAGGATTTATATATTATCAAGGGGAAAGCGATGACCATAAACCTAATTCCTATTATACATTATTACAAGAAGTTATATCTCAATGGCGTGAAGATTGGTTAGATGATACTCTTCCATTTATGATAGTTCAACTTCCAATGCACATGGAACGTGGAGACGTAGACCATTTCAATTGGTGTGTAATCCGTGAGGCTCAAGAGAGAGTACACAAAACTATAAAAAATACTGGATTGGCTGTTACTTTAGAATTAGGAGAATATGGGAATATTCACCCATCAAATAAAGAGCCAGTAGGGGAACGTCTATGTTTACAGGCGTTGTACCATGTATATCATAAAATTGGTGGAAACCTTGCATATGGTGGATTGTATAAATCGCACACTATTATAGATGGTGGTATTCTAGTAGAGTTTGAGTATATCTCAAATGGATTTAAAATCACTGGAGATTTGAATAACTTTGAAATTTCCTCCTATGATAGAGAGTATCACAAAGCAGAAGTGCAAATCTATGAAAACAAGATTTTCTTATACTCTAAAGATGTTAAGTATCCAGTACACGCAAGATATCTTTGGACTAACTACACTAAGGATATCAACATTTTTAATAAAACTAGTGATATCCCATTAGCACCATTCAATTTTTAATATTATAGGAGGTCATTATGGATTTAAACTATAAAGTTATAATTCGCAAAGTAAATGAACTTGAT
>JBJFHM010000006.1:0-17806 GCA_051893615.1 Oscillospiraceae bacterium
GGTCATTATGGATTTAAACTATAAAGTTATAATTCGCAAAGTAAATGAACTTGATAAAAACGATTTCTTAACTATGGCTGATGAGTTTTATCATTCTAGTGCAGTAGACCATACTATTTCAAAGTATCATCATGAGAGAACTTTTAAAGAGTTAATGCAATCTGATACTTATGCCTCTGCCTATATGGTTGAACTCAATGGAATATCTGTTGGATACGTTCTATTTGCCAAAACGTACTCCAATGAAGCTGGGGGAATGGTTCTTTGGATTGAGGAACTCTATATAAGAGAAAAATATCGTGGTAGAGGTGTGGGAAAGTATGTATTAAATAACATTCTGCAATATCCTTATTATTATTGTGAAAACGTATGCAGAATTAGATTAGAAATCACGCCAAATAATGAGAGTGCTAAAAAGTTATATCAATCAGTAGGTTTTGAACTACTTGACTATCAACAGATGGTTAAAGATTTATAAATAGTTAAAAATAAGGGAAACATCTATTAAAGACGTTTCCCTTTACACCTTAACAATATCTTATTGTAGATTAAGCCCTTTTAGGGAGTTTATAGTTTTTAGAAAAGTCATCAACACTATTTTCGAAGTCTTTATTTTCAGTAAGATTGTTGATATATTCATGGAAATCGAAAGTATTGTTTTCTTCAATCTGTATCATGCAGACAGCGATATTTGAACAGTGGTCAGAAATTCTCTCAAGTTCTGTTAAAAGGTCTGTATATAGGAAGCCAAGTTCCATAGTACACTTACCGTTTTTAATTCTTTGGATATGTCTACTACGCATTTCCAATCTAAGACGGTCAATGACTTCTTCAAGGGGTTCTATTTGATGTGCTAAGTTTACATCATTTTCAGAGAAGCATTTTTCAGTCATATTTAGAACGTCGGTTACTGCATGGATTAAAACCATCATTTCTTCATAAGCATAGTTAGAAAATTCAATTTTTTTATTGTGCATTTCTTCAGAAGTTTCCACAATGTTTATGGCATGGTCGGATATTCTTTCAAAATCTCCAATAACGTGCAATAATTCGGAAATGGACTTACTATCAGTTTCACTAAGATTTTTAGAACTTAACTTAACTAAGTATGAACCTATTCTATCCTCATAGGCGTCTACCATATTTTCATAGATGATTACCTTTTCAGCTTTTTTAGCATCGTAGTCCTTAAAGACGTCAAGAGCTAAAGTAATAGATTTGATAGTTTTTTCAGCCATCTTAACAGTGACGTTTCTAGCCTGTTCAAGTGCTACTGATGGAGTTTGAAGAAGTCTTTCATCTAGGATTTGAATTTCTTCTTTTTCTTCAGTATCTTTGATAACTAAATAAGCCAACTTTTCAAGTAAGTTTATGAAAGGGAACATTATTAAGGTAGCTACTACATTAAAAATAGTATGAACTATTGCAATATTAAAGCTAGTAACTTCACTTTCCAAGAAAGTAAAACCTATGATAGCATCTAAAGAGTAAAAAAGAATTAAGAATACGAACGTACCTATTACATTGAAAAATAGATGTACTACAGCAACTCTTTTGGCGTTTTTATTTGCACCTATACAAGAAAGTAATGCAGTAGCACAAGTTCCTATATTCTGTCCTAAAATTATCGGGATTGCTGAACCAAAAGTAATCAAGCCTTTATTAGATAACGATTGCAACATTCCTATTGAGGCTGCCGAAGATTGTATTATTGCAGTTAAGACTGCTCCAACTATTACGCCCAATACAGGATTACTAAACATAGCCATTACTTCTTTAAACTGTTCATTTTCTGCTAACGGTTCTACAGAACTACTCATAGTATTCATACCGAACATTAAGATTGAAAATCCTAATAGTGCGTTACCTATGGTTTTAAACTTGTCGCCTTTTTTAGACATTATCAAAATAATGCCTATTAATGATATTATTGGTGCAAATGAAGTTGGTTTTAGCATCTTAATTAAGAAGTTGTCACTTTCCAAGCCCGAAAGACTTAAAATCCAAGAGGTTATCGTAGTACCAATGTTAGAACCCATTATTATTGGAATAGCTTGTGAAAGTTTCATAATTCCTGAGTTTACAAAGCCTACGAGCATTACAGTAGTAGTAGATGATGATTGAATAATCGCAGTTACGGTCATACCTAGGATTAACCCTTTAAACTTATTTGAAGTCAGCTTTTCAAAGATTTTTTCTAGCTTACCACCTGCTAACTGCTCAAGACTTTCACCCATGATGTGCATTCCATACATGAACAGTGCCAGTCCACCAATCAGCGATATAATCGCAAAGATGTCCATAAAAAATCCTCCAAAATTTTTAATATTTTTCCCCTATGGTTTTATTATATAATAACATTATTAAATTTATTAGAGTTTTTTGTGAAATTTAAGTAAAATATGATTGTATATCATGGCGTAAATTTGTTAAAATGTCAATAAAATTATAAAAAAACGCCATTGGATATATTCATAATATCCAACGACGTTAGGGATAAAATATCAAAAAGATTGTTTTTTGGACTCTTTTTAATTTAAAGTAATCTTTCATTTTTATGAATGCCGGTTACATCAAATATAACCCATTCAGCAATGTTGACGGCATGGTCACCAATCTTTTCAAGATACTTAGAAATAGTAAATAAATCTATGGCTAACTCACTAGCCTTAGTATCCTTACTAGTTGAGATATACTTAATAATCTTATTACGGATTTGAATGAAGTAATCATCAATACAATCGTCAGCCTCTATGATGGTTTCAGCTTTTATATTATTATGTTCAGTATATGCGTTAATACTCTCCTCAACCATTCTAGCCGATGAGTTTGCCATCAATTGGATATCATAGACTATACCATTAAGAACGGTATCATATAGAGCATCATTGTCAAAATTTAGATTTAAGATAGCATTACCAATATCAGCAGATTGGTCTGCAATACGTTCAAGGTCTGTTATAATCTTTAATGCAGAAGAGATATTCCTTAAATCTTTTGCTACTGGTTGCTGTTGAAGGATTAACTTTAAACATTTACCTTCAATTTGACGTTCTAACTTATCGATTAAAGCATCACCATCAATAATGTTCTGTACTTCGGAAGTATCCTTAGTAGTAAGAGCCTTTATAGTAACGTTGATAGAATTTTCAGTTTCACTAGCCATTTTAAGCATACGTTCGTTAAGTTCTCTTAACTGTTCATCAAAGTGTTTTCTGATACTCATGTATAAACCTCCAAATTAAATATATTTTAACCAAATCTACCAGTGATGTAATCCTCAGTACGTTTATCCTTAGGCATTGAAAAGAGTTCTTGTGTATTGTTAAACTCTACTATTTCGCCATGTAAGAAGAATGCAGTCTTATCGGCAATTCTAGTAGCCTGTTGCATATTATGTGTTACCATAATGATAGTATAGTTTGATTTCAATTCTTCGCAAAGTTCTTCAATCTTCATGGTAGATATTGGGTCTAATGCAGAAGTTGGTTCGTCCATAAGGATTACTTCAGGTTTTACAGCTAAAGCTCTAGCTATACATAGTCTTTGCTGTTGACCACCCGACATTCCCAAAGCAGACTTTTTCAATCTGTCTTTTACTTCCTCCCATATAGATGCCTGTTTTAAACTGGTTTCTACTATTTCATCAAGGTCAGCTTTCTTTTTGATGCCATGGGTTCTAGGGCCATAAGCGATATTATCATAGATACTCATAGGGAATGGGTTGGGCTTTTGGAAGAC
The DNA here is from genome assembly GCA_051893615.1 of Oscillospiraceae bacterium. Classification (GTDB taxonomy): domain Bacteria; phylum Bacillota; class Clostridia; order Oscillospirales; family Ruminococcaceae; genus UBA5884. The sequence continues at coordinate 3,742 of JBJFHM010000006.1, forward strand.
CATACCAACATCTTTTCGAAGTTTGGTAAGTTCCATATTATTATAGATGTCTATACCATCTAAACATATCTTGCCAGTGATTTTACAACCTTCTACTAGGTCGTTCATTCTGTTTAAGGATTTTAATAGTGTAGACTTTCCACAACCTGATGGACCTATAAAAGCAGTAACTTCATTTTGAGATATATCTATATTAATATTTTTAAGTGCATGGAAATCACTATAATATAAATCCATATTAGAAACACTGAATTTTGTTGTACTCTCATTCATAATTAAAACTATCCTTTCGTTAATTTTTTAGCAATCAAGGAGGCTATACTGTTCAAAATTAATACAGTAATCAAGATTACTACTGCGACAGCACTGGCTTCATTCATATGTAAACCTTCGCCAGATAATAGATACATATGTGTAGCTAAAGTTCTACCAGAGCTGAAAACGTTCTTTGGAATTTGTGCCATAGTACCAGAAGTATATATCAAAGCAGCAGTTTCACCTATAATTCTGCCTATCGCTAGGATTACTCCTGCAACAATTCCATTCATCGCAGATGGTAAAACTATTACAAAGATAGTCCTTAACTTACCTGCACCTAATCCGAAGCTACCTTCACGAAAACTATCTGGAACGGATAGTAGGGCTTCTTCTGTACTCGTTATGATTAGAGGTAAAATCATTATAGCTACGGTGAATGAACCTGCCAATAATGAGTATCCCCAACCTAAGTAAGTTACAAAGAACAACATACCAAACAGACCATACACTATTGATGGTATTCCTGATAACGTTTGTGTAGTCAATCGAATAGCTTTTACTATCTTATTGCCTTTCTTGGCATACTCAACTAAGTAGACTGCACAACCTATACCAAACGGAACTGCTATTAATAGAGCTAATACTACCATTTCTAAAGTAGTAATGATACTAGGTAACATTGAAACGTTCTCGCTAGTGTAGTTTGGTGCAAATAGACTAGGTTTTAAGTATGGAACTCCTTTTATTAATACATATCCTACTAGGAATATGAATATACAAGTCGTGATTAATGCACATAGACTTACTAATATAAAAAATCCAAATGACAACGGGTGAGATTTATAAGTTTTCCACTTTTCTGCCCAAACTTCTGAGAAAGTTTTATCTTTTGGAAGATTTTTTCCCTTAGTTTGAACGATGTTACTTTCCGATTTAATCCCTTCCATAAGTTAGATTACCTCTCTTTCTTATTAGTAATTAGGCTTAGTGATACGTTTAACAATAATATAAATACGAACAATACCACACCTGTAGCTATTAAGGCATCATAATGAAGACCTGTTGCATAACTCATTTCTGTTACTATGTTTGCAGTAAGAGTTCTAACTCCTTTAAGGATACTATTTGGTATTCTTGGTTGATTTCCTGCTACCATGATTACTGCCATCGTTTCACCGATAGCTCTACCTATACCAAGTATTATACTAGATAAAACTCCCGATTTCGCTGCTGGAACTATTACTGATACTATCGCTCTTTCATGAGTAGCTCCTAAAGCTAAAGCACCTTCATAATAACTTTGTGGAACGGCTTTCAATGAAGTTTCAGATAGACTTTCAACAGTAGGTAAAATCATCATACCCAATAGGATAGAGGCTGTTAATATACTGTTTCCATCTCCTCCTATATGGTTTCTAACGAATGGAACTATTACACACATACCAAAAAATCCGTATACTATTGATGGTATCCCTGCTAATAGATTTATTGGTGGTTTTAAAATCTTATATAACCCTTTTGGACAGAAGTTTGCCATAAAGATGGCTGTTAATAATCCAATAGGTACACCTATTATAATAGCCCCTGCAGTAACGTATAGACTACCCAAAATCATGGAGAATATGCCATATTGAGCATTATCGTCCATAGGCTTCCAAGTTTCACCAAATAGGAACTTTCCAATGCCTATTTTACCTATAGCAGGCAATCCATTTTTGAACATGAACCAACAGATTAATGCTACTGCTAAAATAGATATACAAGCACAGACTAAAAACAATCCTTGCATACCCTTTTCAAGATACTTACTTTTCATATAAAAATCACCTCATACTAAGACTGTAACTCACTCCATGAGAGTATAACACCAGTATAAATATCACAAATCTGTTGAGAAGTTAAATTTTCGATAGGATTATCATTGTTTATTATTATAGCTATGCCATCTAGGGCTATAGTAGTAGCTTTTAAAGATAACTCATCATCTTTTAACTCTCTTGAAGCCATACCTATGTCGCAAGTACCATCGGAGACAGCTTTCATACCTGAAGTACTATCAGAAGTTTGGATTTCAATAGTGACACCACTATTTATAGTCTTATATTCCTCCGATAGCTTTTCAATTACTGGGGATACTGACGTAGAACCAGCTATAACAATCTTACCAGTTGCTCCATTAGATGTGAAACTTTCTGCACTATCATTTATTGGGATAGCGTCGTTATCTTCTACACATTTTTGACCTTCTGCACTTAAGATGTAGTTTATAAAGTCTTGAGTGCAATCGGAAACGGTATCAGCTGTAGCAATATTGAAAGGTCTAGCCACTGGATAGCTTCCGTTTTTTACGTTTTCAGCATTAGCCTCAATACCATCTACGTTGATTTTCTTAACAGTTTCATTGATAGAACCTAGTGAAATGTATCCAATAGCGTTTACGTTACTAGATACTTGTGTCATAACTACGTCAGTACCCTTAGCTATGATGGAATCTACTGTAGTAAGGTCAGTCTTATTACCAGCATCATCTTTTTGTTCAATTCCTAGGAGTTCGACGAATGCAGTTCTAGTACCAGAACCATCTTCACGGGATATTACAGAGATATCATCTCCACCACCACCACAGGCAGTCAAACTGGTTGACATTAATACACTGGCAACTCCTATAGATACAATCTTTTTAATATTCATAAAAAAATCCCTCCGTAAAGTCATCTTTGTTTTATTCAACGATATCATTATAACTTAGATTACGGTTAAGTAGCTACCTATGTTTAGTAAAAAATATGTAAAAGTTGCTTTGATAATTTGTAAAACTTAAAAATCGACAATTATTGAAACGATTGTTATAACTTTTTCGTAGGTTTTAATCCTTGATTTATTATGTGGGTATGATATAATTATCTTGATAATATTTTAGAGGTGATTTTTTTGAACGTATTGAAACCCATGTCCATAATATTGGGAATATCTTTTTTGGGTGAAATATTGCATGAAATACTTCCTATACCTTTCCCATCTAGCGTTTATGGATTGATTATCTTATTTTTGCTTTTACAGTTTAAATTAGTGAAGTTAGAAACTATTAAATCTCTTTCGGATTTTTTAATAGCTGTTATGCCTGTATTCTTTGTAGCCCCATCTATCGGCTTGATGGATACTTGGGACGTTATGCTTGAAATTTTGATACCTATAATCTTAATAGGTATTGGCTCTACTGCATTAATCATGATAGTTACAGGTAAAGTATCACAATCCATCATTAGGAAATCTAATAAAGGTGGTGCTAAGAATGATTGACTTTTTTAACGATACAAACTATTGGGGAATACTCTTAACTATAGTAGCCTATCAAATAGGATTGTTAGCTAAAAAAAAGTTTAAGTTAGCTATTTTTAATCCCATGATAGTATCCATATTATTGATAATACCAATTCTAAAGATTTTTAACATCTCATACGATACTTACTATGATAGTAATACAGTTATGAACTATCTACTAACCCCTGCAACCATATGTTTAGCAGTTCCTCTATATGAAAAGATTAACATTCTAAAAGATAATATAGTAGCTATTATCGTTGGAATACTTTCTGGAGTTGTTACTGCTATGGTTAGCATCTTTTTGATATGTAAGCTATTTTCTTTAGATGAAGAAATCTTTGTGACTTTCTTGCCAAAGTCGTTGACCACTGCTATAGGTATGGCTATTTCTAGTGAATTGGGTGGGATAGTATCTATCACGGTAGCAGTAATAATGATTACTGGTATCACTGGCAGTGTAATTTCGGACATTGTTTTTAAAATCTTTAAGATAGATGAACCAATATCTAAAGGATTGGCATTGGGAACAGCATCACACGTTATAGGTACGGTCAAAGCTAATGAGTATTCTACAGTATCTGGTGCAGTGAGTTCGTTATCCATTGCAACTACTGGATTGTTTACAGTCATAATTGCTCCAATGGTTGCTAACATATATTATTAATAGAGTTTAGAAAGTTTTATCATATATATAGAAAGACCATAGAGGAAAATTAAGAAAATTCTCCTCTATGGTTTATTTTTTGCGATTTTTAGTACAGTTCTATGCTCGTGTTGACAACGTTTTTACTATGATGTATAATTTTTATTGTGATTATTTTATACCCTCTAAATTGATGTATAGGAGGTGCATTTTTTGGAAATCATAGAGGTTACAAAGTATACCATAATATTATAATTTGAGGTGAACTGGTTTTTGAAAAAATTGCTCGTTGATTTGAAAGAATATCTTAAGGAATGTATAATAGCACCTTTTTTTAAACTTTTGGAAGCACTTTTTGAATTGTTAGTACCTATAGTGATGGCATCTGTAATAGATGTCGGTATAGCTAACAATGATAAATCTCATGTTTATAAAATGTGTAGCCTAATAGCACTTTTAGGATTAGTTGGTTTAACTTGTTCTCTTATAGCACAATACTTTAGTGCCAAAGCCTCCGTTGGATTTGCTACTAAAGTACGCTCTAGATTATTTAAACACATTCAAAGTTTTTCCTTCACTGAAGCTGATACTATTGGAACTTCTACACTTATAACTCGTATGACTAGTGATATTAACCAAGTCCAAACTGGAGTGAATATGGTTCTTAGATTGTTCTTGCGTTCTCCATTTATAGTTTTTGGTGCTATGGTTTGTGCTTTTACTATTGATGTCAAATCTGCTTTAGTATTCTGTGTAACTATACCTTTACTATCGATAGTGGTGTTTGGTGTTATGCACTTTACAGTTCCATTGTATAAAAAAGTACAATCTAGTTTAGATAAGATAATGTTATCTACAAGAGAAAATTTAAGTGGTATCAGAGTTATTAGGGCTTTTAGCAATGAAGATACTGAAATAAAATCTTTCATAGAGGATAACTCTAATTTAGAGAAAGCTCAACTATATGCAAGTAAGATATCTGCAATCATGAACCCTGTAACCTATTCCATAGTAAACATATCGGCAGTAGTGTTGATTTGGGTTGGTGCTATCCGTGTAGATGATGGCATGATAACTCAAGGTGAAGTTATTGCATTATTAAACTATATGTCACAAATCTTGGTTGAGCTGGTTAAACTCGCTAACTTGATAGTAACCATAACGAAGGCTATAGCGTGTGGAAATAGAATTCAATCTATCTTTGAGATACACTCCTCTATGGAAGATGGTTCTTATACTACTGATACTTTTAACCATTCCGATATTGTAGTATCTTTTAAAGATGTGTCATTTAAATATTCAGGAGCTGGTGCTAACTCTATAAGTAACATATCCTTTGATGTAAATAGGGGAGAAACTATAGGTATCATAGGTTCTACAGGTTCGGGAAAGACTACTTTAATAAACTTAATTCCTCGTTTCTATGATGCTTCCACTGGTGAAATATTAATAGATGGTAAGAATGTTAAAGATTACTCAATCCAAAACCTTAGAGATAAGATAGGTGTAGTAATGCAAAAAACCTCTCTATTTAAGGGTACTATAGAAAGTAATATGCTTGTAGGAAATCAAAACGCCACCTTAGATGATATCCAATTTGCATTAAACGTTTCGCAATCTGCTGAATTTGTAGCATCTAAGGATAAGGGTTTAAGGACAGAAGTCTCTCAAGGTGGAAAGAACTTTTCTGGTGGTCAAAGGCAACGTTTGACTATCGCTAGAGCGTTGACTAAACGTCCAGAAATTCTAATCTTAGATGATAGTTCCTCTGCCTTAGACTATGCAACGGATTTAAAACTCCGTACAGATTTAAAAAATCTTCCAAACGTTACAGTGTTCATAGTATCACAGAGGACTTCATCTATACAAAGTGCCGATAAGATTATAGTCCTAGATGATGGCGAAATGGTCGGTATAGGTACACATGACACACTCTTAAAAGATTGTGCAGTGTATCAAGAAATATACAACTCACAATTTCAAAAAAAGGAGGAGAATTAAAATTGACATTTTTAAAAGCGATATCAGACTTTCTTTGGGGACCTATAATGTTAATATTATTAGTAGGCACAGGCATATTCCTTACTTTTAGATTACATTTCTTACCTTGGAGAAATCTACCTTACGCATTGAAACAAGTATTTTCCAAAAGTAAAAGCGATGAAAATCATGCTGGTGATATTTCTCCATTTCAATCTTTGATGACAGCACTTGCAGCTACTATAGGTACTGGAAATATAGTGGGTGTTGCTAGTGCTTTAGTAACTGGTGGCCCTGGTGCTTTAGTCTGGATGTGGATTAGTGCATTATTTGGATTATCTACTAAGTATGCTGAAAGCCTGTTATCTGTTAAGTATAGAGAGAAAAACTCTCTTGGTGAGATGTGTGGAGGCCCTATGTATACCATGAAAAATGGTTTTAAGAATAAGTCTATAGGTAAGATACTTTCCGTACTGTTTGCAATATTCACTATATGTGCATCTTTTGGAATTGGAAATTTAACGCAGTCTAATTCGATTTCAATGTCCTTAAACAATGCTTTTGATATTCCAACGTATGTTACGGGGATACTATTAACAATTTTATCGTTGTTGGTACTTCTAGGAGGAGTAAAAAGTATCGGAAAAGTATGTGGAGTAATCGTTCCTGTGATGGCTATACTATATGTGGTATGTGCATTAACAGTGATTATTACACACATTGAAAATCTTCCAGCAGGTTTCAAACAGATTATTTCCATGGCATTTTCCATCAAATCAGTTGGAGGAGGTATCGGAGGTACAATAATTGCTAATATGTTTAGTGCTATGCGTTATGGTGTCGCTAGAGGAGTATTTTCTAATGAAGCAGGTTTAGGTTCTGCACCTATTGCAGCAGCTGCTGCACAGACTAATCACCCATCAAGACAAGCATACATAAATATGACTGGTACTTTCTTTGATACTATTGTAGTATGTTCCATCACAGGATTGGCTATAATGTGTTCAGGCGTTCTTGGTACTGTAGATGATGCAGGTAAACTTATAGAAGGTTCAGATTTAACCATCTTAGCATTTAATAGTACGTTCGGTTCTGTAGGTTCTTATATAATAGCAATCGGCTTGATGTTATTCGCTTTTTCAACTACACTAGGTTGGGAATACTATGGCGAAAAGGCTCTAGAATATTTAGTTACTAATAGAAAGATTATCCTATTTTATAGAGTATTATTTTCCATGGTATGTTTTGTAGGTGCTACAATCTCACTTGAGGTGGTTTGGACACTATCCGATATTGCTAACGCTTTGATGGCTATACCTAACTTAATCAGTTTAATAGTTTTGAACAAGGTCATCAAGGAAGAATGTTTCGCTCATCAAGATGATATTAAAAGTTAATTTTTGAAGGATTTGATTTAATGAACCAAAAAGAAATTTTAAAAAAAGTTATCAAATATATTGGTAAGTATAAAATCTATTTGATAGTTTCGATATTACTATCTTTGGTGACAGTTATTTTGACTTTATACATTCCGATAATTACTGGTAATGCCATAGATTATATTATCAGCCAAGGTAATGTAGACTTTTCAAGTATCCTTAGTTTGATAAAACAAATGGTTGTAATAATCTTGTGTACCTCGGCAATACAGTGGATTATGAACCTTTGTAATAACAAGATGACTTACGGAGTAGTCAAGGATATTAGGAATGAAGCCTTTACTAAAATTCAAAGACTTCCATTAAAGTATGTTGATAGTCACTCATCGGGTGATTTAGTTAGCCGTGTAATCAGTGATGCCGACCAATTCGCAGATGGCTTACTTATGGGATTTACTCAACTATTTACAGGTATCGCCACCATATTGGGAACTTTAATATTTATGATATCTGTCAATTTTAAGATATCTTTAGTAGTAATATGTGTAACACCGATATCCTTTGTGGTTGCTGGATTAATATCTAAGAACACCTACACAATGTTTAAAAAACGTTCAGAAACTCAAGGAGAGCAGACATCTTATATTGATGAGATGGTAAACAATATTAAGACGGTTAAATCTTTTGGATATGAGGAAAAGTCTCAAAAACAGTTTGATGAAATAAATAGTCGTTTAGAAGTATATTCTCAAAAAGCTATATTTTATTCATCGATAACCAATCCTGCCACTAGATTTATAAACAACTTAGTATATATGGGAGTAGGTCTTACAGGAGCATTATCAGTAATATCTGGAAATTTGACTGTAGGTCAATTACAATGTTTTTTAAGCTATGCTAATCAATATACTAAACCGTTCAATGAAATCTCTGGAGTAATTACGGAATTACAAAATGCGTTAGCCTGTGCAGGTAGAATTTTTGAACTTATTGAAGAACCATCTGAAGAGATAAATCCAAAAGCCATAGATGTCAAGTCTGTTAATGGTGATGTATCTTTTAAAGATGTTTACTTTTCATACAATCCAAAGCAAAAACTTATTGAAGATTTTAATTTAAACGTCAAATCAGGTCAAAGAGTAGCTGTAGTTGGTAAGACTGGTTGTGGTAAGACTACTTTAATAAATTTAATTATGCGTTTTTATGATACTTCAAGTGGTTCAATATCTGTAGATGATATCAACATAAAAGATATCACTAGAGAAAGTTTAAGAAATCACTATGGTATGGTTCTACAGGATACTTGGATTAAAACAGGTACTGTTAGAGAAAATATCATCATAGGAAAGCCAAACGCTACAGAAGATGAAATCATACAAGCAGCGAAATCATCATATGCACATAATTTCATCAAGAGGTTGCCAAACGGATATGATACTATCATTAAAGATGATGGAACTCTTTCCCAAGGGCAAAAACAACTTCTGTGTATTACTAGAGTAATGTTAGCAATCCCTTCGATTTCTATATTAATTCTAGATGAGGCTACTTCTTCAATAGATACTCGTACTGAAATAAAAATTCAAAAAGCCTTCTCTAAATTGATGCAAGGTAGAACCTCCTTCATAGTGGCACATAGACTTTCAACTATCAAAGAAGCTGATATAATCTTAGTTATGGATAATGGTCATATTATAGAAACTGGTAATCATGAAGAACTCCTATCTAAACATGGATTTTATTATAATCTTTGGAATAGTCAATTTAGTTAATAAGAAACGATAGAACGTCCTTTCAAGGACGTTCTATCTGTATACCATTGTCATTTACGTTTGATAGAGTTACTCTAAAATCTAAGCTAAAATAACTTTTAGAGTTTATTCCTAAATTTTTTAAAATTTTAAGACTATTTTAAGGAAAGTTTTATATAATGATATCAGTTGATTGATAATGATATATTTTAGATATATCAAAATATTAGAAATTGAGGGAGTGTTTAACTTGAAATCCAACAGTTTAAAAAAATTAGTTAGTGGAATACTAGCAATAGGATTGATTTCTACGATGAGTATTAGTATGAACGTTTCCGCCGCACCTGGTGGTATGGGAAATCAACAAGGTGACTTAAATAGAGATGGTTCTATTAATTACATCGATGTCCTTGAAATGAAAAAAGTTATCCTTGGAATATCCCAACTAGATAATAGAACTCAAAGTATGGCTGATATGAATAGTGATGGAAGTGTCAACTCGATAGACCTATCTATGTTAAAGAGCATACTATTCCAAGGTGGAACCAATCCAAACCCACCAACTTCAGAAACTACTGTGACTACTGTGACTACTGTTCCTCCTACTACAGACTCTAGTGATACCGTAAGTACTACTAGTGTATCAACTGAGCCACCTGTAGTAATCCAAGATGCAATATCATTTAAATTTAGTAATAGTGGTGTTACTGCTTATGATGCTGACGGTAACGAAGTAGACAGTCAAATGGTAAATGGTAATGTAGTAACTATTACAGTACCAGGAGAATACTCCTTTGAAGGTGAATGTTCTGAAGGTCAAATAGTAGTAAATGTAGATAAGACTACTTATCCAAAAACTGTAGATGGTAACGTAGTAACTTTAAGTCTACAAGGTTTAACTTTATCAAACACTAGTACGTCACCAATATATGTAGCTAGTATAGATGATATTTGTGAAATATCTGCTAAAAATGGTACGACTAACACTATTTCAGATGGTACATCTTATACCAATGTAGATGGTGGTGTAGGTGCTATCTATTCATGTGATGATATCAAGATAAAAGGTAAAGGCGAGTTAATCGTAAATGGTAACTGCGAAGATGGTATAGTTTCTAAAAATGATATCAAACTTTGGAATGGTACTATTACAGTAAATGCCGTTGATGATGGTATCCGTGGTAAAGACGCTGTCAAGATTGGTGACCCTGACGACTTAACCGTTGAAGGTGCTTATGATAACTTAAAAGTTACTGTTAATACTCAAAATGGTGATGGTATTAAATCTACTAATTACGAAGATGAGGGTAAGGGTAACGTTAATATCAACGGTGGTACTATCAATATTACTTCTTATGGTGATGGTATTCAAGCTGAACAAGCAGTCAATATTGCTGGTGGTGATTTAACTATTACGACTACAGCTCCTATAACTTCTAGTAGTAGTGGAAGTCAAGGTGGTTGGGGTGGTATGCAAGAAGGTAATACTTCTTCAACTGAGGCAAGTTCTAAGGGTATAAAAGCCTCTTTAGATACTACTTCTACTTTAACTATTACTGAAGCTATCAATATTACTGGAGGTACTATTAACATTGACTCAGCAGATGATAGTATCCATTCAAATGGTGATATCACTATTACTGGAGGCACTTTCACTTTAGCTAGTAGTGATGATGGTATTCACGCTGATGGTATTCTAAACGCTGGTACTACTGGTGGTGCTTTAGATGAATTTACTGTCTTTATTTCTGAATGTTATGAAGGTTTAGAGGCATCTACTATTAACCAAAATTCAGGTACTGTAATAGTAAACTCCACAGACGATGGATACAATGCTGCAGGTGGTGCTGATGGCTCTGGTAACACTTCTCAAGGTGGTTGGGGTCAAGGTAGTATGAGCAGTTCCAACTGTGCTATGAACCTAAATGGTGGTTTCGTATTAGTAAACGCTACTGATGGCGACCACGATGGTTTCGACTCAAATGGTGATTTGAATATCAATGGTGGTTATGTCATTTCAAACGGTAATGAACCTTTCGATTGTGGTGATGGTGCTTCACTAAACTTCACTGGTGGTGTATACGTAAAAAATACTGGCTCAAGCGGTGGCATGGGAGGTATGGGAGGCATGGGAGGTTCATCTTCTATGACTGAAACCGTATCTGTTTCTGGTAGTGTTGGCGTTGGTGAAAGAATTACTATCACTGATGAAAGTGGAAATGTAATAGTTTCTTTCTTAGCAGAGAAATCTGTAAGTAGTGTAATTGCCGGTTGTACTGGTTATTCATCTGCTGTAGTTTATTCAGGAGGTACTATCACGGGTACTGCACTAAGTGGCACTGGTGACCAAGAATGTTATGTAGATGGTACTATCACTGGAGGTACTCAATTAACTGGCTCTTCCTCTTCTAGTGGAACTATCACTTGGAGTAGAAGTAGAAACCGTTAGAAAAAATTTATTGATTTGGTTTTATATGTATAGGAACGGATTTAATCCGTTCCATACTATAAAATGTATGAGTGTATCTTTTATAATATCCAAAAGATGTCGACTTTTTTAGACGTTATAAAATGTATACTTTAAATCACAATGGTGATGTTTTAATATGAAATTTTCCTTACAAATAATATAAATATAACTAAAAAGCAGATACGTCCATTTTAATTAATGGACGTATCTGTTTTTAACTATTTTTGACATCATTTGGATTTATGGGCAACTTAATAGATATAATAGTACCTTTTCCAAGTTCACTACTTATAGAAATCTCTCCATTGTGATACGCTACGATATGTTTTACTATAGACAATCCTAAACCAGTACCACCAATCTTTCTGGAGTGACTTTTATCTACTCTATAGAAACGTTCAAAAATTCTTTCACAATCTTGTGGGGATATACCGATACCAGTGTCTTCTATAGATATTATGGCACTATCGATATTCTTAGAAATTTTGACGGTAATAGAACCACCATCATTGTTATACTTTATTGAATTATCTATAAGGTTGATGAAAAGCTCATTGATATACCCCTCATGACCATTGATGATAGTATCGTTTCCTACTAAGTTAATAGTGATATCTTTAGTACTCGCTTTTTGATTTAATAAGTCTATACTATACTTAGCACGTTCATATAGGTTAATAGGTGATAAAATCTTTTCAGACTTTTCCTCTATTTCAGATAGTCTAATAATATCATTAATTAGAAATAGAAGTCTTTCACTTTCACGTTCAATCATACCACCGTATTTTTTAATATCATCGATGTTGGTAAGTAGACCATTTTCAAAGAGTTCTCCAAAACCTTTTATAGTAGTTAATGGAGTTTTCAATTCATGAGACACATTAGCAGAAAAGTCACGTCTAATTTCTTCAGCCTTAACGGTTTCAGTAACGTCCACCAACAGAATTATAGTACCGTTGATATTCTCCACTCTATTGATGTACGCCCTATAATGATTGTTATTAATATCTACAATGGTTGTAATATTTTTTTCTTTTCTAACGTTATCGAGGGCATCTATAAGGATTTTATTTCTAGTAAGTTCCAAAAACATTCTATTTTCACGAACTTTAAACTCTGGATTTAAGATGTTAATAGCACTCTTATTTACTGATAGAATGTCATTTTTTTCATCTAGGATAATCATACCTTCGACCATATTATCAGTTATAAGTCTAATTCTATCTTTCTGTTCTCTAACGTTTTGAATATACTTTTCCGTTCGCTTGATTAAAATTTGTACCGTTTCAGCGATAGGCTCTAATTCGGAGTATTCAATGGCAATTTTTTCTGGAAGTTTATCATCATTATGATTATTGAAGATATCAAACTGTGATATAAGTTCTTTTATAGGTTGCATAATCTTTTCGGAAAGGTTCATTGAAAAGATGGTAATTACTACAAACATCACACCAATGATTAGCACTATAATTGGAATAATGTTTAAAAATACTAAAAGTATACCTTTCATACTTCTTGAAAATCGGATAATACCGTTATCTAATTTGATAGCATAGTAATAGGTATTTTCACCTAAAGTTTTTGAGTGTCTACTAATTTCACCATGACCAGTACTAATAGCAGATATTATTTCTTCTCTATTAGAGTGGTTTTCTAAAGTAGAAGCATCTGTTATACTATCATAGATGACTTGACCATCAAAGTTGATAAAAGTAATCCTTATGTTATATTCAATAGTAGATTTTAACTTATCATTAATATCTTGAGGATTACTCTCATAAGACAATACAATATTAGCTATGGATTTTAATTCATCTTCGCACTCTTTTTTATACAATTGATATCCCATATAACTGAATATAGTTCCTAGAATTATCATAACACAAAGAACTATCGAAAGTGTTCCTTGATATATTTTCTTTTGCAAATAGCATCATTCCTTAATATAGATATATTTAATAATATTATAATCTATGAAAGTTAATATCACAATCAATAAAAAGTAAAATTTAAGTAAAATTAAGAAAGCCTTCACTTTAAAAGTGAAAGCCTTCTTGAAAATCTTGAATTATCATAATACTTCTTTGATGCTTGAAAGTATTTCAATATCATCTTCTAGGTTTGAGATATGATTTTTTAAGGTTTTAAGTTGTTCATCAGTTAAAGATATATCTTTCTTGGAAATATCGGCTTGTGCTTGACCTTGATAACCATTAAATCCTTTAGATTGTATAATCTTTGGATAGTCAATATAACAGAA
>JBJFHM010000007.1:0-11125 GCA_051893615.1 Oscillospiraceae bacterium
GTTCCTTTTTTCATTTTTTGATACTCCTTTTTATTGTATTTTCTTTATTATAACATTATCTTCGCTTTTTGTCCACTCCCTGATATAAAAGTGCTTTCAAATCTAATTTTTTTAATTATTATAACAATGTTTTGGATTTTTTGTCTACTTCCTTTATGCTTCAAATCTTCTAACTAGCTTGTAGAATGAACTCTTTGTAAGATTGAGTAATCTCATAGCCTTAACTGCTGTGATTTCTTTATTTTTCCAACGTGTATATATTTCAAACCAGTTAGGTGGATATTGTATTGGTGGTCTTCCTAGATGTTTACCTTTAGCTTTCGCAAGAGCTATTCCTTGTTTTTGACGTTCACGTGTGTTTAAACGTTCTTTTTCAGCTACATAAGATAATATCTGCAATACTAAATTAGATATAAATTTTTTATCAAGATTGTTACTATCTTCACTTGTGGTATCTAATATAGGCATGTCTAATACTTTAATATTAGCTTGAATAGTATTTGTGATATAATCCCATTGTTGAACGATTTCTGTATAATTTCTTCCCAATCTGTCAATAGAGCAGATAACCACTAAATCCTCATCACGAAGTCGATTTAATAGAGTCTTATATTCAAAACGGTCGAAATTTTTACCACTACATTTATCAGCAAAGATGCAATCTTCATTGATACCATATTCTAATAATTGTTGTATCTGTCTATCAAGATTTTGGTCTTTACTGGATACTCTTGCATATCCGAAAACTTTTGATTTACTCAAAATAATTCCTCCTAATATTTGATACTTTTAGTATAATATATTAGTCTATAAAAGTCAAATATTTTTAGAACGTTTTTATCTTTATTGATATAAAAAAGAACTCTAATCCAATTATTGGGTTAGAGTTCTTTAAGATTGATAAAAATAGAAATGACTCTACTAGTAGGAAAATATTATTATATGTTTAATTATTTTGAGAAAGTTCAAGAAAAAAATCTTTTTTAAAATTACTTGTGAAGATTTTAATATTTTCTCATAGCGATTTTTTTGATGTAGAGATAAGTAGTATTATTTACCAAAAGACCAACTATCAAATTCTAAAGTATCACTAAATACGAAATATAAGTCTTGAACTCCAGTAATATTACTTACAGATATAGTAAAATCTTTAAGTTGTCCATTGGTGTTAGATATTTTTACATATCCAATAGCTTCACCATCGGCAGAATCTGTACAGATTTTAATGACTGCATCTTTAGTGGAAGATGCTCTTACTGTTACCGATTTACTACCTTGTGAGAAATTCACACCTTTAATAGAAATCCAGTCACCACGTTGGATATCAGTAACTACTGTATTATTTGAACTATCAATATTACGAACGTTTATTCCACCTTGATTATACATGGTTTCGGCTTGAACGGTTTTATATGGATTTAAAGTCTTTAGTTGTGATACTCCTGTTAAAGTTCCAGTAACTGGTTGAATAGTGCCATCATCATTGATAGTAACTCTATCTACTTGAGTATTTCGATAGCCACCTGATAATCCTGCTTTATCTTGTAATACTTGAGTATGATAAAATAAATAATAGTTATCATTTAAGTTTACTATACTATGATGATTATTTCCACCAGTTCCAAAGAACTTATATATACTATTAAAGGCTTGACCTACATAACTAAATGAACCAGTAGGACTGTCGCTAACCATATATTGGATAGCTCCACTATCTAAACCATAACTATTTCCCGATGCGTTAAAATTGGAACAATAACTATAGTAATACTTTCCATTAATCTTGTTAATACCAGAATCTTCAAATAAGTAGGGAGCATCTATTTCTATTGGAGTACTAGCAAGACTAATCATATCATCACCTAATTTTACGACTCTAGCAGTTTTAGGGTGGGCATAATCACCACCATCAGCGATACCACCACCAAAGTATAAGTAACCAGTTCCGTCATCATCTACGAATACGGCAGGGTCGAAGCACCAAACCACATCTTGACAATTTTCAGTTTGTCTAGTAATTAATGGTTTACCAAGTGGGTCACTCCAAGGACCAGTAGGACTATCACTTTCAAGGACTACTATTCCATTAGCACCATTACAGAAGTATAAAAAAAATTTTTCCTTACTATTAATAGTCTTATGACAGGCAGTTGGAGCCCATGAATTTGTACCCCATGATGCTACACCATCAGTACCTACTGCTTGGATAGTTCCATGGTCAGTCCAGTTTACCAAATCATCGGAGGACATACAGTTAAGAGTAGTAATCTTGGAGAAACTATTGTTTGCAACTGCTCCATTTTCATCAAATTCCACAATATCATTAGTCGAGTATACATATATTCTTCCATTATATTCCATAGCACAAGGGTCAGCAGTAAAACGCTGTGTAATTAAGATATTACTAGTATCATCATTTTTGTAAGTGTGATATAGTGTAATATTATCAAATTCACTAGCCAATGTGATTAAATCAACGGGGTCAAGAGGTTCTTCAGTAGCAACTTCTACTATTGGCAACTTTTCAACTATACCTAAGATATACTTCTTTAAATTTAATAAATCTACATTAGATATTATACCATCTTGATTGATATCGGCAGAAACTTCATAATAAAAAGCATCTTTTAAGAAATCATTCTTTAAGGATACAAAATCCAAAATGTTGATATTTCCATCTTTATTAATATCACCTATTTGAACCTTTGAAGTATTTGTACTATTATCATCGATTACTGTTCCTGAAACTGCTCCAATAACTTCATCAATATAGAAGTTCATAGTCTCATTAGCAGTTTCAACTATAAGTTGTAAGTTAGAAGCACCATCTGGGATAGTATAACTAGTATTATATAGTTGTATGTATTCACCTTTATTTACCGTTTTAGTATCTATATTAGAGTATTGAGTATCACCATTTTTATCAGTATATTGCAAAGTTAAATAGAAAGTTTCACTGTTAGTTTCGCCATCAAGATACTCTACAAAAACGCTGAAACTGTAATCATTATTTGGAATAAAAGTATTGTTATCTAGCGATTTCTGAGCGCCATTCCAAACAGCAGTTCTTTCAGAAACTAGAAGTGCATTAGTATCCTTGTAAGGACTTCTACCACTTAAACCAATAGTATTATTACCCCTAGAAGTCCAATCGAAGTCCACACTTTCAAAAGTATCGTGGAAGTAGTAACCATTTTCATCGGCTTCAGGTGGTTCAATTGGATTTTCCAATGGTTCTTCGCCTAGTTTATATATCACATTATAGACATCTTTAGGTTGATAATTATTATCAAATAATAGAATGTTGTCACTTTCGTTTTTACGCCAAGAGTAGTTATCAGTAGTACCCCAAACGCAAACAGCACTAACGTGATTTCCATTTTTAGCAGTATCAAGGATAGCTTCCATAATCTGTTGATACTTTTCAGTATGAGCAGAAGTATCGCCATTACTAGCAATATCAAGTTCAGTTACTTGGATTTCACAACCTATAGTATTATATAAATCAAGAGCATTTTTGTAGCCTTCAACACTTGGAAAATCCATGCCTAAATGTGATTGCATACCTATACCATCAAGAAGACCTTTGTTGTACAAATCAGATACCATATCCTTGATAGCTAACATTTTATCGCCCATATATTCATTATAATCGTTGTAGAAAAGTTTGCAACTACTAGGAGCGTACTTTCTAGCATAGGTGAAAGCCTTTTCAACGAAACTATTATCGCCATAGATTTGTACCCATGGAGAGTATCCATTACCAGTATTTTCACCAGCAGTTCTGCAGTATGTGGAAGTATCACCATATTTTACTCCATCGTTAATACATTCATTAGCTACATCGTAGGCATATAGGTTCAGAGTCGGATATTGTGTCTTGATGGCATCAAACATATTCTTGATATAGCTTTCCATTCTCTTATCCATAATTTCTTTGGATACCCATGCACCATCGTTATCGAAATTTTCTTTAAAGAACCATGTTGGCGTCTGTGAGTGCCATACCAAAGTATGTCCACGTACTGCGATATTATTTTCTACACAGAAATCTAAGATACTAGCACAGTTATTCAAAGATACTGCGATATTGTCATCAGTACATTCACTTTGTACCAAAGTAGCATCTGGTTTCATTTCGTTTTCGCAAGTGATACTATTAAACTCTTTCAATACCAAAGCCATAGCTTTGCTATCTTGAAGTTCACTTTTTGGAATACAAGTTCCAAACTTGAAATAGTTAAAATATACGTCTTTTAGACCATATTCGCCAGAAGTTGCATCTATAGTATAGTTACCATTCTGTGCAGATTTTTCAGTAATATTGACATTATCAAGGCAGAAATCGGAAATACTATCAGTAGTGATAGTTATAGTATGTCCAATAGTTCCCTTTGGAGTTTTGTAATTTGCAGATAGTTCAGTCCATTCATTTGTATGGATTTTTTTACTTAATAAATTGATAGTTTCAACTTTTCCAGTATCCTCGTAAGTGTAAGTTAAGGATATTTTTACAATTTGCTTATCACTTCCTAGAGTTTTTACCATAAATGAGTAGTTATATTCTATTCCACCATCAAGATAGAAGCCTTTTTCCGAACGGATACCATCTTCTTTGGTTTGTCTATTAGATACCTTTAGCCCTCTGTTTGAGTTGTATCCACTATCTTTATTAGCTGTTACAATTGTGGAGTTTCCAACGTTTATCCAACCATTATAGGTGGTTTCAAAATCGTTAGATATCACTAAGGTATCTGCTTTAACAGTTTGATTACTCATTGGATAACTTGCAAAAGTTCCCACACTTAGACTTAATGCCATTAAATATGCAAACATTTTTTTAATTTTTAGTTTCAATGCATTTCACTTCTTTCTTTTTATTTTGGGACAGAGTTATTAAGTATATTTTATAATATTATAAAAAAATATTCTATATAGATTATGCTAATAATCTAATTAAATTGTGCTATTATTCTGGTGAATATTCATAATAAAAATGCTTTTTGTTTGTATTATTTATTACATTTTCATTAATCCTATTGACTGTATAAAGAAAATATTGTATTATTAAAATATGGGGGGATTTTTTATGGAAATAGTAAGTATTGGATATAATCATATACATGATACAAACTTCGTTGTAGACCGTCCTAACGGTTGCGATAATTACTTGTTTTTACTAATAAAATCACCTGCAATCTTTAGAATTAATGGTGAAGATATTCATGTGTTGCCGAACTCATTTATGTTATATGAACCATATATTCCCCAATATTACTCTGCCGATAATACAGAACATATTGACGATTTTATGCATTTTCTACCATCAAATGAAGACATAGATTTCTTAAATACTTTAAATATTCCACGAAACAAGATTATATACATCGGAGATTTAACAGATATATCATCATTACATAAAAATATGTGTTTTGAATTTTATTCTAATAATGTCCATAATCATGAGATATCCAATTTGTACTTTAAATTGATATTCTACAAGTTAAACGAAAGAATATTATGGATACAAAAGCCAACTAATATAAGTAAGAAAAATCCATACATTGAGCAACTTATTTGGATTAGAACTTGCATATATCAAAAACCAGAAGATGCAATCCCTATTGATGAGATGGCTAACAATCTTTCTATTAGCCGTTCAAGATTTCAACATCTATATAAACAAACTTTTGGTTGTAACGTTTCCCAAGATATTTTAAATAGTAAGATAAATCTTGCTTGTAAACTACTAAGAACTACCAATTTATCAATTATTGATATATCTAATAGATGTAAATTTTCTAGTGTTTCGTACTTCAACAAGAAATTTCTTGAAAAGATTGGTTATAATCCTACATGGTATAGGAAAAGTAATTGTGCTTGGAAACAAAAAAATCCACCATCTAAAAATGATAATGGACCTTTCTTGTAAATATTTTCCCATCATTAAGATTGGATTTTTATTGATATTAGATATACATATATCTTTTTACTTTAATTTCCAGAGTGTGTTATCTTATTTACAAATATTTTTTCAAATTTTCAAGGATTGGTTTGGTATGTTCATCTATCAAACCAAAATCTAAGGATTTATAACACCAAGCACAACGACCTATTCCATACTTTTCAAAAGCTGAATTGATGTTTTTATACCATTTTAAAGTACTATCCAAATCGGCTAAGTTGATTACTCCATATTCACCACAATATAAGGAAATGTTTCTTTCTTCAGCGATTTTAACAGCTTGTGAAAATTGCCACTCAAAAAACTCTGTTGCAACTGTTTTCGTGATGGCTTTACTTAAAACACTTTCAATAGGTAAAGATAACTCTTTTTCTAATTCTTGATAGTGTTCGGTAGTACTTGGATAGGATAATCTAAAATCAGATGGCATATTATCAACCCAGTAAGCCCCTTGATGTGTAAATATTAGAGGTTCATAACAATGAAAATTATATACTATTTTGTCATCATATGGTGGAGCTAAATCAGGGATAGCCTCAATACTATTATTCCAGTAACCACCAATTAAGATATAAGTATCAGGGGCGAACTTTCTAATGCGTGATACACATTCTTTTGAAATATCGTTCCAGAGGGTGCAATATTCTTTATTAGTCACTTCATTGAGTATTTCAAAAGCTATTCTATTAGAATATTTCCCAAATTTATTAGCTAGATATCCCCAAAGTTTAAAGAATCTTTCTTGAAGTCGACTATCATAAAAGAAACCGTTTTCACCCTCTTTAGGGTCAAAAGAGTATCCAAAAGTTTTGTGTAAATCGAGAATCATGTTCAAATGATACTTTTCACACCAATCTATGACTTTTTCAAGATATTCAATCCCACTATTTAGATATTTTCCATTTTCATCTTCTAATAGATTATAATCAATAGGTAATCTAATGTGGTCTATATTCCAGGTTGATAGTTCTTTAAAATCACTTTCTGTTATAAAGTTATTATAATTTTGGTTAGAGTAATCACATTGAGAAAACCAACCTCCTAGATTAATCCCTTTTTGATATCCAATAAATTTTTTCATAGCATAAAATCCTTTCATTAGAAATAAATGGAATACTATTTTCTTGAGAGTATTCCATCTTTCTTGATTATATTTATATTATTTGTTTAGGAACTTAATTTATATATTTATAATACTTCAAAATATAGTTTTAATATATCACTAATATTGCATTTATAGTAAAATATTGATATTTCTATTGAAATCTATAAAAAAATATGTTATACTTATAGAAAATAATATTTAGGAGCATTTTTATGAATATCAATATAGCTTGTGATATCTTAAAATTATTATTAGATGGAAAATCGACATCTTTAGAACTTTCTAGCAAATTGAATATTAATTTAGATGTCATATTAAAAAATATTCAATTTTTAAAAGAAAATAATCTTATATTGGATAAAGAAAATTTTTATTCTATAAATCCAACTATTATAGATAATATAGTTAAGAAAAATCTTCTTTACTTGGAAGAAGTATCTAACAACGATTTTTGCGATTTCTTAATAACTCAACGTGAAAATAACTTCGAGCATACCTCTTTTGACAGAGAAGTCGCTTTTTATGAAAGCATATGTTCTGGAAATACTGAAAAAGTTAAACTATTAGCAACTCCCTTATGTGGCAAAGGATACGGAATATTAAGTCATGATGAATTAAGAAATTTAAAATATCACTTTACTATTTCAGTTGCATTGATAACTCGTTTCTGTATTAATCATGGAATGAGCGTTGAAGAGGGTTATAATCTAAGTGATATGTTCATTTTAAAAGCTGATAACTGTAATAATCAAAATGATATCCATAAACTACACTATGAAATGATTATCAAGTTTACTAAACGTATGTATAGTATTAATAATGAAAAAGTCTATTCTAAACAGATAGTTCGTGCCATCGATTATATAAGTGACCATCTACATAGTAGAATAAAAATCGAAGATATTGCAAACTATTTATCTTTAAGTGTAGCTTATCTGTCAAGATTGTTCAAGGCAGAAACTGGAATAGTTTTAAGTGAATATATAAATATCAAAAAGATAGAATCTGCTTCAAGTATGTTACAATTTTCCAAATATACCGATTTAGAAATAAGCAATATGTTAGGATTTAGCTCTCAAAGCTATTTTATAAAAATTTTCAAAAAATACACTGGTATGACTCCTAAGGAGTATAAAAGTCGATACAGATTTTCAAATTTTAAAGAAAATTAAGATAGTATATTTTATATTATTATCTTCCATTATTATACTTAGTATTCTTTTTTTCGATATACATTCTATCATCAGCTTTTTTAATTATATCATCAACTTGAGTTTTGGAAGTCACGCTTTCCACACAAATTCCACAACTAGCTCCCAGTTTATAAGGTTTATTAGATATATCATTATAGTAATTAATGGATTGTTTTAGACCATTTACATATTTTTTAGGATAATCAGAAGTATTTTCAATAACGTTTGCTATCATGAATTCATCTCCACCGAACCTAGCACAGATATCATCATTAATAGCATTAGATACAATATAGTTAGATACTATTTTAATAGCATTATCTCCCTCATCATGTCCAAAGGTATCGTTTATATATTTTAAGCCATTTAAATCGATAGAAATAACCATCAATGATAAGTTTTGATTGTTTTGTAAAAGATATAGTTTATCTTCCAATCTCTGATAAAAACCACGTCTATTTAGTAATCCTGTAAGATAATCTTTTAGATACATATCCTCCAATCTAGCAATGGCATTTTTTAGATGTTCTCTAGTTTGAACGATTTCCAAAGCCTTACTTAGATTATCATTAAAAGTATTAAAATTATCAAAATTAAATCCTATTGGATTTACACGGACTGCAATATATCCAATATTTTTTTCTTGTAAGTGTAATGGAGAGAATAATAAGAAATGTTCATCTTGTTGTAGAACATCATGTATATTAGGGAGCATCTCCGAAGAGTTAAAATTTTCCATTAGTGTATTTTTATCATTTAGTTCACAATGGATAATTTTCATATTATTATAGCCCTTATTTTGATAATAATTTGTATTTTCCAAAAACTCCTTACAGATGCAAATCCAAACTTCTTTAGCATAGATATCTTTAGTATAATATGGAATTTTGTCAATCAATTCGTGAATTGATTGACTATTATTCATAATACATAACATATTCTTCATATTAGTTTCAAAGTATCTGTAGTTATCTATTTGATAGCATAAGTCACTCAAAAGTTTATTAGAGTATGTACCATCATGTTTAACACAACCACATGACTCGGATATAACAAAATCATGATATACTACATTATCTTTAGATGGATTTTCTCCATTAAATAATTGATTTAAAATATTAACAGCTAATAATCCTGCTTGAGAATTGTTCTGTTTTGCTGTAGTTAAACGTGGTATATGATAATGTTCTTGAATAATACCATCAAATCCAGTTACGATAATATCATCAGGAACTTTATAACCACGTTCATTTAGGATATCACAAACACAAATAGCCATAGTATCATTAGCACATATTATAGCTTCTGGAAATGGTAATGAACTATTCAAGAATTTTTTCATAACATTTATAGTTGGGATATTCCAAAAGTCTCCATAACCAATTCTATCCTGTTCAATTGGAATATTATTTTCAAGTAGAACTTTTTTATAAACGTTCAATCTTTCCTCAGAAAAAGAGTTTCCTTTAATTCCTGCTATAAAATTAACCCTTTTACACTTATGATGCTCTACAACGTGACGAACTATCTTTTCCATAGATTGTGAATAACTAAATGATATATTATATGCACCTTGAATGTGTTTATCTATTGATATTAATGGAATATCATTCATTTTAGCAGATGTAATTATATCATTTAATATGCAGTTATCTTTGATAGTTTCACTAAGCAATATAATACCATCTATAAGTTTATAGTTAATTAAATAGAAGATGTTACCTTCACCAGTAGATAAACCATCATAATAATACATATCATTGGTAGTACTTATTAAGATTAATCTATAATCTAGTTCCAAAACTCTTTTATATACTGATAAGAATATTTCATATTGAGTTTCAACACTTATCTTTGTTAAGCATAAAACGATTACTTTTTTTCTACTCATGTTTGTGCAACTCCTTTTATTAAAGATTTAATCATGATAGTTTCATATTTTTGTATTTTAAATATTCTTTTCTTTATTATATCATAATATCGAAAAGAAGTCTAGCTTTCGCTAAACTTCTTTTTTATTACATAAGCTATTTTTAAAAGATTATTCTTTATAAGTAACCCATTGATAATTAGCAGTTAATGGAGTAGTGCCATCATAAGGATTGAGCCAAGCATCTACACCAGTACCAGGCCAAACGTTCATCATAATCTTTCCTGGAGTGCTTGGGATATCTGTTGTAGCAGAATATACTGCTTCTCCATCAACATACCAAGTAATTTTATCAGGTTGCCAGTCAAAACCATATGTGTGATAACCCTCGGAAGCATCAAAGCCTAAATCGTACATATACTCGTGATTTCCTACACCATCAGTATAATAGTTGAACTGAACCTTAGTAGTATCTTTACCTAAGATTTCAATGTCTATTTCGTCCCAAGGATTGTTATCAGAAGGACCTGTATAAGTAAAGAACGAAGATACTACACCATCATTTTTGATAGCTTGCATTGAAGTTTCATAGTATCCATAGTGATAGAAATCGTTAGTACGATACTCTGCACCTGAGTAACTATATTGATTAGTTTCATCTTCATCAATAGTAAGACTTAGATGTCCATTTTCAACAATTGCATTTTCTTTAAACCAACCACAATCGAAACAACTACCATTTCCCCAACCATCTGAGGCGATAAACATACTAGATGTGCCTTTTCTAAAATCTGCAATAGATGTCGCAGTTTCGTCCATTGGTGTGCCATAATCTGGTATAGTATCACCATTGTCATTATTACCACTATCATCACCACTAGATTGACTACTTTCCTTATAAGTAACCCATTGATAATTAGCAGTTAATGGAGTAGTTCCATCATAAGGATTGAGCCAAGCATCTACACCAGTACCAGGCCAAACGTTCATCA
>JBJFHM010000007.1:11225-17571 GCA_051893615.1 Oscillospiraceae bacterium
TTCCCCAACCATCTGAGGCGATAAACATACTAGATGTGCCTTTTCTAAAATCTGCTATAGATGTCGCAGTCTCGTCCATTGGTGTGCCATAATCTGGTATGTCACTTGAACTAGAGTATAAAATATCATGTTTCATATTACATACATCTAAAACATTGATAGCACCATCACCATTGATATCTTCATTACTAAAAGAATTATTGTTTTCACATAATAAATCCATTTTTAGTAATTGAATATCCTTAAAGTTAATGATACCATCACCATTTAAATCCCCAACATTTTCTTGAGAGGATACTGTCATAGTACTTATTGAGGTTGTTGTAATTATTCCTAAAAGAATCAAAGTTGATATCTTCTTTTTTAATGATAACATACTTAATCCCCTTTCACAATTATATATTAAGATGATTATATCATATATTGCAAAATTAGGATATTTTTTCATTGACAAAAATGGTAATTTGTTGATATTAAATGAAATATAAATGCTTAATCAGAAAATAAAAAATCGCTATAGAGTAAATCTATAAACGATTTTTTATAATTTTTATTATTTATTAGTTAGATTGTGTAATAAGTTGAATAGCATCAATATTAGCATTAGCAGAGTTCCACCAAGTATATATATCCACTGTACCTATATTTGAATAGCTTGATAAATCTACAGTAGCAGTATCACTATTATCTAGACTGTAGTCAATACTACTAATCCAATCGCCACTAGCAGTTTTTAGTTGACAAGCTCCACTACCAGTTGAAACAGAACTAAAATGTAGCTTTAAGCCTGTAATTCCTTGATTAGTATACTTAGATACATCTATTGATGAACTAACTGGAAGATTTATTACTCCACTATTTTCAGTATTATCTGTGTTATTTGAACTATCACTAGAGTTATTTCCACTATTACTAGAAGTACCAGTAGTGGTACTTGTAGCAGTAGCTTCATCTATGTAGAAATTCATAGTTTGATTAGCACTTTCAACGATTAACTTCATATCTTTAGCATCAGATGGAATTTTGAAATTATTGTTACTTAATTCAGCATATTCACCTTTGTTTATGGTCTTAGTATCGATGTTTTCATACTTAGTATTACCATTTTGGTCTGTATATTGCAAAGTTAGATAGAATGTTTCAGTATCGGCATTACTATCAAGATAAGTTACAAATACACTAAAACCATATTCATTACCAGGCTTAAACGTTTCAATATCTAAAGATTTTTGAACACCATTCCAAACAGCACTTCTATTAGATATTACTAAAGCATTATCACCCTTATATGGTATTCTACCACTTAAACCAACAGTACAATTTCCTCTAGCAGACCAATCAAAATCTGTGCTTTCAAACTCATCATGGAAGTGGTATTGCGTTCCATAAACCGTTCCAGCAGAAGCTCCTATAGCCTCATCGATATAGAAGTTCATAGTCTGAGTAGTACTTTCAACGACTAATTTCATATCTTTAGCACCTGATGGAATTTTAAAGTTAGTATTACTCAATTGAGTGTATTCGCCTTTAGTTACAGTCTTAGTATCGATATTTTCATACTTAGTATTACCATTTTGGTCTGTATACTGCAAAGTTAGATAGAATGTTTCAGTATCGACATCACTATCAAGATAGTTGACAAATACACTAAAACTATACTCATTACCTGCCTTAAACGTTTCAGTATTTAGGGATTTTTGAATACCATTCCAAACGGCATTTCTATTAGATATCACTAGAGCATCAGTACCACTGTATGGAATTCTACCACTTAAACCGACAGTACAATTTCCTCTAGCAGACCAATCGGAAATTGAGCCATCAAAAGTATCATGGAAGTAGTAATTTCCACTACTTGTATTATTATTAGTATTTGAATTACTTGGAATAGTACCTAAATTAAATATTTCACTATAAGATTGTTTTGCTTGATAGTTATCATCAAATAATAGAACATCTTCATCACGCCAACTGTATTTATCGGTAGTACCCCAAACGCATACAGCAGTAATGTTATGTCCGTTATTATAAGTATCAAGTATAGCTTGCATTATTTGTTTATATCTTTGAGCATGAGCAATTTCATCGCCGTTTGGAGTAGCAATATCAAGTTCAGTTACCTGAATTTCACAACCGATGCTATTGTATAAATCTAAAGCAGTTTTGTAACCCTCAGCTGATGGCCAAGTTTCACCTAAATGAGATTGCATACCTATACCATCGAGAAGACCTTTATTGTATAAACTTTGAACCATATCCTTGATAGCTAACATTTTATCGCCCATGTACTCGTTGTAGTCGTTGTAGAATAGTTTACAACCACTAGGAGCGTACTTTCTAGCATAGGTAAAAGCCTTTTCAACGAAACTGTTATCGCCATAGATTTGTACCCATGGAGAGTATCCATTACCAGTATTTTCACCTGCAGTTCTGCAATATGTAGAAGTATTTCCATACACTGCCCCATCGTTGATACATTCATTAGCTACATCATAGGCATATAGGTTTAATGTTGGATATTGTGTCTTGATAGCCTCAAACATATTCTTTATGTAGCTTTCCATTCTCTTATCCATGACATCTTTAGATACCCATGCACCATTACTATCGAAGTTTTCCTTAAAGAACCATGTTGGTGTCTGTGAGTGCCATATTAGAGTATGTCCACGCACTGCGATATTGTTCTGTACACAGAAATCTAAGATACTTGCACAACTGCTCAAAGATACTGCTATGTTAGTATCAGTAGATTTAGATTTATCTATAGTAGCATCTGGTTTCATTTCGTTTTCGCAAGTGATACTATTAAACTCTTTTAACACTAATGCCATAGCTGTGCTATCTTGGAGTTCACTTTTTGGAACACAAGTTCCAAACTTGAAATAGTTAGAATATACATCTTTTAGACCATATTCGCTAGAAGTTGCACTTACAGTATAGTTACCATTCTGTGAAGATTTTTCAGTGATATTAACGTTATCAAGGCAGAAATCGGAAGTACTATCAGTAGTGATAGTTATACTATGTCCGATAGTTCCCTTTGGAGTTTTATAATCTGCTGATAATTCAACCCACTTGTTAGTATCAATAGTATCTGTGATTAAGTCGATAGTTTCAACCTTTCCAGTATCCTCATAAGTGTAAGTTAAGGATATTTTTACATTTTCCTTAGAATCTCCTAGAGTTTTTACCATAAATGAGTAGTTATATTCTATACCACCATCAAGATAAAACCCCTTTTCTGAACTTATACCATCTTCTTTGACTTGCCTATTAGATACTTTTAATCCCCTATTGGATTGATATCCACCTTCTTGAGTAGCTATTACATCTACAAGATTGCCAGTACTTATCCAACCATTATAGGTGGTTTCAAAGTCGTTAGATACCACTAAGGTATCTGCTTTAACAGTTTGGTTACCCATTGGATAACTCGCAAAAGTTCCTGTTGTTAGAACTAATGCCATCAATGATGTGCAAAATCTACGTATATTAGACATTTTCACACGCCTCCTAAAATATTTATCAATGATATAATAACACAAGATTTAAATCAGTTTCAACATATTTTGTGCTATTATACTGCTCACATTGTGCTATCTTTTTAGATATTCTTCATATTTTTAATTAACATTTAAAAAATAATATATGAATTAATTATATCTAAATAATACTTTAAAATTTGAAATTGATATATCATAAAAATTGCATTTATGGTAAAATATTGATATTAATTGCTTGCTCTACATCTCAAAAAAATCGAAAGGTACTTTAAAGAACTCTAGCCCGATTAATTGAATTAGAGTTCTTTTTCTATATCATATACAGACGAAAACGTTCTTAAAATATTTGATTTTTACAAATCAATATTATCTTTTAAGCAAATTGGAAGTTTATGGATATTCAATATTTTTTAATAATTCTTAAACACTTTTCAAACAAATCAAAAACATTTATAATATATAATAAAAAAAAATAATAAGGAGAATTAAGAAATGAACGCTATTGAAATTAGAAATCTATCAAAAAGTTTTCGTGGAATGTATGCAGTTAATAATCTTAATATGACTGTTCCCATTGGAGCAATATATGGTTTCATTGGCGAAAACGGAAGTGGAAAATCAACAACAGAAAAACTAATCTGTGGTCATCTTGTGTCAAATGGAGGAGAAATCAAACTATTTGGCAGGGACTATACTGATGCAGGAGTTCGAGTTTGAGTCGGTGCTTTGATTGAAAATACAGGTTGTTTTCCAAACTCAAGCGTGTGGGATAATCTAATGATGCAAGCCATCAATTTGAGCCTTAAAAATCCCTCTGATGAAATCAATCGAGTATTGCAGATAGTTCGAATGGAAGATTCTGCTCGTATAAAATTTAAGAGTTGTTCGCTCGGTATGAAACAGAGAATTGGAATTGCTATGGCTCTACTTGGCAATCCAGCTCTTTTGATACTTGATGAGCCAATCAACGGTTTAGATACAGACGGTATGCGAATTATGAGAGAAATTCTCGTTGATATTACCAAAAATTCTGGGTGCACTGTCGTGATTTCCTCGCATATTCTTGGCGAACTTGAAAAGATTACTACACATTATGGAATTATCCGTCAAGGCAGAATGGTTCAAGAACTCTCTGCAAAAGAAATGGAAAATAGAGCTCGTGTTTTTGTATCGCTCAAGACTAAAGATATGAATGGTGCAAAATCCATTTTAAAAAAAAATTCAGCAATATCAAAGAAGAAGAAGGATATCTTCGTGTATATGATGTAGATGATACGGAATCCATTGTTGAGTATTTAATTCAAAATGGGCATATCGTAAATGAAATCAAGAAAAATAAGATTGGTCTTGAAGAATACTATATAGAACTTATGTCAAAAAAGGAGGAAGAATAAAATGACAGAATCACATGAATTAATATTTGAATCACCAAGTTTCGTTAAAAGATTAAAAGGTATGCTAGGTGTTGATTTTTATCGTTTGTTTCATACTCCAATGTTTTACATTTTCCTTTTAATTGCCACACTCATACCTGCAATGATATTAGGTACAACTGGCACAGAAACTGCTGAGGGTGTAGCACCTATGTACACAAACACATGGCAAATCATTTCAGCAGATACTCCTTTATATGCTGTTTCAAATATGGGTGAATATGCCAATATGAATATGGTATTCATATTTGGTGGAATGATGGTTTCCATCTTCATTGGACACGATTACAAAAGTGGATATGTTAAGCAATTATTCACTACTCACGCAAAAAAACAAGATTATATGATGTCTAAAACTATCACATGTGCGTTTGCCATGGCTTGTATGTGTATCACTTATATAATTGGTGGAGTAGTTGCAGGATTACTTACAGGAACATCATTTGAAGTCAATGTAAGTTCATTAATTCTTGCTATCGTAAGTAAAATGATAATGAGATTAGGTTGGGAAAGTCTTTATACTTTCCTTAACATCATTTTTAGAAGATATTTTGGTATTTCCATTGCATCATCTTTCTTTTTTGGTACTGGTATTCTTATCATCGGTGCAGGTGCGATATTCGGAAATTCCTCTGTACTCAACATATTTTTGTATGGTTGTTATTAGACAAGCAGAATAGAAAAGTGAATAATAGCGGTTAAATACGGTTAAAGTGGAAATACTAGTACAATCTATGCATATAAGATAAATCCAAACATTAGAGCAACCTACGGACAGACTTCCACTGAATATGATGGTACTTCTTTAATATCTGGTAGCACAGAAATTTCTGCAAATGTGGGCGATATTATCGAAATAGTAAATCTATCTAGTGATAAAGTTGTAGTGGTTACTTATATCACAGTTACTGCTAGTGATTTGGCATAGGTGATAATGATGGCTTATGCTGATTTTGGCTACTATCAAGATTTCTTTTTAGGGAAATTAATCACAGATATGGAGCAGTTCTGAACACTTTCAGAACGTGCTTCCGAATATATCGATATGGTGACGTTTTATCGCATAAATACAGAGGTTCTCAAGGATAAACCTGTTGAAAAGTTGATAAAAAAGTGTACTTGTGCCATTGCGGAGGCTTATTATATCTATGATAGCAATCAACTTAATGATGGAAATATCACAGGTGCTAAGACTTCCGAAAAGATTGGGCAGTATTCTGTATCTTGGGCGAACCCTTTGGATAGTCTTGAGAACCTTACTGGTGGAAACTTTCCAAGCTATTTGAGAAAACTCTGTTTAAAATATCTAGGTTGTACTGGATTAATGTATCGTGGGGTGTGTTACTGATGTATATCAATGCAGATTGTACCATTTTCAATGCCTACTATGATAAATCACATAGGTGCGAT
>JBJFHM010000008.1:0-17249 GCA_051893615.1 Oscillospiraceae bacterium
AACTCACTTATAAAAATATAATTAAGGGATACTACTTCTTATCACTTTTAGACTTACTAGGAGTTTCAGGTATAACCTTTTCCAAGTCTTTAAGTTTGATAGAGTTCTCAAGTTCCTTAATTTTAGTATTTAAACGCTTAACCTCTTTTAGAGCGTTATCACGTTCTTGTTTTATGTAATCCACAGATGATATAGTTTCTTGCATATCGGCAATGGTCTGTTTAGCGTTATTAAGTTCTTTATCCACACGTTTCAAGTCATCTAGGAGAGTAAGGGATAACATTACAGAAGCACTCTGTGAAGATACGTTTGCACTGTTCATAATACTGTTAATCTTTTTATCCAAAGCCTTGGCTAGATTGTATATATAACTGGCATCTTCTTCGGTTTTTAGAAAATACTCTTTACCACAAATAACTACTTTAATTCTGTTCATAGAAAACCAATCCTTTCAAACGATTTGTACTTATTATTATATCATTTTCGAGGATTAATGTAAATAGTAGATATCTAAAAAATAATGACAAAAAAGGAACGTCTAAAAAAGACGCTCCTCCACTATTTATGATACTTTCCATTACTATTGATTTGAAATGCCCTATAAATCTGTTCAAGGAGTAACATTCTTGCAATCTGATGGGTGAAAGTCATCTTAGACATAGATAACTTAAAGTCAGACAACTTTTTAATAGAAGTATCTAATCCGAACGAACTGCCTATGATAAACGTTATAGTACCATATCCTAAAACGCCAACGTTTTCTATCTTAGATGCCAACTGCTCACTACTAATTTGAGTCCCCTCTATGCACATGGATATTACATAACCTTCACAAAGTTTAGATATCGCCTTAGCCTCATTAGATAACGCATGGTCTATCTCTTTTTGGCTAGGTTTATCAGATAGTCTATACTCATCTAGTTCTATAACCTTTAGATTACAAAACTTAGATAATCTTTTAATATACTCATCACAGCCATCACGTAGATACTTCTCTTTTAACTTACCAACCACTATCAACTTGATATTCATAGATTTCTCACCTACTGTCTATTAAAATAATCTAAACTAGCGTAATAGTATGTACGAATGTAGCCATCTGTGGAGACTACCACAAATTCCCCAGTACTTTCAAGATAATAGATATCGTCATCATCTTCGGCTTCAAGTTTGTGCAACGCATTAGGATTGTTTATCACATCGTTAGCACCTTGAAGATACTCCTCAGGAGAATTAAAGCCCATATCAATTCCGTGTTTTTCGTAGTGACTGGCAAAGAGCTTTGAATTCCTAAAACTATAAGATTTATAAGTCATAGTAGTCTCTTGAAAGGTCTCCTCTATGGTAGTGATACTCTCCAAAGTTTGATTAGTTACACTTTCTGTTTGAGTATCTTCGATAGTTTGAATAGTAGAGGTTATCACAGTACTTTCAATAGACGTTGTAACGTCTTCTAATTGAGTACTCTGTGAGGTATCGTCTACAAACTCTACGCTACAGCCACATAAAGATATCGTAGTACATAACAACGCCATCAACTTAAAGATTTTTTTCACAATTAATCCCCTTTACACAAAATTAACAAAATATGGGCGGGTATTAACCGCCCAAAATATTAAAAATATCAAACTGCTTTCAACTGGACTAAGCAATCAGAAGTTTTTTTTTACTATGTTCGCACCAAGACCACGAAGTTTCTCGTCCATGCGTTCGTAACCACGCTCGATATGGTATATATCTGAGATGGTAGTTTCACCTTCTGCAACCAATCCTGCAATGATTAAAGCTGCTCCAGCTCTTAAATCACAGGCTTGGACAGGTGCACCTGCTAGATTAGTATTACCACTAATTAAGGCAATCTTGCCATTCACTGTGATGTTAGCTCCCATACGTCTAAGTTCATCAACGTAACGGAAACGATTGTTCCAAATTCCCTCAGTAATAGAACTAGTACCATTAGCCAACGTGCATAACACTGCCATTTGAGGTTGCATATCTGTTGGGAAACCCGGATAAGGCATAGTTTTTAATTCAATCTTATTGAAAATCACACCAGGTTCAACCCAAACACGGACGGAGTCGTCAAACTCTTCAACACTCACGCCCATTCTTCTAAGTTTAAGTGTCATAGGTTCGAGGTGTGCAGGGGTAACGTTCTTAATAGTGACATCGCCCCTAGTAACGGCAGAAGCTATCATATAAGTACCTGCTTCAATCTGGTCTGGGATTATAGAGTACTCAACGCCCCTTAACCTAGATACCCCTTTTACTTTAATCCTATCCGTACCTGCACCAGAGATACTAGCTCCCATACTATTCAAGAAGTTGGCAATATCGACAATGTGAGGTTCTTTAGCCACATTCTCAATGATGGTAATACCTTCAGCCTTAACACTAGAAAGTATCGCATTGATGGTAGCTCCTACAGAGACTACATCGAAATCTATGGTAGAACCTATTAGATTATTCGCACGGCAATATATAATACCACCTGGGATTAAATCACATTGAGCATTAAGAATTCTAAAAGCCTTCATATGTTGGTCGACAGGTCTATCACCTAGATGACAACCACCAGGCTGTGGAACTTTAGCAGTCTTATACTTACCAAGTAAAGCACCTAAAAAGTAATATGATGCTCTCATCTTAGTAGCCAACTCATAAGGAACTTCAAAATTTGTGATATTAGTAGCATCTATTCTATACTTAGTTCTAGAGAGTTTTTCAATCTTAGCACCTAAGGAACTTAAAATTTCAAAACAGATAGCAACGTCACTAATTTCTGGAACGTTTTCCAAAACGCAAGGTTCATCGCAGAGTATCACTGCTGGAATGATAGCAACAGCTGCATTCTTTGCACCACTAACACAGACTTCTCCACTAAGTTTAACGCCACCATGTAAAACTAACTTATCTTTATCCAAAATATTTCTCCCCTTAAATTAATTACAAAATTTGATTATCCGAAATTACCCTTTTCTAACGGTATTTGGATATAAAGGATAATTTCCGAAAGTCAAAAATCTTAAAAGTCAAAAAAATGGTAAACATTTAACAATCTTGGAACGCTATGGTTAGCGTTCCAAAACTATAGGACTATTAACCTTGATACTCTTCAATAGTTACACTTTCCATAACTATATCATCAAGAGGTTTATCGTTACTATCGGTTTCAACCTGTTGGATAGCCTCAACTACGTCAAGACCTTCAAAGACTTGTCCAAACACTTGGTAACCACCATCAAGATAAGGGACACCACCAACTTCACGATACTTTTCCCTAACGTTATCAGGATAAGAAGCTCCATAGTAGGAAGAGAACTCTTCAAACTGTTCATCGGTAAGTTGTGAGCAGTCTGCAGGACACACTATATAGAATTGGCTCTTATTTAGATGGTCGTTAGCAGTAGCATAGGCCAAAGCACCAGCAAAGTGACGTAGACCATTATCAAACTCTTGTTCAAAGCCTTCACCCCAGATACTTTCACCACCAGTACCATTACCGTTAGGGTCACCACCTTGGATAACGAAATCTTTAATAACTCTATGGAAGATAACATCTTTATAATAATCTTTTTCGGAAATTAACCTTTTAAAGTTTTCAACACCATTAGGACACTCATCTTCAAAGAGTTTGATTTTTATAGTACCATAATCTTTAACGTTGATTACTACTATCTCTTCGCCTATTTCAGGGGGAGTAAAGTTAAGGATATCCGTACTTTCTTGAGTTTGATTGTCTGAAAGAATGTCAGTATCATCTTGAGTAACATCATTTTGATTAGTTACGTCTGCTACGTTAGTCGTAGTAGAAGCATCATCACTATTGGTAGTATTGGCGTTTCCAGGGGCATTATTACACGCACATAGAGAAAAAGTCAACAATAGTGAAAGTAAAAGAGCAACTTTCTTGTAAACCATAATATAAATACCTCAAATCAAAAATTAAGACACTAGAAGATAGAACTATCTTCTAAGGTCTTTAAAATATTTTATAGATTAATTATACAATATCAATTGTGATTTGTAAAGATTAAATTTGAATTTAAAATTTAAATTTAGAAATTTTGATGATATTAAAAAGTCTTTTTAACCGTTGGAAGTATCGTCTTTGGAATAAGTAGAAATTTCAACCTTTTCGATGATTATATCACTAGTTGGGTGATAGTCTTCTTCATCTTCAACTTGTTGTGAACAGATTTTTTCTATTACGTCAAAACCCTCATAGGTTTGAGCGAAGATAGTCCACTGTTGAGATACGTTAGGAGCGCCACCATATTTAATAAACGCATCTGCGAGACGAGTGTCGTTATTTTCTTCATCTTGATATAGAGATAATAACTCTTCCTTAAATTCGTCAGTAAAATCTACACTGTTTACTACTATAAATCTGCTACCACTACAACCACTTCTAGCACTCAAGGACATGAAAGCACCTCTAAAAGGCCATAAATCCTCTGAGATTTCACCTTCAACGGTTTCGTTTTCCTCTTTGAAGTCGTTGTTTAGGTCGCCGTTCTTGTTGGCAGAACCACCGGCAAAGTAGATATCTTCTTGAACTCTAAAGATATAAGTACCATCATAGTAACCACTTTGAGCTAAATCTATGAAGTTTTGGACAGTGTTAGGAGCAATATCTGGGTAGAGGACTGCTCTAATCTCTCCTAGGCTAGTCTTTATGATTGCTATAGGTTGACCATCTTCAATAGTATTTTCCAAGGCATCTAATTGGACTAAGTCAACTTCATTCATATCTACTTTTTTACTCTTACTATCGGATAAAAAACACGTATTAAGCATAAATAGAAAAGCAGCAACCATCAAAATGATACACATAAACTTAAATACAGATTTTACAGTCTTATTCATCTTACTCATATATAAAAAATCCTTCCTTCTTGATACTTTTTAATTCACACATTTTAAAATATGTCTATCTTTTGAGATATAATCAATACCGCACCTATTTTTAGGTGCGGAAGTATTTAATATTATGTCCAAACTTAGACTACTTTTTCTTAGTAATCTTAACACCCTGACGAGTTTCCTCTATGATGTAACCTAATTCAGAAATCTTATTTCTAAGTTCATCAGCGAGAGTAAAATTCTTCTGTTTTCTAGCGAGTTTTCTCTGTTCTGCAAGGTCTAAGATTTCTTGAGGGATTTCATCATCTTTTTTGCAATTGTACAATATTCCCAATACGTTAGTGATATCATCAAATAGCTTAGCACCCTCTTGAAGTTGCTCCTTAGAAGTTTCAGGATTAGAAGTCATACCGTTTAAATCTCTAACCAAATCAAATAGAGTAGCGATAGCATCAGCCGTATTCAAATCGTCGTCCATAGCTTGGATAAAACTATCCTTTCTAGCCTTAAAGATGTTCTTAGCATCTTCAGAAATTTCACCACTTTTAGCATTAGAAATGGCTCTATCAAGGGTATCACGGCAATTATACAACCTTTCAAGTGAGGATTTGCAAGTATCTAAGAGTTCTTGACAGTAGTTTATTGGACTTCTATAGTGAGCTTGAACCATCATATAACGGATAACTTCATAACCATACTTATTAGCAACGTCTCTAACGGTGAAAAAGTTGCCTAAAGATTTACTCATCTTTTCGATGTTGTCGCCCTTTTTAACGTTGATAAATCCGTTATGCACCCAGTAATTTGCTAAAGGTTTACCAGTGGCACATTCACTTTGAGCTATCTCGTTTTCGTGGTGTGGGAAGATTAAATCTTGACCACCACAATGGATATCTAAAGTATCACCTATATAGTGCCTTGACATAGCAGAACATTCTATATGCCAACCAGGTCTACCGTTTCCCCATGGTGATTGCCAATAAGGTTCATTAGGTTTAGCAGACTTCCAAAGAGCAAAATCAAAAGGATTTTCCTTTTGGTCACTGATATCTATTCTAGCACCTGCCTGTAAGTCTTCAAGAGGCTTCTTAGATAATTTGCCATATTCATCAAACTTAGATACTCTAAAATAGACATCACCATTCTTTTCATAGGCAAATCCCTTTTCCACTAAAACTTTGATAATGTCTATAATGATACCAATATTTTCAGTAACTTTAGGGTGGATATCAGCGTCCATAACGTTTAGACCGTGAGCATCTTTTTTATATTCGGCTATATACTTTTCGGAAATCTCCAAAGACGTAACGCCCTCTTCATTAGCCTTATTAATGATTTTATCATCAACGTCAGTGAAGTTTTGAACGTACTTAACTTTATAACCCCTATATATTAGATACCTTCTAAGTACATCAAAAGAACATATAGGTCTAGCGTTACCTATATGGATATAGTTATACACTGTAGGGCCACAGGCATATATATTTACTATACCATCATGGATAGGCACTAACTCTTCTTTCTGTCTAGTCATAGTATTGTATAATTTCATAACATAAAAAACCTCCCATAGATTTTTTTATTCATATCAAAGTTTTAGATTTTTCTATACAAGGAACGTCATGTGACGTTCCTATATTACTGATTGATAAACTATAGATTAGATGTTGTACATACCGACATCATCATTACCATTGCACTGCTCAGAACGATTTTGTATCTGTTTTTCATACTTCAAGAGGTCTTCTTTTAAAGAGTTAATCTGTATTTGAAGTTTGCACATATCTTGAGAGACAGGGTCAGGCATATGGATTTGGTCACAAATATCAGTCTTAGCGACTTTTTTGCCGTTTAACTTAACTATCCTAGCAGGAACGCCAACTGCAGTACTATTTGGAGGAATTTCCTCTAACACCACTGCATTAGAAGCAATCTTAGAGTTATCACCTACTTTAAAAGGGCCTAAAATCTTAGCCCCAGAGCCAACCATGACATTATTTCCTAAAGTTGGGTGACGTTTACCCTTATCCTTACCAGTACCACCAAGGGTAACACCTTGATATAGTAAGCAGTTATCACCAATTTCAGCAGTCTCACCGATTACTACACCCATACCATGGTCAATAAATAGACCTTTACCAATCTTAGCACCAGGGTGGATTTCTATTCCAGTCCAAAACCTAGCCCATTGAGATATCATTCGAGCAATAGTAAAAAATCCATGTGTATAAAAGAAGTGTGATAATCTGTAATACCATACTGCATGAAGTCCAGAATAAGTAACTAAGATTTCAAAAGTATTTCTTGCAGCTGGGTCACGTTCTTTAATAAGAGCTATATCCTCTTTTAATCGTTTAAACATTAAAATCATCACCTAAAAAATATTATTAAAAAAATA
This sequence comes from Oscillospiraceae bacterium, assembly GCA_051893615.1. GTDB lineage: Bacteria > Bacillota > Clostridia > Oscillospirales > Ruminococcaceae > UBA5884. The sequence goes on from JBJFHM010000008.1 coordinate 7,265, forward strand.
AGCCACTATTATATTCTATCAATATCGAAGGATTTTGTCAACGAAAAAATACAATAATTTTGACTTTTATTAATAAATAATCGCCTCAACTTTAAGTCAAGGCGAAATAAGTACGATATAAAAATTTCAAACTTAGTTCATGATAGTCTTTTCATTTTCCTTATCGAATAGATGTATCTTCATAGGGTCAAGAACTACTTGGATAGTATCTTGAGGCTTTGCAGTAGAAGTTGGAGCAACTCTAGCAGTTAAGGAATTACCTTCACAGTTTAGATATAAGTAAGTTTCAGAACCCATCATTTCAGTGATTTCAACGTCACAGTTGATAACACCGGTAGTAGCATACATGATTACGTTAGGGTCATCGGAGATATTTTCAGGTCTAATACCCATAACAACTTCTTTATTTACGTAACCAGCTAACTTATCGTTTACTTTTTCTTGTGGAATAGCTACTTGATACTTAACTCCTCTTGAAGCCTTGCTATCTTCAGAGCCAAACTCAACGAAGTAGATACCATCTGCAGTTTGTTTCAATTCTGCATCTATGAAGTTCATTTGAGGTGAACCTAAGAAACCAGCAACGAACTTGTTACAAGGTCTTTCATAAAGAGCTTGAGGTACGTCGATTTGTTGAACGAAACCATCTTTCATAACTACTATTCTATCACCTAAAGTCATAGCTTCAGTTTGGTCGTGGGTAACGTAGATGAAAGTAGTACCTAACTTTTTGTGTAGCTTAGAAATCTCAGTTCTCATTTGAGCACGGAGCTTAGCATCAAGGTTAGATAGAGGTTCGTCAAGTAAGAAAACTTTAGGACTACGAACTATAGCACGTCCCATGGCAACTCTCTGACGTTGACCACCAGACATAGCTTTTGGTTTTCTATCTAGTAAGTGAGTTAAGTCAAGGATTTTAGCAGCCTCTTCAACCTTCTTTTGAATTTCATCTTTAGGAACTTTTCTTAATTTTAGACCGAAAGCCATATTATCAAAAACTGTCATATGAGGATATAGAGCGTAGTTTTGGAAAACCATTGCTATATCTCTATCTTTAGGGGCAACATCGTTTACTAATCTGTCGCCGATGTAAAGTTCGCCCTCGGAAATTTCTTCAAGACCTGCAATCATTCTTAAAGTTGTAGACTTACCACAACCAGATGGACCTACAAGGATTATGAACTCCTTGTCTCTAATTTCTATGTTTACGTCAGATACGGCTACTACACCGCCTGGATATTTTTTGTAAATACCTCTTAATGATAAACTTGCCATATTTAAAGGCCTCCCACACATAATATTATTATTGTTTTTTTGATACCAAGTATCCCATTAATATAATAACAGATTTCTACTACTAATTTCAAGTATGTAAATATACAAAATTACAATTTATTTTTTGTGACAATTGATGAAATTTTTATTTGTAAACCATTTTTTAGAAATTCGGCATCAGTATTTTTCAAGATTTCACTAACATCTTTGTGCAAAATCTCCAAAACACCACCTTTTGGCAAATCTTGGCATAACGGTAAATTTCCTATTTGAAAACGGAATAATTTTTCTACATGATTTCCCACACTAGCGAACATTCTCTTAACTTGATGATACTTTCCTTCAAAAAGTTCTACCACTGCATAGTATTCCGATTTTTCCCATCTTATGACCTTAGCAGGTAGACACTCCTCCCCATTAGATAACACTATACCACTAGCAAACTTTTCAACATAGATATTTTCAAAAGGTCTAGCCAACTTTACTAAATAATACTTCGCCACATGGTTCTTAGACGATAAAACTTTATGAGAAAACTCACCATCATTGGTGAGTAGTACAAACCCTTCACTATCCTTATCTAGTCTACCCACTGGAAATAGATTTTTACCTTGTAAACTTTTTGGAAGTAAATCTATAACGGTTTTGCTGTCCTTATCATCAGTGGAGCAGACTACCCCTTGAGGCTTATTCAACATGAAGTATCTTAGACCGAATTCAGATACTTTTTCACCATCTACTAAGATTTCTGAAATTTGGGTATCGACTTTAATGTCAGACTTTTTGACTAGAATACCATCAACAGATATTTTACCATGTTTAACTAAGTTCTTAATGTCTGAACGGGAATACTCCGTATTGTTAGAGATAAACTTATCCAATCTTGATATTGACATCTAATCACCTCTTAAAACTTTAAACAAAAAGGCACTAGAAAAGTGCCATAAAATACTTGATATCTTAACCATGCCTGTAATGGATTTTCACCCTACATTTCTAAAGCGTCAAATTATTCTACCACAAGGAAGACAAGTCTGAGCCATAAGGAGCGACCCTATAACTTCTTGCCCCGTTTCACACCCTCAGATGGTTGGTTACATCTAACTTTCACCCATATCATTCAGGAAAAACCTTAAAATATATTAGTCTATTTTAATCTGTCTTGAGCTACTCGTACGATATTCTCAAGTTATACACACGTTTCCGTGTTTCACGACAAAACGGATTGTTTGGAATTACCTCATTTACTCCACTAACTCCCATTAGCAAGTTTGAGGCTTATTAGCCACTGGCTCGTCTATTACTCCGTCCTTGATTTATATCTGTATTATTTGGCAAAAAAAGAAATGCACTATTGCTTATATCGTATCTTAGATACTTTAATGATTACTTCACAATAACCAATACATTTAATATATACAAGTATCCTTGAACATATCCATGCTAATCCGCAACATCTTTGACTTGGCTGATTAGACCAATTATGCACAAAGTTATTACAAGCATGGTTAAGATATCAAACAACATGAAAATTATACCACACAATAATTAAGATGTCAAGCATTATTCAACATTTTCCACTTGATTATCTTCTTTTACAACTTGGGCGTTATCCTCTATGATTATACTTTCTTGTTCGTTCACATCGTTTTCCAAATCCGAGACGCTTACCATTATGAATTCCTTAGGGACAAACGTCGTGATAGTACCTCTTTCAGTACATTCTATCAATTGACACTTGCTATTCAATTCTTCATACATAGTAATATACTCTTCCATAGTTAGGGATAACTTTCTATCTTCCATTGCAGAGATACACATATCAAGAATTTCACTGGAGACATTAGCATAACTTTGTTTAGAAATCATATACACTTTTTCAAATGGTGATGTACTATATCCCATATACGTAATAAGCTCATTAGATAAAATATCCGAAAAATCATAAGTGATAGATGGCACTTCATAAGGTAAGTTACCACTACTTGAAGAGTACACCCTAAGCATACTCTTATTAATGATTACCCACTGTTCATAGTCCCAAGAGTAAACTTCCACATAGTTCCCCTTGGATTTTAACGTTATATACCTTTGATATAATGTAACATCATTTAAAGCATTTTTCATATTCCATTGGGCGTTGATATAACTAGATACTACATTATCACCTGAATAGTATACGTTGTTATCCTTATCTATCAAAATGCACTGCGTTTGATTGTTAATATCGTTAGCCATTTCCTCTTCAATAGAGGAGGTAACATCATTGTCATAGAGGTTTACCCAATCGTTGTCAGTATCATAGTAGGATACGCCATCTAAATCCATTACCGTGGTGACTTCTTGAAAAGCCTCATCATTGCTATAATGATTGTCATTAATTCCAATAACAATGATACTGACAGAACTAACAATACCAACTATACATGATGTCAATATCAAGGAAACTTTTCCCTTGGTTGAAAGTTTGCGTTTCTTAGTATCAAAACCAAATTGATGACTTTTAATAGGTCTAATTTGAGCATCTGGAGAGACGCTAACTCTTCTTAAAGAGAGGTTTTCTGTTCTTTTACTGGGAGTAGGGTCACTTATATACTTAGGTTCATTCTGTGATAAAGGTATATCCTGTGGTTTGGTAAGTTTAATACTACCTTTTTTCTTCTTTGAAACTCTAGTACTCTTAGTAGAAACGGGTACAGAACTTTCTTGAGTATCTTTGAGGAGTAAATCTAAGGAAGTATTGAAGTAGTTGCTAATAAATATCAACTTGTCTATTTCAGGATATCCCTTGCCACTCTCCCATTTAGATACCGACTGCCTTGAAACTCCTAAGAGTTCGGCAAACTCTTCTTGTGACATTCCACAACCTTTTCTTAACTCTTGTAACTTATATGCAAATTTCATAGATATATCATCTCCTGTGAAGTTTAATCTTAATAGTAATTATAACGTACCTTAGAAGATAAATCAACCAACTTGAAGTTTACGTTAAGAATTTTTTAAACTTTAAACGATACAATCCATTAAAGCAACTTAAAGTTGCATAGTAATCAAAAAGCTAGATTTTTTCAATCTAGCTTTTTATCATATGGTAACTTTCTACTACTTAACGAAAAATCTTTGAGTTAAGGTGTACGTCTCATTAGGTGATACTTCACAATAACCAGTAGTATCTTTATCTAGTGAGAGGTTAGGGGCATCAATCATGGCAGTCATAGGTTCAGGACAGAAGTAACCGTTGAAACCTCTATCATTCCAAATTATCCAGAACTTGAACTTTTCATCTACTTGATAGCACAACTTTTTACCACTGGCATTATCAGTACAGATTACACCATAGAAAGGTTCACCATCAAGGGAGTTAAATTCAGCCGTATACATATCGTTAGAGATATCCTGAAGTACTGGACATTGAGTGCCATTCTTATAAGCTAAATCCCATTCGGATAGTGGTAGTAACTTTTCAGTTGGGAGACATCTCTCATTAAGTTCACACTTAACTCCAGCAGGTACACTGATAGTAATATCTTCTTGTTTAGCACCATCTACAAAAGGTGAATTGATGGTGGTATGTGTAGCAAAAGACATAGGCATCATTTTGTCGGATAGGTTAGTGAAAGTTACTGAGTAATCCAAACCGTTTTCAGATACTTTAAAGGTATAATCTGCCCTAAATTTAATAGGTAGATACTTAAAAAACTCATCATTTTCATCATAAAGGTAGGAAGTCTTAACGTATGCAGAGACTTCATCAGTACCATGTTCAACTACTGTGTGATTTCTCTTGTGTAAAAATCCGTGAATGTGATTGTTATAAGGTGCTTTCTCATTCACTGGTAGTTGATATGTACCATCGGAAGTTTTTAAAACTCCATCAGCAAAACGGTTAGGAAGATATAATGATGGTAATCCCCAAACTTCTGCCGACTTTGAGATATCTTCCATAGTGTTGTTAGGATTGTACCTAAAGACTTCTACACCGTCTTTATCATCATGAAGTCTTAGAACGTTAGAGCCTATGGCGTATCCTACAGATGCAGTATATCCACCTGCAGAGATTTCAACACAAGGTACTCCACAGATAGTCGTCAACTTAGTATAATTCACAAAAATTACCTCTTTCATATTTAGATTTTAGTTAAAGTTATTATATCATAATTATGGAAATTTGTCTACAGTTTTTCAACTAAATTATGTTTTAACAGAATATTTTTATTGACACAACCATATTAATATGATATAATAGAAATCGCATTAATATGGCATAAGGGAGTAGTTAGCGTATCATCGGTGAATGGGTGATATGTGATAATGTCAACATACTGATTTATAATATAAATCTGGCTTATCTTAAATAACAAGACTTATGTACAGCGTTAATCTAAAGGGATTGCTGTACTAAGTATCTTGAGTGGAAAGGGGTATCAAGTACGGCAGTTACTTGATTTTTTTTTAACCATCTATAAACTTTTCCACACGAAAGGAGACTTTACACATGAACTTTGTAGAACTTATCTTAATTGCCATAGGATTATCTATGGACGCTTTTGCCGTTTCGGTCTGTCAGGGATTAGCCATGCCAAAGATTAACTACAAAAAAACTTTTTGGATTGCCCTCTACTTTGGAGGTTTCCAAGCCATCATGCCGTTGATAGGTTGGGCTTTAGGCAGTCAATTTGAAAGGTACATAACCAACATAGACCACTGGATAGCTTTTGGATTACTCTCAATAATCGGCATACAGATGATTATTGAGGCTCTTAAAAAAGATGATGAAAACTTGGAAAAAAATTCTTCTGATAAAGTAAACCATAAAGAACTACTGTTATTAGCAATAGCCACTAGTATTGATGCCCTCACTGTTGGCATAACCTTTGCTTGTTTAAAAGTGAACATAGTAACATCTATAGTGACCATAGGGATATGTACATTTTTACTATCTATAGTGGGTGTCGTGATAGGTCATAAGTTTGGAAATAGGTACAAATCTAAGGCAGAATTCTTGGGTGGATTAATACTAATCTTGATAGGTTTAAAAGTACTATTAGAACACTTAGGAATTATCAACCTTGGATAATTAATTAGGGTGATTTTTTTTAATCACCCTTTTTATTATGTATTTTTAACATTTTTCAATTGCAATCATTAAAAGATTATGTTATAATTAACTTACCACGATTATTTTTTAAGGAGTTGTTATAATGGAAGATAAAACAAACGTCATGCGTCTGCTAGATAAAAAAAAGATTAGTTATAAAATCTACAATCTATACGAAATGGGCATGACCTTAGATGATATTACCTCTCACAACAGTTTAGAAATTGCAAACATATTAAAAATAAATCCAAACATGATGTTTAAAACCTTAGTGACTGTTAGTAAGACTAACCATCACTATGTATTTGTAATCCCTTGTAATAGCGAATTAGATTTGAAAAAGTCTGCCAAAGTAGTAAATGAGAAGTCTATAAGTATGGTAAAATCCAAGGAACTGTTGGCACTTACTGGATATATCCATGGAGGTTGCTCACCTATAGGAATGAAGAAATTCTTTACTACTACCATCAATGAAACTGCCAAAGATTTCGATAGTATAGTATTCAGTTCAGGAAAGATAGGCATCTTATTAGAAGTAAAAGTAGAAGACATAGCAAAAGTTATAAAGTACTCTTTTGCAGATGTTATAGTTTAATCAAGTGGGGTGATTTTTAAAGTTGAACATGATAAAAGAAGTATCAGAAAAGTTAAAGAGAAACATCAAAATAAGAGTATTTGGTAAAGATGAAATCATAAGTAAATCCGTGATAACTTTAATATGTGGAGGACATCTATTATTAGACGATATTCCTGGAACTGCTAAGACTACGTTAGCTAAAAGTATAGCACAATCCATAGGTGGAAAGTTTAAAAGGGTTCAATTTACGCCCGATTTACTACCTAGCGATATCACAGGGATATACTTTTACAATCAAAAGACGGGAGAGTTTATATTAAGAAAAGGAGCAATATTCACTAATATCATATTAGCCGATGAAATAAATCGTGCAACACCTAGAACACAATCTAGTCTTTTGGAGTGCATGGAAGAAAGACAAGTATCCATAGATGGAAACACTTTTAACTTAGAAAGTCCATTCTTTGTGATTGCCACTCAAAATCCTATAGAAAACTTTGGAACTTATCCACTACCAGAAGCACAGTTAGATAGGTTTCTAATGTGTCTAACTTTAGGATATCCAGAACGAATGGCAGAAGATGAAATCTTAAAACAGTATAGTGACCGTACTATCCCAGAGGAAATATCTCCAGTAGTGACTGTTGATGAACTTATTTCTGCACAAAATGAAGTAAAAAATATAAAAATATCTAATGATGTTAGAAAGTACATATTAGACCTCATAGAGGTTACACGCACCCATAAAGATATTCAACTAGGTATCAGTACACGTGGAGCTATTGCATTGATGAGGGCATCACAGGTAGTGGCAAGTATCAACGATAGAGACTTCGTCTGTCCTGAGGACGTTTCATACATCTTTAAGGACGTGGTCGCACATAGATTGATATTAAAACGAAACGTCTCAATAGATAAGAACGTCTTACTAGATGACATCTTAAAGAGTGTAACAATACCAAGGTAAAATATAACTTAGAAAGGTGAAATAAAATGGAGTATTTAGTATCTAATAACGATATCATATTAAAAGAACCACTCTTCGATTTGGCTCAAACCTTAGATTGTGGTCAAGCGTTCAGATGGTCTAAGATAGATGAAAACTCTTGGCATGGATATGCCTTAAACGACTATTTAAAACTTCAACAGACTAACGACAGTATCATATTTAAGGATACAACAGAAGAAAAGTTCAAATCTAAATGGGTGGAATACTTTGACTTATCCACAGATTATGAAGCCTTAAAAAGAGAGTTCTCTCAAGCAGATGAAACTTTAAAAAAGGCTTGTGAATTTGCTAGTGGAATACGTCTATTAAAGCAAAACTCTTGGGAATGTTTGATATCTTTTATAATATCACAGAATAATAACATACCACGTATCAAATTGATAATTTCCCGTCTATGCGAACACTATGGAAAGTTTCCATCTGCTGAAATGCTAAAAGATGAAACCGTGGAAAGTTTAGAATATTTAAAATCAGGATTTAGAGCAAAGTATCTAATAGATGCTATCCAAAAGGTAAATAGTCATGAAGTAGATTTAGATAAGATATCTAATATGGACATAGAACAGGCTAGAACTGAACTAATGAAGATTAAAGGTGTAGGTGCAAAAGTCTCCGAATGTGTTCTACTGTTTGGAATGTATCGCACAGAGGCGTTCCCTATAGACGTTTGGATTAAAAGAGTACTTCAAGAGTATTACTCTAACGGATTTCCAAAACAACTATACAAAACTCAAGGGATTGCACAACAGTTTTTATTCCACTACATTAGAAACTTAGAAAGAAAGTAGGCGATTTTTTATGAGAGCAACCATAAAAGATGTCGCTAGATATGCAGGAGTATCTGTAGCGACAGTTTCAAGGGTTCTTAACGATAGTAACAACGTAAAAGAAACTACTAAAAATATAGTCAATGAGGCTATTAGAAATTTAGATTACAAGCCAAACTATCTAGGAAGAAACCTTAGAAAGAGAGAAACCAACACTATTTTAGCGATAGTCCCTAACATTGAACACTCATTTTATAGTGACATTCTAAAGGGTATGACAGAACAAGCTCATTCCCTCGGCTATGATGTGGTTATGGGCTTCAGTAATAGCAACGAAAAAACAGAAGAACGCCTTATGGGAATGTTATCCAATAGAACGGTAGATGCCGTCATCTTGTTAGGTACTCGATTAGATAGTACATTTTTAGACAACGTCAATCAAAAATATTGTGTCTCTTTGTGTTGTGAGCGTGTAGAAAATAGCAATATTTTAACCATCACAGTTGATGATGAAAAGGCTAGTTTTGATGCCATCTCATACTTAATAAGCATTGGACACACTCGAATAGGAATGGTATCCATTGGCATTGAGAATGAGACCATCTTTTCAGCCATAGACCGTGAAAGTGGATACAAAAAGGCACTAAGAAAACATGGCATTAAATTTGATAAGCGTTTAATCTTCCGTGGTACTTACGATTTTACCAGTGGCGAAGATGCTATGGATTACTTCTTATCTTTAAAAAATCCACCAACGGCAGTGTTTACCGTATCGGATTTATTGGCTATAGGAGTTATTCGCAAAGCTACTGAAAAAGGCATATCTATTGGTAGAAGTTTTTCTGTAATGGGTTTTGATGATACTCCTTTTTCTAGAATATTTTTACCAAACATTTCAACGGTAATGCAACCTTGCATAGAAATCGGTCATGAGATAGTTACTAAGACTGTGGAAAACCTCGCTAACAAAGATACTCACACAGGTAGACACTTTGCCCCTCACAAACTTATCCTCCGTGATAGTACTGAAAAAATTTAAAAATCGGAACGTCTTAAACCGTTCCGATTTCGATTTCTATTAAAAATAAAAAAGTCCAAACTTTTTAAAGTTCGGACTTTTCTTAACTCCCCAAGTTGGACTCGAACCAACGACCCTGCGGTTAACAGCCGCATGCTCTACCGACTGAGCTATTGAGGAATGTATATGTCGGCATCGATTTATCTTCCCAGGTCGTCTCCAACCAAGTATTTTCAACGTT
>JBJFHM010000009.1:0-3372 GCA_051893615.1 Oscillospiraceae bacterium
AGTCTGTCTTTGTTGCTTTCCAAACCTGTAGCGATTGCGTTGATAATGTCATCAGTGCTAACATTACTATTTTTCATACCGTCTTGAATACCTGTAAAAAGTGCTACAATAATATCAGTGCCAATAGTGATAAATTCGGGAGTTTCTTCAACAAATATTTCAGCTATATCACCCACAAGAGTGGTGATATCTTTAGATACATTTCTTGTAGATTTAGAAATTCCTTTGAGGATAGCTTTTAAAATAGTCGTTCCTGATTTTGATAGTTTACTTGAATATCTAGTAAACGTTGAAGATATATTATTTATTAAATCTTCGACTAGATTAGTAAATAGTTCAGGATTTTCTGCTAAGCCATCGCCGATTGATGAAACTAACCTAAATCCGAGGTTGTAGAAATTAGTAAAGACATCTTCTCCAGCCGTTAGTCCTTGCTTAATGCTAGATACTACATTGGCTACAATCTTATCCTCATTTTTTCGGATACCCTCTATGATTGAATTCATTACAGCAGTACTCATAACTGTAGCATCATGCAATAACTGTTGATTATCTTCTAAAGCTTCAGCAAGTACATCACCAAAGGATTGTGCGAAGTCTATCAAACCTTGAGAGCCGTCGTTGTTAAGTGCTTTGTTAAACTCTTGCAAGTACTTAGTACCATTTTGAGCCAAATCTCGAAGAGATGGAGTTAGCTTATTAGATAAAGCAATTTGAACACCCTCGGAAGCACTGGATAGTGATTTCATATCACCTTCAAGGTTATCATTCATAGTTTGTGCTGATTTACTTGCAAATCCCTCGATAACAGCCATATCGGATAGATTTTTTTCAAACTTTTTAATGTTGTCCGCTCCTGCATTAAGTAGTAGGTTCATACCTTTGATACTGTCAGCAGTAAAAGAAGTAGAAAGTGCAGTAGTTCTATCCGTTTCGGACATACTTTCAACGACTTTTTCAACATCTGTAATGATATCCGCTAAATCTCTGTAGTTACCTTGAGCGTCTGAGACTGCTACGGCAGTATCACCGATTTTGATAGCACCATCTTCCATGGCATTTGACATATCCCTAACTATTGCCGATAAGGCTGTACCAGCTTCCGAACCTTTAAAACCTTGGTCAGCCATCTTGGATAGTAACGCAGTAGTGGTCTCTATCGATTGCCCGTTAGCATTCATATTTGCGGCACAGTTTTTCCAACTTTCCGCAAGATTGGAAACTGAAAGATTTGCGTTACTTTGAGCATAAGCCATCATGTCAGCCATTTTTCCACTTTCACTACTAGCCATGCCGAATGCTGAAAGATAATCCGTTACAATGTCACAAGTTTCACCAAGTTCAAGACCTGAGGCGGCGGAAAGGTCTAAAATGCCATCAATTGAGGATAGTTGTTTTTCAACGTCCCAACCTGCAAGAGCCATATAATTAAAAGCGTCTGCGACTTCACTGGCAGAAAATTGAGTACTTGCACCAAGTTCTTTAGCCTTTGCGGATAAGGTATCATAAATATTAACATCTTGACCATTGATAGTCGTCATACTGTCTTTAGTTTTACCCATAGTTGCGATAACTTGCGACATAGAACTCTCAAAACTCTTACCAACTTCAACCGATTTCCCAACTAAAGCACCCATGCCACCAGTAAGGGCAGTTAATCCCACTGTTGCCCCCTCAATAGATTTAGTTAAGGAGTCAAGTCCAATAGTTGAAATTTTGGAAACCACTTCAAGAGCCTTTTCACCAGAGGTTTTTAATCCATTGAGGGTCAATTTTTCAAGAGCCTGTTGTCCCTTTTTTGCAAGTTCAGATATTTTTTTTAAACCTACAGTGATACCTGACGTATCAATTTTAGTATCAAAATTTAAACTTCCATCAAATTGCAAGACTGCCCCTCCTCAAACTGTGATATATCGCCGTTGGCTAATGCGTTTTCAAACTCTTCTAATTGCTTTTGCTCTGTTTTTGTGAGTGGTAAGGCGTAGAGTTCTTTTAACTTCCTAATGTGCTGTTGATACTCTTTACTCATTTTCGAATTAATTTCCACATTTCGGTAGTACATTATTTTAGAGAATAAGCAATCATCAGTTAAGGAGTTGAATAAAGCCTTAAATTTCCACCAGTGTAGGTCTTTTTTGGTCAAATCTATACCATACTGTTGATAAAACGCCGAAAATATGTAGTTTTTATCATATTCAAATGAGTACGCCCTTTGCGTGAAGTTTGATGAAGTATCATCATCATTGGAAGATTTATCCTTATCACTAGCAATACAAGAATAAAACCATATGATTTGCTCTACTGCTTTTTTAGTATTATAAGGGATTTCATTAAAATACAATTTCAAGGCTTGATTAACCTTATCTTGTATAGATAAATCACTTTCTTGGATTAGCAACTCAAACCTTATTGAAGTTCTAAAATCGCAATTTATTTGATATTTTACCCCATCGATTTCAACATGATGGGGTAATTTGTCTATTAAAATATTCATATTTTCTTTTTGTTATCTTTTAATCTTTTAGATATATCGAGTAATATACTTGTAGTACCTAGTAATTGAACGAAGTTTCTAAAAATCTTGTAGTAATCTCCATAAGATGAACACGTTGCAAGTAATTTTTTTGCATCATCAACGTTCAAGATGGTTTCAAAAAAATTCCTAATAAGATTTATTTCTTTTTTCTCACGTTTTTCTTGTGTGATTGTGCCATCGATTAGCTTACTGTCAAGTTTTTTGGACTTACTGAATACCACATCAAAAGCCTTTTTTAAAGTCTTATAGTCTTTTTTAGTACTCAAATTCAACTTGATATCTATACCATTTAATTTCATGTGTTATGCCTCATCTGGTGTGAACGTCTTTGTAGATATGTTAAAAGTACCCTCGATAGGGTCGCCCTTGGCGTTCAAGTTTCCTGATACCTCTATTTTCTTACCACCCTCACCAGAACATGAGGAAACTTCTACAGATACTCTCATTTTACGAGCCTTGTAGGTGTTTTGCTGTTCTGGGATTGGGTCATAAAGGTCTACTCTTACATAATACTTTTCGGCATCTTCGCCGACTAAGTGATTTCTGCCGACGTTGTACAACATTAAAGTTGCATCTTGGTCTTTAATTAGATGCGAAGTAAAAGGATACTGCGATTTGTAAGATGTTATATCTGTGGAGGAAGTTTTATCACAGATGTATACAGTTTCTTCCGTTTGGGCGTTAGGATTTTCATCTAATTTAGAAAAGCCAGTACCCATCAACTTGTATTCTTCTTTAGTAGTTTCGGATATATAATCCGCTATTTGATATCGCATTATAGCCATAAAATCAAATCCTTTCTTGTAAATATTCCAAACTGCATTGAATTTGATATC
>JBJFHM010000010.1:0-3127 GCA_051893615.1 Oscillospiraceae bacterium
ACAACATAGAGGTGACTTTTATGAAAACTATCGGCTTAGAATTTCCAAAACCAACTCCAAAACCTAAAAAATCAAAGGGTGATAATGATGGCTTACGCTGATTTTGGCTACTATCAAGATTTCTTTTTAGGGAAATTAATCACAGATATGGAGCAGTTCCGAACACTCTCGGAACGTGCCTCCGAATATATCGATATGGTTACATTCTGTCGAATTAATACCGATGTATTAAAAGATAAATCTATTGCAAATCAAGTGAAGAAATGCACTTGTGCCGTTGCAGAGGCTTATTATATCTATGATATCACTCAACTAAACGATGGAAATATCACAGGTGCTAAGACTTCCGAAGGTATTGGACAGTATTCTGTAAGTTGGGCAAATCCTTTGGATAGTCTTGAGAGCCTTACTGGTGGAAGCTTTCCAAGCTATTTGAGGAAACTTTGTATAAGATATCTAGGCACTACTGGATTAATGTATCGTGGGGTGTGTTACTAATGTATACCAATGCAGATTGTACCATTTTCAATGCCTACTATGATAAATCACATAGGTGCGATAGTTGGAGAAAAACAGTAATCAAAGGAGTTTACTGGGAAGACGCTAGTGGAGAAAACTCTCAGCAGACAGGTTTATTAAATGATTGTAGTGCTTTTGTGATTATCCCTAAAAATGCCGATTTTGGTGGCAAAAAGTATATGAAACCTAAAGAGTATTATTACAATTCTAGTGATAGTATTTTTACTTTTGCCCCAAATGATATTATCATTAGGGGTATCTACATAGGCGATTTTACATCGATTAAGGAAATTAATTCCCTTGACGATAGCCACACAATCTTGAAAGCTAGTGATTTCTTGTATGGTTCGCCATCGGTTCAGCATTGGGAGGTACAATCAAAATGATTAAAATACAAACTCCTCGAGGAATTATTACTAAAAATGGTAAAAACAAGGCTGAATTACAATGGAATAAGGCTTTTGCTAAAAATAGAACTAAGGGTTTTAACTCTGTTCAGGTTTTTATAGATAGTGAAGTACTCCGAAAATGTGACCCTTACGTCCCTATGGATACTGGTATGCTAAAAAAATCGGGAATTTTAGGGACTGTTGTAGGCTCTGGTGAGGTTATTTATATTGCTCCGTATGCTCGAAAGCAATATTACAATAATTCAGGAAATGGAAATCACAATAAAAGCGGTTTACGTGGCTCATTTTGGTTTGAACGCATGAAAGCAGACCATAAAAATGAAATCTTTGAGGGTGCTAAAAAAATCGTGAAAGGTAGTGGTTAAGATTTCAATAGCTAAAATGTTAAGGGATTACTTTGCAGAATGTCCTCTGCTCCAAGATGGAAAGCTGAATTTTGACTACTTAGGCATAGAACCAGTAGAATATACTATTGAAACCGTTCCAACTGAGCCGATTTTTAAAAAATATGTTGACGGCTCTACGATTAGGCAATATCCTTTTGTGTTCGCAAGTCGTGAAAGTTTTGGGGCTGACATTTGGGGGAACATCGATACCGCCGACTTTTATGAAAAATTATCCAATTGGGTGGAAACTCAATCCAATTTGAGAAATCTCCCAATTTTTGATAGCGAGTATCGATATTCTATAAGTTTAGAGGTAACATCTAGTGGATACGTCTTCCAAGAAGACACTGACAACGCTAGATATCAAATACAATTAGTTTTGAAATATTATCAAGATAGGAGATATAAATAATGGGAAAATATTTAAATAATTCCGATATAGTAATGAGAACGGGAAAACTTGCCTTTCTCAAATGTTTAGGCGAGAGTTTTTATAGACGTATGGAAGGCTTTACAGAGCTATCAAACTCAAAAGGCACTAAAGAATATACTCGCCAGTACGTTGATGAAGACTTTGAACGTACAGACGTTTCAGGCTACTCTCCAGAGATTAGTTACGCTTTCGACAGATATAAAGCTAATCCTGTGTTAGATGATATAATTCATATAACCGAAAATGAACTCATAGGTCAAGCGATGGTACGTGATATCGTTGTTTTGGATATGACTACAGCAGTATCCAATAATGGAACTACTTGGACTGCTGAGGGAAAAATGCGTAAATGGGCAGTTATCCCTGATACTGATGGCGACACTACTGACTGCATGACTTACAGCGGTACACTCAAATGTCGTGGTGAAATGATTGACGTTCGTGCAACTACTACAGATGATTGGCAAACTATCACAGTAGTTAATATTGCTAGTGAAAAGACTGCTTTTGCAATAGTCAGCGTTTCTGATATTGATGGTGTAGAAATTGGTTCAATTACGCCAACTGTAAGTTTTGAAAGACTTGAAGTTAACAACGCAACCAACGGATTTACTATCAATGCAACATCGACAGTCAATGGTGCTACTGTAACATTGTTAAGCGGTTCAAATATTACTGACAGTGCATCTAATTCAATTTCAAGGGTATTCCAGCAGAGTGGCTCAGCTGGAACTGTTAGCGAATATACAGTAATCTGCACACACAACGGCAATTCTACAAGCGTAATCATAAAGGTCACTAAGGTTGATACCTATGATGAAACTTGAACACAAACTTTAAGTTTAGAAAGTGAGGAATAATCTATGTGGGAAATTAATGGATTATCAATTGAATTTGATATTGAAGACCTTGAAACTGCTGAAAAGTTAGACAAGGCTCTAATTGAGTTGCAAAAGGCAGAAAAAAGTACTCCAAAAGGCTCTACAATGGCTGAAAGTATCAAAATTTACTGTAAAACCTTAGAAAACTTCTTTATATCTATATTTGGAGAAGATACCACAAAGCAAATTTTCAACGGAGTGAAAATAAATCAAAGGCTTTACGATGAAATTTTTATGTCATTTTGTGACTTAGTAGATGAGCAAAAAATCAAACGTGAAGAACGTTCCAAACGTTTCCAAAGATATGTACCAAAGAAATGATAAATATATTATATGAACAGTATACAACTGAATTAATTATTGATAATGTTAGCTATCCAATAGTTACGGATTTTCGTAACTGGATAGCCTTTTTCGATATGATTAATGATGATATCTTAGAACCTAAAGACAAGGTTATTGCAAGTTTAAATTGGTTTAAGGATAAAATCCCTAACG
>JBJFHM010000011.1:0-62263 GCA_051893615.1 Oscillospiraceae bacterium
ACATTCATCTTTTAAAACACGTTTTCTAACTTTCACTTTCATACTTCAACACCTCCTTCCTTTAATGTCCTTAGCACCCACAAGGTTGAATGTTCACGTTCCCATTTAGAAATCGTATCATAAGGAAGTTTATACTTATCTGCTACCATATAAATGGGAGTTCCTTGCATTAACTCATAGAGGATACTTGCCACTATAAAGTCATCTGTTTCTTTTCTCATTTTTAAAATACCTCTTCACCTAAAAGTTCTGCAACAGAACATTTGAATACCTTTGAAATTTTAACTAGTGTTGGAACACTTGGAATAATTTCGCTATGTTCTAGTTTGCTGATTGTACATTGTTTTAATCCAAGTTTTTCAGCTAATTCTAGTTGTGATAAACTTGCATTTTCACGCAAATATTTAACTTTTTGACCTGTTGTCATAGTTATCACACTCCTTATTTTTAATCTTGACGTAACAAAACCTATGTTGTAAAATTATAGGTAGGGTTTTTATTCCCTAAAACATGATTTATAATCATATTTATATTATATCTCGTTATAGCGAATAAGTCAAGTTTTTTATTAGCCAAAACGATATAAAAAATAAGGAGTGATTTTTGTGGAATTTGCACAAAGAGTTTTCAATTTGCTAGGAAAGCAACATAAGAGCAAAGCTGATTTAGCAAGGTACTTAGGCATTAGACCTACAACTGTTACAGAGTGGGGAACAAAAGGAAAAAAACCATCTTTAGAATATGTATCTCGTATTAGCGAATTTTTGGGAGTATCTTGTGATTATTTACTTACTGGTAAAGAACCAATACCAAAGGCAACTATGATAGAAGTGCCTAAGCCACAGTTAACCGAGAACGAACAGGAAATGTTATCTGTTTTTAGAATGTTATCAGAGAGAGAACAGCTAAAAGAAATCGGAAGATTAGAAAAGACTATTGAACAAGAAAATGTAAGATAATAGATATAACAGATATTGTAAAAAAATAAGGTAGGAACTAGTTCCCTCCTAATATAAAAATAGTTCCTTAGTTCCTACCCCTAAAATTAAAAAGAAATTAGAGCCAAAAATAAAAATTAAAAAACTAACTTTAAAACCTAACCGACGTATGTACGTTGTTTTAAAAGATATTTTAAAATTTTAAAACAATTTTAAAGGTTTTTTAAACCTTTTTTTAAAAACGCAACAAAAAAGAGGATTTCAACCGAAATCCTCAATTTTTTTCTAACAAAATTTTTAATCCTTTCACAATATTTCAATTTATCCCACTAATAAACCAACGTAAAACCGTACTTTAACAGTGGGTATCCTATTTTAACCACATTTAACCGTCATTATTCATTTTTCTATTCTCTCTGTTAAATTACATTTAGTAAATAGCAGCACTTACACCGATTATGTTCCCTGTTTGTACAACTGTACTACATTAAGTGCAGGAAAAAACTATACTATCAATAGTAAAAATTATTTTGCAATTGATAGTAATATCTTAATAGCAGAATAAAAATGGTATGGGCATTGATGTCCCTGCCCAAAAAATGTTTTGACAATACGAAAATTTTGGAGCCATATTCGAGCCGTGTTCGAGCCATATGATTAAAATTTTAATGATTTTTTCAGTGAATTTTTAATATAACAATAAAATCCCCAAACCACATAGGCAAGGGGATTTATATATAATATTGAAACAATGTTCGTAAGCAAAGAACTATCTCTTAGAGAATTGAGGAGCACGACGAGCAGCTTTAAGACCGTATTTTTTACGTTCCTTCATACGAGGGTCACGAGTTAAGAAACCAGCCTTTTTAAGTTCAGGTCTTAATTCAGGATTGAAGATTAATAAAGCTCTAGAGATACCATGTCTAATAGCACCAGCTTGACCAGTAACACCACCACCAGTAACAGTGCAAACCACATCGAAGTTTTCAAGATTACCTGTCAAAGCTAAAGGTTGACGAACGATTAACTTTAAAGTTTCAAGACCGAAGTAATCATCGATATTTCTGCCATTTATAGTAACGTTTCCAGAACCTCTATAGATTCTAACTCTAGCAACTGAGCTTTTTCTTCTACCAGTACCGTAAAAGTATTCTTGTTTAGATTCGTACATAACTAATTATACTCCCTTCTTATATATTATAGATTTCAGGCTTTTGACATTGTTGTTCATGTTCGCTACCTGCGTAAACTCTTAGACGAGTAAGAGCCTTATCGCCTAGTGTATTGTTAGGGAGCATACCTCTAACAGCGTAGAACATAGCTTTATCTGGATTTTTAGCCATTAATTCTTTATATTGAATTTTCTTAAGACCACCAATCCAGCCAGTATGCCAGATATAGTTCTTTTGTTCTAACTTCTTACCAGTTAAAACAGCCTTAGCACAGTTTACTATGATTACACCATCACCACAATCAGCATGAGGAGTGTAAGTAGTCTTGTGCTTACCTCTTAAAATGTGAGCAGCAGCTGCAGCAACTCTACCAAGAGATTTGCCTTCAGCGTCTAAAATGTACCATTTTTTTTGACCCAAATCTTGAGCCTTTGGCATATAAGTTGACATAAAAGTAACCCTCCATATTATTTTATTCATATGATATTTCTGAATATCAATATTTCTATATTTTATACTCTGTTGATGTTGTATTAATCAACGCAACGATGATAATTATATTATATTTTAGGAAATAAGTCAACCCTAAAAAAAGGGTTTTTAAGTAAATTTTAAAGATTTATAAAAAATATCCTTTATAAATTCTTAAAATCTCTATATTTTTCTTTAAATCTCTTGATTTCTCCTAAGTCATTTTGAAATATCCTATATTGATTTTTCAATTTGATAATGGTATAATAAGTTTAATTTAAAAAGTCTCCTCTATGCAATTAAACTAGATATAATTAGAATAGGAGTGAAAAACTAAAAATATGATGAACTCAAATAATTATCCAATAATGGCAATATCACCACTTAGAATGGGAATAGATGGTAAAGGAATAACTACATTAGTATGTTTATATGGTTGTCCATTAGATTGTAAGTATTGCATCAATAAAAAACTCTTAGATATTGGAAAGTTTAAAAGTTACTCCCCTACTGAAATATTGAAATTAGTAGAAAATCATAACCTATACTACTTGACTACTGGAGGAGGCATCACCTTTGGAGGTGGAGAGCCTTTGCAATATCCTAAATTGATTAGAGAGTTTAAGGATATATGTCCAAAGGGTTGGAACATCAACGTAGAGACTTCTTTAAACGTTCCAATAGAAAACATCAAGATGGTTGCAAACTTGGTAAACCATTTTTACATAGATATCAAAGATGTTAATAATGATATCTATAAAAAGTATACTCTTTTAGATAATTTTCAAGTGTTAGAAAATTTACAATATCTAGTTGATAACATACCATTAGAAAACATCACAGTTAGAGTGCCATTAATAAAAAATTTTAACACTATGAAAGATATCAAAAATAGTGAAAACTACTTAATCCATTTGGGAATACTAAATATTGATATCTTTCAATACATTACAACTAATAATTGATTAAAGGTGATATCTATGACAGGTAAACAAAAATGTGAATATCTAAAGTTTATTAGAGACTTAATCGCTGAAAAGAATAATATCAATTATCATTCACAGGAATGTGGTTTTTCTGGTGAATGTCTTGGAACTTGTCCAAAATGCGAAGAAGAACTCAAATATCTAAGTGATAAGATTGAAGAAAAGAAATCTAAGGGGGAAAGCATCGTATTAGATGAGTATGATGAAATATGCTTAAATTCAACAGATTATGATGAAGTCCATAAACCACCATTAATTATGACTATGGGCAGTATCATAGGAGACTATCTAGAATATATAGAGGAGCAACAATCAAATGACAGGTAAACAAAAATGTGACTATCTAAGGCGTATGCGTATCAAGATAGCTGAAGAAAATGGAATTGAATATCAAACCGACAAGTGCAACTTTTCAGGAGAATGTCTTGGAACTTGTCCAAAGTGTGAAGAAGAACTTAGGTATCTAAACAGTAAGATTGATGAAAAAATCTCTAAAGGGGAAAAAGTAAATTTAGATGAGTTTGAAAAGATTAATCTAACTAGTACCGAATATGAAGAAATCTATAGAAAAAATAACGAACGTGTCTATAATATGTACAAGAATTTTAATTTTGATAAAGAGTATCTTGGGAGAGTCGTAGCTCCACAAGATGATGACGACTTAATGGGAATATATAAATTAATAGATAAATCCTCAACATGATATCATACAAACTTTTAACACAATGTATAGTTCTAAAATATAGCTTCATTTTTTTTGGAAAACTTAACATTTTATTCACACTTTTTTCGGTGAATATGTTATAATTAGATATATTAGCTTAATATTAAGGAGTTAAAATCATTTGATGAATACTATTAAAATAGCAATAGATGGCCCTGCTGGAGCAGGTAAAAGTTCTATAGCAAAGGCTATTTCTCAAAAGTGTGGATATATCTACATAGATACAGGAGCTTTATACAGGTCTATTGCATACTATTCATATAATCACGGGGCAAAAGATTTCCAAAGTGAATTAGTGGTAAGACTATTAGATGAAATCAATATAGACTTAAAGTACATTGAAGGTGTTCAAAGAGTCTTAGTAAACGGTCAAGACGTTTCCGACTATATTAGAACTCCAATGATATCGAAAGGTGCTTCAATAGTTTCAGCAATTCCACAAGTTAGAACCTTCCTATTGGATTTACAACGCAACATAGCAGAAGAAAACAATGTAATCATGGACGGTAGGGATATTGGTACAGTAGTACTCCCCCATGCCGATTTGAAAATTTTTTTAACTGCTTCAGCGAAAGAACGTGCAAATAGAAGGTATAATCAATTAAAGGATACTCCGAACTGTCCAACTTGGGACGACATTTTAAGTGATATTAATCAACGTGATTATAACGACTCTCATAGAGAAGTCGCACCACTTAAACGTTCAAAAGATGCTATCTTATTGGATACCACTGAAATGTCACAAGATGAGGTTATAACCTATATTTTAGAGTTAATATCTAGGATAGTTAAGTGATATTCTAGGGAGTGTTTTTAAAGATGTTTTACTTTTTATTAAGAAAGATAGTCTTATTAATCTACAAGTTAGTATATAATCTATCTTTTGAGGGCTTAGAGAATATAGACAATTCAAAAGCGTGTGTATATGCTAGTAATCATAGAAGTTATGCAGACCCCGTATTAATAACTCTTCCAGTTAAGAAAAAGTTTTCTTATATGGCTAAAGAAGAACTTTTCAAAAATCCCTTCTTTAGTGCTTTGATTAGAGCTTTTGGTGCTTTTCCAGTAGTTAGAGGCAAAGGAGATATGGAAGTTATCAACACTGCTATTGAAAAGTTAAAATCTGGTAGAAATCTAGTAATCTTTCCTGAGGGAACACGCTCCAAAGATGGTAAAGTCGGTAAAGGAAAGACTGGTGTAGCTCTAATAGCTTCTAAATCTAATGCAGATGTTATACCAGTAGGTATAGTCTTTGAGGGTGAAAAACTTCATTTTAGAAGTAAAGTAGTAGTAAAGTATGGAAAACCAATCAACGCTCATGAGATAGCGTTACCTGAAAATCCTACTGCAAGAGACCTAAAACCCGTCAAACATAAGATAATGGCGTCTATAACAGAGTTGGTTGAAGGTCAACATTAAAATTTTAGTAAAGGTATCTAAGTTAATATGATTAATGTTACTATCGCAAAATATGCTGGTTTCTGTTTTGGTGTTGACAGAGCTATGAAAATAGTGTATAATGAATTAGATAGTTTGGAAGATGGTAAAACTATCGCCACATATGGAAACATTATCCATAATAGTGACGTGGTAAGAGATTTAGAAAATCGTGGCGTTAGAGTGGTCGAAAACATTCCCGACCTTTTTCCTAATGAGAAAGTAATTATCCGTACGCATGGCGTACCTAGTGAAATCTTTAGAGAGTTAGAAAGACAAGGTAACCAATATATTGATGCTACTTGTCCATTCGTTACTAAAATTCACAAGATAGTTGAGGAAAAATCTAAGGAAGATTGTATTATATTAATCGCAGGTGATAAAAACCATGCCGAAGTTCAAGGGATTATAGGTCATTGCGTCAATACTGAAAAGGTTAATACTTTTGAAACTTGTGAACGGTTAAATCAACTTTTAAAAGATTTTTCTAAATTTAAGATAGTAGTAGTATCTCAAACTACCTTCAATACTAAGGTTTGGAAAGAGTGTTTAAACGTTATTAAAAGATATCCAAACGTTGAAGTCTTTGATACTATTTGTAATGCGACATCATGTAGGCAGACGGAAAGTATTGAACTTGCTAAAAAATCCGACATAATGATAATAGTAGGTGGTAAGCATAGTTCAAATACTAAAAAATTATACACCGTTTGTAAAGACTATTGCAAAAGGTGTTATCACATTGAAAATGTATCCGAATTAGACGGTTTAGACTTTTCAAATGCGATTAATATTGGTATCACGGCTGGTGCTTCTACACCCGCTTATATTATAAAGGAGGTTCATGTTCACATGGATTTAAAAAACAACAATATTGAAAATGAGGATTTCGCAGCTATGCTTGATGAATCTTTCAAAAAAATACATACAGGAGAAAAGGTGACTGCTAAAGTCGTTAAAATCGAAGATAATGAAATTATCGTAGATTTAGGAACTAAACATACTGGTTACGTTTCTAAAGAAGAATTAACTGACGACCCTAAACTAAAACCTTCGGACATCGTTAAAGTTGATGATGATATCGAACTTATAGTTTTAAAAGTCAACGATGCTGACGGCGTCGCTTACCTTTCTAAGAAGGCTGTTGAAAAAGTTGATGGCTTTAGTAAAGTTATCAAGGCTTATGAAAATGGTGACACTATCGAAGGTAACGTATTGAGCGTAGTAAACGGTGGTGTTATAGTTTCTTATTCTGGTAATACTATCTTCGTTCCTGCTTCTCTAGTAGGCGTTCCTAGGGGTGAAGATTTAAACAATCTAGTTAAACACAAGATTAAGTTTAAGATTATCGAAGTTGATGCCGACAGAAAGAGAGCCGTAGGTTCTGTTAAGGCTGTTAAAAAGGCTGAAAAAGAAGCTGTTGAAGCTAAGTTCTGGGAAACTCTCAAAGTTGGTGATACTTTCAAAGGTGAAGTTAAATCCCTTACTAAGTACGGTGCTTTCGTAGACTTAGGTGGTATCGATGGTATGGTTCACATTTCAGAGCTTTCTTGGAAGAGAATTAAACACCCTAAGGAAGTTGTATCAGTTGGTGACACTATAGAAGTATACGTTAAGGATATGGACAAAGAAGCTGGTCGTATCTCTTTAGGTTACAAGAAACCTGAAGACAATCCTTGGGTTAAGTTCACTACTAACTACAAAATAGATGACGTAGTAAAGGCAACTATAGTTTCTATAACTCCTTTCGGTGCTTTTGCTCAAATTATTGATGGTATTGATGGTTTAATCCATGTTTCTCAAATCTCTAAAGAAAGAGTAAACGACGTTAAAGACGTTCTCTCTATAGGTCAAGAGGTTACTGTTAAGATTGTTGACATCAATGAAGATAAGAAGAGAATTTCACTATCTATGAAGGCTGTAGAAGATTAATCTTAGAGTTGTCTTACAATCCAAATTTAGTAAAAATATGATGCAAAAAAATCAATGTGGAATAGCTATTAACTATTCCACATTGATTTTTATTATTACTTTGTTGAATTTTTACTATCTTGAGTTTGAGTATTTTTAACAGTCTTAGTATTTTTTTTAGAACGTTTCTTCTTTTTACGTTTTTTCTTCTTATACTTTTTAGGATTAGTTATTCTATCTTTTATGTACAAACCTAAAGATAATAGTATTAAAAGTCCCACTAGTGCTGATATTACTTTAATGATAATTGCCTTATCTAAGGGTTGTTGTTCTTTATCGTCATTATCACTAATATCTACTTCGTACGTTTTGACCTGTTCGGGAATGGTAAAATTCTCTTTTAGACTAAATCCAACCATTTTGACTTCTGCATACTTTTGAGCCATCGAATTTTCAGATGCTACTATGGTAAAACCATCTATTAAGGAGTAACTACTACGAGTACTGTCATAATCGAAACCTAAAGCCATATCACCTATTTTGGTGACGCTATCTGGAATTATGATATACTTTAAACTATCACAAGATATGAAACATTTACTACCTATAGATAAAAGTCCTTCACTTAGAGTAATCTTAGTTAGATTTTTACAACCATAAAAGGCTTGATTTCCTATAGAGAGTACATCTTTCGCTATTACCACCGTTTGAAGATTTTCACACCTATAAAAAGCTCCTCCCATAATTTTCTGTACACCTGTAGGAACTTCTACCCTAGTGATTGAACTGTTTAATGCAAATGCCTCACTACCTATTATCCTAACTTTACTTGGAACAGTAATAGAACCACCTTTTCCAACATACTTATATAGATAATCTCCTAAGATAGCAAATCCGTTTTCACACTCATCAAGCCAAGGAGTGTTTATAAAAGCATTATTGCCAACGTACTCTATACCATTAGAAAATTCTATAGTAGTGAGCGATGGACAGTTAGCAAAAGCATAGTCATAGATAGTTTTTAAAGTATCAGGGACTTTCAAAGTAGTAAGTCCTTCAACGTTTTCAAAGGCTGAATATGATATTGAAACTATACCATCTGGAATGGTTTCCTCAAAAGGTTTTACCACTGGTTCATATTTAGATGTTAAGTCATTATATTCATAAGAATACGTATATTCAGGATTATACTTATAAAAAACACTACCTAAAATAACGTTTTTTCCGTTTTCTATCCTAGATGTATAATAAGGAGTATCTTCTATAGCGTAAGCTCCCATGAACGTTAGAGAACTAGGCACTACTATATTATCCAAATTGGAGCATTTATCAAAAGCGTGTTCCATTATGTTGCGTAGACCACTTTTATCTATGGTAACTTCTTTTTTTGTGTCTTCTTGAGAAGCGTTTTCTACACTTTGGGAAGTAGTAGTTGCAACGTCATTTTGGGAAATATCGTAACCATAGATGGAGGAAACGGTCGTAACTTCTGGAAAAGTGCTATCACTATAAGAACCATCATCAAGAGATGTGTCAAAGTTACTATCACTGGACGTTTTAGAAGAACCATCTTCAAAATAGATAGTTTCTAACTTAGTACAACCAGAAAATGCATAGGCATTGACCGTTTTAACAGTGTTTGGAACAGTTAATCCAACGAGTTGAGTACAATCTTTAAAGGCGTTTTCGCCTATGGTAGTCACTGGATAACCCTCAATAGTAGAAGGTATGCTATAATAGGTAAAGTTTAAGTCTTCATTTACACCTGTGATAGTTACTTCTTCTTTATTGATAGTATAATATAAA
Source organism: Oscillospiraceae bacterium (assembly GCA_051893615.1). Classification (GTDB taxonomy): domain Bacteria; phylum Bacillota; class Clostridia; order Oscillospirales; family Ruminococcaceae; genus UBA5884. The sequence goes on from JBJFHM010000011.1 coordinate 9,446, forward strand.
TCAGTGAATTTTTTTTCTTCTACTTTTTCTTCTGTAACCACCTGAACGGCATTATCTTCATCTATATGCTGACCAAAGATATAGTTTCCGTAACTGTTGCCATTATTATATGAGTAGTTATCATCATAACCAGCAAAAGCAGAAGCGTTTAGGGTGTTAAAATTTATAGTTAGTAAAGATGATATCAGCGTAAGAGAAATTAGAAACTTTCTATTTAACATAATGGTTAATCCTTTCGCATATAACATTTAATTTTAATCGACTTATAATATTATAACTCTTTTTTAGAGCTTTTTCAAGTTATTAATACAAAAATATTGAAAATATAGAAGTTTAAAGATAATTTTAAAAAATATTCAAAAAAACTCTTGACAGATTAATTCAACTATGCTAAAATTAGAATACCGCATGATTGATGGCTATCATTAAGTTGCTAAAAGCACTCATCAATCAGCGAGTTTAAAAAAAGGTAGGTGCTACGAAATGTACGCTGTTATTGAAACTGGTGGTAAACAATACCAAGTAGAAGTAGGTAGTGAAATCTACGTTGAAAAACTAGGTGTTGAAGCTAATGAAACTATTACTATTGATAAGGTTGTAGCTATAAGTGGTGAAGATGGTATCAAGGTTGGTACTCCATACGTTGAAAACGCTACAGTATCTGCAACAGTAGTAAAGAATGGTAAGGCTAAGAAGATTACTGTCTTAACTTACAAGCCTAAAAAGGGTTCTAGTAAGAGAAAGATGGGTCACAGACAACCTTATACTAAGTTAAAGATAGATGCTATCAACGGTTAATCTATGATTACTGCTGACTTTCTATCCAAAAATGGTAAGTTGATAGGTTTTAAAGTCTCAGGACATGCGAACTTTAATGAATTTGGTAATGATATAGTCTGTGCTAGTGTATCATCTGCAGTACAGTTGGTTTGTAATACTATAACAGAATGTTTCAAAAGTCAAGCTAAAGTTACTGTTGGTGAAAATCAAGGGATATTTTTAAAACTTATTGGCAATTCTAATGATGTAGTCTCCTCTATGCTTTTAATAGATGGTCTTAAACTTCATTTAGAAACTTTATTAGAGGATTTTCCTGAAAACATAAAAATTAAAATCACGGAGGTGTAATTTCCTATGATTAAAATTAGTATGCAATTCTTTGCACACAAAAAGGGTGTTGGTTCTACTAAGAATGGTCGTGACTCTGAGTCTAAAAGATTAGGCGTTAAAAGAGCTGATGGTCAAGTAGTTTTAGCTGGAAATATTCTAGTTCGTCAAAGAGGTACTCACATTCACCCAGGTAAAAACGTTGGCATCGGTTCAGATGATACTCTATTTGCTATGACTAACGGTACCGTTAAGTTTGAAACTTACGGCGGTGGTAAGAAAAGAGTTTCTGTATACCCTGCAAACTAATTAATTAGTTATTAATTTCTAATAATATACAGAACAATCCTAAGCCCTTCGCTTGGGATTTTGTTCTAATTTTGAAAGGATACTATATGGCTATATTCGTAGATAAAGCAAGGATTTCCATTAAAGCTGGTGACGGTGGTGACGGTGCAGTATCTTTTCACCGTGAAAAGTATGTGGCTAGTGGTGGCCCCGATGGTGGTAACGGTGGTAAAGGTGGAGACATCTATTTTATCGCAGATGATAACTCATCAACTTTGATAGACTTTAAGTATAAGAAAAAGTTCCAAGCAGAAAAAGGTCAAAATGGTGGTGCTAAACGTTGCACTGGTAAGAACGCTCCAAACTTGACTATCAAAGTACCAAGGGGAACTATCGTTCGCAATGCAGATACTGGCAGAATATTAGCAGATATTTCTTCTGATGAACCTTATCTAATAGCTAAGGGTGGAAACGGTGGCAAAGGTAATATGAATTTTGCTACTTCTACTAGACAAATTCCAAAGTTTGCTAAACCAGGATTTCCTGGAGAACAGTTAAACTTATCCTTGGAACTTAAGTTATTAGCCGATGTCGGTCTCGTAGGTTTTCCAAATGTGGGAAAGTCTACTTTGATATCTGTGGTAAGCTCTGCAAAACCCCAAATAGCTAACTACCATTTTACTACATTGACGCCAGTCCTAGGAGTAGTAAAGGTTGAAGAGGAAAAATCTTTCGTAATGGCAGATATCCCCGGACTTATTGAAGGTGCTAGTGAAGGTGTTGGATTAGGTCATGAGTTCCTTCGCCACGTTGAAAGATGTCGTCTAATAGTCCACGTTTTAGACGTATCAGGTTGTGAAGGTCGTAACCCTATAGAAGACTTTGAAATCATCAACAAAGAGTTAAAAAACTTTAATGAAGATTTAGCAAACTGTCCACAGATAGTGGCAGGTAATAAATCGGATATTGCTACACCTGAACAGATTGCAGAAGTAAAAGAGTATATCGAAAGTAAAGGATTAAAGTTCTTTCAAATCTCCTCTGCTACCCGTTTAGGCGTTAAAGACCTAATCAATGAAGTTTCTGCTGTGCTTGATACTCTCCCACCAATCAAAATTTTTGAGCCAGAACCATTCACCACAGAGGAACTCACAGAGTTTGATGAAATCAAGAATAAGTTTACCATCGGTATCGAAGATGGTGTTTACTATGTAGATGCTCCATTTCTTGAACCTATCATGCGTACTATCAACATGGACGATTACTCATCTTTGCAATACTTCCAAAGAGTTCTTAGAAGTAGTGGCATAATAGATAAGTTGGAAGAAATGAACATTCAAGAAGGAGACACTGTCGATATTTTTGGTTTCCAATTCGATTTCATATATTAAAATTATAGTCTAGGAACGGTTGATATCCGTTCCCTACATATTGTAAAGGGGTTTTTCACTTGTTACAACCTATTGATAAAAAGACTGCTTCAAGTTACTCATCGTTGACTTTAGCGTTTCTAGGTGATAGTGTCTTTGAAATACTGGTACGTCACAAGATTGTCCTAAATGGTGATAAAAAGATTGATAAATTAAACTCTATCAAAGTTGGAATAGTCTGTGCCAAGTTTCAAGCTAAAGTAGTACCAAATATTCTACAGCTACTCTCAGATGAGGAACTTGCTATATTTAAACGTGGCAGAAACTCTAAGTGCCATGCCCCTAAAAATACAGATATCTTAGATTACAGACTTGCCACTGGGCTAGAATGTCTTTTTGGATATCTTTACCTTATCGGTGATGAAAAAAGAATTGATGAACTTTTTTCTATAGTTTGGAATATCTACAAGGAGGATTTTTAAAATGTCAGGTCATTCAAAATGGAATAACATTAAAAGAAAAAAAGAGGCTACCGATGCCGTTAAAGCTAAAATATTTACAAAGATAGGCAGAGAAATCTCTGTTTGCGTTAAAGAAGGTGGTGGTGACCCTAATAATAATGCTAAACTTAGAGACTTAATCTCAAAAGCTAAGTCTAACAATGTGCCTAACGATAATATTGATAGAATTATCAAAAAGGCTATGGGCGATGGAGATAAAAACAATTATGAAGCTATGATATATGAAGGCTATGGCGTTGGTGGTGTCGCTGTTATAGTCGAATGTTTAACAGATAATAAAAATCGTACTGCTGGAGACGTTCGCCATTACTTCGATAAGTTTGGTAGTGGTCTAGGTACTACAGGTTGTGTATCTTTCATGTTCTCACAAAAGGGATTAATCATCTTAGAAAATACGGGATTAGATGAAGATGCTATCATGGAAGAATGTTTTGAGTTAGGTGCAGAAGACTTTTCTATCGAAGATGATACCATCGAAATAGAATGTTCACCTAACCAAGTAGGTGAAATTCGTGAAGCACTAGATGGCAAAGGTTATAAGGTTATATCTGCTGAGGTCGTACAGATGCCATCTAACTATATCTCCCTAACCAACGAAGATGATATTAAAAAGATGAATGCACTTCTTGAACACCTTGAAGATAACGACGACGTTCAAAACGTTTGGCACAACTGGGAAATGCCTGAAACTGATGTAGAAGAATAACTTTCAACATCAACAGATATGCTAAAATGGACGACTTTTTTTAATAGTCGTCCATTTTAATTGAAAAATCTTAATTAATTTTCATATAGCTTTTTTAGATTATCAAATTCTTGTTTAATTACCTTAAATATTTTTAAAGTCTTTTCTTTACCTAATAAACTCATTAAAGTTCTGTAAGTTTCATTTTTAGTGCCAAAGGCTATCAACTTGCAGATGTTTATTAAATCTTCTTGAGAGTAATCGGAAACGTTTATCAATTTAGATAGTTGGTCTAACATTTTAGAGAGTTTTTCTTTTGGAATTTCATTATTATATTTCTTGTTATTTTTAGGTTTATTTTCCTCAATAGATTTAGTTCTAGGTCTGCCACGGCGTTTAACGACTGTAGATGATTTCTCTAACTTAGCATCAACTTTAAGTTTAGACTTTTCATCAACCGTTGGTTTAGATACTAACTCCTTAATAGTATCGACATTATCTTTAGGTGTTGGAACTTTCTCAACCTTTGGAGCGTTTTCCTTAGCTTCAGTAGAAGTTTCCACTTTTGATATAGTCTTAACTTCTTCAACCACTGATTTGGATACTAACTCTTTAACAGTATCGAAATTATCTTTAGGTGTTGGAGTTTTTTCAACTTTTGGAGCATTTTCCTCAGTTTCAATAGAAGTTTCCTCTTCAGATATAATCTTAACTTCCCTAATCACTGGTTTAGATACTAACTCCTTAACAGTATTGACATTATCTTTAGGTGTTGGAGTTTTTTCAACTTTTGGAGTATTTTCTTCAGTTTCAATAGAAGTTTCCTCTTTAGATATAATCTTGACTTCCTCAATCACTGGTTTAGATACTAACTCCTTAACAGTATCGATATTATCTTTAGATGTTGGAACTTTCTCAACCTTTGGAGCGTTTTCCTTAGCTTTAGTAGAAGTCTCCACTTTGGATATGGTCTTAACTTCTTCAACCACTGGTTTAGATACTAACTCCTTAACGATATTACCATCATCTTTAGGTGTTGGAACTTTCTCAACCTTTGGAATAGTTTCTATAATCTTGGTATCCACTGAAATTGATGGTATAGTCTTAACTTCTTGAGTTAATGGTTCTTGACTATCCTTTTTAGACTTTGGAGAAAATTTTTTAGTAGGTTCTTGTTTCTTTTGTGATATTGGTGGTTGTGAAGTTTTCTTTTCAAACTTTTCTATAGTAGCTATATCATCATTTGGATTAATCTTACCAAAAACCATGGTATTAGACCTCTGTGTCTGTGATGGTAACTTTACAGGGGCATTATAGTTTGATTTTGAAATATTATCATTTATACTATCTTTTGGAAGCTTATTGTTAAGATTTTTATTTAAAGTGTTATCATTATTATTAGTCTTTTTCAAACTATTATTACTGTTTTTATTTGGATTGTTATTTATCTTATTGTTTCCAGTATTTTGATTTTTATTCTTATTTTTAGACTTATTTTCATCTTTGGTTTGTAAAGATTTAACGTTATTCTGTGGTTGCGACTTCTTATCTTCATTTAACTTATTAACACTGGATTTTGGAGTATCTTTTTTAGTCACTGGACTTAAACTCCCACTAGATTTAGGAATACTCTCCATATGTGAACTATTACTGTTATTCCCTTTGACTTGTTTAGATGAACCTTTAAAAGCATTGTCATCTACTACAGATTTTTCAACGCCATTATTCTTATTTAGACTACTTTCAAACTGATTTTCTACCTTTTTAGAGTTGACATCTACTATAACACTTTCAGCTTTTAACTGACGAAGTTCGAGTTCGGTTTCGACTGTTGGTATAGTAGGCAAAGTATCTTTGATAGTCTTAGAAGGAAAACCTTTAGTATCTATAGCTTCTTTTATGGTGTAGAAACGACCAATGTTAAGATAGCTCATATTATTATTCTTAAAAAAGTCCTTCCAGAAAGATATAGCAGATTCAAAACCTCTATCACCTGTGATAACATAATAGTTTTTATACTTTTTTTGGGCTATTAAGTATCCTAGATAAGATACTAATTGAAAATCTAGTGCATTCTTTCCAGTTTTAGTACTTTTAAAGAAACTGATATTGGCAGAGCTTTTATTCATACTATGATGAATATCGAAAGTTATGCTATTAGCATAATCACTGTAGAAGATACAAACGTCATCAATATTTTTAAGATGTTCTATCCCCTTTAGACCGTTAGACCTTACATTTTCAAAGTCTATTAAAAAACAATTCATAATATTTTCTTTTGCCACTTAGGACTTATAAAGAAGTCAAGCGTATTTAATAACATACAATAAAGCATATGTAAAAAACAAAATCCATTATTTAAGTAAGATTAAAAAAGCAACGTTCTTATAAGATTGCAAAAATCCAAGTAGCATAATCCTTTCATAAGTTTTACTATATATGATATCTTATACACACAAAAAAACGTTTAAAAAGCGTTCCAACAGACAAAAATATATTATTAGATATCCTTTTTAGTATATTACGTTGCAAATTCGTAAAAAATCTATATTCATACCGTAATCGGCATTGATTACTAAAACTTTCTTAATTAACTATATAGAAGTCTTGCTTTATTACTATGTCCACCCTATTAGATAGATTAGATTTTATCAGTTAAAAAAAATCTATAATCTATTGTATCACACTTTTTAGAGTACATTGTTAAATTTTTTTGAACACTTATAATATATTTAGTAAAAATATAGCTCGTTCATAGAATATTAACAATTTTCCCCTGAAATATGATATAATAACCTTAAATATAATAATGAAAAGGCAGTGATGTTGGAGTTGGATAACAAACTCACTCTTTATGGTTTTAATAACCTTACTAAAACCCTTAGTTTCAATATCTATGACGTTTGCTACGCTAAAAGCGAACGTGAACGCAAAGACTATCTACGTTATATAGATGAACAGTATAACTCTGAGCGTCTTACCAAAATATTATGTGACGTTACAGACATCATTGGGGCTACTGTATTAAACATCTCTAAACAAGATTATGAGCCTCAAGGAGCTTCAGTAAACGTTTTAATCGCTGAAGGTAACCTTCCACCACCTGAAATAGATAAGTCTTGTAATCAAGGGCGTGGATTTCTAAAAGAAGCTACTCATAATACTGTACACGCCCATCTAGATAAAAGTCACGTTACCGTTCATACATTTCCAGAAAGTCACCCCGATAATGCCATATCTACTTTTAGAGTAGATATAGATGTCTCTACTTGTGGTGAAATATCCCCATTAAACACCCTAGATTACTTAATCGGTAGTTTTGACTCTGATATTATAACCATAGATTACAGAGTACGTGGTTTTACTAGAGACGTCCATGGTAAAAAATTTTTTATCGACCATGATATAACTTCTATACAGAACTATATCAACGAAAGTATATTAGATAAGTACGATGCTATAGATGTCAACGTATATCAAGCCAACATTTTTCACACTAAGATGTTGATAAAAGAACGTCCATTACAAAACTATCTTTTTAATACAGATATCTACGAAATTTCCCCAAAAGAACGGTTGGACATCTCTAATAGTCTTAGGCGTGAAATGATAGAAATTTTTAGTGGTGAAAACATATATTAATTAATAATTATCAATTAATAATTATTAATTATTAATTATTATATATAATCACATTCTTATTTTTTTGCAAGGGAGCTGAAATTTTTAATTGAATAACTTCAGTAAATTTTCACAGAGTAAAGCCCCTCTTCATGAGGCTATGGTAAAACATAAATTGAATAGAGTAGTCCCCTTTGACGTCCCTGGACACAAGGGTGGTAGAGGTAACAGAGAGTTAAATGACTTCCTTGGAATTAACTGCTTAAAAGCTGATGTTAATTCTATGAAACCTCTCGACAATCTTTGTCACCCCGTTTCAGTAATTAAAGAGGCTCAGCAGTTAGCCAGTCAAGCGTTTGGTTCAGATAACGCTTTTTTTATGGTTAATGGTGCTACCAGTTGCGTTCAAGCTATGATAATGTCTACTTGTAAAGCAGGTGAAAAGATTATCATGCCTAGAAACGTCCATAGAAGTGCCATCAATGCTATAGTAATCAATGGTGCAGTTCCTATATACGTCAATCCTGGAACTGATAAGCATTTAGGTATTCCCTTGGGTATGTCTGTTGCAGACGTTGAAAAGGCTATACATGAAAATCCTGATGCTAAGGCTATATTGGTGAACAATCCCACCTATTATGGCATATGTTCAGATTTAAAGTCTATTGTAAAACTAGCACATGAACACGGAATGTTAGTCTTAGCCGATGAAGCTCATGGAACACACTTCTACTTTGGTGAAGATTTGCCTCCATCTGCTATGAGTGTCGGTGCTGATATGGCTGGAGTTAGTGTCCATAAAACTGGAGGTTCACTCACCCAAAGTGCCATTTTACTATGTAACAATAGTGTCAATTCAGGATATGTTCGTCAAGTAATAAATCTAACACAGACTACTAGTGCATCTTATTTGCTTATGTCTTCTTTAGATATCGCTAGAAAAAATTTGGCTTTAAACGGTAAGGAAATCTTTAAGAGAACGTTACAGTTCGCAGAATATTCTAGGAATGAAATCAACAAACTTGGTGGATATTATGCTTACTCTAAAGAACTTTGCAATGGTGATACCGTCTACGATTTCGATAGAACTAAACTTTCAGTATATACTCGTGATATCGGTTTAGCAGGTATAGAAGTTTACGACATTCTTAGAGATGACTATGATATCCAAATCGAGTTTGGCGATTTAGGTAACATATTAGCAATAATCTCTGCTGGTGATACTGCATTAGAAATCGAACGTTTAATATCTGCACTATATGAAATCAAGCGTCTTTATAGTAAAGATAAGTCTGGAATGTTTGACCATGAGTATATCAATCCTGATGTGGTTATGACACCTCATAAGGCTTTTTATAGTAATAAAAAATCTATTCCATTAGAGGAATGTTCTAATATGGTTTGTGGTGAGTTTGTAATGTGTTATCCTCCAGGTATTCCAATATTAGCCCCTGGAGAACGTATCACCAAGGAAATTATAGACTATATACTATATGCTAAGTTAAAAGGTTGCTCCCTAACGGGTGCTAGAGATACTGAAACTAACTATCTTGATGTGGTGGTTTAAATGGAAGATATCAAAACTTTTTTAATCAGTGATATTAAAGAAATCACTGTTGATAAAATTATATATATAGATAATCAAGTAGAAAAAGAAATTATCCTAAAAGAGTGTGCCGAAAACTATGCCAATGAGTTCAATTCTAATATTCATAACTATGTAGTCTGTAATGGTGATATCCTTGATAAAAATATACTCGCTAAACTTGGTGACGATTTGAACTCTTTAGAAAATGACCCATCTATTAAACAGGCTGAACCTCTTAAAATAGAGGAAAATCGTTGTATTGGTCAACGTGATTGGTTTGCTAAAAATCCATACTTTGTATTTTTTAGTAATCCTAAATTTAGGTTTGAAATTGTAACTGAAAAACGCTTTCTGGATTGTTTCAATAAAAATTGGCATCAACGATATTACCCTGAATTTGTTAAAATTCAGTTGCAATTGCAACAGTTTAATTGGTATACCTTTGATTTAGGCTAAGGAGGTCTTTATTTTGGATTTATGGTTTAATGAAAGACATTCAACAGATGTCAACTTTTCTATAAAAGTTAAAGAACAGTTAGTACATGAAGTTAGTCCGTTTCAAGAAATAGATATCTTCTATTCGGAAGAGTTTGGAAAAATTTTAGTCTTAGACGGATATCTTATGCTTACTGAAAAAGATGAGTATATCTATCATGAGATGATTACTCATATACCTATGGCGACCAATCCTAATATTAAGAATGTGTTAGTAATCGGTGCAGGTGATGGAGGTACAGTCCGTGAATTGACTAGATACCAATCCATTGAACACATAGACATGGTAGAAATAGATGAGGCTGTAGTTAGATTATGTAAACAGTATATCCCAACTACTGCGTGTTCTCTTGATGATAAAAGAGTATCTATATACTACGAAGATGGTTTAAAATTCGTCCGTGATGCTGATACTAATGAGTATGATTTAATCATAGTCGATAGCACTGACCCTTTCGGCGTTGGTGAAGGATTATTTACTAAAGAATTTTATGGCAACTGTTATAAAGCTCTTACTGATGATGGTATCTTAGTAAATCAACATGAGAGTACTTTCTATACTGAATATGCAAACTCTATGAAGAGGGCTCACGGTAGAATTAAGAAACTCTTTAATACTGCATTGGTGTATCAAGCACATATACCTACATACCCATCGGGACACTGGCTATTTGGATTTGCCTCTAAAAAGTTCGACCCTAGAACCGATTACAATCCAAATTGGTGGAACTCTTTAGGTATTAAAACTAGATACTATAATACTATATTACATCAAGGGTGTTTTGCTATCCCTAATAACGTCCGTGACGAGTTAAGAGAGTAATAAAACACTCAACTATATACAAAGGAGATTTTATATTATGGAGAAGAATATCCATACTTTTATAGCTTGTGATTGTGAGTATAATCAAGCTAAAACCGTGATTTTTGGTGCTCCATTCGATAGCACTACATCTTATCGTCCAGGGACTAGGTTTGCAAGTCAACATATCCGAAATGAAAGCTATGGAATTGAGACTTATAGTCCATATCTTGATAAGGATTTAACAGACGTATCAGTTTTTGATGGTGGAGATTTAGAACTATGTTTTGGAAGTCCTGAAAAGGCTCTACAAGATATTGAAGATATGACCACTCAAATCTTAAATGATGGTAAACTTCCATTTATGATTGGTGGAGAACATCTAGTGACTTTGGGAAGTGTTAGAGCAGTAGCAAAAAAGTATCCTGATTTGCACATTATCCATTTTGATGCCCATGCAGATTTAAGGGAGGACTATCTAGGACAAAAGTTATCACACGCCAGTGTGATTAGACGTTGTCACGATATCTTAGGTGATGGAAAGATATATCAATTTGGTATTCGTAGTGGTGATAGGACTGAATTTGAATGGGCTAAAAATCACACATATATGAATAAGTTTAACTTCGATACTTTAAAAGATATCTGCAAAACACTAGAGGGAAAACCTATCTATTTTACCCTTGATTTAGATGTCTTAGACCCATCTATATTTTGTGGCACAGGCACTCCAGAGGCTGATGGCGTTACTTACAGAGAACTATTAAATGCAATCATAGAGGTGACTAAGTTAAATATAGTCGGCTTAGATATGAACGAGTTATCACCACCATATGACCAAAGCGGAAGTTCTACTGCTTTAGCTTGTAAGCTATTAAGAGAAATCTTATTATTAGTAACCCCAAAAGATTAATTTTTATTAGAATTTCATAATTTCTACATATATCTGTAGTATAATAGTCTTGAAATATTTTATAAGGTGGTACATTTAATATGAGAAAAATACCAATAATTTTAGTGACCTTATTGGCTTTGATATCTTTTAGTGGCTGTAGTGATAGTTCTAACCAACAAGAAGTAGTTGAAACTACCACGGAAAACTCACTTAATGAAGAATTTGTAGTTAAAGGTAATACTATCTCTAATGATTATTCCGAACTATTCAACACTTGGTACAGTGCTTATGATGTTATCGCTTTTACCAATGATGGTGAGTTCTATCTAACCTATGATGATATTAGTTACTGTATCCGTGGAACTTATACCATTGAAGATGATATCATAAGCGTAGTAATTGACCAAAGTTCTATTAAAAATAATCTAGTAAAGGCAGTTGATACATCTTATAAGTTCGAGTTTGTAGATGGCAACTTAATCTTAACACTTGTCGATGATGAAACTCAAACTATTACTTACTATTTAGATAAATCTGTGGCTTTGGGAGAAAGTAATTGATAGTTAATAAATAATAATTAGTTATTAAATCAAAATTTTAGATAAATATATTATAGGAGGATTTTTTAAATGGGAAAATGTTTAATAATCGGTTGTGGAGGAGTTGCCTCTGTGGCAATTCATAAGTGCTGTCAAAATAGTGAAGTATTCACTGAAATCATGATAGCTAGTAGAACTAAATCCAAATGCGATGCCCTAAAGGAGAAACTTCAAGGCACTACTAAGACTATCATTCATACTGCTCAAGTAGATGCCGACAGCGTTCCTCAACTTGTGGAGTTAATCAACAGTTTTAAACCTGATGTTGTATTAAATCTAGCGTTACCATATCAAGATTTAACCATTATGGACGCTTGTCTTGAAACCAAAACCAACTATGTGGATACTGCTAACTATGAACCTCTTGACACTGCTAAGTTTGAATATAAATGGCAGTGGGCATATCGTGAAAAGTTTGAAAAGGCTGGAATAACTGCACTTCTTGGCAGTGGTTTCGACCCTGGTGTTACTGGAGTATTCTCTGCATATGCTATGAAACATCACTTTGATGAAATTAACTACATCGATATCCTAGACTGTAACGGTGGTGACCATGGTTATCCATTTGCTACAAACTTCAACCCTGAGATTAATATCAGAGAAGTATCTGCAAAGGGAAGTTATATCGAAGATGGCAAGTGGGTTGAAACTGAACCTATGGAAATCAAAAGAGTTTATAACTTCGACCAAGTCGGCGAAAAAGATATGTATCTACTACATCATGAGGAGTTAGAAAGTCTTGCATTAAATATCAAGGGCATCAAGAGAATTAGATTTTTCATGACTTTTGGACAAAGTTATCTAACACATCTAAAATGTTTAGAAAACGTTGGAATGACTTCTATTGAACCTATCATGTATGAGGGTAAAGAAATAGTTCCATTACAATTTTTAAAGGCAGTACTTCCAGACCCTGCAAGTTTAGGAGCAAGAACGGTCGGAAAGACTAATATAGGTTGTATCTTCCAAGGCGTTAAAGATGGTAAACCTAAGACTTACTATCTATACAATGTATGCGACCATCAAGAGTGTTACAAAGAGGTTGGTTCTCAAGCGATATCTTATACTACTGGTGTTCCTGCCATGATTGGTGCTGAAATGATTATCACAGGCAAATGGAACAAGGCTGGAGTTTACAACATAGAGGAGTTTGACCCAGACCCATTCATGGAAGAACTAAACAAGTGGGGATTACCTTGGATTGAGGACTTTAATCCAACTTTAGTAGATTAATTTTGTATTTTCATAGTGATAAAAAATCATAAAACTTATAAGGCGGATTTTGAAATCCGCCTATTTTTAAGAATATTTAAAAAAGTATGATAATCTATTGACATTCTTCTAATTATACTCTATAATGAATATATGAACAATTATTCATATAAATTGAAAGGAACGATTATTATGAGTAAAAAATCTTTTTGGGATAAATTCGCTTTTGCTTATGATATTGCTGAAAGTTTAAATAACAAATCTTATAATAGTATGTTAGATAGTATAGTCAATTTGATACCTAAAAATGCCACAGTTTTAGAGTGTGCAAGTGGTACAGGAACTATATCTATAGCGGTATCGAAAGTAGCAGAAAAAGTCACGTGTACTGATTTATCTTTACCTATGCTTGATAAAGCTAAATCTAAGGCAGATAAACTAAATATACAAAATATAACTTTTGAAGAACGAAATCTATTGAACCTTACAGATAAAGATAGCTCTTTTGATGTTGTAATTGCTGGAAATGTCTTGCATCTTCTTGAAAATCCTATAGAAGTAGTAAAAGAACTATATCGAGTAGTTAAGCCTAATGGATTGTTAATCTTACCTACATTTTTAACTGTAAATTCTAATAATCAATTTAGATTTTTGGTAAAACTATATAAGTTAATTGGATTTAATCCAGTTCATAACTATAATGATGTTGAATACCAAAATATGCTCTTAAAGTGTGGTATAGGCACTCCTGATTTTAAAGTTTTAAATGGCAAAGTTCCAGTTGGATTTGCAGTATTTAAAAAATCTTAATTTATAGGGTGATTATTATATGTTATTAATTCAAAACATTACTTTAGAATGGGATAAATCTTGTAGGGGTGGAAAGTTTGCAGAGTTTAGAAGTCACTATCCAAAGTGGCAACCGATTGAAATCCCAATAGATAAATCTCAATTTAAGAATAACGATACTTTGATACATACAGTATTTTTAATTCAATCTAAAGATGGAATATCTAAAAGATTTGAAAAATTAGACTTTAAAAATTTAAACAATCCAAAAAGTATTGATATCAAATACTGTTATGATACCTCTAGTATCGATTATAATCTACCACACAGACAAGGACATAACTCCGATTTTAATGATATCAATTCTAAATTCTACATGAGGAATAATATCAATGAAATAGCTTTCACTCTTGAGCCTAATACATATGGTAGAATTTTGGAAAACGGTCGATGCCGTTCCTTAGATTATGAAATGAGTTGTTGGTGGTATCAACTAAGGATTGAAAATTATATTAACATCTCAAGTTTAGATTTTACTAAGAATATCTTTAGAAAAAAAGTAGATAAAATCTATTCACAGATGGCAATTCTATTTTAGAAAGGAAAATTAAAAATGTTTGATATCGATATTTCAAATTTAAAGACACCTTGTTATCTTTTAGATGAAAGGTTATTAATTAAAAATCTTGAGATTTTAAAAGCTATTCAAGATAGAACAGGTTGTAAAATCTTATTGGCACAGAAGTGCTTTTCAATGTTCAGTGAATATCCATTGATGGCAAAGTATCTAAGTGGAACTACTGCCAGTGGATTGCATGAGGCTAAACTCGGTTATGAGGAGTTTAAAAAAGAAACTCATATATTCTCACCTGCCTATCCTAAACAGGATTTCGATGAAATCTTAAAAATATGTGACCATATAGTATTCAATTCAACCCATCAATGGAATAAGTTTAAAGATAAAGTTTTAAACTATCCAAAGCACATAAGTTGTGGATTGCGTGTAAATCCAGAATACTCCGAGATTGAAACTGATATATACAATCCATGTTTTGAGGGTTCACGTTTAGGAAGTACCTTATCCAACATAGATGAAAAATCCCTTGATGGTTTGGAGGGTATACACTTCCACACAATGTGCGAACAAGGTGCAGATACTCTCAAAAGAACCATCAAAGTAGTAGATGAAAAATTTGGGAAGTATATCCAAAATATGAAGTGGATAAACTTCGGTGGAGGACATCACATAACCAAAAAAGGTTACGATATTGATACCTTAATAGAGTGTATCATGTACTTTAAAAACAAGTACAATAACTTAGATGTCTACTTAGAACCAGGAGAAGCAGTCGCTTTAGATTGTGGATACTTGATATCTAGTGTATATGATACCATCAATAATGGCATAGATATAGCTATCTTAGATACTTCTGCAGAATGTCATATGCCTGATGTTTTAGAAATGCCTTACAGACCTAACATCATAGATAGTGGATTGCCTAATGAAAAAAAATATACTTATCGTTTAGGTGGAAATACTTGCTTAGCAGGTGATATCATTGGTGATTACTCTTTTGATAATCCACTTCAAGAAGGTGATAAGCTAATCTTTTGTGATATGGCTATCTATACTATGGTTAAGAACAATACTTTTAATGGTACTCCATTGCCATCTATTGTGGTGTATCGTGAAGATGAGGGAATAAAAATCATAAAAGAGTTTGGATATCAAGACTTTAAGGAAAGACTATCATGAGTTTGTGTAATATATGCCCTAGAAATTGTAATGTAGATAGAAAATCACAACTTGGATTTTGTGGCGTTGGTGATAATATAAGGGTATCCAAAGCCATGTTACACTACTGGGAAGAACCTTGCATTAGTGGAAAAAACGGCTCAGGAGCGATATTTTTCAGTGGGTGTAATCTAAGATGTTGTTACTGTCAAAACTATGAAATCAGTGCCAAAACTTTTGGAAAAGACATCACGGTGGAACACTTGGCAAATATCATGTTATCTTTGCAAGAACAAGGAGCAAATAACATCAATTTAGTTACACCTACCCACTATACTGATAAGATTTTAAAATCTTTAGATATCTGCAAACATAGATTAACTATTCCAGTAGTGTACAATTGTGGTGGATATGAAAAACTTGAAACTTTAAAAAGTCTCAATGGTTATGTGGATATCTACTTAACGGATTTTAAATACTATAGTTCGGAGTTATCTACAAAATACTCAAAGTGTGCTAACTACTTTGATATAACCTCTAAAGCAATTTTAGAGATGTATCACCAACAAAACAGATTAATCTATAAAGATGACACCTTACAAAGTGGACTAATTATCCGACACTTAGTACTTCCAACGGGTCGTCATGATAGCGTAAAAATTTTAGAGTGGTTATCTAAAAACTTGGATACTTCTAAATTTTTGTTAAGTCTAATGAGTCAATATACTCCAAATGATAACTGTCAAAACTATCCACAAATTAATCGTAGAACCTCTACATTTGAGTATAGCTCCGTTTTAGATAAAGCTATAGAATTAAATTTCAACGGGTTCATGCAAGATAGACGTTCTGCAAAATCAGAATATACACCTGAATTCAATCTAACTGGAATATAAAAAATTCTCCTCTTAACACTAAGAGGAGAATTTCATTTTTTATTATAATCTAAATTACAGATTAGTCAGCCTTAGCCAAATCATCAGCAGAGATTAAGTGTAATAGATATCTCTTAATCTTGATGATATCGTTAGACCTTACTTGACCATCATGGTTAACGTCAGCGTTAAGCTTACCTTGTTCAGTTAAATCTTCTAGGTGTAGAAGTTGTTTTCTGATAGCTAGTAAGTCGTTAGATTTTACACTACCATCTACGTTAGCATCACCCCAAACAATATCACTAGGAGTAGTAGTAGTAGTTCCACTAGGGTCACTGCTAGATGTTGTTGTAGTCCCAGTAGGGTCACTGCTAGAAGTCGTAGTGATATTAGGGTCTTCAGTAGAAGTTACAGTAGTTGTAGAAGAGGAAGCCTCAACAGTAACTTCAACAGTAACTGTATTGCCGTTAGCGTCCTTAGCTGTGATAGTTGTAGTACCTTCCTTAACACCGGTGATTACACCATCTTTAACAGTAGCGATGCTTTCATCAGAAGAAGTCCATTCAGTAACAGTACCAGAAGTAGCCTTAACTGTAGAAGTTTCACCTTCATTTACCTTAACAGTAGTCTTATCTAGTTTTAGATTGTCGCTAGGAGTTACAGAAGAACCATCAGCAGCAGGAGCGTCATATTCATCTTCCATGAATGATACAACCCAAGCAAGTGGAGAGTTCCAGTTGATAGTACACTCATTAGCAGACCATGCTTCGATGTGGTCTAAGTAACATAGTTGTGGAGCGATTGTTCCAACCTTATAACCAGCACCCTTGATGTATGGGTCTTGCATTGCAGAGTTAGGACCACCAGCAAGTACACCAGCAGGAGCAAGTGGGAAAGTCTCATCTAGTAAGTATGACCAATATCTGTGGTGAACATACTTAGTATAGTGGTCACCATAACCAGTAACGTATGAGTTTTCCATTGGGTTTCTACCTAATAGATAGTCCATAGCACAAGTAACACCATCAACATACTTACCATCACCAGTAACATCATAAGCATAAGCCATAACGATAGCGTTGTTTACTACGAAAGAGTTAGAACCCCATTCATAACCAGTAACAGTAGCATCACCATCTTTGTAAGTAGCTTGTTGATATGGAATACCATAACCTTGTTCATCTTCCTTAGCGATGTAAGTATCAGCAGCAGATACGATACTATCTTTACAAGCTTGAACGTCAGCATCAGAAACTTTACCTTGAGTGTTCAAAGAAAGTGATAAAGTACCTAAACTTGCAGTACAACCCCAGTTAAATGATGAGAATGAACCACTATTTTCGCCACCCTCTAGACTAGTAACTACCTTAAGAGCATCACTATAGGATTTTACATCAGATTCATACTTGCTATCACCAGTAGCTGCATAAAGTTCACAAGCTGCCCAGTAGAAGTCATCTCTAACTTCAGTATCACCGTAAGGACCACCACCAACGTTTTGGTCTAATGGAGCATATAGAGAATTACCTTCAAGGTCTTTAGCACCACTATCATATAGAGCTTTAGCAGCATCATAAGCCTTAACGGCAGCATCTAAGTAACCTTGAGCTCTAGTAGCATCGATATCTTTCCAAACTCTGTAACCTTGAGCACCAGTAGCAGCTAAGTTTAGAGTAGCAGCATAAGTAACAGGCTTAACGATACGCATTAACTTAGTCTTACCATCAGGACCAACGTCTTGAGAAGGTAGAGTAGCTAGAGCAGTCCACTTGTAGTCGTGAGTTTTATGGTAAACCATGCCGTCGTCTCTTTGCATACAGTTGATAAACCAATCTAATTCAACAGCAGCCTCATCAAGGATATCAGGGTTACCGTTTCCGCTTTCAGGAATGTACATGATATCGGCATTGTTATCAGCCCACTTATCAGTAGTACCTTGAACCATAGCTCTCTCATAGATGTTTTGTAAAGTCCATACAGAGATACCACCGTTTACTACGTACTTACCATAGTCACCAGCGTCATACCAACCACCAGTTACATCGATTTGACCATTATTTGTAGGAACGTCAGAACCATCAAATAGGTAATCATCTCTCCATTCGTTAGCTAGGTAAGCCATATCAGTTTTACGCCACTTATCACCAGAGATAGTCAATGCTTGAGTATGTTCATCAGCACTATTGTAGATAGGTTTATTTCTACTATTTAGAACAGTACTATCAGCATAACCACCAGAGATGTATTCAGTAGTAGTATCTTGGTTACCACGGTTTAGGAAGAAATAGTTAAGAGCGTCCTTAGTCATTTCTTGATAAACGCCACCATTAGTATCGAATACTTCAAACTCATAACTAGTTTTTCCGTTACATTCGATAGTATATGTACCAGCAGTTCTAACTTCAGAGAAATCAGCAATACATACAGTATTACCAGAATCAGCATCATCTTTAGCTGCAGTAGTAGTGCCACTGTAAACTACGTTACCACTAGCGTCTTTAACTTCAAAAGGTAGATTACCAGTATCAGAAACTATAGTAGCTTTCTTAGCACGATTAGCATAATAACCAACTTGGTTTAATGAAATGTCGTTGAATTCTTGTGGAATTTCGTCTACCCAGTCATCTTCATCAGAAGTTAAGTTTTCAAGTGACATATTATCAAAAGTTAAAGTAGTACCAGCTGGGAAGCAATCGCCACCACTACCATTACCATATTGACCATCACCACCGAATTGGAAGGTCCATTCAGCAACGTCTACATCTGATTGTGGATAGAAAGTAGAGTCAATAGTTAATTTTTGACCAGCCTTCATAGGTAGTAATTGCCAACCTTGACCAAAATCGTCTACGTTGTGCCATACTTCAACGTCACCATTTAGGTTACCAATCTTAGTGTAGATAAAACCATCATTGGAAGCAGTAACTTCAGCATGAACGTGATATTGGTTACTAGCTTTCATCTTAAGTCCTCTATGACGGAATTGACAGTCCCATCTATCTTCACCGCCTCTTGACTTACCACCTGGATTAACTATTGTGATATTATAAGTACCACCTGAAATATCAAACTCTAACTTAGCAGTTGCAGACTCACAGATGTGCCATGGAAGACCAATGCCATCATCAAAGTCAAGTTGACCTAACATTTGTCCAGCGTTTGCACCAAAAGGAACCATCATAGATGATACTATGCAAACTGCGGAAATGCTAGCTAAAGCCTTTTTTAGATTAAACTTCATTTTAGATTTCCTCCTATTTGAAATAAAAAAAATATTCTATTACTGTAGAACATGATTATTACATGATGAAAATCATATAACAGATTGAAAAACATCTAAAACGTTTTCCAATATTGTTCACATTTTTATCACCGTTTCTACTGATATTATTATAATATATTAATTTGAAAAAGTAAATAGGTAAACTGAAAAAACGTCATTTTTTCCATAAAGAGCCTATTGAATTTGTGGAAAATCACCAATAAAGTAGGAAAACGTTTAAGTTTATTAACTTAATACAAGAAAACATCTTATTATTTTGGTATTACTGGAATAATATAGCCATTATAATGGTAAACATATTGAAATGGTATATATAAAATTTGCATGATAATCTTTCTATAATATTGTGAAAGTTGCACAAATATAGAAAAAGTCACATTTTTATTGACTATTTTCTAATTTAGTGATATAATTCAAATATATTAATCTATATTTTAGGAGGTTTTTTATGCCACATATCACTATAAAGATGCTCAAGGGTAGAACTGATGAGCAAAAAACTCTTGCAGGGATTAAGGTCGCTGAAACTTTAGCACAAACTATAGGTTGTGACCCTACCCATATATCCGTATCCGTTGAGGACTATACCCCAGTAGAATGGCAAGAAGTCTACAAAAAAGACGTTGAAAACAATGACAAGATAGTCCTTCAACCTAACTATGACCCTAAGAGCCTTTTAAAATAGTCGTATGAATATTATTTTAGCATCTAATTCACCTAGAAGAAAAGAACTTTTAAAACTCCTCTATGATGATTTTTCTATAATCCCTGCTAACATTGATGAAACCGTTCCAAACGGAATTCCTTTGGAAAAATCTGCAGAGTATATAGCTATTCAAAAGACCATAGCCATTTCTAAAAATCATCAAGATAGTTTAGTTATAGGTTGTGACACTATGGTAATAATAGATGATACTATCTTAGGTAAACCCAAAGATAAGTCTAACTGTTTTGATATGCTTAAACAATTATCAGGAAAGATACACTCTGTAATTACTGGCGTTTGTGTAATCTTAGGCGATAAAAAAGTAACTTTTTCTGAAGAAACCAAAGTTAAATTTTATAACCTATCAGATGAGGAAATTTGGAAGTACATCGCCACAGGTGAACCTTTCGATAAAGCTGGTGGATACGGTATCCAAGGTTATGGCTCTTTACTGGTCGAAAAAATTAATGGAGACTATTTTAATATAGTCGGTTTACCAATCTCAAGATTAAACCAAACCTTAAAAAATTTTCTACCATAGTTTAGTCCGATTAAAAAAATCGGACTATTTTAATATAGTTTTAATCATTATAGTGTATAATACTATATAAGGAAGTGATATATATTGAAAGAAAAAGAACATCAAATTGAAAGATACTCCCCTACTATCGATAAGGGATTATCCTCTATACAAGTACAAAAGCGATTTAAAGATAATCTCTCCAATTCACAAGATATCACTAAGACTAAGAGTATTCCTCAAATAATATTAGGAAACGCCTTAACTCTATTTAACTTGATAAATCTAATCTTAGCATTAGCATTATTTTGGGCAGGTTCATATAAGAATACTCTCTTTATGGTGGTAGTAATATCCAACTTAATAATTAGCACCGTCCAAGAGATAAGAGCTAAAATCACGGCTGATAGACTTTCTTTAATATCTGCAGTAAAGAGTATCGTTATCCGTGATGGTATGGAAAAACATATTCCTATAGATGAAATCGTTTTAGATGACATTCTAAAGTTACAGACGGGCAATCAAGTTACTGCCGATTGCACCATATTACATGGTACTTGCGAAGTAAATGAAAGTTTTATAACGGGAGAAGCTGATGCTATAGAAAAACATCAAGGTGATACCCTACTTAGTGGAAGTTATATAGTAAGTGGTTCTGTATATGCTCAAGCTGAAAAGATATCAAAGTACACATACATTTCTAGTATATCCAAAGATGCTAAAAAACTCAATAAAAACAATTCTGAAATTATGAACTCAATCAATAAGATTATAAAGTGCGTATCAATAGCAATATTTCCAATAGGTACAATACTATTGTATGGTCAATATCGGTTGACGGGAAACCTAAAAGAGGCAGTAATTCAAGCTACTGCAGGTCTAATCGGCATGATACCTGAAGGATTAGTCCTATTAACTAGTATGGTCTTTGCAGTTAGTGTCATTAGACTATCCAAACATAACGTATTGGCACAAGAGTTATCATCTGTAGAAAGTCTTGCACGTGTCGACACCCTATGTTTGGACAAGACAGGTACTCTAACTACTGGAAAAATGTCTGTAGAGAAGATTATCCAAACAGATAAAAATTTTAATAGTAGTGTTATCAATGGTGTACTGTCATCAATGGTTGAAAATGGTCTAAATGAGACTTCAAAAGCTATTAAAGAACATCTTTCAAACTGCAAAAGGTACGATATCATACATGAAATACCTTTTTCAAGTGTTAGAAAGTTCTCAGCCTGTGAAATTTCTAAGTTAGGCTCTTTTGTGCTAGGTGCTTATGAGTATACTCTTAAAGATGATGAACACAAATCAACCATAGAGAAGTATTCTGAAAATTATAGAGTTTTAACGTTATCATATAGTAGGTATCACATTAGGGATAATACCCTACCACCTCAACTAAGTTTAGTTGCAATAATCTTATTGAAAGACAATCTCAGACCAAACGCAAAAGAAACTATAGAATACTTCAAATCTCAAGATGTTGACGTAAAAATAATCTCAGGTGATAGCGTCAAAACCGTCTGTAACGTAGCAAAAAACGTCGGTTTGGATAGTATCCATGCGTTAGATACTTCCAAAGTGACTAATAAGGAACTTATTCAATTGGTAGATAGTTATAACATCTTTTGTAGAGTTACTCCTGAAAATAAAAAGTTGATAGTTAAATCTTTAAAGGATAAAGGACATACAGTCGCTATGACTGGTGACGGTGTCAACGACGTTCCAGCCCTCAAAGAAGCTGATTGTAGTATAGCGTTATCTAATGGAGCAGAAGCTACTAGAAACGTATCCCAATTGATGCTATTAAATTCAGACTTTTCATCATTACCGAAAGTTGTGGCAGAGGGTAGACGTTCAATCAATAATATTAAACGTTCAGCATCACTATTTTTGATTAAAACCATCTATTCAATACTATTAGATTTAATCTTTACTATTCTAACTCTTAACTTTCCATTCGTGCCAATCCAATTAACCTTGATTAGTGCTATATGTATAGGAATACCATCATTTACTTTAGCACTAGAACCTAACAATAAGAGAGTATCTGGGAAGTTTTTAAGGTACGTTCTACAAAAAGCAATTCCAACTGCTTTAGATATAGTCTTAACAGTAACTTTGATATCAATATTAGGTGATAGCGTATTTATTAAATTATCACAAGAAGAAATTTCTACAATCTGTGTGATTGCTACTGCGTTTATTGGTTTGATACATCTATTTAGACTATGTCAACCATTCAATACTATGAGGAAAATTCTATTTATAGGAATGTGTATCATATTTATAGGAGGAATTACCTTGTTTAATGAACTATTCTCAATAGTTAGGATATCCAAGGTCGGTTACATCTTGATGGCTTCTATTATGATACTATCTATTATACTGTTTTATGTTTTTCATATTATAGTAAAAAATCTTAAAACTAGATTGGAACGCTAATGTGTTCCAATCTTTACTTATACGATAGAAAACATTGTGAAAGTTTGATGAAAATACTTCTAAATATAAAAAATCTGTTGACATATAAACGTATCAATGGTATAATGTAAGTGTCCTAACGATAAGTACACTAACTATTTTTAGGAGGTGATATCTTTGGAAAGTACTCCACCTAAATCCATAGGTTTTGAAATTAAACATATATCTATTTTGATAGGTCGTGCATTTGATAAACACGTCTTTACCAAAAAAGATTTCAACAATGAAAATCTAACTATTATGCAAAGTCATATTATAGGTTTCATTTATGGTCATGATAATCATACTATCCCACAACACGAACTAGAAAAAGAGTTTAATCGCAGACGCTCCACCATAACTGGTATTCTAAAACTTATGGAAAAGAATGGTTTTATTACTAGAGAGTATTCTAAAAAAGATGCTAGAATGAAAATGGTAACTCTTACAGATAAAGCTATTCAACTTCATCAGTGTATTACCAAAAAAATCGATGATTTTAATAGAAATCTCGAAAAAGGTTTAACAGAAGATGAAGTCCAAACTTTTTATAGCATCATGGATAAGATAAAGAAAAATTTAGAATAACGCTATATATAGATACATAGCATATTCAAAAAGTCAAATATCGTACATATTGTTAGGTAACTTACATTTTTTAAGAAAGGAAGATTACATTGGTAAAACGATTACTCAAGTGTGTTAAAGAGTATAAGATACCATCACTGTTAGCACCGATATTGGTAACTGGTGAAGTTATCATGGAAGTATTATTACCATACTTCATGGCACGTCTAATAGATGAAGGTATCAATACAGGTAATATGGATAAAATTATCCAATACGGTTTATTGTTAGTAGTTATGGCAATAGTATCTTTGATGTTTGGTGCATCATCTGGACACTTTGCTGCAGTAGCTTCTTGTGGATTTGCCAAAAATCTAAGAAAAGAAATGTTTGAAAAAGTCCAAACGTTTTCATTTTTCAATATTGATAAGTTTTCAACCTCTAGTTTGGTAACCCGTTTAACCACTGACGTTACTAACATTCAAAACGCATACCAAATGATTATTAGAATAGCAGTCCGTAGTCCAATAATGTTCATATCATCAATAGTGATGGCGTTCACTATTAGCACAAAGATGTCATTAATATTTGTATGTGTACTACCAATCTTAATAGTTGCAATAGTGATAGTCATTAAATATGCTCACCCTACTTTTATGAAAGTTTTCAAAACTTATGATAAACTAAATAATGTAGTTCAAGAAAATCTAAGAGGTATTAGAGTAGTAAAATCTTTTGTGCGTGAAGACTTTGAAAGAGATAAATTTAATGGAGTTTCAAATCAAATCTATAAGTTATTCTCTAAGGCTGAAAGGTTACTATCTTTAAACCAACCTATCATGATGCTATGTATGGACTTATGTATGATTTTAATCTCTTGGATAGGTGCAAAGTTGATTATAACTACAAATCAAGTGGCTTTGACTACTGGTGAATTGACTAGTATGATTAGTTATGCTTCTCAAATTTTAATGAGCTTAATGATGCTATCTATGATTTTCGTAATGATTACTATGTCTCGTGCCTCTATGGAAAGAGTCGTTGAAGTTCTCAACGAGGAAAGTGATTTGAACAACTGTGAAAATCCTATAACCGAAGTTCCTAGTGGAGACATAGATTTTGAAAACGTAAACTTCAGCTACTCTAAAAAGATGGACAATCTTTGTTTAAAAGATATAGATATCCATATTAAACAAGGTGAGACTATTGGTATTATAGGTGGAACAGGTTCATCAAAATCTACACTTGTACAACTAATTCCTAGAATTTATGATACTACTTCTGGTACTGTAAAAGTCGGTGGCATAGATGTCAAAAATTATGATATCGAAACCCTTAGAAATGAAGTAGCTATGGTTCTTCAAAAGAATGTCCTCTTCTCTGGAACTATCAAAGATAATCTACGTTGGGGAAACAAAGATGCTACTGATGAACAAATCCAACATGTATGCAAGTTGGCTCAAGCTGATGACTTTATTCAAACTTTCCCTAAAAAATATGATACTTACATCGAACAGGGTGGAACTAACGTATCAGGAGGACAGAAACAACGTCTATGTATAGCTAGAGCTTTACTTAAAAAACCTAAAATACTAATCCTTGATGATAGCACCAGTGCTGTAGATACTAAAACAGATACTTTAATTAGAAAAGCATTTAGAGAAGAAATCCCTAACACTACTAAGATTATCATAGCACAAAGAATTTCATCTATTATGGACGCCGACAAGATTATAGTATTAGATAACGGTTCTATAGTGGGTTTTGGTAATCATGATGAGTTACTAAAGACGAACCCTATCTATCAAGAAGTTTACTACTCTCAAACGAAGGAGGCTGATTAGTATGCCACAACCTATGGGAATGAGAGGTGGAAAAAATCCACCTAGACCAGTAGACCTCAAAAATTTTGATGGAAAAACTTTAAAAAGGTTATTTGGATACATCTTTAAAGAACATAAAGTTTTATTCATAATAGTGGTAATCTGTATAGTACTGTCTTCACTTTCAACAGTAGTGGGTTCTATGTTCATACAAACACTGATTGATGATTATATCACACCTCTATTGATGGAAACTAATCCAGTATTAGATGGCTTACTTAAAGCAGTAATGACCATGGCAGGAGTATACTTAGTTGGTATTGTTTCATCTTTGGTATACTCTCAATTGATGGTAACTATCGCACAAGGCGTTCTAAGGGATATCCGTAATGAGATGTTCAGTAAGATGCAAGACTTACCTATCAAATACTTCGATACTCACACACATGGCGATTTAATGAGTCGTTACACTAATGATACTGATGCACTTCGTCAAATGATTGCTCAAAGTATTACACAGATAATAAACTCTGTAATATCGATAGTATCAGTATTCTTTGCAATGGTTAAGATTAGTATCCCACTAACTATAATAGTATTATTATCTTTAGTGATAATGTTGTTAGTATCTAAGGT
The DNA here is from genome assembly GCA_051893615.1 of Oscillospiraceae bacterium. GTDB lineage: Bacteria > Bacillota > Clostridia > Oscillospirales > Ruminococcaceae > UBA5884. The sequence goes on from JBJFHM010000011.1 coordinate 36,032, forward strand.
TATTGCTGGTAAGAGTGGTACTTTCTTCGTTAGACAACAGAAAGCCCTTGGCGATACTAACGGCTATATCGAAGAGATGATTAACGGTCAAAAAGTTATAAAAGTATTCTGTCATGAAGAGGAAACCATCAAACAGTTTAACAACCTAAATGATGAACTATGTTATTCATCTACACAGGCTAACAGATTTTCAAATATGTTAATGCCAATTATGGGCAACTTAGGAAACTTACAATACGTCTTGATAGCTTTCATAGGTGGTGCTATGGCAATCAATGAGATAGGAGGTATCACTTTAGGAGCGATAGCAAGTTTCTTGCAACTATCTAAATCATTTACACAACCTATAAGCCAAGTATCGCAACAGTTGAACTCTATCGTTATGGCACTAGCAGGAGCTAGTAGAATTTTTGAACTCATGGACGAACAACCTGAACAAGATAATGGTTATGTAACTCTAGTAAACGCTAAGATAGAAAACAATCAAATTGTGGAAACTCCTGAACACACTGGACTTTGGGCTTGGAAACACCCTCATCAAGATGGTACTACCACTTATACTCAACTCCGTGGCGACGTTCAAATGTTCGACGTCGATTTTGGTTACACTCCAGAAAAGATTGTACTCCATAACATTTCATTATACGCCCATGAGGGAGAAAAGGTTGCTTTTGTAGGCTCTACTGGTGCAGGTAAGACCACTATCACCAACTTGATTAATCGTTTCTATGATATTGCAGATGGTAAAATCCGTTATGATGGTATCAACATTAATAAGATTAGAAAGTCCGATTTAAGACGCTCTTTGGGTACGGTTCTCCAAGATGTAAACCTATTCACAGGCACAGTTATGGAAAATATTCGATATGGTAAACTTAATGCCACTGATGAAGAGGTTATCTCAGCTGCTAAACGTGCTAATGCTCACGACTTCATAATGATGTTGCCTAACGGTTATGATACCGTCCTAACTGGTGATGGTTCAGGATTATCACAAGGTCAAAGACAGTTAATTTCTATCGCACGTGCTTGCGTTGCAGACCCCCCTGTAATGATACTAGATGAGGCTACTTCCTCCATAGATACTAGAACTGAAGCCATAGTTCAAAAAGGTATGGATAATCTAATGCAAGGAAGGACGGTCTTTGTCATTGCACATAGACTATCAACGGTTAAGAACTCTAACGTTATCATGGTTCTTGAGCAAGGTAGGATTATAGAAAAAGGCTCACATGAAAAACTAATAGCAGACCATGGAAAGTATTATCAACTATATACTGGAGCTTTTGAACTTGAATAATCAAAAAACGGGATTGTTACAATCCCGTTTTTTTTAATAGTTTTGTATAAAGTCTATCTATTAAGATAGCTCCTATAGGAGCAGTAATCAAAATAGATACTACTGCCAACGTTAATATGATGTTACCACAAGAAAATCCCATAGATAATGGAATAGAACCTATCCCTGCTTGGACTGTAGCCTTTGGACAGTAAGATATCATACAGAATAGTCTTTCTTTCCTATTAAGATTAGTCTTAATTAAACAGAGTAAAACTCCAAACATTCTAAAGATTATCGCCCCTAATATAGATACTATTGCTATAACTCCACTAGATTTTAAGTAGGTTAAATCTACTGCGATACCCACCAAAGTAAATAAGATTATCTCAGCTACAGACCATACTTTATTAAACTTATCCGATAACCTTTTTGCACGTTCAGGTTGAAGTGTTCTAATCACTAGATTTAAACTCATAATAGCCAATAGACCTGAAACGCATACAAATCCAGTTAAGATGTCTTCCAGTTTTAGTAATCCAAAAGATATCGCCACTATTATGATAACTTTTTCAGTATCTCTAATATGGAACTTATCGAACAACTTAGTAAGTACAGCTCCACATATGATGCCTATGGCAATCCCTAACACTATGGATATTGGTACTTTCAAGATAGCAACAGGTGAAAAGTTTCCATCTTGTAAGGATTTACACAAAGATGTAAACAACACCATAACGAAGACATCATCAGCAGAAGCACCTGCCAAAATCATTTGAGGAATACCCTTATCCGAACCGTAGCCCTCATTGATACATTTAATCATTCGTGGAACTGTCACTGCAGGTGATACTGCAGAGATTACACTACCTGCCAAGGCACTTTCTATCAAAGATATTCCGAAAAGTCTTGGAAGTATCAAGATACAACCTAAAATTTCAAACGTTGCAGGTAGAAAACACATCAAGATTGCAGGTCTTCCTGACTTCTTCAAATCGTTTAGATTTAAACTCAATCCTGCCCTAGTCAAGATTATTACTAAGGCGATTTTTCTCAATTCGGGAGCCATCTCTAAAGTTTTGTTATCCACCAAACCACAAGATGACAGTACTATGCCTAACAGTATCATGCCTATTAAAGATGGAAGTCCAAACCTATTAAAAATCTTCCCAAGGATTAACCCAAATAACAGGATTATCCCAAAAGTAAACAACATATAAAAAAAACTCCTTTCAAATGTGTTTTAAAATAAAAAAAGCTGATAATATCCACATAGAAATGTAGATACCATCAGCTAATAAGCGATTTTATATTAAGTAACTATTTACACATATATGGGAGGTAATCATTCCCAAAATATTCTATTGTGATTATAATATATCACAGATTTAACCTATTGTCAAGCGAACATTTCAAAAATCGTCGATAACTCTTAATAGTAGAGCTTTTAACGTTCCTTATATGGCGATTTTTATATAAATAATTCAAATAATTTTAGGATACTTATTGAAAACGTTTAATAAATATGATATAATCTATCTTAGGTAGATGGTGATTATCTTTAAGTTTATATAAAATTTATTGTAAACGGGGTGCGAACTTGAATAATGTGAAAAATATTGCAGTACTAGTATCTTGTATGGACGAAGAGTATCAAAATAAGATATTAAACGGAATAATAGACTTCTCTAAAAAATATGGATTTAATGTATATATATTTAGTGCTTTTGGGGGTAATCTAAAAAGCCCAAAACAGGATATTGGCGAATATAATATATTTAATCTCATAAACTATAAAAAATTTGATGGTATAATCTTATTGACTAATACTATAACTTCTGAACAGTCCGAAAAGATTAAAAGTGCAATCTTAGAAAACATAAAAACTTCTAATGTGTGTACTGTAAGTATCGGAGATGACCTACTTGATACTTATAATATAAACATTGATAATTTTGAAGCTATGTCTAAAATAGTAAACCACTTTATTGAACATCATGGATTTAATAGAATTAACTATATTTCTGGTATGGACGACAACGAGGAAAGTCATGAACGTTTAAAAGCCTATAAAAGTACTCTACTAAAACATAACATTCCAATAGAAGAAGAAAGGATATATCATGGGCATTTTAGATACGAAGATGGCGTTAATGCTATAGATAAGTTTATATCTGCTAAGATACCTCTACCACAAGCCATAGTTTGTGCTAATGATGTCATGGCATTATCTACTATAAACGCATTGAACTCATATGGTTTAAAAGTACCTCAAGATATCTGTATTTCTGGCTTCGATAGAATTTATGAGGCTAGAAACTATTCGCCTGAAATCACTACAGTAGAACGACCACTATATGAAATAGGTCAACTTGCTTGTGAAAAGATTGTTAAACATATCAATGGGACTAGCCAACAGCGTTGTGAGAGTATCAAAACTAAAGCAGTGTTTACAGAAAGTTGTGGTTGCAACTACTTCAAACAAGAAAAAATAAGCGATTTTAGAGTTAGAAGTTATAACTTATTAACATCATACCGTGAGGGCGTTAGAAATATGAACTTAATGGCTAGTGATTTAGCAGAGGCTATATCCATGGAGGAATTATTACACAAATTAAAACCATACATTTTGAATATCAAATGTGATGAATTTTATCTATGCTTATGTGAAAATTGGCGTTCTTCCTACGATGCTAAACTTGGCTTTATAGATAAAATCTCTAACTATGGATATACTAAAAACGTTATCTGTATACTATCATACTATAATGATACTTTTAATATTCAATGTGAAAAGTTCCCATCAAGTGATATATTGCCGAACAAATCTAAACAAAATGAAAATGTTGGTAAATGTTATTATATTTCACCTATACATTTTCATGAAAAATGCTTAGGATATTGTATAATCCAAGGGAGTGAATATCCGTTAAATAATCCTATGTTTCATAGTTGGATAGCCAATATCAGTACTGCCATTGAAAATATAAGGAACAAAACTAGTTTAGAAAATATCATATATGAACTTGATAAACTCTACGTCATAGATAATCTTTCAAACATATACAATAGGAACGGCTTTTCACGTTTTGCTGAAAGTATCTACAAAGAGGCTTGTAATAATAAAGAAGAGATTATGGTTCTATTCATAGATTTAGATGGATTAAAGTACATAAATGATAAGTTCGGTCACAAAGAAGGTGATAATGCTATCATAGAGGTGGCATCTGCTATAAAGAAATGTTGCAACTCTGGTGAAGTCGTTGCACGTTTTGGTGGTGATGAGTTCGTAGTATTCTCCTCCAACTATGATGAAAATAGGGTTAAGTTACTTTGTGATAACATAAATCAAGAGTTTAAAAACTATAATCAAAAGTCTGGAAAACCTTACAGGATTGGTGCTAGTATGGGATATCATATCACTATAGCTGATAGCAACATATCTATACATAATATAATAAATATCGCCGATGCTAAGATGTATGAACTAAAAAAACGTAGAAAAAAGAGTAGAAATCAACCATTATGATGTAAAATATTGGATTATATCTTTCAGTATAATCCAATACTTTATTAACTGAAAAATTAAAACCCCATCTACTAAAGATGGGGTATATATGCTATAAACTTTTTTACATAAAACTATTTTTAATCAGCTTATGAATAACCAAACACAAGCCTAATGAGATGAGTATTATATCTGCAATCTACCAAAATAAATGTAGTACGAAGATATCATCAATAGATGATGTCTTGAATAATAAATAATATTAAATTTTAAAAGTTCCATTCATAGTACAAATGGTATCAAACTTTGAAATTTCCATTGGTTCAACCTACTTTCAAAATTATATAATAACTTATCTTATTAAGAGCAAACATTTTTTCCCATCGGTATCTAAATCCTTTCTTGCATAATCAAAATTCTTTTACCGAATGAACTTTGAATTATTTATTGTATATATGATATCATATTTTTTGTGAAATGTCAATAGTTTTTTTGAAAAAAATTTAAAAAATTATTTATTTTCAATATATGCTTGACTTTACTTTAAAAATATATTATAATATATAAAAAATATTTCAGTTTTAAAGGAGATTTTCTATGGAAGATAAAAACCAATTTAGACCTGACCTCTTCACCTTAACTGATGAAGATGGTAAAGAACAACTCTTCGAACTCTTAGATACTATGGTCATTGATGATATAAACTATTATGCATTAACACCTCACTACGAAAATCCTTCAGATATGCTCAACGATGATGGAGAATTAGTTATATTGAAAGATGATCCAAATTGCGATGGTTTAGACCCTGAAAACGTTTCTTTAGTTACTATCGATAACGAAGAGGAACTCAATCATGTTGGAGAGTTATTCTTAGAACGCATAAATGCTATGTTCGATGCCATGGACGACGATGACGACGACCAACAATAGTATATTTTTACAATATCTTTAAAAAAATTTTAAAAAGTTCAAATAAATCTAAAAATTTCCCTTGATTTTTTTATTCTTTTATGATATAATAAGTATTGTAATAAAAAAGCTGAATTACTGCCTTGTATTATATTCGTTTGTATAGTGTTTTTTAAATCCAACACTTAGATATAGGGAACTTCGCTCTAAATATGGATTGCAGACCTCCCGAACTTTTTCGGACGAAGGGAGCGTGATTTATTTAGGCTGGTACCCACCTGCCTTGTGCGGGTTTTTATTACTATACGACGGCAAGGCGGTTTTTTCAAAAAGATTTGAGTGTATCTTTTATTTTAAGATACACTTTTTTTGTTATATACAAAATATGGAATGACTAAAAAATCATTCCATATAAGTATCTATTCGCCTTGCATTAACCTTACTATGATGTCGACACAAGTATCTATTCCAAGAAAGTGACTATTTAATATTAAATGGTAATTATCACGATAACCCCATTTTTTATCGGTGTTAAATTCGTAGAAACTTGTTCTGCGTCTATCATTTTTGCGAATAAACTTTTCAGCATCTACAGATTTAAGACCATACTTTTCAATAGCTCTGTTAATTCTAGGTTGCAACTCAGAACAGATAAACACTTTCAAACAGTCTGGACGATTACCAAGGATTACATCACTACATCTGCCAACTACTACACATGATGGTTCTTTTTCTGCAAACTCTCTAATAATTCTAGCTTCCTCAAAGTAGAGTTTATCAGCCATAGGAATAACGCCGTTATCGTATAGGTTAGGATTTGAAGCTAAAGAAAGACTATATATTACACTGCTAACTATAGTCTCTTCGGATTTTTGTGCTTTTGCTAAAGATACTCCTAAATTACTTGCAGACATTTCTAAAATATCTTGATTGTGGAAAGGAATACCTAATCTTTCGGCAACTTTTTGACCGATTTCTCTACCACCAGTAGCATATTGTCTATCTAAAGTTAAGTAATTAAATTTTTTCATAAAAAATCACCCTTTCAAAATTAATACTTAAACGTAGTATACATATTATACTATAAATACTAAAAAAATTCAATAGTTTTAATCAAAAAAATTGAAAATTTATATTAGATTTCCCTAAAAATACACATAGATGTTACAACATTATCCAATATACTCTACTGTAACGGTTCTAGTATTCATTTGGGTGTAACGGTCAAGAAATAGGTCTGTAGGATAAGCAATCCTACCTACGAGACTATCATTAAAGTAGATATTGTCTTTATCATAACCGATAGCAACGAGACAGTGTTCATTTCTCATATATTGAAAGATAGTATCTGTGCCATTTATGTACCATTTTAAACCTTCTTCAGATGGAACCATGTTTTGAGTAGCCCAAACTATCACAGGGACGTCGTTATCAAGATAGTTTTTGATATCATTAATGGTCAAGTCTCTATGATATTCCACTTTGAAAAAGTCTTCTAAGTCTTTTTCTTTCAATACTGAATTGATGGCATTAGTTATAGTCCTTTCATAACAACCCAATCCACTAGCAGATTTTGGATTACCTATAAACGCATCATTTGGGTGTTCACTGGATAATATCCTTTCATTGCCTTTTTTGTAACCTATTACTTTAAGTTCTGCCTTTTCTAAATGTTTTTCTATAAAGTCATCTACAGTGATGTCTATACCATAATACTGTAATACTGTAGTGGTGCTGACGCTCTCACAACCTGTAGGATACCATGTGGTTTGGTCTATAAATGGAACGTCTATGACCGATGCAGAAATATCATGGGTTATAAAGGTTTCTAATGGCTCAGGAGTGTACTTCTTAACTTTCTTGATAACTTTTCCTTTATCTACGAAGCTAAATTGAGACATACCAACGACCTCCGAACTACCTACTACACTATACCCTATACTAGTGCCAATACTTCCACCGAGTGAGGTCTCTATCACTTGAGTAGTCGTACTAGATATTATGGCTAGAACGTTAAGAGCTATAATTACACCACCTAAGATATTGTATCTATCATTTTTAAAGTAATCCATATTGAAAAATTTTTCTACACACCTTTTTATCTTTAATCTAATTTTTCTGAGATGTAACCAAGAGTTTCACTGGTGTCATCATAATATATTAGCCAATCGTAGTATTTAGATACTATACTAAAATCGCCATTGTTACCAAGTGGGACACCATCAAATAGAAGTTTATAGACTTCTACTAACTCTCCATCATAGATTACTGAATAGTCTTCATCACTTGCCCCAGATACTACCAAATATACTTGATTATCTTCTTTTGGAACAAACTTATATATATAGCTCAAAAAATCTTCCCATGATAGTTCCCCAAAAGATACTTGCCTTTTATATTGATTGTTTAGTCTATCATCTAACTTATTGTAAATCTTATTTAAGGATATCTTAGTATATTTAGAGATATCCACAAAAGAGTAGAATATATCGGATATGATATCCTTAGACTTATCTTCAGGGATTTCTGTAAGTCCATGTAATGAACACTCTTCTATTACTCTCTTGATTTCTTTTTTAACATTCTCTTTTTCGGACATATAAGTCACCTCTATTTATAAAATTTTCTTAATAGTTGATTTTCTAACCATTTAGCTACGCCATCATCTTCATTACTACCTATAATACCAGTAGCTAAACTTTTGATTTCGTCTACTGCGTTAGAAACGGCATAACTTTCATTAGATACTTTAAACATTCCAATATCGTTTAAACCGTCTCCAAAAGATACTACCCTATCACATTTTAGAAAGTCTTTTAGTTGTAATATCGCCGTGGATTTGTTCACATTTTTAGGAACTATCTCCAACCATTGACTATTACTATAATAATCCCTTTGATAGATACAGTCATATTTGGACTTTAAAATATCATAAACTGGTTTTAACTTTTCAACACTATCTATACAGGTAAAATAGAAGATACTCCCATCATAGAGGTGAACCTCATCGATGATGGGATTTTCTCTAATATCACCTTTGCGAGTATCTAAAAAGAGTTTCATATGTTCGTTTACTCTATTCGATATATATGTAAACTTTTCAACATTGTTCTGCATTGAGTATACTATCGGTTTTATTTTAAAATACTCAAGTGTTGATTTTATATCTAAAGTTTGAGACTTTTCAAAAAAGTTAGATATCAATACTTCATTTGATACACTATCAATAACCATAGTTCCATTATATACTATCATAGGTATTTGACAATATAATCCTTTAGTTACCTTTTTAGAGGTAATTCCTGAACGAGCCGTTGCAAATGAAAAGTTTACTCCATTATCCACTAACGCATTGATAACTCTACAAGTATACTTTGAAAGAGTTTCATCATTATGTAGTAGAGTACCATCTAAATCGGATATATATATAGTACTCATAGTGATTATACCTTAGTCATCAATCCGTTGATTTCAACAGAGTTTTCTTCAACGTCTATGATTATGCACTTTCTACCATTTATATTACTAGTACGAACCTTATCCACGCCTTCCTTGGATACGTTTATGGTAATCTCAGGAGTTGATACTACTGTTTTATTATCCACAAGGTTAGAAGCTATCATAGGAGTCTTACCGATAGAAGTATCATATACAGTATCAAGGGCTAAGAGTTTTTGATTATCAACACCCACCTCTTGTAAGATATTTTTTAATCTAGGTTTATCTATTACAGTGGTTTCAGTATCGTTCTTATTTACATCTATGATGTCCTTAATCTTATCGTTTACAGCAGTAATGATGTTATAATTTAAATCATCACCTACTACAGTCTTCAAAATGTTTTGAAACTCCGACTTTTCAACCTGTGCAGACCTTACAAACTCACAACCTAAAATATCCTCTATGATAGAAATATTCGGATTTTTAAAACTTTTAGTATAATACATGATACTGTTTACATCTGGACATCTATCACTAAAAGTTGGGAATAGAAATCCATCACTAGGAGCTTTATTAATGATTAATTCATTATTTAACTTTTTAAATACAGTATCTTTGGAGAATACAAGTCCAGTATTGCCGTATTCTGCCTGACAGAAAGCAGTCAACATAAAGTTGTAATCAAGATTGTTGTCATCATTAAAGTCATTATTTTTATTCTTTATCTTAACAGTATATGTGCAGTGTGCTGAAATTATTGCAAATGATGGTTCATAGTCTATATTTTCAGCAATCTTATTGAGAAACGTTTCGATTTTAACTTTATCATCGAACTTATCTTTAACTATGCTATATAGTAATGGCTGGATACCACCTTCACTATACTGTTCATTAGGTATTGAATATTCTACAAAAGACTTTCCAACACTTGTGGATAACACCCTCTTTAAACTATCTGTGATTACTTCTAATTCTTCGCTTTCAATTTCGGAGTAAGGTCTAACTGTGGATACTCTAACTTTTTTATCAGTATCAATAAAGGCAGTTAGAACCTTATTGATAGTTAAAAAACCACTCTTATCAGATAGGTTTTTCTTTAACTCAGATACTTCCTTCTTATTCATAAAAACTTAATTCCTTTCTTGTTTTAGATTAACATCAAAATGATAACTCTTTTCAGTAAAGTAGATATCTAACAAATCACTTTTAATATAAGAGTTATCATAATAGTTGATAATATAAGTTCTAACATCTTTGAGGGTTTCAAGTGTAGGATTTTTCCAATAAATCGCCAAAGGATTTCTTAACTTATACGCTACAGATAAGTATATATTTTTCAACTTATCAATTTCATTTGGATTAATATAATAGCAATAGTTGTTATAAAAGATATCAAAAAGCCATTTAAAGATACACATAAAATCAGTATCATGAGCATATTTAGATTTTGTAAACTTAAATATATCTAAAAGTTGCTTGTATACATTAACATTTAAGAGATATTTTTTTCTATCAAAGTTTAATAGAGTGTAATAAGGCATAGCAATGAAATCACATATAAAATAAGATAAGTCAAATAGTTCAAACTTAGACAATCCGTTTAAATAGTCCTTAGAAATTTTCAAGGATTTTAAAAATTTCCACTCTTTAATGTAGCTATTGATATCATTAGATTTAATATCTTTCCTAGAACCGTCATCATTATAGTAGATTAATTGAAAATCTTGCATGATAAAACCTCCCTTGATATTATATCATATCAAAGGAGGTTTTGCAAATATTAAAAAAGAGAAATTTATGAATAATTTTTAGATTACACTATAAGTTTTCACCATTAGTTTCTATAACTTCTTTGAACCAATAACCACTATCTTTAATAGTTCTTTCTTGAGTTTGATAATCTACATAGATTAAACCAAAACGTTTATCATAACCACTAGCCCATTCAAAGTTATCCATAACAGACCAGTAGATATATCCAATTATATTAATACCATCGTTGATAGCTTTCTTAACGCCTCTTAGATATCTAGTAAGAAAATCTATTCTATCAAGGTCATGAACCTTACCATCAAGGAAAACTCTATCATTACAAGCCATGCCATTTTCGGTAATCAAGATTGGTAGATTATTATACCTTTCAGATAAAAACTTAGCTGACCAATACAGACAATCATCATTAATAGGCCAACCCATCTGAGTAAGAGGCTGTCCAGTAGTATAGTTACTGCCATTGTTAAAGTACTCTTCACAGTTACCTTGTTCATCTACTATAGCTTGTGCTTGGTAGATATTCACTCCATAGAAGTCTAATGGTTGAGAGATTAATTCCATATCACCATCTTTGATGGTTGGCATACTATCACCAAAAAGCTGATACGCCCTATCTGGATATTTGCCTAAATATACAGGGTCACTCCACCAACTTAATGAGAAAACAAAGTTTTCTTCAGTTAAATCAAAGGATTTTTCCCTAGCGATATCAATATTTTTTTGAGTGTTAGTCTTAGGATTGTATACTGGACCTATTGGAGCAAAACCTATCTTAACATCTTGTTTAGCTTGTTCTCTCAAGATTTTAACAGCTTTACCATGTGCCAATAGAACGTTATGCGACATTTGAGTAATCTCTTTAGTAGTACATTGCCTAAATGGAGCAAAGTTTCCAAAAGTATAACCATTTCCAATGAATACTTGAGGCTCATTTAAAGTAATCCAATACTTAACCCTATCGGAGAAATTATCCACTAGAACCTTAGTATATTCAGCAAACCAATCTGAAGATTTAGGATTTAACCAAGCTCCCTGCTTTTCCAATTCCATAGGATAATCCCAATGAAAGATAGTAACCAACGGTTGAATGTCATTAGCGATTAATTCATCAATTAGATTGTTATAGAACTCTATACCTTTAGGATTAACTTCACCTATACCATTAGGGATAATCCTAGTCCAACTGATTGAAAACCTATAATACTTTACGCCAATCTTTTTCATGTTAGCGACATCTTCCTTAAAATGATGGTAATGGTCACAAGATACATTTCCATTTTCACAGTGAGAAATCTTTGGATTTCCTTGACAGTAGAAATCCCAAACGTTAACGCCCTTACCATCTATGTTATAAGCACCCTCTACTTGATAAGAAGCTGAAGCCACTCCCCACATAAAATCCTTTTTAAAACTCATAAATTATAGACCTCCGATATTTAAATTAGTATATATCCACATATTATTTGTGTTTTACTATGCTATTATTATACAATATCACAATAGATAAGTCAACTAACTTTCTTGATATCTTTATGTTACAATATTGACTTTAACACATTATTCTAATAATTTATTAGATGTATTGACCAAAATTCATACCATTACCAATTCTAGTGAAAAAATATCTTGACGATTTTTCCAATATGTGATATAATTATATTCATTAAAATACTATTTTATTTATTTTTGGGAGGATATATAATGGATAAAAAAAAATCTGAAACTATGGTATTAGTATTAGGCATAATAATATGTATAGCTTTGATAATCATGCAAAAGTTAAATACAGTTAATGCCTTAAACGGTTTGATTTCACAGTTACAAAACATAGTAATTGTATTTTTAACTGTAAAAGCACATAAAAAAGGCTTTATAGCATCTGTAGTGATAAACGTTATTTCTTGTATCTCAGCTCTTAGTGGAGTAGTGCTAGGACATCAAATAGGAGCGTTACCTGGTGTAATAATACCATTAGTAACCATCTTGATGGCATACTTTATATACTCTTATTCAAATAAGATGCAAAAAGCTAATGATGCCCTCTCTGTTACTATAGATGAACTAAACAAGGCTAATGATACTCTAGTAGCCAAAGATAAAAAGTTAATGCACTTAGCTTATTATGATATCTTGACTGGTCTAGCAAATAAACAGAAATTAATGGATACCCTAGATGAAAAGATTACTAGAGGAAAACAAAATCCATTTACCGTAATAGAAGCTAGTATCGATAATCTTAAGGAAATCACAGATACCTATGGTTTGAATACTGCTGATGAAATCATATTCAGCTATGCTTCTAAGGTTAAAAATGTGTGTGGAAACACTAACTTTGTATCTCGTTTAGATACAGGTCGTTTTGTAATCATTATGGACGGTCAACAAAGTCAAGATAATATAATATCTTTAGTCAATTCTATAAATAAGGTAATCAACGAACCTGTAGTAGTCAAAGATATAGCTTTTAAAACTACTATGAGTTATGGTGTAGTAGCTTTTCCAATGGGTGCTAGTACTTCAGAAAGACTTATACAATGTGCAAACTCTGCGATTGACTACGTCAATGCTAGAGGTGGTAACAATGTAAGTTTCTTTAATAATAGCCATTCAATATACGTTAATCAATAAAGATATTTATACCATTTCTGAATAGGAACGCCTGTCCTTTTAGGCGTTCCGTTATTAATAACACTATAAATTTTAAAGGAGGTTACACCGAATATAGATACATAATATCGGTGGTCTAGATTATGAATTTTGATGTACTCTATTCAATAGCTATTGACTTGATAAACAAAAAAAGAAATAATAATGGTAACTTCTCAAACAATGATTTTGTTTGTGTACTTATGACTGAACATAACAGTATCTTTACAGGAATGAGCGTTAGCGATATCAAAGATGGTAAGCTAGTTTCCAGTTGTGCTGAATACGAAACTATTAAAATTATGATGAGTTCTAATGAGACCAAAATTAAGGCTTTAGTAAACGTCAATGTTGCTAATCTAACGCCTTCTATACCTTGTGATAGTTGTAAAAAACTCATCTTAGATATCAATGCACAAAATTCCGATTGCTTAATAATGAAACCAGATAAAACATTCTGTGCTTTAAAAGATATCAATTCTAATGTAAGCGATGACGTTTGGGGTATGGGTTGGGACGATGATGAACTACAATCTAATGGATATGGTACAAATCCTACTATGAATTTAGATGCCTTTAATCCTATGTCACAATCTAGTCAATCTCAAACTAATATAAATGCTACACAATCTATGGATAATCCTATGCCGAACAATCCAGTAACGCCAAATAAGTTTGGAACGGCTTCGGTATATACTTCAAGATATATAGACAATCCTATGCCAAATAACCCAGTAAATCCAAATATGATGGGTAATTCTTCAGTATATAATTCAAAATATGTAAATCCTATGCCAAACTCTCCAATAAATCAACCTGCCATCAATATGGGGAACTCTTCAACTTTCCAAGCGATATCCGTGGATTTTAATCCATTGTCTTATAGACCATCGAATACACAAAATCCAGCAGTTTCATCTACGTTGCAAACGATATCATTAAAACAATCCAACACTGTTCTTGGAAATAATGATAGTAATAATAGTAAAAGTTCCTCAATATTTAGAGAAAGACTAAAAAATATCATGAATGATGATATTATATCTGAAAGTACATCATCATCACCTAACCTTGATGATATTGATGAGGATAAAAACAATAAAAAATCTATTTCAAACACTACTAAATCTAAAAAAGATACTCAAGTTAAAAATCTAACTAAAAAAGAATTAAAGGCTTTGGCTAAAGAAAAGAAAAAACAAGCTAAGAAAAATTCTAAAATACTTGAAGCTATGGAAAAGCAATCTAAATAGACTCATTTAAAAACCTCCCCTTTAAAATAGAGGAGGTTTTATTATTACGTTAAATGTTAATAATTATTTAACAATTTCATGATATAATATTATCATAGAACTATATAGAAAGGAAGTTTGACTTATGTCCAGTATTGAAGAAAATCAAAATAATCCCAATATGTACATAGAGGAAAAGAAACAAAATCAAATCATTCCAATTGATACTATCGCTGTTCAAGATGATTTTAATGCCTTTATGCAATTACAACACTTATATGACTCAGCTATTAGAAACGTTAAAACTCAGCTAAACATCTTTGATGAAGAGTTTAAAATGAAATTTCAAAGAAATCCTATCCACAATATTGAAAGTAGATTAAAGTCACCTAAGAGTATAGTCGGAAAACTACAAAAAAAAGGAGTACCTATGACTATCGAAAATGCAAAAGTATATCTAAAGGATATCGCAGGTATTAGAGTAGTTTGTTACTATATAAACGATATCTACACACTTGTGGACTTAATCTTAATGCATGATGATTACCAACTTATAAATATTAAAGATTATATTCGTAATCCAAAACCATCAGGATATAGAAGTTTTCACATGAGTATTAGAGTACCAGTGTATTTAGCTAATGGAAAACAGTATGTACCAGTAGAAATCCAAATTAGAACTATAGCTATGGACTTTTGGGCTAGTGTAGAACATCAATTGAAGTATAAAACTACATCATCTATTACTACGGATATTTCTAATGAGTTAAAACAGTGTGCTGAGGTTATCGCTCAAACAGATTTGAAAATGCAAGAAATCTACAAAAGGATTGAACGCATCAATGATATCACTCCTCGTGATGACATTATCGACTAAAAGATTAAAAAAATCTTAATATTTAATATTGGAAAGACTCGGAAAGTATTTAATACTTTCCGAGTCTTATTTTAATTGAACTTATTATTGATTTCTAAAATCATATTACTTAGCTTTTGTGATTGAACGTCTAAACTATGGATAGCTTCAATATTTTCTTCATCATTTTTCATATTAGCCTGTAATCTTGAAAGGAAACTATCATTAAAGATGTTACCCAACTTTTCAAATAGGTTTATAACGTTGTCGATATCTTCAGAAGTAACGTCATTAATATCTACATCACTGAAATATTCTTGGAAGTTTTCAACGACTGCACTCATACTATTTAAATCAGCAATCAAGCCTTTCAAAGTTTGATTAGAACGTATTGAAGTACCACTTACATTTTCAATAGTATTATTTAAACTTATAGAAGTATCCGAAAGGATTTGTAGTTCATTTTCAAGGGTATCATGTAAGTCTTTAATCTTGTCTAGTTGAAGTTTTAGCTTATTTTTCATATAGTATACGCAATTGTCTTTGACATTATATCCTTGATATATCATACAAGCCATTTCATGGCAAGTTTCATAACCACAAGAGTTACAATCTACGGTTCTTGCTTCTGGAGTCGTTTTTAACATAGAGTTGAATATTTCATCAATATCTTTCTGTGTAGGAAGTTTAGTCAACTCATAACGATTTTTATAGATACATCTAAAATCACTAGGATTAAAAGTCTTATCGAATTGTTTGTAATTTTTATCCTTATTAAAAAACTTTCCCCTAGATTTTTGGGCTTTAATCTCTAGTTCGTCCATGCAACTCTCAACGGTGATTAAGTTATTATCTATGGTGGCAGTGCCTTGATTACAACCATGTTGACAGTTCAAGACGTCCAAAATATCTGGGCGTTTTTCCTCGGATACTGCTACGTAACGTTCAAGACGCTTATATACATTTTGTGGACCTTCAGAAGTTCTTACTATTAAATCAGGTTGTAACGCTAAGATGTTATCTTTTAAACCACCTGGACGTGGAAAAAGCTGTCCCAATATACCAGGATTGGCATTGAATTCAAATCGGCTTACCCCGAGATTGTTGAAACTTAATCCCTTATTATCAAAGTACTTTTGAATGTTCTCAAAGGTGACGTTAAAGTTAAAAGTATTATACTTTATAGCCTCAGATGTCTTAGCAATACATGGAGAAAACAAAACTATAGGTTTATTATTCTCATAGTTATGATACTTTTTTAAGTATATCGCCAAACAAGAAGCAGGACTATGTACTGTAGCAAGTTTCATCTGTAACTTAGGTTGATACTTTTCTATATAGTTCACTATAGCAGGACATGGTTGACTTATTATCTTACTACCTGGATTATGTTTTATATAGTCATTATAACCCCACGTACAGATATCTGCACCAAAAGAAACGTCATAGATTTTAACGTTTCCATTATCTTTGAAGTATTGAAGTATGTGTTTCCAAGCATCATTAGGGAAAGCTGTCTTTATGGCTGGTGCAACTATTATGTTCATAGCTTCGCCTTTTTCGTATAACTCAAAAAACTTTTGAGAGTGGTCATTATAACTTCTAGCACCGTGTCTACAAACCTTTACACATTCTCCACAGTTTATGCACTTATCTGGATTAACTTTAGTTATAAATTGGTCTTTAGTACCCTCTTTTAAGATAGTAGTGTTTGCCACTTTAATAGGACAAACTTTTATACATTTGTTACAACCTATACATTTATTCATATCAACGGTTATAATATTCTCAATATAATTATCAAAATCCATATATAAAAAATCCTTTCGTGTGTATTCAATCAATGATTGTTGATAGAACACTCAATATAGAGAGTGTTCCCAATAGAATTAGCTTTCTGTATAATCAAATTCAGCCATAGAGCCGAAGTAATCCAAACTATAATGTTGGAATATTGGCAAAGTGCTATTTGGTTGTAATAACCTAAATTCCCCATTTGATACAGTACAATTCCATGGAATTTTACTAACGTTTTTTAAGCCAAACACGTTTTTGTGTATCTTATTTTCTTGAACTATTCCGATAACGTCATCAAAAGGTTTCGGATTTTCCTTTAAGAACGTTGCATAAACGCTATTACCATCGTATATAGGAATACGATACTTCTTCTTCTTAAAGTATAGTGAATGATACTTACTACCACAATTTTGACATTTATAAAATGCCTCTGGAGTTAGCTCATATAAGAAAGAAAAGTCAACTCTACCACATACGCAAGGCAAAATATCACTTTTAAGATGTAACAAGATGTCCAACCAATGGTATGGAGAAAATCTTTCTTCAGGAGAAAATAGCTTCTCACCAAAGTTATAGATAAAAGCCTCTCTTATATATCTTGGATACTTCTCCCACATGGATAGAACAGCAAAGTGTACACCTCTCACTGGACGATTACTATCATCTTTATTATTATATATGAATACTGCCTTATCACTGTAATATTTTATTTGGTTCTTAAAGTCAAGTGATAAATCATCTATTACGGCTTTACCTTCTAATGGGTGATTATGGAATAATATCCTAAATAACAATACTGATAAAGTATGATTATCACTAAGTTCATTAGGCAAAGACGTTCCATTTAATAGTTCAGGTGCTAAGTAAATACAACCTTTATTTAGATTGAAATCTTCATTTTCTCTAGTTATTGCATTAGAGATATCAAGAAGAACGTCTCCAGTTTCTATGTTGATTAGTAGGTCTTCTTCATAAAAAGAATAGAAGTAGTTACCCTTAGAGTGTAAATCTTGGAATATCTTAACGATGTTTATAGCTGAATTCACTATAGCACTTATATTTTTAAACTTTACTTTCATACGCTTTGGAGAATGGTCATATTCATATTCTATGGTATAACCGTTTATCACGTCTCTTAGGGTAAAATAGTTGTGTGTAGAGTTCATATAGATACACCCAAAGCAACCACTAGAATTAGGTTTAGTAAATATACTAGGTTTTAATACATATGATGGTATCTTAGTATTCTTATATAGTTCTTCTAAACTCTCTCTAAAAGATTTTAAATCATTACAGTTGCTCTTATTGTACCATTTAAATAGATACCTATTATTGATAAACTGAACTACATATGTTGGTATGTGTGTAAAACTAGGGATTATATCTACTACTGTTATAGGTACGTTGGTAGTACTTAATAGAGTATCATTTGGGTTCAAACGTTGAACATTACCATTGTTTATAACAGGTTGAGTAGGTTTATCGTGTTCAATTCCAATAGATTTTAAAACATTAGACCTATCTTTTAAACTTTCAAAACTTTCATTTTGAATATTAACCACTTTAGAAGTACCTTGATTTAGAATATTATCTAGTGGACTAGTCATATCATTTTTAGGTTCTTCTTCCTCAGTGAATGAAATACCGTCAAGAAGAGTATCTTCAGTAGTAATAGTATCGTAACTATTGACGGTAATATTATCATCAGTAGTTCTATTGATAATACTATCTAAAGCTAACGACATATTTTTTTTTAGTTTCTTTCTCTCATCAGCTTGATTTCTTTGGTTTGAGATATTATCAGTCAATAAAATTTCACTCCTTTTATAGAATATCTTAGAATATATTAGAATATATTCTTATATATATTATACCATTTTTTTTTCTAAAGTTCAATAAAATTCCAATGTTTCGTCAATTTATACAATGGGAAAACTGAAAAATATAGCATTATTCCAAATATACCTAATATTCTACCCAAAATACATGTGTTTTTTTGAATATCATATATTAATATGTACATATATGCAAAGAACATTCTTATATCAGTGCAACAAAAGTCAATTTTATTGGATATTATATGTAGAGAATATATAATTTTTTCAAATCTCAGTTTAACATATTTAGATATTATTGCGAAAATTTTTGTATTGTTCTCCCAAATATTGACCTTTATTATTAGGTGTGATATAATCTCAAAAGAAGAAAAAAAGGAGGATTTTTTATGAAAAATAAAAATCTGTTATTTACCATAATCATTGCAAGTGTTTTTACTATCAATGGGATATTCTCCAATATGACAGTAGTAACTAACGCAGATGAAAATCCAACTCCATCATTGGTTGACATAAAAAACTACATATTTAATCCACACGAAGAAGTTAATCTATATTATGATGTTAATTATGATAATAATATTAACGTCCTTGATATCATCAACATGAAACAAAGTATCATAAATGGTGAAGTAACCATTGAACCTATCCAACCTACCGAACCAATTACTACTACTGACACCACTACTTCCATTAATGGTGATATCTATGTGACACCATTCGTTAGTGGACAAATTTGCACTATTCAAAATGTTGGAAGTGGAAAATATCTTAATGTAGATTATGGTATCGATGCTAATGGTACTAACGTATATCAATGGACTGGCGATGGCAGTACTGAACAGAAGTTTAACATGGATTTCTTGTCCGATAGTTCTTGCTACAGAATTAGAACTATGTGCAGTGATAATGGTCAAAATAGAACTCTTGATATAGTAAAATCTAATGGTAATGTTGTAGCTGGTGCTAACGTTGAAATCTATGACCCTGTAGACGATATTAATCAAGAATGGTTATTTGTAAATATTTCCGAAAATACGTACAAAATCGTTCCTAAGTATAATACAGATTTAGCTTTAACATCTAATGGAAACTCTAACGGTTCAGCTGATGGAACTTTGCCAACCTCCTCAGGTAACGTCTTCGTAGATGCCTATACTGGTGATGAAAATCAACAATGGATTATAACCATAATTGATAACATTTCTACTACTACATCAACTACGACAACTGTCCCAATAACTACTACGACTAATCTACCAATAACTACTACGCCAATTCCTACTACGACTGCTCCACCGATAACCACCACTACACCAACTCCTACTACGACTACTACACCGATAACTACTACTACATCAACTCCTGCCACAACTAATTCTCCAATTTTTAACCTTCCTGACCGTGCGTATATAGAAAATGTCACTCCTATAGTACAATCTGGATTACCTACAGGTTGTGAAGCTACTGGATTAACCATCTTATTAAATTGGTATGGTTTTAACGTATCCAAGGAAGATATGGCTATGACCTATATGCCTCGACAAGATTTTTACTATGCAGATGGTAAAAAAATTGGCCCTGATTATATTACTACTTTTGCTGGTGACCCATCAAGAAAGAGTAACTCTTATGGTTGTTATATCCCTTGTATGATGTCCACAGTTCAAAACTATTTTGATGCTATCGGTAGAACTGATTGCTCTACTACCAACTTAACTGGCACTAATCTTGATGACTTATTTCCTTACATTGCCCAAGGTACTCCAGTAGCAGTTATTACTACCAATAACTTGATTACCCCTACTACCGGTGACAGTTGGTATACTTCTGATGGTAGATACATAACTTGGCAGAAAGGTCATCATTGCATGATTATAATTGGTTATGATTTATCTAAGAATGAAGTATATGTAAGTGAAAGTGCTTATTCATATGTTCGTACATACAATATGGATACTTTTAGAAACATCTATAACTTGAAGGGAAAAAATGCCATGATTGTTAATGTTGGTAATTCCTCTGTAACTACTCCATCTACTACTAGCACTCAAAATAATGATACTTATGTTACTCCTTTTTCTAGTGGTGATATCTGTACTTTTAAAAATGTTGCAAGTGGTAAATATCTCAACGTGGACTACGGCTTGGATACTAATGGTACTAACGTATATCAATGGACTGGCGATGGCAGTACTGAACAACAGTTTAAAATGGATTTTATTTCAAATCTATCTTGTTATAGGATTAGAACTATGTGTAGTTCTAATGGTGAAAATAGAGTTCTTGACATAGTAAAATCTAATGGTAACGTAGTTTCTGGTGGTAATGTAGAAATCTATAATCCAGTAGATGACACTGCTCAACAATGGTTATTCGTAAAGATATCAGATAATGTTTACAAGATAGTTCCTAAATATAATACTAGTTTAGCATTATCATCTTATGGAAACACCAACGGCTCAGCAGATGGTACAGCTTCCACTTCTTCAGGAAATGTATTCGTATCAACCTATACAGGCTCAACAAGTCAACAATGGATTATTACTAAGATTAATTAAACCTAAATTTTTAGATAGATTAACCTCCTCTACTTTTTAGAGGAGGTTTTTTACTCATTTTGAATTTTTATCACTGAGTTGTTTTAATACTGATTTTAATCTATTTGGTAGAGGTATACCTATTAAAGACGCATTTTCCAAGATACTAATACTCTCATTTACTAAATAAAATGCTATGACTGATGAATATAATACTCTACTATTAGATAATAAGTTTACATCTATGATATTGCTAACGGATACTATTATCAATATGAATACTTTTTTTAAAATTCCTTTAAAGCCAACTTCTGAATTTAATTCCTTTTTTATTATTGCACAGATTACCCCTGTAATATAATCGATACATATCACAGCTAGTAGCGAATACATTAGACCATCAAATCTACCAAATAGATATCCAATGATTGCAGATATAGTGGTTAAAGTTCCTTTTAAAAAATCATGAGACATATATTAAGACTTCCTTTCATAGTTATTAAGATAACCCCTCTTATAAGGGGGACTATTCGGGATAATCTTGTATTAATATATACATATTCAAATGTAAATTTTTTGTGAATATTATAAGGTATCAAAAAAGCCATCGCCTTATTAAAAGCGATAGCTATAAAAATCAACTAAAAATGCCACTGACCGGACTTGAACCGGTACGGTATTTCTACCAAGGGATTTTAAGTCCCTCGTGTCTGCCTATTTCACCACAGTGGCTTTCAACGTCATTTATTATATCAGATATTTTAAGATTTGTCAAGAGTTTTTTTAAAAAAACTTAAAATTTTTTTATTTTAAAAAACTCTCTAATTTCGACCAAATATCTAATAGTAGTTTGTGATTGTTTATATACTACTATTTCATCATTAAAAAGCATTTTTCCAGAGTGTGCGTGTAGACAGTTTGCACCTTGACAACTCTCTTGAAGTTTTTCATAGTTGAAGTTATAGTATTTGCTATCAAATGAGTAGACATCATATGGTTTACCATAGGCTACTTCGTACAGTCCCATAAAAGCAGAGCTTGACGAACCTCCAGCCCAGTAAGAACCTCTTAGAGACGTATATCCTATAGATTTCCTTGCTTTAGTAGCAAAATAGATACCATATCCAAACATTTTGCCTGTGATTATCGCATTAGTAGGACGCAAAACTAATCCACTATTTATGATAGACCACCAATTTTCATTTCTGCTACCGTGCCAAAGAAGTTTAGTCCTAGGGTGATTATTCTCCTCTATGTATGTATTAAAACTTTGTTGAGTGCTATTATTAGTAACTTTCCAAGCACGATAGAACTTATTAGCATCATCGCCTAATTGATACTTTATCTTTACTATGTCTATATTGTCAACAGGTTCAAACTGTAGACCTAAAGCCTCCAAAATTGTGACTTTTGGGATATCACTTTCAATCTCAGTAGATTTGGTATCTTCTGTGACATTATGCTGATATACTTGTCCTCTCATGATGTCTAATAAGTCTTGTTCTCTTTGGACAATCTTAATTAAATCCTCTTTAGAGGTTGCTAGAAAGTCGGAAACTTTTTTCATCTTTCTAGGGATAACTTCAAAGAGTTCAAGAAGTAAAACATTAAAATTGTGTATATACTCATTTAAATCAGGTGTTTTCTCCATACCCGATTTTAACAGTAATTCATTAAATCTTTTGCCAGTGGCAAAGGTAGAAAGCTCTGTAATGATATCCTGAGCTTTATCAACCATAGCTTGAGTAACCTTATCAGAAGTGATATTATAGTTTGCAGAAATAGTATGTTTTGCCATGCTTTGAAGTCGTTCAACGATTTCTCTAATATCTTTATTTTGGATTTCTAAATATGTACTATCTTTTTCAACTTCTTTTTCTATTAAGTCTTCCATCAATTCTGATTTATCCGTATACCCCTTTGCTAACTTTTCATGTAACTTTTTATGCCAATCCTTAATAGGATAACTCCTAATTTGAGGTTTACTTCCAACACGACCATATTCAACTGTAAAGGTATTGCCTTTAGGTATCATTTTATAATACTTGTTGTTGTTAGAGTCTGCAGTTACCATCATAAGATAGATTACCTTGATTTCATTCATATCCATAAAAAAGCACTCCTCTTGTTAAGCAAATTATAGGTAACAGATTAATACTTCAATGCCAGTATTTTGAAAAACTTCATCTATAATTGGACGAACGTTAGACCAATCCAACTTATCCATACCACAAGCAATGTGAGGCATGGCAATCTTAGTGATTTTATTCTTTAAACACTGTCTTTTCATATCTATTAAAGCCACCTTGACGTTATCATAAGTTGGATTATCAAAGAGAGTTCTCTTAGTTACTAGATTAAAAACGTTATCTACTAATAAAGCACCAATCTTATCCCTTTTATTTGGATATAGAGCGTGTAACTTTTTTTTCATAGAGTATTTTTTATCTATCTGTTTAGCAATACCAGCACCCAAAGAGTAGTCTCCAGAGATGCAATGAGCTATATAATAGTACTTAGGAACAGAGAATAAATCCATTCTTTTTTCGTATATTAAATCATCAATCATATTATATATATCCTTTCAAACCCATAGTTTTCAAACGACATAATCACGTTGTTTAATTTTTTTAATTATATATTAAATATCATATTTTGTCAATGGATTTATGGTAGTATTTTAGTACATATCTTACATATAAAAACCTCATCATATTGATGAGGCTAGATAATAAAAATTTTAAATTACTGTATCCAGTTTAGAGAGTTCATCATAGAAGTAAAGATATAGTCATAAGCACTTTGGTCTAAATGGATACCATCACCAGAAGAGAACTCATCTTTTAAACCATTGTTTTCATCTTTAAGATACCCACTTACATTGATATAGTATACCTTTTGACTGTTCTCTCTTCGATTTTTCGTCATAATTTTAAGAGCCTCATTATAACTATCGATAGTATCATTAGAGGTAAATTCACTATAATGTATTACTGGAGTAATTCCCATAACTATGATAGTAGCTTTAGGACATATACTAAGAATATCATCAATATTTTTGTTATAGTTTTCTATATATTCATCGGAGGAACTAAGGTTTACATCATTCATACCCATAGACATAAAGATGTATTGAGGTTGTTTAATACTAATAGCATCTAATATATCCATAGTTTTGTCATCTACGGTGAAGTCAAAAGAGTGAATATTTCTAGCACCCACCGAACCCACGGCTAAAACCTGTTCTTTTGGAAGTCTATCATAAGTACCAAATCCTGAAGCTATGGAGTCCCCTACTATTACTACCTTATTAATAAATTCAGTAGGAAAATCGGTATACTTTAGTAGAGTAAGTTCATCATTAGTACTAATCGTTTCTGTATCTTCTGTGCCTTCCGTATCTTCGATATTTTCCTCACTATCATCACTAGACGTGGTCTCCTCTGGAGAGATGTCAGAAGTATAATCAATAGATGAATTTTCAGCATTCGCATTAATGCCAAGCGATAACGTTAAACTACTAACCAACATCAAAATTGATGATATCAATACTAAATTTTTCTTATTTAACAATTTAATCAATCCTTTTTCATTATTCTATAGATATATTTTAATACTATAATTCCTTAATGTCAATAAAAATATTCTTTGTACGCCGTTATGACTTATTTTAACAATCTTACCAAAAAATTTTTAACGCAATTAATAGTATATACATATATTATTAATAGAATGTCCATAATTAGTAACTATAATTATTTTGATAGGAAAAATAAGTAGATTACTTAAAATTTTTAAGTAACAATATTAATAGAGGTTCTTAAATGATTAAAGCAGTAGGTTCAAAAAAGAATTTAAAAAACGATATCTATTACACATACATTGAAGATATCATAAATAGTGAAGAAATACAAGACCTAAAAAATTATACACATCATATTTATACCACTAGATTTCAACATAGTGTAAACGTATCATATTATAATTATAAGGTCTGCCATTGGTTAGGATTAGATGAAAAAGCTGGTGCTAGAGCTGGTCTATTACATGATTTATACTTCTATAGTACTAATAACAATCCAACCAAGGAACATCTCAAACAGCACCCACAAACTGCGCTAAAAAATGCTAGTGAGATGTTTGAACTTTCTCCTATTGAAGTTGACATAATTGAAAAACATATGTTTCCCATAACTAAGAAACTTCCAAAGTATAAAGAAACGGTAGTTATAATCTTGGTAGATAAGTATTGTGCTTTAGCAGAACATATCTTTTATAGGTTAGAAAGATTATCACTATTGAGAAAAAACAAAAAAGTAGATGTTTTAAATTAACTTATATATAATTGTCTATAAAAATGTAATACTGCAAGTAAAATGTAGAAGTACTGCACGCAAAATGTAAAAAAGGGAT
>JBJFHM010000012.1:0-15169 GCA_051893615.1 Oscillospiraceae bacterium
TATTTTTCACATTTTGGTACCTTAGTCAAGCCTTTAAAATAACGTATTTTCGTTACTTTGAATTTTAGCTACTAACGAACTTTTACCTATTTTGCTTACAGTATTACAAAAATCTATAAATTTTGATTAATTTTTCATAGAGAAATCACTTCTTTTTTGGTACTTTGAACTGGCTTTAAAATAGATTTTAAAGTAAATAAAAAAGAGCACTCTGTATCACTATATAGATACAGAGTGTTTTCTAATAGAATAGTCTATATTAGTTAAATTTATTCAACTATAAGTTGTACATCAGTAATATTTTGACCATTAGAATTCCACCACATATATAGTTTGATAATTCCAATGTTTGAATACTTTGATAAATCTATAGTAACAGTATCAGTGTCAGTATAGCTATAGTCTACACTACCCAACCAATCATTATTTGTGGTAAGTAGTTGACAAGAACCACTTCCGGTAGATACACCAGTTAATTTAAAAGTAATTCCAACTGCTTTTTTGGAAGTATAATCAGAGACTTTTATAGTTGCATCATTTAAGGTTACAGGGATATATTGATTATTAGTTGAAATCTTTGTAGTAGTAGTAATTGGAGTAGTAGTCACTGGAGTAGTAGTAGTCATTGGAGTAGTAGTAGTTACTGAAGTAGTAGTAGTTACTGGAGTGGTGGTAGTTATTGGAGTGGTGGTAGTTACTGGAGTGGTAGTAGTAGTAATACCACTATCTGTACTAGATGTAACTAATCTAACGTTAGTGATATTGGCATTAGCACTATTCCACCACATATTCAATGATAATGTTCCGTAAGCATCTTTAGGTAGGTCAACATATACGTTAGATGAATTTTCAAAAGTATAAGATTGAGAATACCAACCACTCATGGAATTACAAGATACAGCACCATTTCCTGTAGATGTAGCAGTTAAATCAAAAGTTATACCAATGATATCAAAGTTAGAATAATCGTCTAAGTTGATGCTATTTCCATTTAAAGTAACGCTTATATAGTTTTTACTTCCACTAGGAGGAGTTGTAGTAGTGACATTAGTTGTAGTTGTAGTTGCAGTTGTAGTTGTCATTACTGGAGTAGTAGTAATCGTTGTAGTTTCAGTAGTGATAGGTTTATTATCTGTATCGTCAGTGATAGTTTCTTTAGATGTGTAATAGTATGAATTATCATTTGCACTGTCTTTGTAGGATACTCTAAAGTAATCAGCAGAGCCATTGAAACTACCAAATAAGAAATTGTTACTGTCAGTAGCACGAGCAACATCTAAAGGATTAGTCTTAACAGTTGCAGTAGATGTTTTATTTCCATTGCCATCATTTAAGGTTAAAGTAGCAGTATCGTTAGAGAGTGTTAATTCAATGGTAGTCCATGTTCCTTTGGTTAAAACTATATTAGATGTTATAGTCTCAACTTGACCACCTTTTGAAATATTGAACTTAATGACACCATCATTAGATATATTTAAGTTCATATAGTTAGTATCATCACCAAATGAAAAGATTTCACCACTATCACCACGCCAAAGGATAGCAGTTTGATATTCTGCATCAGTGAAGTAAGCAAGAGACCTATCTAAAGATATGTAATTATCAATACCATTAAAAGTTAATACACCGTTTGCAGAAGTTTTAGTCTTATTCCAAGTAGGGGAATTTACTGCTACACCATAAGTAGAAGTATAAGTATCTTCAACGATGGAAGAACTATCAGAGTTAAATTCATATTTAGCATAGCCACCATCAGTATAGGATAGACTATTAACATAATTTTGTGAGCTTACCCAACCATATGCAGTACCTTTGGTGATATACTTTCCACCATCATCATAATAGTCACCATCAGCCATACCCTGACCACTTGCAGAGCCATCAGCCATACAGTAAGCCATACCTTTAATGATAGCATTATCTGAGACTTTATAATTACCGAATACTAACGCACTTTCAATAACCTTAGCGTTACCATTGATTACAGAATTACCCATAACCATAGCATTATCAGTTATGTAGGCGTTGTCTTTTACGGTAGCGTTTTCAGAGATTATAGCATTACCATCGATAATAGCGTTACCAGAGACTTTAGCAGAACCTTCTACTACAGCGTAGTCATCAATGATGACGTTACCAGTAACAGTAGCACTTCCAAGGACTTTAGCATTAGAGCCAACATAAACGGTATCATCTACGGTAGCATAATCGGAGACCAATCCTCCACCGTTGGAGTGTCTATGATAGCTATTCCACCAGTTGCCAGTCTCTTCTTGGATAGTCCTTTGTTGAACCGTTGCACCCTCAATCTTTACTTCATAAGGATATCTAGTCTTTGATTGATATGAATAATACTCTTCAGCAAATTCAGAGCCTTCTCCATATGGTAGACCTACTTCGACCATAGTATCAGTATCAGGGGTAGCCACTACCGTTAGATATGCACTAGATACATTACTTGGCAATTTTAGAGTTTGAGTTTCGCCATCACCAAATAGATTAGAATAATAAGAGTTTCCATTGGTATCTTCAGCAACGATACAAGCACGCCAATCAGCACCGTTGACATTAGTCAATCCATTTAGAGTTACTGTTATAGAGCCGTCTTTAATTTCAAGTGGTACTACGTTTACTCCTGCTTGCTGAGGAGCTTTTTCTGTAGGTACTCTGTACCAATCCTCGATTTCGCTTTCTTCAAGATAAGTGTAAATGTTTTGATAGTTCCAACTTCCACTATTAAAGAGTTCATCTAATCTAGCACGGTAGTTTTCTTGATTTTCAAAATCTAAAGTTGCTAAACGTTTAGCAAAGTTTCCAAGAGTAGTCTTTAAATCTACACCACCAAGACGTTCAATCATTTTTAGTGGATATTCATCAGTATGACCCTCTTGAAGCATAGTCTTAACGAAAGTTTCGCCGTAGTTACCGAGATTGTCAGGATTTTCTGTTAGATACTGTAACAATGCCCATGAAGCATAATAGTCTCTACCACATGGAGAAGTTAAGCTCATATTTTTAAGATAAGTTTCAAAGAAGTCTGTATAGTGACCAATTCCAGTAGTATCTGCAGAGTGATAGTAATCACTATATAAGAACTGTTCTCTAAACCAGTTGCCCATAGCTTCATACCAAGCATAGGTATACTTATTATCATTCCAACCACCTTGATGCCATGTAACGACATGTCCAAATTCATGAGGTAGTACCCATGATGGAGTATCATAAGCCATAGCGTCAACGCAACAGAACATATAAGCATAGCCATCACTATCATTTGACATATAAGCCCAATCATCATTGAAACCCGATAGACCAGTTCCAGATATGTAGATGTTTACCTTATAATTTTTAGTATCACCGTTATACATAGAGGTTGATGGTGCTTTCATACCAAGTTCATTCATATAAACGTCCCAACACGCCTCAAGATTTTTACCATTTCCCTCTAAAAACTGTTGAGTTACTCTTGAACTATCGCCACTGTTTCCCCAAATAAATTGAAAGTGTTCAGTAGTGTAGTAGTTATAACTTGAACTGAAGTTATAGAAAGGGTCACGAGTATAGTAGGTTTCAACTGCTGATATTTCAACATTAGTAATAATATCTTGATAGTTGAATACGCTAAAACTAGATACGCATACTAATGCCATCAAACCAGCTACCACTTTTTTGATTTTCATAGAAAAATCCTCCTAAAATAAATAGATAAAAATAAGTTAATATGCTTTAATTTACAGATGTTATAGTAATAGTATAGGCATCATTTTGAAGTTCGCCTATAGATATGGTAACGTTTGGATTGATACTTTCTAATTCATTATCATCATACCAACCGAAACCAGAAGTACTATTATTTATGATATCACCAGTTTTAAAGCAATCTCCACCATCGTTTACAAGTCTAATCAATCTAATACCGTCATCATCATTGTTGGTAAATTCAGAGCCATTTTTATATTTTAAATAACTCCACCATTCGTCAGAATACCTATCTGCTTTAATATGATGTATTCTAATACCACTATCAGCACCAACGACACTATTATTACCCATATTGGTTGAATATTCTATTATGAAGTATTCTGAGAAGTAGTTTTCATCTAGTTCACCATATGGGATTATTACACAGTTACCATTATCAGTTTGAGCATTATTCAAGGTAAAAGTCTGTGTTCCTAGGCTTGGATTATAAACCTGTACTTGATTTTCTTTATACCAACCGAGCATCAATTTAGAGAATGAGCTAAAATCAGAATAAGCGTCGGCGTCCATGAGTTCAGTACCTGCGTTACCGTGCATACTGTCGAAGTCATCGGTATAGTATAGATAATAGTCAGGAAGTCCCAAACAGTGTCCCATCTCATGAAGATAACTACTATTGAAGTTATTAACATCTTCAGGTGATGCGTTACCAGTTATAATATGACCTATTTTAACACCATCAACTTGATATTCGCTATCACCAAAACCACCAGCACAAGGCCACCAATAATCATCACTAGCTGAACTAGGAACGGTAAATAGAGTAGCATCTATTTGATTATCACCATCACCATCAAAAGAACTGAAGTCTGTACTATCTTTAAAAGCCTCAAAGCATTCTTTAGCTAAAGCGACCTTATCATCATTGTAGTATGCTATAGGATTTTTGGCAGTATATGAGAATACCTGTCCTTTTAAATCCATTGCCCCTTTTGATGACCTACTATAAAAGGCACTCATACTTTCAAAAGGATAGTTTATAGAATTTTCATTTGCAGAAGCAAACGCAATTTCTTGAACCTCTTCAGTAGTTAATTTAGTTGAATATGTGCAATCTGGGAAGTCTATGTAGAATATCACTAGGTTGGCATCTCCTTGTGATGGTAAAGAGCCATCAATCAATGATACTGGTGCAGTTATAAATTTTGTGCTGTTATTATCGTCATTATTGTCATCATTGGAATATAGAATCATATTCTTTAAAGCACATAAATCGATAACATTAACATAACCATCTTGATTTAAGTCGGCATGTTTTAAAGTGTCTGTATCGTTGATAACCATTACATCTAATAGATGCTTTTTCATTACCAAGATATCTAATGATGATATACTGCTATCACTGTTTAAGTCGCCTAAGATAATATCACTAGATATCACCGATTGAACATTCTCAATAGATACATTTAGAGTTTTAATATCTAAGTCTTTATTGTCACCGATGGAACTATCATAGATAAAGTAGTTAGATACTTCAACCTTTAGATTAGTAGCACCATTAGGAATTTCAACTTTAAAAGTATCTACACCATTTTCACCCAAACTGTTGGACATTATCCAATCATTTTGAGAGATTACGTTACCTTGGCTATCCATTAGATAATACTTTCCTGAAACACCTGCGTAATTTTGACCTTTGATGGAAACGTCCAAAGAGGTAATACCATTTACATTAAAATTCCAGTCATCGTTATCATCAATAGGGTCAGAAGATTGCTCACCTTGAGATAGGTTAAATCTGGCAATACCATTATTAGTTTCATCTTTAATCTTATCCCAGATGTAACGTAACATCCAACCATCATAATCGGTAACTTCTTGAGCCCAACCAGCAACCATGATATTAGTCGTGCCTTCTGGCCAAGTAGGACATTGATAATCTTCATAAAAATCTGTCATACCAAAGCCATGACCAATTTCATGCTCTAATACATGAGCATCTTCACTATCTAGAACACTTAGGATATATTCATCAGATACACGTTGACCCCAGTCGCCACCTGCTCCACCTTGAAAAGATGTAGTTCCCCAAAGATACATATCAAAACGGGTGTCAGGATATTGATAGTCAGTATCGGAAAAATGTTCTGCTCTAGAGTTTTCAACTGGAGCATATGGAAGTAATTCAGGTATATCGGAATTGCTAGTATGTAAATCATCAGTAGTACAAGTAGTATAGATTACTTCATCATCATGTCTATCTAAAATAAGACTTTCGTCGGATACTGCCCAACCTACAACGTTGACATTAACATGATTATAGTTCCAATCTTCAAAACCGACTAGCCAATCAGTCCAAGCGTTTATTTGGCGTTCTATCATAGGTGCAAACTTTTGACGTTGTTCATATGTTAAGGCAGTCGAAGATTGCCATCTTATGACATAGTTAAGTGTTCCATTTCCTGCTACTATTTGGTCAAATATTAAATTCCATCTTTCGGTCGATTTTTCATCTAATATTCTGTTTTGCCAAATCCAATCCATGGATTGCTTATAGTCACTGGGTAGACTATCAATAGTTATAGTTTCTTCTGCAGATACTGTCACTTCTTGATAGTTTAAATTAAAATTCTCACTAACAGGAAGTAGAAATCCAGTGGATACTATGCATAAACTAAGCATAAATGATATGAACTTTCTTTTAAACTGTAGCATTTTAAACCCCCTAAAATAAATATAACTTAAACGTATAAATCCTTTATAATAATTGTACCATAATTAAAAAAAAAATCAATAGATTATTAAAAAAAAACACAAAAATCCATTCTTGAGATATTGTGAATAAAATATAGAAAAATTACTAGTAGAACTTTAAATTTGTGAAACTTATGCTATATTAATAAAATCACCTCAGTAATCTAAGGTGATTTTGCTATACTATGATATTTTTTTAATATGTTAATACTATTAGTTACTTAATAGGTAACTTTGATTATTTTCTGTATTTATAAAGGTAGTATTTCCATAGCCACTCATTCTACCTTGTTTTATAGCTTCAGAAGAAGTCTCTAATAAGTCCGAACTTAACGTACAAGCACCATTAGTATATACACAGCTTATGGAACATGATATATTAACTATCCCAGGATTTAATTGATATGGTTTGCTTATAGTTAATTTAGCATTGTTAATTAATTCAGTTACTTTATTATAACTTTCTGAGGTTGATGGCATTTTTATTAATACTACAAATTCATCTGAACCCGTTCTATAAATTCTGTTGTTGTTGAAAACGGTATGTAACCTTTTTACGACTTCACTTAAAATCATATCACCTACATTGTTGCCATAGTTGAAGTTTATTCTATGAAATCCATCGATATTAAACATTATAAAATAACCACTTTCATTCTCATTAAGTTTTTTCTTTTCATCTGAGAAGTCTTCTAAGAAGCTCATTCTGTTGTAAGCATCAGTTATAACGTCTTTAAATATGGCATTTTGGATAGTGTTCTTTTGTTGAATGATGGTCTTATTACTATTTTCAAGCTGTTCATGGGTACGTTTTTGATTTTTATATAATATATCTACAGTTATTATCAATACTATAGCGATAACAATAATACTAAAACATATCATCTGTCCACCTTTTTTAGCGTTAGCCATACGAATTTCGCTACTAGTAGTAGACAGATAGTTTAGAGCATCTAAGAGTTCAGTAATACAATTTCTAACTGGTAGTAGTTCTTGACTATAAATATCTTGAGCAGATTGACTATTCTTAGCTTCTATAACACTAAGTAAAGAATTTATCTTCTTTTCATAAGATTGATAGTATACTTTAAAAAGTTCAAAGCGTTTATTTTCTATAGATGTCAATTGAATAGAACTATAACTTTCCATAGTTTTATTACACTTACCAATATATGTATTGACTTTATCGGTATATTCTTTAACGTTTGATGTCGGATTATTAGTAATCTTATTTATAGAATATAGTATGTTATTATCTATACTTCTTAGATAAAAGTTAATATCTTTTACGTTTTGAACTGCTTGAATATTATTATTTACAATCTTTGTATATTGATGATACAATGAAAATAATCCTAATACATCTATTATTGTAAATAACACTATTATGATATTTATGATTATAATACTATTAAACTTTTTCTTATTTTTCATTTTAAATTATTCCTTTCCCATAGGATATAATATCGATTGAACGTCAGCATCGTTTAGATTAGTAATATCAACATAAGTGATACCAGTATCTATAAAACTGTCAATACTTTCACCATTGATAGTCTTATAAGCATTTCTAACACCCAGATAACCAAATAGATAAGGATTTTGTACTAACATACCTGAAAGCACACCATCTTCAAGATATTTTATTTCTGCTTCTGAGGAATCAAAACCTATAATTTTAATGTCATTTCTGTTTAATTCTATTATGGCTTCGCAAACTCCTAAAGCCACAGATTCATTACAAGCATATATTCCTTTAATATCAGGATTTTTTTGTAAGTAGTCCAATACCAAAGATTTAGCAGTTTCTGTATTGGCTTGACCGTTTAAAACGTCAAGTATTTTGATATCTTTATGATTTTCATTTATCTCATTTATAAAACCATTTTTTCTTTGTTTAGCCGTGGAAACGTTGTCATCACCATGAGCAACAATCAACACATTACCTTTTTCGTTTAAAAGTGATGCCATCTGTCTAGCACCAATAGCACCAGCAGTTTCATTTTGAGTACCTACTAAACTTTTGACCTCACTATAGTTTACAGCAGAATCTATAGTAATTATTGGAATACTTTTAGATGTAGCTACTTGTAATGTATCGTCTAAGTTAGTATCTAAAGGGCCAAATACTATGGCATCGATGTTATTATTAATGGCGTTTTGTAAGAGTTCGATTTGCTTGTCTATATCAGCTTCTGTTGGAGTAGCTTCACAGATTACATTTATTCCTAACTCTTCGGCTGCATCTTCAGCACCTTTAATCACTACGTCCCAAAACTCAACCCCTTCAGATTTTACGATTACTTCAACAGTAATATCTTGTTTAGGGACAGTAAAGTCCAAATTAGAACTGCAACCATAACTACTAAGGGATAATAGTATAGTTAAAAAGAGGGCTATTTTTTTCATATTAAAATCTATTCCTTTCCCATAAGATATATTTTAGTTTAGATTGTAAACGAATATATCTAAATTACCATGTTCTATTATATACCAAACTAGAAGAAATGTCAATATTTTTAGCTAAATATCTAAATAAAATGTATATGATACACAAATATATTAAATATAAGTTAAAACTATAGATTTCAATAATTAATACGTATTCGTTTTTTCATTCTATATATACTATAATGGTCTAGAAAGTTACTTTCTTCACTTTTCGTTCATTTCATTTTTCTATAGATTAAAACTTCCTTGCATATTAACAAGGAAGTTTTCGTTATATTTATATTATTGGTTAGGAATATTTTTAATAATGATTAATCATTTTTTAATATAATATCTTTTAAAGAGATTACATCTAAAGTATTTATATAGTTATCTTGATTAAAATCAGCGACTTTAATATCAGGTGTAATACCTATGCCTAAAACATATTTTTTAAGTAGTAATAAGTCTAAATAGTTGATAAGTTTATCTTCATTGATATCTCCTAAAATCTTGTCAGTAGATGGTGTATTTTGAGTATCATTGTAGTACACTGTAATAGTTTTATAATTAGTAGTTAAGTCAAGACCATCATCGGATTTTTCAGAAGCCCCCCACCAATGTTGTATTTCTATTTTAGTATCAGTGATAATACCATTAATTTCTTCTTGATTAGCATCAGTAAACTTACCATCAAATTCCACTTCAACAATATTAGAAGCATTAGTAAACATATAGTTTTTAAAAGCCCAAGTATTATCATCAAGAGTGACGCAGACGCCACCACCAGCAGACCACCATTGCGAACCTTGATTACTAGTAATATCAGCTTCAATGACCATCTTCGCAATATTTTGAGGATTTTCTAAATTTAGAACTATATTACCTTTACTATCAGTATAATCGGAGGCGTTAAAAGTTACTGTTTCATACTTTGGGGGTTCTACAGGTGTACTAATGTTGATATTATCAAAGGCGTTGGCATCGTCACTTATTACTACGTGTACTACGGAAAGTGATGGTAGCTCTACATTAAAAGAGT
Source organism: Oscillospiraceae bacterium (assembly GCA_051893615.1). Taxonomy (GTDB): domain Bacteria; phylum Bacillota; class Clostridia; order Oscillospirales; family Ruminococcaceae; genus UBA5884. Next base: position 9,929 of record JBJFHM010000012.1, read on the forward strand.
TATTCTCAATATTATTGACTTTATCTAATACTATGATATCGGAAGAACCATCAACGATACCATAAACTACTGCACTTTTATATTCACTATTAGAGTTTTGTAAATTTATCGTAGCTATTTCATCATTTTGTATATCTTTATTGGTGATAACTACGTTTACTTGACTATCATCATTACCATTAATGGACGCATATGCGTTAGATTTAGAATTATCTTCAATAGAAGTTTCAACTAAAGTATTACCAAATGATGAGTTATTACCATCATAGTTAGTATACAAATTAATTCCTGAATATGAATAAGGTGAACCGTTTTCACAATCCCAAAATGTAGCTAAATAGATATCATTGTTAGCAAAGCAACCTAAGGCTTCAGCTTCAACGATAGCTCCTGTAATATCATTGCCACCATAGAAGTCATATTCTGATATGGCTAACTTAGTATCTGGATAGTAGTTATCTATAGCATTTTGAACGTTAGGTAATATAGGTAAATCATTTGGAAACCATTGTTTCATTTCACCAATCCAACTATTTTCGATGTAGTTTTCATCATAGAGCGTTCTAACGCCTTGTAAGATACCTTCTTGAGTTTTAGTATCTTGAGCATAATAATGAATATCTAAGTAATCTATTAAACGAGTACCAATTTCATCACTAGCCTCTTTCATTTCATCAAGATAGTAATCTACAAACCAGTTATAGTTTCCTTGTGATTTAATAGTTTCCCATTCATTAGCATTAGCATCTAAATCATCAAGTTGTTTGTATGCAAGATATCCCCAAAGAGCAGGACCAAAGACATCAGCATTAGGGTCTATTTCTTTTACAACCTTTGCCAAGTCAACTGATTTATCTACTAATTCTTGCATAGTAACAGGTTCACCGTGTATGTATGGGTGAGTATTATTCCAAAGAGCAGGTTCATTATCAAGACTGTAACCTTGTATACCAGTAGATGTAGTAGCATCACCAAGAGTTTGAACTAAATAATTTATATATTCGTCCATATATACAGTATTATCACTTAAATCAGGAGTTAGACTTAATACACCATTCTTCCTATTTTCGACCTTATTCCAACGAGAAGATGGTGCTATTTCACTTTCCAATACTGAACCATTAGCATCAGCAGATACATAACCTGCCATCTGTAAAGTAGTAAACTTATAATCAATGTTATGTTTTTGGCAATCTTCAGATAATTTAATTGCACAAGCTCCAGGGGTAGTAGAAGTAGATAGATAAGTATCGGAACTATTTTTCCAGTCTTCACCAGCATTGGAGTAGTTGGTTTCCCAGTTATATCCAGTATATCTGTTACCACCTTGGCGTACTACGTTAGTAGAAACTTTGTCTAAATCTGCGTGTTCGTTTACTCCATAGATGTATGGACTAATCTCTTTCTTTTCGCCACTTAGATTAATATTAAACTCTGTATTATAAGAGTTATCCTCTGCACTAATATTGATAGCCGTAGTGTTAGCAAATGTACCCATCATAGATATTGCACATATACACGCACCAATCTTAGATAGTTTTCTATTCATTGATAATCAAATCCTTTCGGTTTATTTAGATTTTTGTATTCCCTTGATACTATAATATTAAATGAACCTTGAAAAATCCTTGAAATTTTTTCAATTTTAAAAGATTTTTTTTATGTTATATGATATAATAGTCTAATAAGGAGTTGATTTTTTATGAAAATACTAATTGTGGAAGATGAAAAAGATTTAGCTTCTGTATTGGCAGAAATACTCAAACAGAATGGCTATAGTGTGGATAAAGTCTATAATGGTATTGATGGTTTAGATTATGCTTTAACTAAAATCTATGATGTTATCATCTTAGATATTATGTTACCTCAGATGGACGGTATTCAAGTATTACGAGAAATTAGAAAGAACAACATATCTTCATCAATATTGATGCTTACAGCAAAATCGGAGATTGAAGATAAAATCAATGGATTAGATAGTGGTGCAGATGATTATTTAACTAAACCTTTCATAACTCAAGAGTTCTTAGCTAGAGTTAGAGCGTTATCAAGAAGAAACAATAAGGAATATACTGGAAATATATTATCTTTTGGGGATATATGTATCGATAAGAATAAACATGAGATTATCAAAGATACTCAAAAGATTAAATTATCACAAAAAGAGTATGAAATTATGGAAATGTTGATATCAAATAAAGGAAATATACTCTCTAAAGAGCAATTTATTCAAAAAATTTGGGGCTATGATACCAACATTGAATATAATTCTATTGAAGTGTATATGTCTTTCATACGAAAAAAATTAAACGCTATCCATTCTAACGTCAAAGTTAGCACTATTAGAAGTTTAGGCTATATCTTGGAGGTAGCTTCCTAATGGATAAGGCTATAAAACGTATAAGAAAAAAATTTATAACCACTGCAACTATGATATCTTTTAGCATAATATTCTTAATGGTGATAATCTTGAACTTACTTATGAACTTGACTTATAAAAACGAAAATCAGATAATAATAGATATGATTTCTCAAACAGCTCTATTAAATGCACCTTCTATAAACTCAGAAAAATTTTATTTTAAAGATATGAAACCCAACCATAATGGTGATTATGTTATAACATCAGTAAATGTAAATGATATATCTAAGGTTATACTTTATGGAAATATCTCTAACAATGATAATCATTCATTATGGTACTGTGGTGGTGGTGGATTAATGTTTAACTTTCAAAATGCTAATGGTGAGATTATTTTGGTACATAAAGAATATATCTTCAATAAGGATAATACTAAAATAACAGTCGATTTCTCCACATTTGATGATGTTATGTATAATAACGACTATATTACTTTGAAAAATGGAAAAATATTAGGAGATGGCTTAACTATATCTCCTGTATGGTGGACTTCCTCAAGTAGCAATATCAATGATAAAAATGTATCTTTAAATTTGGATAGTATAGAAATCATCTATAATGATAATGTTGATAGTAAAAACTTATCTAATGGTAGTATTAGATACCAAAATTTTAATGATGTATTTGGTAATGATTATCCTACTGTCTTAAATGGTGTTAGTAGTTTTTATCTAATAACTGATAGTAATTATAATCTATTAGAGGTAAACTATGGTAATCTTTTAACTAAAATTTCCAATGAAGAAGCTTTATACTATATAGATATTATATCTAATAGTAGTAAAAATTCTAATACTATCTATACTAAATCTGGGATACCATACAATTATATTATAAAATCTAAAGATGATATAAACGTCATTATGTTTACCTACAATGGCTTGGAGAATATCACTCTAAAAAGATTATTGATAATATCCATTGGAGTTGGAATTGTATTGACAATAGTATTATTTATAATAATAGTAATCATATCTAAGAACGTGATTAAACCTATTAAAATAGCATTTGAGAAGCAAAAACAGTTTATATCTAACGCTAGTCACGAGTTGAAAACTCCTGTAACAGTGATTTCTGCTACTACAGATTTACTTAAAAATCAAGTCGGCGATAATAAATGGATAACTTGTATTAAAGAACAATCTGAAAAGATGGGACGTTTAATTCATGAATTATTGGACTTGGCAAAAATCTCTGAAAATGTTGCTGACCATAAGAATTTCTTTCATTTTGATATAAGTCAAGTAGTAAATAATTCCATATTATACTTTGAATGTCGTACATATGAAGAAAACAAAACTATAGTTACCAACATACAAAAAGATATTACTTTCTTTGGTGATGAAAACAGAATATCTGAATTAATCAATATATTAATAGACAATGCTCTAAAATACTCTATTAAAAATAGTGAGATATATATTAATTTAAAAACATCTAAAAATAGGATAATCTTAGAGTGTTCCAATCAATGTGATAACCTAAACACCATTGATATCAATAGACTTTTTGAACGTTTCTATCGTGATGACACTTCTCATTCTAGTATAAAGAGTGGCTTTGGTTTAGGATTATCTATTGCACAATCTATAGTTGAATACCATAATGGAATTATAAAAGCATCTTATAACAATAATATCATAAAATTTACTGTTGAATTTAAATTAAATTAAAGCAAGTTCCACGAAAAAGATAGATATAGAAAAAACACTCCAATTATGGTATAATTAATTTGCAATAAGATACCAAAAATGGAGTGAATAATAAAGGAAAAATTTTATTTTTTAATTTATATCGATTAAAAACATTAACAAGTACTCCTAAACTCCTTCGACAGATTGAAACTTTCTCCAACATAGAGGAGAAGTTTCTCCTCAATCATTAATGATATCTAATACGATATTTGCCACACGTTTAGCAGATATCTTTTCAAATTCTTCAAAAGACATAGTGCCATTATCATCAGCGTTGTCGGAAATACAACGTATAGAAATACTTGGGATATCATTACTAAAAGCACAATGACCTATAGAAGCACTTTCCATATCGACGGCATAAGGATTTAATCTATCTTTGATATCATTTTTTATAGTTTGGTCTGAGATAAACTGTTCACCTGAAACTATTCTACCTATAAAGTATTTGTAACTAAACTTATCACAAGATTTAACAGCACTATCAATTAAACCTTGATTACACTTAAACACACTACAATAAGGTGGATATTTCTCTAAGAAAGGTAAGTGCATATCATGATAAATTACTTCATTAGCTATAACTATGTCGCAAACTTTGATATCATCATTCATACCACCTGCTACACCAGTATTAATGATACTATCTACCTTAAAAATATCTATTAACATTTGAGTGCAGATGGCAGAGTTTACTTTAGCTACTCCACAACATACATTGATAATAGTCTTATCATTTAAGGTATTTTTATAAAATTCATACTTTCCAATTTTAACAATTTCGGCAGTACCAAGATTTTCACGAATATCATGTAATTCGCTAGGCATTGCTCCAATAATTCCAATAATTTTCATGATTATTAAACTCCTTTTATAATTTTATTTGAAATGAACCAATATATTCATTCTAGACTTTTTAATTATATCATAGATTGAAATTTTAGTAAAGCATAATTTCTTTAAAAGGAGTGAACAATAGCGTATTTAAAGAAAATCCACTAGCTACATTAAAACCCACAATCTGTCTTGGATTACGACTAACTATTGTTATTATATATACAATTTTATTAGATTTTTTGCCAATATACCAATATAATTCATCTAATTCTAAATAATCTATTTCAA
>JBJFHM010000013.1:0-370070 GCA_051893615.1 Oscillospiraceae bacterium
AAGTGAATAAACCTGTATGTTTTAAAGTTATGGGATTTTCTACAAATGAATTAGGTCAAGAATATGCGATATTATCCCGTAAAGTGGTACAAGAAGAATGCTTAGAAAACTATATATCTAAGTTGCAATCGGGCGATATTATAGACGCTAAGGTTACTCACTTTGAACAGTTCGGTTGCTTTGTAGATATCGGTTGTGGTATACCATCATTGATACCAATAGATGCTATCTCAGTCTCAAGGATTTCACACCCTAGTGACAGGTTCTATATCAATCAAGATATTAAAGCTATAGTTAAAGAAGTATCAGGCAGTAGAGTTTGGTTATCACATAAAGAACTTTTAGGCACTTGGGAAGAGAACGCATCACTATTTAAAGTCGGTGAAACCGTTGCAGGGATAGTCCGTTCAGTTGAAAGTTATGGCATATTTATAGAACTAACTCCTAACCTTGCAGGACTATCTGAATTTAAAGAGGGCGTATCAGTTGGACAGAACGCTAGTGTATACATAAAAGCTTTAATCCCCGAAAAGATGAAAGTTAAACTTGTAATAGTAGATGTCTTTAATGCAGAGTATCCACAACCACCCTTAGATTACTTTATCCGTGATGACCACATAAACTATTGGAAGTATACTACAGAACTTTCCAATAAAATCATTGAGAGTAAGTTTTAAACAACAATATATTTTTAATTGGGATATCTTTAGCGATATCCCAATTTTTATGGTACTAAAAAATTTTTTGGATTGCAACATTTTAACCACGTTAGTTGTATTACTGAGTTAAATGGCGATTACTCTATTTAGAGCAATCGCCATTTTTATAGATATCTAATTTTTATTGTCACCATGACAATATTGAGCATTGGCACAATGTTTGCAACCACACCCACAACTGGATTTACCTTTTTTCTTATCTTTTCTAATTGAATAGATTATTAAACCAACTACCACTAGAAGTATCAAAGAGACTATGATAGTTCCTAGATTATTAGTAATAAAATCCAACATTTGAAAAACCTCAATTCTATAGACCTAAACCTTCACTTTTGAACTTGAAATGGTTTTACTATTAGTACTATCATGATAAGGTCTTACTAATAGAAAGATTATCAAGGCTACACAGATTATAGCAAAGATTAAACCAATAACATTAACATTACCACTTACGGCACTACCTATTTGATATATTATCAATGAAATTACATAAGCAAATACACATTGATATCCAATAGCAAAAGCAGTCCATTTACCATTATTCATCTCTCTTTTGATAGCTCCTATAGCTGCGAAACAAGGGGCACACAATAGGTTAAATACTAAGAATGAGTATCCAGCAAGGGCAGACATATCAGCTTGGAGGGCTGACCAAATTTCAACACCATCTTCAGCGACTTCTTCAAATCCACCATAAAGGATACCAAAAGTGGCTACTACGTTTTCTTTAGCGATTAATCCAGTGATTACAGCTACTGCAGACTTCCAGTTACCAAATCCAATAGGTGCGAATATTGGAGCAATCACACTACCTATAGAAGCAAGTACGGAATTGTTTAAATCGTCTACCATACCAAAAGAGCCATTTTCAAATCCGAAACCTTGTAAGAACCATAGTGCCATGGAAGAAATCAAGATTACTGTACCAGCCTTTTTGATAAAGCTCCAACCACGTTCCCACATTGAACGTAATACGTTACCAACCGTTGGCATATGATATGCAGGTAGTTCCATCACGAATGGAGCAGGGTCACCTGCAAAAATTTTAAACTTCTTCAACATGATACCTGAAATAATTATAGCTAAGATACCTATAAAATAACAACTAGTTGCAATCCAACCAGCATTGTCGAACAATGCACCAGCAATCAAAGCTATGATTGGTAACTTCGCACCACATGGGATAAAGGTCGTAGTCATGATAGTCATTCTTCTATCACGTTCATTTTCAATAGTCCTTGATGCCATTATTCCTGGAACGCCACAACCTGTGCCTATCAACATAGGTATGAACGATTTACCAGATAAACCAAATCTTCTAAAAATTCTATCCATAACGAAAGCTATACGAGCCATATAACCACAGCTTTCCAAGAAACCTAAGAATATAAAGAGTATCAACATTTGTGGAACGAAGCCAAGAACTGCACCTACACCACCTATGATACCATCAACGATTAATCCAGTGAGCCAATCGGCACAATTGATACTCTCTAACGCAGATTGAACTCCAGGACAAATCCATTCACCAAATAGAGTATCATTAGTCCAATCCGTGACTAAAGCTCCTACTGTAGTTACAGAGACGTAGTACACTATAAACATAATAACTGCAAATATTGGCAACGCTAATACACGATTAGTTACAATTTGGTCTATCTTATCGGAGATACTTAAACTTCCTTTATTCTTCTTTTTATAACACTTTCCGATAATCGAACTTATGTAATTATACCTTTCATTAGTTATAATACTTTCAGCATCGTCGTCAAATTCATCTTCAACGGAAGTTATACACTCCAAGATGTGCTGAGAAACTTTTATAGTTTCTAAAATCTTTTCATCTTGTTCAAAAATCTTGATAGCGTACCAACGTTTTCTATCTTGAGGAATGTTGGTAAGTAGTTCTTCTTCAATCTTAACTAGGAGATTTTCTACACTTTCAGCAAACTTATGTTGAACTTCCACCGATTTTTTAGTTTGCCCCACTTTCATTACTTCAGAAATAGTATCATCAATGCCAGTACCTTTCAAAGCAGATATCTCAGTAACTGCACAACCCACTTCATGCGATAACTGTTTTATATTGATATCATCACCACTTTTTTGAACGACGTCCATCATATTGATTGCCATAACTGTAGGAATGCCAAGTTCCACAAGTTGAGTAGTTAAGTAAAGGTTTCTTTCTAAGTTAGTACCATCTACAATATTTAGAATGACGTCTGGATTTTCGTCTAATAAGAACTTTCTAGCGACTACTTCCTCCAAAGTATATGGAGATAGTGAGTATATACCAGGTAAATCCACTACAGTTACGTCCGAATGTCCTTTCAATTTACCTTCTTTTTTTTCTACAGTAACACCTGGCCAGTTTCCAACGAATTGATTAGACCCCGTCAACAGATTAAACAGCGTAGTCTTACCACAGTTCGGATTACCTGCCAATGCAACTTTTATACCCATAATTTAAAAACCCCTTTCTATGAGTTAGCGATTGCTAACTCAAAAATAACATAATACATTATATGTTGAACTTACACAGAATAAACCTATAGTAACAACTATGTTACTATAGATTTTATTCTACTTCAACCATTTCAGCATCGGCTTTTCTTAAAGAGAGTTCATAGCCTCTAACGGTGACTTCTATAGGGTCTCCAAGAGGTGCAACCTTACGCACATATATTTCGACACCTTTAGTAATACCCATATCCATGATACGCCTTTTCAAAGCACCTTCGCCATGAAGTCTCTTAACTTTGACGGTATCTCCAACTTTGACGTTTTTAAGAGTATTCATAATAATAAAACCTCCAATAATATTTATTTTAAACCATGATTTTACTAGCCATCTCTTTACTGATGGCAACTCTAGTTTCTTTGATATTTACTATTAAGTTTCCAGCATTCTCACTGATTACTGTAACTACTCCACCAACCACAAAGCCAAGATTTTCTAAGAATTTTTTAGTTTTATCTCTGCCACCAATTTTTTTAATGGTGTTTTCTTTTCCGATAGTTGCAAATGCTAAAGGCATACAAAAAACCTCCTTAAAAATTCAAGTTTTTTAATTGAAGCTCACTTATGAATTAATCTAAGTTAGCTCCTGCTAACTAATATTATTTTACAACATTCAAATAAAAAAGTCAAGACATTTTTTTCCTTTTATCAATGTTTGTGATTTTTATATAAAATTTCTAAAATGTTAAACGTTTAAAATATATATTATCCATAATCTAAGATACAATAAATATAGATGGAATATTTTTAAAATATCCCATCTAATTCTATCATATTAATATAGTTCCATTATTGTCGATAGAGAGTTCTAAAACTTTCCAATGGCTTAGATTTCTTTGGTCTAAGGCGAAACGAAGTTTACCAGTAAAGAAAGTATTATTTTCATCTACTATAGCCATCATACTAGGTCCAGCACCACTGACATACATAGCATAAGCGTCAAGCGTATATGCAATCTTAAAGACTTCATCAGAGTGTGGAATTAGTGGCAACCTATAAGGTTGATGAAGTTTATCGTCTACGGCAGTACGCAAATTTTCATACTTTCCCGTTAGCAACGATGCAGAAAACAGAGACGCTCTTGATAGATTATAGATAGCATCTTTATGAGATATCTCCTTAGGTAAGACCGAACGTGCCTTCTCTGTTGAAAGCTCAAAGTCTGGAATGATAACCACAAACTTTAAATCTGTATGGACTTCTTGTTTTACCCAATGTACTGCTTGACTATCAAAAACGGCAGTCACTATACCACCCAATAGGGCTGGAGCAGTATTGTCAGGGTGACCTTCAATCTGTGCAGAGAGGTTCACTATATCATCTAAAGATAATGGATTACCCATTAAAGTATTTGCACCTACTAGACCACCCACTATACAGGCAGAAGAACTTCCTAATCCCCTAGCCATAGGAATGTTATTCTCTTGGATAATCCTTAAACCTTTTAACTTTCTACCACAGATTTCATATAACGTCTTTGCAGACGTATATATTAAATTGTTTTCATCAGTAGGTATGGGGGTATTATCAGCAGATGATATATCTATAGTATCACTTTCCTCCATTTGAATGTAGTTATAAAAGTTTAGAGCCAATCCAAGGGCATCAAAACCTGCACCCAAGTTAGCACTAGTGGCAGGAACTTGAATTTTAATCATAGTAAAACACCTTGTTAATCAATATTTATGGTAAATGATATTACTTAATATCTAAAACTGGGATTTTTGAAACTATGTTTCCACCATTTTCAGTAATGCTTGCACATAGTTCTTCGGACTTATCCATACTGATAGGCTCAGTAATGAATACTAAGTAATCATCATCGGAAATAATGGTAGAACCCTCTGGGATTAATGACTTATCCCCTTTAATACGGAAGTACATTTCTGTAGTAAAGTCGCCATAGTGTGCGATAAAGTCGGTATTGTCGCTATCCTCCCATTGTTGTGATAGCACGGTGTCACTATGTTGAACTTCATTGATAATATCACCTAAAACGGCACTAGCAGTAGGCAACTTACCTGCACCACGTCCATAGAATAGCGTCTTATCGATACCATTACCACAAACCATTACAGCGTTGAAAACGTCATCTACATGGGAAATTAGGTTACTATTACTTACTAACATTGGACAAACTAATGGAAGTATTCTACCATCATCTAGCTTTTTGACGTACGCAATTAACTTGATAGCTCCACCCCACTGTTGAACGAACTTAACATCTTCAAGTTGAATATCTGTGATACCCTTAGTGTAAACACTATCAGGATATACGTGCTTTCCATATACTAAAGATGAGATTATACAAATCTTTCTACAAGCGTCCTCACCTTCAACATCAGCAGTAGGGTCTTTTTCAGCGTATCCAAGTTTTTGAGCCATGGCTAGAGCAGTTTCAAAATCCATACTTTCGTTAATCATCTTAGTTAATATGAAGTTGGTAGTACCGTTTAAGATACCTGCAACCTCTGTGATTTCATTAGCTGCTAAGCACTTGTGCAAAGGTCTTATGATTGGAATAGCTCCACCAACACTAGCTTCAAAGAAGAAGTTACACTTATTATCTTTAGCAATCTTTAAGAGTTCAGCACCTTTTTCTGCCACTAGCTGTTTATTAGAAGTTGAAACACTCTTACCTTTTTCCAAACAAGCCTTTACAAACTCATAAGCAGGACGAACACCACCCATACATTCAGCTACGGCAGTTACCTCATCGTCTTCTAAGATGGTCTCTATACTCTTAACAAACTTGTCCACATATGGACTGTCGGGAAATTCTCTAATATCTAAGATATACTTAATATCCATAGGTTGACCAGCCTTAGAAACAATCTTTTCCTTATTAGTGTAAAAAAGTTCAACTACGCCAGAGCCTACTACACCATAACCTAGTACTGCAAATTTTGACATATTACATAATACCTCCGTTTTGATATTTTAAACCTATCATCATAATTCAAGTTAAAAATCTTAATAATGTATAGGTATTTTTGATTTTACTAAATCATTTTAACATATTTCTAATTATATGTCAATTTATTTTTCATTAAAATCACTTATAACTTATGAATTATGTGGAAAGTCTCCAATAGATGTGAAGATAAAATCTTATTTGATTTTTTAACTAATGTGTGTTATAATCTAATCGTTAAATATTTACACAGAAAGGAAGTATATCTATTATGGATACTACTAAAAAATTGTTCGATGATGGACATCTAAAAACTTTTGATGCCACCGTCCTATCTTGCGAACCTCTAAAGAAAGGTTTTGGTGTAATCTTAGATAAGACGGCGTTCTTTCCAGAGGGTGGTGGTCAATTAGCTGATGTTGGTACTCTCAATCATGCCAAAGTTTCCGACGTTAAGATTAAAAATGAAATTATCACACATATAGTAGATAAGCCTCTTGAAGTTGGTTCTACAGTCCATGGCGAAATAGATTGGAATATAAGATTTCGTAGAATGCAAAACCATTCAGGAGAACATATAGTATCTGGAATTATCCATAGTATGTTTGGTTATGATAATGTAGGTTTTCATATGGGTACTAACGAAGTTACTTTAGATGTCAATGGTCTTCTTACTGATGAAGATATCAAGACTATAGAGTATAAATCAAACCTAGCTGTGACTAGTAATGCCAAAGTTACTGTTACATATCCATCAAGTGAGGTCTTGGCTAACCTTGATTATAGAAGTAAACTAGATATCACGGAAAATGTTCGAATAGTCACTATTGATGGCTATGATATGTGTGCTTGTTGTGCTCCTCACGTAAACTACACTGGTGAGATTGGCATAATTAAAATTTTAGATGCTATCCACTATAAAGGTGGTATGAGGATTTCCATGCTTTGTGGTCTTGACGCTTTAGAAGACTATTCCCAAAGAAATGATAGTATCTTGAAGATTTCTGCACTATTATCAGCTAAACAAAAAGATGTTTTTAAGGCAGTCGAAAGATTAAACAATGAAATCATGGAACAAAAACAGATATCCAATAAGTTAAAATCACAGATACTTCAAATTGAGATAGATAAACTTAAAAAAGTTAATGGAAATCTATGCCTATTTGAACAAGATTTTGATATGTTAAATATTAGAAATCTTGCCAATGAAGGTGTGAAGTTTACTGATAATATCTGTGCAGTGTTCTCTGGCAGTGATGATACTGGTTATATGTATGTCATGAGTAGTAAGAATATCCCACTACGTGATAAGGCTAAGGAAATCAATGCAACCTTAAAAGGTAAAGGTGGTGGCTCTAACGATATGATACAAGGTAGCGTTTCTGCTTCTAAATCGGAGATACTCTCCTACTTTAACGTTGAAGATTAATCAAACATTTTGGAACATTTTTAAGTTCGCAACTTTTTTTGGACGACTTTTTCAAAATCTTGTGATATAATAAAATCATGGAAAACACCTCACATGGTATTGAAAGTAAATTAATATCAAAATAATAGTATTTTCAGCAATCTATTTATGGAAAATAAGAGATACTATGGCTTGACTTTGATTTAATTTAATAAAATCTTTGAAAGGGTATTTAGTGAGGAAAGTTCATAATTAAAGACACTTACAGCAATCTAATTAGTCGTATTATCAGAGATAATCTTAATAAAGTGTCTTGTTATTGTGTTGATAATCACATTAAAATTATCATCAAGAAACTTTTGCCATTTAGGTATTAAAGACAAGTTCAGCAGTATGTAAAAAATTTTTACATTTAGGTATTAAACACAAGTTCTAAAGTATATTAAAAAATTTTTACCGTCTATGTATTAGCACAGTTTAGAAGTATAGTACGCTTTTAGAATTATTCTTTTGATTGTCTTGTTTAGTTTCTTGATTTTAAAATTACAAACAGTAAGTTACATGGTTATGTTCAATTCAATATTGCCATGTAGTTTTATCACATTTAGTCCATAGAGGAGGGCATTCTTAATGAATAGTTTTCTTGAAATGTTAAACGAACACTTTAACACTACTACGACTCTAAATGGTGCTTTTACATATATCAGCACAGAGTCTTACTGCTTGGATTTATTTTATCATATAGGTGCGTGGAGAAATACTCCAGTCAATACTGACCTTGTAGACCGTGCCTATGAGGAAAATAGTGACTATACTCTAAGAATACTATTCTATACCCGTGATATTCGCCAAGGATTGGGAGAACGTAAAGTCTTTCGCATTGCTATGAAACATCTAGCAAAAACGCACCCTGAAAGTGTGATTAAAAATCTAAACCTCTTTTCAGAGTATGGTCGTTGGGACGACCTTTTATATCTATATGAAGTACCAAGCGTTAAAGATGAAATTCTTAACATCGTTAAAAAACAGTTAGATGATGATATCCAAAATATGAACGATAATAGAATAGTATCACTATTAGCTAAGTGGTTGCCATCTATTAACGCTTCTAATAATAAAACTATTGCACTAGCCAAAAATCTCTCCCATGATTTGGGTATGTCTTACAAAGAATATAGACAAACCCTCACCAAGTTAAGAAAATATATGGACATCATAGAAAATAGATTACGTATCAAAGACTACTCTTTTGACTATGAAAAGCAACCATCAAGAGCAATGTTAAAGTATAACAAAGCGTTTGTTAGAAATGACAATGATAGATATTTTAAATATCTTCATGATGTTCAAAACGGTAACGCTAAAATGAATACTAGTACCCTCTATCCCTATGACATTGTTCGTAAGATATTACCAAATCCTTACTTATATGAAAATCCAGTAATATCTAATGAAGAAAGACTTGCCTTAGACATTGCTTGGAAAAATCTTCCTGATATAAATAACTCTACTAACTCTATAGCAGTCATAGATGGTTCTGGTTCTATGTATATGTATAATGGTTTTTCATCAAAACAATCCTTATTACCGTATCAGGTAGCGTTTTCCTTGGGATTATACTTTGCAGAACATTCCAAAGGTGCTTTTGCTAACCATTTCATTACTTTTTCCAGTCGACCACAATTAATAGAAATCAAGGGCAATGACATATATGAAAAGTTAAGGCATATATCCTCTTTTAATGAAGTTGCTAACACTAACATTCAATCTGTATTTGATTTAATCCTAAATACTGCCATAAGTAATAACCTACCTCAAGAGGAATTACCTGAAAATATCTATATTATTTCAGACATGGAATTTGATTCTTGTGTATATATGCAACCATCAAATGATGGCAAAACTATAAATAGCCTTATAAATAAAGCTAACCAATATGTTGGAAATAGTCAAATTACAAACTTTGAATTTGCTAAAAAGAAGTTTGAACATCATGGTTACAAACTTCCTAATGTTATCTTTTGGAATGTAAATTCCTTTAAGGGACAAGTTCCTATTAAAATGCACGATAGTGGCTCAGTGTTGATATCTGGTGCAACGCCTAAACTTTTTGATATGGTTCAAAGTGAAGATTTAAATCCAATGCAACTAATGTTAGACATAATTAATAGTGAAAGATACAGTCATATTTTTTCATAAATCGAACTCCTTCATTTACGTGGTTATGAGGATATCCTAAATACAGATATCCTCATAACTATATAATTTAAGAAAAATGTCAAAAACATCTTGACAAAATGATTTTTATATAGTATAATATATATGTTCTCAACGATGGGAGCTTTTATATTGTGCAAAGACACTTTAGTGCTTTAAAGTCACGCAACTTTAAAGCAGAGAAAATAATCTAATTTTTTGGAGGTTTTATATATGGAAAAGGGTACTTTAGTATCATATAGACCAGATATCAAGGTTTTAGATGCCACTCTTAGAGATGGTGGCTTAGTAAATAATTTTGCTTTTTCTGATGAGTTTGTTAAGGATTTATATCAAACTAACATCAAAGCTGGTGTAGACTACATGGAATTTGGCTATAAAGCTGATAAGAAAATCTTTAACATAGACGACTTTGGCAAATGGAAGTTCTGCAATGAAGATGATATCCGTGCAGTAGTTGGCGATAACAATACTAACCTTAAAATCGCAGTAATGACCGATGTCGGCAGAACTAATTATAAACAAGACGTTATCCCTAAAAAAGATAGTGTTATCGACTTAGTTAGAGTTGCCACATATGCTCATCAAATTCCTACAGCTATCGATATGATTGAAGATGCTAAAAACAAAGGTTATGAAGTATCTGTAAACATTATGGCAGTTTCCAAAGTTAATGATGACGATATTCAAAATTGTTTAAATGAACTATGTAAGTCTAGTGTTGATATCATCTACCTTGTAGATAGTTTTGGTGCTTTCTATCCTGAGCAAATTCGCAAATTGACTGATATGTACATCAATATGGCTGAAAAAAACAATAAAAAGATTGGTATTCATGCACATAACAATCAGCAATTAGCGTTTGCTAGTACTATAGAGGCTTTAACACATGGAGCTAGTTATCTAGATGCCACCGTCTGTGGTATGGGTAGAGGTGCTGGTAACTGTTTTATGGAAAGTCTTTTAGGTTTCTTAAAAAATCCTAGTTATAGTCTAGCACCTGTTATGGACTTCGTTGCTAAGTATATGCTAGATATGAAGAAAAACTACACATGGGGTTATGATATCCCATACTTATTAACTGGTGTCTTAAATAGCCACCCATCGACTGCGATTAAATTCTTGAAAGATGGTAGAACTGATTACTCTACTTTCCAACAGGAACTATTCGATTTATAATGTTAAGTAATTAACGTTATAACTTTTATTTCCAAACATTTTAAAGCGGATATCTAACGTTTTTTAGGTGTCCGCTTTGACATACTATATTTTGAGGTGATGTTTTATGAGTTTAAATAGTACTCCAAGTGCTAATAGATTGCACATATCATTTTTTGGTAGATGTAACGTGGGAAAATCTAGTGTAGTGAATGCTTTTACTGGTCAAGATTTATGTGTAGTATCTAATAATAAGGGAACGACTACAGACCCTGTATATAAATCTTTTGAGTTACTACCACTTGGTGCTGTCATGATTATCGATACTGCAGGGTTCGACGATACTAGCGAACTCGGTCAACTTAGGATTAAAAAGACTAAACAAGTACTCAATAAGACTGATATAGCAATCTTAATAGTAGATGCCACTGAAAATCTACAACCTTGTGATTTACAATTTATTCAGTTGTTCAAATCTAAGAATATTCCATATTGTGTGGTATATAATAAGATGGACTTATTATCTGAATATAAACCACTTCAAGATAATGAAATATATGTCAGTGCAGTAAAAGGCATAAATATTTTTGAACTTAAAGAAAAGATTGCACATCTTATAACTACTGAAGATATGAAGTTAAAGTTAGTAGGTGACTTAATCAAACCTAACGATTTAGTAGTATTAGTAGTCCCAATAGATAGCTCAGCTCCTAAAGGTAGATTAATCTTACCTCAACAACAAGCCATTAGAGATATCTTAGAAGCTAATGCAATATCCATAGTGACTAGGGAAACGGAACTTAAACAGACTTTAAAAAGTCTAAGTAAGAAACCATCTTTGGTGATTACAGATAGTCAAGCATTTAAAAAGGTCTCTGCCGATACTCCTAGTGATATTAAACTAACTTCATTTTCCATATTGATGGCTAGGTTTAAAGGTCTCTTAGATACTGCCATTCGTGGTGTTAAGACTATTGACAACCTTCAAGATGGTGATACTATCTTAATATCAGAGGGGTGTTCACATCATAGACAGTGTGAAGATATTGGAACGGTTAAAATTCCTAAATGGTTAAAGAACTATACTCATAAAAGTTTGAACTTTGAGTTTACTTCTGGAACGGAGTTTCCAGAAGATTTATCTAAATACAAGTTAGTAATCCATTGTGGAGGCTGTATGCTCAATGAACGTGAAGTTCAACATAGAATGAAATCTGCAGTTGAACAGAATGTACCTATAACTAATTATGGCATTATGATTGCTTATGTGAACGGTATCTTAAAACGTAGTATAGAAATCTTTCCACAACTATTGAACGATTTAAACGATTAAATCTGTTCATAGAAAATTTACAAACTTTCCGTTGACTTAGAGCTTACTCTAAATGTTATAATCAAGTTATAATAAATTTGTACCATAGAGGTGAAATTATGACTATTGCTGAAGTTAGTAAAAAATATGGTATCTCTGCTGATACCCTTAGATATTATGAACGTATTGGATTAATCCCAAAAGTTACTCGAAATAAAAGTGGTATTAGAAACTACTCCGAAAAAGATTGCAATTGGGTTAATTTTATCAAGTGTATGAGAAGTGCAGGTATCCAAATAGAAGCCCTTATAGAGTATGTTTCCCTCTTCCAACAAGGTGATGATACTATAGTAACTAGAAAAGAAATCCTATTAGAACAAAGACAACTCTTAGTAGAACGTATTGAAGAGATGCAAAAAACTCTTGACTACTTAAACTACAAGATTGATAACTATGACAAAATCATAAAACCTATAGAAAGTAAACTCATTAATGATAATTCCGATTAAAATTGATATCTTTAAAAAGTGATATTAAAAATTTCTCCTTTAGTAGATGCTTGACAAAATATCCAAAAAGTGATATCATGGTTTAAAATGTATGTACTAAGGAGGAATTTTCTTGAAAAGTAAAGGCACAAAACTAATCACTGAGAATAGAAAAGCACGTCACGAATACTTTGTACTAGAAACTTACGAAGCAGGTATAGAATTAGTCGGAACAGAAGTTAAATCTATTAGAAACGGAAGTGTAAATCTAAAGGATAGTTGGTGTTCCATAGATAAGGGAGAAATGTATATTAAAGGTATGCACGTATCACCATATGAAAAGGGAAACATCTTCAACCGTGACCCTATGAGAGTAAGAAAACTCTTGTTACATCGCAAAGAGATTGACAAGCTATATGGCACTCTTAAACAAGATGGTTTAACTTTAATACCATTATCTCTATACTTTAAAGATAGTCGTGTAAAAGTACAATTAGGTCTATGTCGTGGTAAAAAGTTACACGATAAAAGAGAGGCTTCTGCTCAACGTGATGCAAAAAGACAAATTGATAGAGCTATCAAATCTAATGGTAGAGAATACTAAAACTTTTGGGAATGAATTCAACTTCATTCCCATATATTTTTAAATGTTTCCATAAACCTAAAATTTTACTAATAGTAATATTGTAATAATCATTAAAATGTGATATAATCTAATTGATTAAATTTACACGAATAAATAAAGGAGGAATTCTATATCATGAAGAAAAAAATACTCGCTGGATTGACTTCACTCTTAATGACTAGTACCTCAATATTGAGTAACTGTGTAAGTATCGTGACTGCCATTGAACCTAATGAAAACTATGCTAGACTTCTTCAATACTCTATGTACTTCTATGATGCCAATATGTGTGGTACTGATGTTAGTGAAAACACTCAATACTCTTGGCGTGGAGATTGTCACACTTATGACGCAACACTCCCATTAGATAGCACTAACACCAACTTAACAGATAGTTTCATATCACAATATAAGGACGTCCTTGACCCAGACGGTAATGGTTCTGTCGATGTCTCAGGTGGCTTCCATGATGCTGGTGACCATGTTAAGTTTGGACTTCCTGAGGCTTATTCTGGTTCTACGGTCGGTTGGGGATACTATGAATTTAAAGAAGCTTATCAACAGACAGGACAAGCTGAACATATCGAAACTTTACTGAGATACTTTAACGACTACTTCATGCGTTGCACTTTCCTTGATGATAATGGTAATGTAGTCACATTCTGTTATCAAGTTGGAGACGGAGACATCGACCACGCCTATTGGAACGCTCCAGAAGTCGATGAAATGGAAAGAAAAGGTTGGTTTGCAACTTCCGAAAAACCTACTACCGATTGTGTTTGTAATACTGTAGCATCATTAACGGTGAACTATCTAAACTTCAAAGATACTGACCCTGAATATGCTGAAAAATGTCTAAAGTATGCGAAAGCTCTATTTAAATTTGCCGATGAAAATGAAAAATCTGTGGGACAACCCGAAGATGGACCAAAAGGTTATTACGCATCTAATAAGTGGGAAGATGACTACTGTTGGGGTGCAGTATGGCTCTACATGGCTACTGGTGATGAAACTTATATGGATAAAGCATTATCTACATTAGGTAATGACTATTATGCTCCATCATGTTGGACACACTGCTGGAATGATGTTTGGAACGGTGTAGTCTGTTTAATCGCTGAGGCTAACGACCAAGTTGGCAATAATAGGTTCGTAGATAGGTTTATAGAACTAACTGGAAAAAGTCCATATGAAAACATAAACTTCTGGGGACAGATTGCTGAAACTATCGAAAAATGGAAAGAGGGTTCAACACCGTCCATCACTCCAGGTGGATACGCCTTTTTAAATCAATGGGGCAGTGCTAGATATAATACTGCTACTCAATTTTTGGCATTAGTCTACGATAAACACAACTATGGTAAAGCTAGTGATTATAGTCAATGGGCAAAAGGTCAAATGGATTACCTATTAGGTGACAATCCTAACGATAAGTGTTACATAGTTGGATTAGAAGATTATTCTGTAAAGTATCCACACCATAGGGCGGCATCTGGATTGTCAAGGTGTGAAGATACTTCTGAACAGAAACACGTTCTATACGGTGCATTAGTGGGAGGTCCAGGTGCTAACGATGAACACATAGACACCACAGCAGATTACATATATAATGAAGTCACTATAGACTATAATGCAGCTTTTGTCGGTGCATCTGCTGGTCTGTACTATATGTTTGGTGATGACACCATGCTCCCAGATGAAAACTTTCCTCCAGTTGAGGAAAATTCCAACGAAGATGATAATGGCAGTGGAAAGTATTGGGTTGAAGCATTCTCTGTAGACATAGTTCAAGATACTCCTAAAGTAAACGAAATTACCTTCTATGTATGCTCGGATAGTAGTAAACCATCTAAAAATATCTCTGTACGCTACTACTTTGATATCACAGGTATGAACTCCATAGACCCTAACGATATGGAAATTAGAGAACTTTACGACCAAATGGGTATGGAAACTGAACATAAAGCCACACTATCCGAACCTATTCAATATAAGGATAATATCTACTACGTAGAGATTTCTTTCCCTGATTATGCTATAGCAAACTCTAATAAAAAGTATCAATTTGCTTTGGGAACTTACGCTTATCAAAACTCTTGGAACCCTACTGACGATTGGAGTTATCAAGGTATCAAGACTGAAACCGATGCTTTTTCAGGTACTGTAGAAAAGACGGACTACATCTGCGTATATGATAATGGTGTCTTAGTAGGAGGTATCGAACCTGATGGCACTACTCCTGAACAGGTTACTACTACTACTGATACTACTACTACCACCACTACTACTGATACTATTGATACTACTATAACTTCAACTGTTAATAGTACACTCTTAGGTGATACCAATTTAGATGGTAATGTTAAATCTAACGATATATTGGCTATTAGAAGACATCTATTACATTTAGATACCTTAGAAGGACAAGCTCTCATTAATGCAGACGTAAATAAAGATGGTAACGTTAAATCTAATGACATCTTAAAGATTAGAAGATATCTTCTACACTTAGATAGCTCCTTAGAATAGAATAGTATAAAAATATATAATGGAGGAATGTATTTTGAAATATAAAAATCCGATATTAAGAGGAATGTATCCAGACCCTAGCGTCTGCCGTGCTAACGATAAATATTATATGGTATGTAGTACTTTTCAATACTTTCCAGCTGTTCCAATTTTTGAAAGCGATGATATGGTAAATTGGAAACAGATTGGTCATTGTCTTACTCGTGATAGTCAAATAGACTTGGGAAACTCTAGTACTTGTGGAGGTATCTATGCACCTACTATAAGGTATCATGAGGGAAGGTTTTATATGGTTACTACTGATGCCACTACACATACTAACTTTTATGTCTATACTGATGATATCTATAGCGAATGGTCAGAACCCATAATAGTCCAAGAAGATGGCATAGACCCTACTCTATACTTCGATAATGGAAAAACGTACTTTATCAATAATGGTTTCGATGATGAAAAAGGTTGTCCATATATTAGAATGTGTGAAATAGATATCAATACTGGTAAAAAGTTAAGTGAAAGTAAACCTCTATGGTATGGCACAGGTGGACGTTTTATTGAAGCTCCACATATGTATAAATTCGGAGAATATTACTATATCTTAGATGCTGAGGGTGGCACTGAATATGGTCACATGGTCAACTATGGAAGAAGTAAAAATCTATGGGGACCTTTTGAACCTTTCCCACAAAATCCCGTATTGACTAATAGAAATTTAGGTGGTTATATATTACAAGGAGCAGGTCATGGAGACATCTTAGAAGATAAGCATGGTAATTGGTGGTTTGTACACTTAGCTTTTAGACAAATTAATGAGTGGCAACAGTTCCACCACTTAGGACGTGAAACTTGTCTAGTTCCAATTACTTGGAAAGATAATGGTTGGTTCTATATCGGTGATGGTACTTCTAAATTAGAGTATAATCTTCCTAATGTTGACTTTAAAACGCAAGAGTTATCTTTTAAAAAGACCTTTGAAACTTTGAACCATTCTAAAGAGTGGTGTTATCTTAGAAACTATGTCAGAGAGAACTATCAATTAGGTAAAGACTTCATCAAATTGACTGGAACTAAAGACAATCTATTTGGTGTCGGATTACCTACCTTTATAGGAATACGTCAAAGTGAATTCAATTTAGATATATCCGTGACAGTAAAAGGTACTTGTCAAGAAAGTGGACTTACCATATATATGGACGAAAAACATCATTATGATTTATTCATAGATAACTCAAACTATGCTATTCTAAGATTAAATATAGGTTGTATATCGAAAGATGTGATAAAAGTCCCTATTAATGATAATCAAGCTACTTTAATGGTAAAGTCTAATGAGTTTGGATACAACTTTTCTGTTAAATCTAATGAGGATATCATCAATTGTGGTTTTGCCGATAGTAAATACTTATCTAGTGAAGTTGCCTGTGGTTTCACTGGTGTGATGGTCGCTCTATACTCCGTTGATGAAAACAATCAAGTTGCAACCTTTACAGACCTAAACGTCACACATATTGAATGATAAAATAGTATCATATAATTACCAAAAAAAGAGTATTTTTTTTAATACTCTTTTTTATTTGAAAAAAATTTTAAAAAATATAGAAAAAACCCTTGACAAATTAAAAAAATGTGGTATAATTAAAACATACTAATCCTAGTAATTTAGTATAATTTAATAAAGAATAAAAAGTTTATATCTTAAATATATATGGAGGTTTTTTAAATATGTCTAATAATTGGAAATTTGAAACTAAGCAACTTCATGTAGGTCAAGAACACGCAGACCCTGTAACAGATGCTAGAGCAGTACCTATATATCAAACGACTTCTTATGTGTTCCGTAATTCCGAACACGCTGCTGCTAGATTTAACCTATCTGATGCAGGTAACATATATGGAAGGTTGACTAATCCTACTGAGGACGTTTTTGAACAGAGAATTAACGCTCTTGAAGGTGGTGCAGGTGCTTTAGCCGTTGCTTCTGGTGCTGCTGCTATAGACTATACTTTTAGAACTCTTGCACACAATGGCGACCATATCGTATCTGCTAAGACTATCTACGGTGGAACTTATAACCTATTGGCACACACTCTTCCAGAGTTTGGTATCACTACAACTTTTGTAGACCCTGATGTAGAAAACGCTTTTGAAAATGCTATCCAAGAGAACACTAAAGCCATCTTTATTGAGACCTTAGGAAATCCAAACTCTAACTTAATAGATATTAAGAAGCTATCCGAAATAGCTCACGCTCACAAGATACCTCTAGTAGTAGATAACACTTTTGGAACTCCATACTTAATTAGACCCATCGAATATGGTGCTGATATAGTTGTAGAATCTGCTACTAAGTTTATTGGTGGTCATGGTACTACTTTAGGTGGCGTTATCGTTGAGGCTGGCAACTTCGATTGGGAAGCTAGTGGAAAGTTCCCATCATTAGTAGAGCCTAATCCAAGTTATCACGGTATTAGCTTTGCTAAGGCACTTGGAAAGGTGGCTTTCGTTACTAAGATTAGAGCTATCTTATTACGTGATACGGGTGCTACCCTATCCCCTTTAAGTGCTTTTCTATTGTTA
The DNA here is from genome assembly GCA_051893615.1 of Oscillospiraceae bacterium. Classification (GTDB taxonomy): domain Bacteria; phylum Bacillota; class Clostridia; order Oscillospirales; family Ruminococcaceae; genus UBA5884. The sequence goes on from JBJFHM010000013.1 coordinate 18,472, forward strand.
CAAGGTCTTGAGACTTTATCACTAAGAGTTGAACGTCACGTTGAAAATACTAAAAAGATTATTGAATACTTACAATCCAATCCTAAAGTAGAAAAGATTAATCACCCATCTGTAGATGAAAAGTATAAAAAACTATATGATGAATACTTCCCAAATGGTGGTGGTTCTATCTTTACTATTGAAATCAAGGGTGGCGAAGAAGAGGCTAAGAAGTTTATTGATAGTTTAGAAATCTTCTCTCTACTTGCTAATGTTGGCGATATGAAATCTTTAGTAATACACCCAGCATCTACAACACATTCACAGTTGAGCGCTGAAGAACTTGTTGAGCAAGGCATCAAACCAAACACCATCAGACTATCCATAGGAACTGAACACGTAGATGATTTAATCGCCGACCTTCAACAGGCTTTCGATAAAATATAATCACTATTAACTTAAAGTTGATAAGTATATCATTAATACCATACACATAAATATTATTTAATGTCACCTTAATGACACTTTTAGGAGGTTTTTTGTTATGTCTAAAATATATAAATCGGTTACTGAATTGATTGGCAGAACTCCAATTATGGAACTTTCAAATCTTGAAAGAGACTTATCCGTAGAAGCTACTCTCTTAGCAAAGTTAGAGTTTTTTAACCCTGCTGGTAGTGTAAAGGACAGAGTTGCAAAATCTATGATTGAAGATGCTGAAGCTAAAGGTATCTTAAAAAAAGGTTCAACTATCATTGAGCCAACTAGTGGAAATACTGGTATTGGATTATCTTCTGTAGCAGTCGCTAAAGGATATAAGGCTATCTTAACCATGCCAGAAAGCATGAGTATTGAAAGAAGAAATCTATTAAAGGCTTATGGTGCTGAAATAGTCTTAACGGACGCATCTAAGGGTATGCAAGGTGCTGTAGATAAAGCTAAAGAATTAAATCAAACTATTGAAAATTCTGTAATTTTAGGTCAGTTTGATAATCCTGCAAACGTTCAAGCACACATTGAGACTACAGGTCCTGAAATTTGGGAAGATACTGATGGTAAAGTAGATATCTTTGTAGCAGGTGTTGGCACAGGTGGTACTCTAACTGGAGTTGGTAAGTATTTAAAATCCAAGAACCCAAACATAAAGGTAGTAGCCGTAGAACCAGCAACTTCACCACTATTATCACAGGGCAGAGCAGGTGGACACAAAATACAAGGTATTGGAGCTAACTTTATACCTTCTATTCTTGATAGGGATATCTATGATGAAGTTATAGCCGTACCTAATGAAGATGCACTATCTACAGGTAACTTAATTGCTAAGAAGGAGGGTATCTTAGTAGGTATTTCGGCAGGTGCAGCAGTTTGGGCAGGTCTACAACTTGCTAAACGTCCAGAAAATAAGGGAAAGAATATAGTAATAATCTCTCCAGATACTGGTGAAAGATACCTATCTACTCCTATGTTTGATTAATTCTAACATTCTAATGTTATGTTATAATATACTTAAAAAAATCACTCTAACTTTTAGGGTGATTTTTTTTTAAATCTCTTTATTTTTTTTTAAATCCATGATATTATATAATATATTAACATATTGACTTATGGAGGAATTTTAATCATGTTAGTTGCACTTACCTTTGATGATGGTCCAAATACCATCACTACTATTCAAATTTTAGATGTCTTGAGAAAGTATAATATTGTAGCATCATTTTTCGTATGTGGAAAAAATATCACTGATGATACTAAAAATGTGATAAAATCTGCCTACGATATGGGTTGTGAAATAGATAATCATTCATATTCACATAGCGTTATGACCAATCTCACTAATGACGAAATACTTACTGAAATTCAAGAAACTTCTAAATTAGTTGAAACCATCACGGGAACGCCTACCGAATTTTTTAGACCACCATACATCGCATTTGATGATAATATGTACAATCTTATAGATTTACCTTTCATTCAAGGATACGGTGCTAACGATTGGGAAGATACTGTATCTATTGAAGATAGATATTCTAAAATCTTAGAACAAGTCTGTGATGGTTGCATAATCTTATTACATGATATGCTTGGAAATATCAAAACTGTTCAAACTATAGATATTTTAATACCTAAATTATTAAATTTAGGATATCAATTCGTTACCGTTTCCGAACTATTTAGATTTAAAAATGTTAAACCACAAAAAAATATCATTTATTCTAAAGTGGAATAGTAAAAAGTCACCTCTATGGTGATTTTTTTGTCTAATCTATTTATGGACACTTTTAATCCCAAAAATTAATATTTTTTCTAATTTCTTGATTTTATTCCACTTTTGAGATATAATCTTAATATGTGAATTTTAAAGGAGGTTTCTATATTGGCAAAACATAGATATCTAAACCTAAATATGGGATTAGTTAAAGAAAATTTTATAATCATAGATAAAAAAGATATGCCTATTTGGAAAGAAAGAGGCTTTGAACCTATTCGTAAATATCCCATCTTTGGATATAGACGCAAGTTTAGTGAGATAACAATGTTATCTAAACCGTTGGATATTAATCAATTTGGAGTTGATAGCCTTAAAAACAGCAAAATTATCGATATATGCCCCTACTTTGGTACTTACGGCATGGGGGGTCCTGGATTTTTTGGCTTTAAATTAGAAAGTTATTTTGGTATCCGATGGCTTGTGTACTGCATTTGGAACTCTGGAGAAAGTATATTAATAGATGACAGAATTATAGAATGTCACCCAAAATATAATCACATATACAACCCTTATATTCAAAACTCTGAAAAATCTGTTAATGATTTAAAAGATTTGTTATATGATTGGAGAATTAAAGATATATCCCTAACTGATACACATCTAAAAATTTTATTACTTGATAAAACTTTAAAAGAACATACTATATACACATCACAAGTATGTGACAAGTTCCCTGAACAGGGTGGAACTGGTAAGAAAAGAAAATCTTTTGAAGATGGTAAAATGTCTGACTATTGGTTAGTAATCTATGATGGTACTGAACTAAGCGTATAATATATAATATTTGAAAGGAAAATCCAAATATGAATAAAATAGAAAAGATTAAAACTTTAGTAGAACAGTTAAACATCTACTGTGATGAGTATTATAATAATAATAATCCATCGGTTAGTGATGAACAGTACGACAAACTTTTTGATGAATTATCTAACTTAGAAAAATCTACTGGGATATATCTATCAAATTCGCCAACGCAATCCGTTGGGTATGAGGTAAAAAGCAAACTTGAAAAAGTTATCCATGATATCCCTTTACTATCCCTTGATAAGACTAAAAGTCTTGAAGAAGTCAAAAAATTCATGAATAATCAACCATGTTTGATTATGCTAAAATATGATGGTCTAACCGTAAAACTGGTATATGAAAATGGCGAATTGATACAAGCCTCTACACGTGGAAATGGTATCATAGGAGAAAATATCACACACAATGCAAAGGTATTTAAAAATATTCCTTTAAGTATCCCATATAAAGATAGATTAGTAATCACAGGTGAGGCAATTATCCATAAAGATGACTTTGAAAAGATTAACTCCACATTAGAAGAAAAAGACAAGTATAAAACTCCTAGAAATCTGTCGGCAGGTTCTGTAAGACAACTTGATAGTAGTATCTGTGCAAAAAGGTTCGTATACTTTATGCCCTTTGATGTCCTTGAAGGTTTTAACAACAATTCCAAATATGAAAATTTAAATACTTTGATATCTTATGGTTTTCAAAGTGAAAAATATTTCAAAATTCAAGATGATTACACTAACTTAGAAAATCAAATTGAAGAATTACAGGAAATAGCTACAGAACACTCTATTCCTATAGATGGTATAGTTATCCGTTATGATAATATTGAATACTCTAAAAAACAAGGGAGGACATCACATCACTATAATGATGGTATCGCCTTTAAGTTCAACGATGAAGCTGAAACTACTACTCTAAAATCGGTTGAATGGCAGATTAGCAGAAATGGAAATCTAACACCCGTAGCCATCTTTGATAAAGTTATAATAGATGGTACAGAAGTATCAAGGGCGAGTATTCACAACATCAATATGGTTGAAACTTTGGAACTTGGTATTGGTGATAGTATCTCAGTAATTAAAGCCAATATGATTATTCCACAAATCATTGAAAATTTCACTAGAAGTAATACCTTAGAAATTCCTAAAAAGTGTCCTATTTGTAACGGCGATACTCAAATTAAACAGGTTAATGAAACTAAAGTTTTAACTTGTAGTAATCCAAAGTGTGATGGTAAGATAATCCAAAAGTTTGTATATTACGTATCTAAACCTTGTATGAACGTTGATGGGCTTAGTGAAGCTATAATAACTAAGTTCATAGAAAACGGCTTTTTGAAATCTTTGGACGATATTTATACCCTTGATACCTATGCTTCTAACATTATCAACCTTGAAGATACCATAGAAAAGAAAAATGGAAAAATCTACAATAAAAAGTTTGGCGAAAAAAATTATAAAAATCTTTGGAAAAGTATCCAAGATAGCAGAAACTGTAAGTTAGAAAACTTCTTAACTGCGTTAGGGATAAATCAAATAGGAAAGTCAGCATCAAAGGAGATTTCAAAGCACTTTAACGGCGATTGGAATAGTTTTTATCAAGCAGTAAAAGACAACTTTGATTTCACTTCTTTAAACGACTTTGGAGAAGTTGCTGACATCTCTATAAAAGAATGGTTCTCTAATGATGAAAATATATCTATGGTGGAGAAAATCTTACCTTTTTTAAACTTTGAGAAAACATCTACAGAACCTATTGTAGATAATCCTTTCCTAAATAAGACCGTCGTAGTTACTGGTACGTTGATAAACTACTCAAGAGATAGTATCAAAGAAAAACTTGAAACTCTAGGAGCAAAAGTTACAGGAACAATCAGTAAAAAGACAGATTATCTAATAGTAGGTGAAAAGGCAGGTTCAAAGTTAGTTAAGGCTCAATCATTGGGAGTAGAAATCTTAACTGAAACCGAATTTGAAAATTTACTACATTAATATTAAAAAAGTCACCCATAGAGGTGACTTTTTAATAAATATGCTATTCAAAAAAATCTTTTGATGAGTAATGGCTATCTTCAATAACGTCACCATAACAATCTATGTAAATTCTTTCGGTCTTTAATAGATATAAAATCCAAGAGTAGTATACTACGTATGCAACTGCATTGATTAAAATACTTATATAAACCCTAGTGCCATACACTATGCAAAAAGTTCCCAACAACGTGATTACCGTCCCTACTGCAGTAGCAATCTGCATAGATGACTGTTCTTTATCTAAAGTAATGTGTGAAAAACATACTATACCTGAAAATATAGCATGAGTTATTATCAAAACTTTAGATGATGGATTATAAGCATCTTTAATATCTAAGAAATTAAAATCCATTAAGATGATACACAACTCCGTGATAAAATATACTGTTAAAGCGATTTTTAGAAACATTCTATCTTTCAGTTTACCCCAAAAACCCACTATATAGATTGCCATAAATACAAATCCAATAGCTTCTAAGCAGTAAGCTATAACCTCAACTACGTTACTTTGGATACCTGTAACTAAATATATGTTATAGTAAATCATACATACTATTATGAATACTATAAACATCGCATTAGAAAATACTCCAATCTTTAGATAACCACTAATATTATTAAACTTTTGGAACATATCTAATTAACCTTTAACGGCTAAAGCTCTTTTACCGATATCATTCCTATAGTGAACGTTATCCCAATGGATAGTTTTCACTGCTTTATAGGAAGTATCTAGGGCATTTTGAAGGGTATCACCAATAGCAGTAACTCCAAGAACACGTCCACCATTGGTTAAGAACTTGCCATCTTGATACTTAGTTCCTGCATGGTATACAAACACGTTTTCAGTTTGACCTTTATCATCAAGTCCACTGATTTCCAACCCCTTTGGATAACTCTTAGGATATCCACCACTTGCCATTACTACACATGATGCACAAGCATTTTTCCATTTAACATCAATAGTTTCTAACTTATCATCACAGATAGCTAACATGATATCTACTAAATCAGTATCAAGCAAAGGTAGAACTACCTGAGTTTCAGGGTCACCAAAACGACAGTTATACTCGATAACTTTTGCACCGTTTGGAGTAATCATCAAGCCAAAGTATAGACAGCCTTTGAAAGTTCTGCCCTCCTTTTCCATGGCTCTGATAGTTGGAATAAAAATCTTTTCCATACACTCGTTGGCGATATCTTCTGTATAGTATGGATTAGGTGCTATTGTACCCATTCCTCCAGTATTGAGACCTTTGTCGCCATCTAAGGCACGTTTGTGGTCCATAGATGATATCATAGGCTTGATAGTCTTACCATCTGTAAAACATAGTACAGATACCTCTGGACCAGTTAAAAACTCCTCTATGACTACGTTTGCTCCACTCTCACCAAAGATTTTATCTTCCATGATAGTTTTGATACCATCTTCAGCTTGGGAAAAATCTTCAGCAATGATAACTCCTTTACCTAGTGCCAAGCCATCGGCTTTAATAACCGTTGGATATGTGTTCTCTTTTTTGATATACTCAATAGCATCTTTAGAGTTTGAAAAAACTTCATATTTTGCAGTAGGAATGTTATACTTTTTCATCAACTCTTTAGAGAATACCTTACTACCCTCAATGATAGCTCCTGCCTTGTTAGGACCAAAAGTTTTAAAGCCCTCCTTGTTTAGAGCATCGACCATTCCTAATACTAGAGGGTCATCTGGAGCGACTACTACTAAATCAGCTTGAACCTCTTTCGCTATGGATACTACTCCATCGATATCGGTAGCACTAACGTTTGGATAGCATTCAGCATATTTTGAGATACCTCCGTTACCTGGAACACAGAAAATCTTATCAGTTTTAGGACTTTCTGCCAACTTCATGATTAGGGCGTGTTCACGACCACCACCACCAACTACTAAAATCTTCATTTGATTAAAAACCTCCTTTTAATTAACAACTAATAGATAATAATTATTAAAAATCATTGAAATTTTATTTCATTATTAAACTTAATAAGCACAATACATTCCACTAAGGTAAGATTAAAATATTTCAATAACATTATCATCACGAATGGAACCACCATTTACATTCCACTAAGGTGAGATTAAAAATAAAATTTATATTGTGCCTATTAAGTAATTTATATTAATGATGGAATAATCTAATACCAGTAAATGCCATGGCAATGCCATACTTATTGCAAGTAGAAATCACATGGTCATCACGGATTGAGCCTCCAGGTTGTGCGATATATTCAACTCCCGATTTTCTAGCACGTTCAACATTATCACCAAATGGGAAGAACGCATCTGAGCCTACACATACACCAGTATTTTGTTTTAACCATTCTTTCTGTTCTGCCTTAGAGAATGGCTTAGGCTGTTCAGTAAAATACTTTTGCCACTCACCATCTTTGATAACGTCCTCGAACTCATCGGATATATATACATCGATAGTATTATCTCTATCAGGTCTGCGAATATCAGCCTTAAAAGGTAGATTTAATACTTGTGGAGCTTGTCTTAACCACCAAATGTCAGCCTTGTTACCTGCTAATCTAGTGCAGTGAATTCTCGATTGTTGTCCTGCACCTATACCTATAGCTTGACCATCTTTAACATAGCATACAGAATTTGATTGTGTATACTTTAAAACTATCAAAGATATGATTAAATCCATCTTTTTATCATCTGGGATAACCTTGTTATCAGTAACGATATTCTCAAGTAGAGAGTTATCTATTTTGAGTTCGTTTCTGCCTTGCTCGAATGTGATACCAAACACTTGTTTAGTTTCAATAGAGTCAGGTTTGTAACTAGGGTCAATCTTGATTATGTTATAAGTCCCTTTTCTCTTGGATTTTAAAATTTCAAGAGCTTCAGGTGTATAATCAGGGGCGATAATTCCGTCAGATACTTCACGCTTAATCATGTTGGCAGTGGATACGTCACAAGTATCGGATAGTGCTATGAAATCGCCATAACTGGACATTCTGTCAGCACCTCTAGCACGAGCGTACGCACAAGCCATTGGTGATAGTTCTCCTAAATCGTCCACAAAGTAGATTTTCTTTAGTGTATCGGATAATGGAGTTCCAACTCCTGCACCTGCTGGACTAACGTGTTTAAAAGATGTAGCACTAGGCAATCCAGTAGCTTGTTTAAGTTCCTTAACTAATTGCCAACCGTTGAAGGCATCTAATAGATTGATGTAACCAGGTTTACCGTTTAGAACTTCAATAGGTAAATCCTTATTTTCGATATATATTCTCGATGGCTTTTGGTTTGGATTACAGCCATACTTTAATTGCATTTCTGCCATGATTAAAAATCCTCCTAAAAATTATTTAATGTTATCATTTTTTATGGAAAAGACTAAATGAGGCATATCCATATTATAGTAATGTTTTATAAATCTACCACAGATAGTCATACCGTTTCGGATTGCCACTCTTTGTGATGGAATATTATTATCACGAATTATAGAAAAGACTTCATCTGCATTGAGTTTATTAAAAGCATACTCTTTACAAGCAATGGCGACCTCTGTTGCAAATCCTTGATGCCAAAACTTCTTTTGCAAGTGATAGCCTATTTCTAAGACATCTTTTCCATTAAAATCTTGATAAGTCAATCCACAATCGCCGATAAATTCGCCAGTATCTTTCTTTATGATTGCCCACAGACCAAAACCATATTCTTTGTAGCGTCTTATTTGATTATCTAGCCAAGATTGAACTTCATCATTAGAAAAAGCGTGTTCATAAGCATACATAACTTGAAAGTCTTGTAAGAAATCGCATAGAGAATTAAAATCCGATTGTTTCATTTCTCTTAGATAAAGTCTATCTGTTTCTAAAATCATGAAATAAAAATCCTTCCCATCATTTTTTATTTTGAAACACTTATAAAAATAGTTTATAATACTTACCTTTGGTGTGGATAGTTCCACCATTACACTCAAAAGGAACATCTTTAACATATTGAAATCCCAATTTTTCAATAACTCTAGCAGATTTTAAATTTTGAATTGAATGTATTGCAATAACTTCTTTTATATGCAGTTCTTTTTTAGCAAAATCTAATACTTTTATCATTGCTTCAGTTGTAAAACCATTACCCCAATATATTTTTCCTAGATTATAAGAGATATCCCAAGAATTTTCATCTTCATTAAAATATATTAAACAAGTACCAATTATTTTATTTGTCCTATTAGATACAATTATCCAACGATACCAACTATCAGAATTAATCATACTTAATTCGTATTGCACAAAATTTTCAATTTCTTTAATATCATTGCTACTTTTCCAATACATATATTTAGAAACATCTTCATCATTCATCCAACAGTTAAAGATTTCCGAAACATCGTCAAGAGATACTTGTCTTAATGTCAACCTTTGAGTTTTTAGTTGAGGTGTATTCATAATATATTCCCTTACAATTAATTACTTATTTTTATTAATAATTCTTGATTGAGTTTCACCAGTTTGGATATTAATAAATCTAGTAAATAGTGATACCTTGTTATCTTGATTTAAACTATCCCATAAAATGTTGGTAAATTCGTCGATATCATTAGTATCAATTGAGATTAATTTAGGTTCGCCCTCAAAACTTGGTAATGGATTACCATCGCCCATATATGTGTGGATAAAATGTCCTTGTCCATCTACAGGGTTATCATAGGAGTAAGTATAACGATTGCAACAATCTGGATTGCCGTTATTACTCTTTAGAATGGACATCATGTAACTGTAGTTACCGTTTTCAAAATCCATAATAGAGGATATTCTAGGAGTATAATTAGGCTCATCATGTTCATATTTGCGAGTACGTAGACTTTCTTCAAAAGTTTTGCCCTGACTCATTAAATCATAGATAGTGTCAGTTTGGTCGCCATTAGTAACGATAGTCTTGTTATCGAGAACTCTAACAGGATAGTATATAATCAATTCAGGTTTGACTAATAGAACACTTTCATCGAAAGCCTTAGTCTTGATACTATTTCCATCTTCAATGAAAATTCTGTTGCGACTACTAGCACTTCTGCCCATGATAAAGTATCCAGTAACAGCGAACTCACCATCTTTGGATTTACCAACTACGATACCTCTTCCAGGGTAACTATTGGATTTTAATTCTTGTGATATATCTAAAATTTGCATTAATAAAATTCCTTTCTTGATAATTATTAACTATTAATTAACAATTATTAATTAATGTATGCTTTTCCATCTTTGATAGTAATCTTATCTTGACAGAATAGGGATATAGTTTTAGGTAATAGTTTCCATTCAACGTTTTCCATAATACGTCTTTGTAAAGTTTCAGGAGTATCATCGTTTTTGACATCTACCACACCTTGCATTATGATAGCCCCTGCATCTGCCTTTTCGTTTACAAAGTGGATAGTCGCACCACTGACTTTAACACCATAATCCAAAACGGCTTGATGTACTTTTAACCCATAATAACCCTCACCACAGAATGAAGGTATTAAGGCAGGGTGAACGTTGATAATCTTATAAGGATAAGCATTAGTAACTATCTCATCTAGGATAGTCATAAAACCAGCCAACACGATTAAGTCAGCCTTTTCCTCATTCAAGATTTCAAGTAAAACCTTACTATATTCTAAGGCATTAGAAAAATCTTTTCTAGGTAGAATTCTAGTTTTGATATTATTCTTCTTAGCACGTTCAAGGGCATATGCTTCTGGATTAGATGATATCACACAAGAAACTTTACCATTAATAATATTACCCTTATTTTGTTCATCTATTATAGCTTGTAAGTTAGTACCTCCACCAGATACTAAAACTACTATATTTTTCATATAAAAATATCCTCCAAAGATTTATTTAAGTATTAAAACATATTACAATAGTTGTGTAACCAATCGTATAAATCTATTAGGCAATACGTTCCACTAGGATTTTCCGAACGTATAGTAATAGTATTAGTTTCATCATTATAGGAGCAGTTCATAGGTAAAAGAGTACTATTAGTTTCATCATATTCAAAGACCACGTATCTATGAATACCATCTAAAGTACTTGCTATATAAACATCTTTATACTGTCTAACCCACTCTTGATAAGCGTTTACACCTTGAGTATAGATATCATTTTCAATAGGATTGTCTTCAAATAAAGAGGAGTTTAAAGCAAAATTTAAAGTAATATCAGCAAAAGCCACATCAGGATTATAATCAACGTCTATAACTTCACCTTTGATAGAAGTATAACTATTTTTCAATGAACTAAATCCACTACTAATATTTATAGAGATACAATTATCAGCTAAGCCACCAGCGTCAACGGTAGCAGATAATGTATAATCATCGCCACCAACCGAAGAGATAACATCGCTATTGATGGTTTGATAAAATATACGTTGATTATCTTTAGTAGTACCATCAGTAGTATCTATCAAAGGATTTAAGCCAATCTTAAGTTCGTCAGCATCACTGATACCATCACCATCTGTATCGACTTCAAGTGGATTAGTTTTATAAATGAAAATCTCATCATAGTCTGAAAGACCATCACCATCTGTATCACTATTATTTAACATAGTACCATACTTGATTTCCTCAATATTGCTAAGACCATCACCATCGAAGTCAAGTTTGATATCATTTTTAAGTGGGTCTAAACCTAAAAGCAATTCTGTTAAATCGTCGATACCATCACCGTCACTATCAGGGACTTTAGGGTCAAGACCTAATTGAAACTCAATCTCATCGGAAACGCCATCACCATCGAGGTCACTAGTATTGCCACTGTCAGCACCCATATAGTAGTTATACATCTTATTGACGTAATTATCATCATTATAGATTGAATATATATATGATTGAAAATCAATATTAGCAAGAACCTCATCAATAGTAGAGTTGTTATTAACAACATCTTCGCTTCCAATCACAGAAGATTCTCCTACGTTTAAAGAGAAGTGGCTTTCTCCAAGAGTGTCATCTTCATTACATGCAGTTAATGAAGTTAATACAATACTCGATAAGATTGTTAATAAAGTAATCTTTTTTGATATCTTCATGTTGCTTTATCTCCTCTCTTTTTTATACTAAAAGTTTGTAGTAGAGAACGTTTAAACTATCAATTAAATATGATAAGTTTAAAACTATTCTCTACTATATCAGTGATAAGTTATTAACAGATAATAACTCCTTCTTCACTGTCGACTAATTCACCTAAGACATAAGCCTCTTCACCAGAATTATTTATAACTTCGATAGCCTTATCTACGTCATTTTTATCTACAGATACTATCATACCAACACCCATATTGAAAGTATTGAACATATCTCTTTCAGGAATTTTGCCAGTCTCTGCAATTAAATCAAAGATTGGTAACACCTGAACGGCAGAACGTTCTATCTTAGCAGATATGCCATGTGGTAAAGAACGTGGAATATTTTCATAAAAACCTCCACCAGTAATATGCGATATCGCCTTAACGTTTACTACTTCTAATAGATTTTGTATAGCTTTAACGTAAATCTTAGTAGGAGTTAATAGACAATCACCTAAAGTAGTACCTAATTCTCCTCTATGTCTAGCTAAGTTCTGCTCGTTGATAGTAAATACTTTTCTAACTAAAGAAAATCCATTAGAGTGTACACCACTAGATTTTATAGCTACTAATACGTCTCCAGCTTTTTGTTTATCAGGTTTGATAATCTTGTCTTTATCAACGATACCTACACTAAAACCAGCTAAGTCGTACTCATCTACTGGATAAAAACCAGGCATTTCAGCAGTTTCACCACCTATTAACGCACAGTTGGATTGTACACAACCTTCAGCTACTCCAGAAACTATTTGAGCTACCTTCTCAGGATAGTTTTTTCCTACTGCAATATAGTCTAAAAAGAATTGAGGTTTAGCTCCACAACAGATTACATCATTTACACACATAGCAACACAATCTATACCTACAGTATCGTGTTTATCCATAAGGAAAGCTATCTTTAGTTTAGTACCAACGCCATCAGTACCAGAAACTAGTACAGGCTTCTTGATGTTAGTCATATCCAACTCAAAAAGACCACCAAAACCACCAATACCAGAAAGCACTCCAGAAGTTGTAGTTCTAGCGACGTACTGTTTCATTAATTCTACTGCTTTGTAACCAGCAGTAACGTCTACACCAGCTTCTTTATAGCTATTTGAGAAACTTTTACTCATATATATACTCCTTTTTTATGAAAAACTCTAACACATGGATTAACCTTTCTTAGAGTTATTATTCTTGTTTTTCACCAATCTTATATTCAAACTTATCCTTTGGCATCTCCTTTGGAACGTCAATAGGATATTCACCAGTAAAACAGCCCACACAATATTCACATTCTGGTCTATCTGTAAGTGACTTTACACCCTCAACACTTAAATATCCAAGACTATCAGCTCCGATAAACTTAGCAATTTCAGGGACGGACATCTTACAAGCTATGAGCTTATCTTTACTATCAATATCCACACCAAAGAAACAAGGTGAAACGAACGGAGGACAAGATACTCTCATATGAACTTCCTTAGCACCACATTCACGAAGTAACTCAACGATGTGTCTACAGGTTGTGCCTCTAACTATACTATCATCTATTAAGACCACTCTCTTACCCTTAACCACATCGCTGATAACGTTAAGTTTTATCCTAACTGAGTTAGAACGTTGCTTCTGTGATGGTTGAATAAAGGTTCTTCCAATATACTTATTCTTAATAAATCCCATACCGTAAGGAATGCCCGACGCTTGAGAAAATCCTAACGCACAATCAAGACCACTATCAGGAACGCCAATGACTACGTCGGCATCTACTGGGTGTTCTTTCCAAAGAAGTTTTCCAGCTTTTAATCTAGCTTTATGAACACTAACGCCATCTATTACACTGTCAGGACGTGCAAAATATACGTATTCAAACACGCACATATGACCTTTTTTAGTACAGTGTGTAGTCACAGAACGTACACCATTCTTATCTATTACTATCATTTCACCAGGGAGAATATCCCTAACGAAAGTAGCACCGATACTATCCAAAGCACAGGTTTCGGAAGCTACTACATGAGTATCATCATCTAGTTTGCCAAGACATAGAGGTCTAAAACCTTCAGGGTCACGAACGGCAATCAACTTAGTAGGAGACATTATCACAAGAGAGTAAGCTCCCTTTAGTTTAGATACTGCACTTTCAACGGCATCTTCTATAGAGTTTTCTACTAATCTAGCCTCAGTAATGGCATAAGATATAACTTCAGTATCGTTAGTACTGTGGAAGATTGCACCTTTATTTTCGTAACCTTCACGAAGTTCTCTAGCGTTTACCAAATTACCATTATGAGCTATAGCCATAGGGCCTTTAATGTGTCTAACTACCAACGGTTGAGCATTTTCACGGTTGCTATTACCAGTAGTAGAGTATCTAACATGACCTATAGCAATGTTACCAGTTCCTAAACTTTCCAGATTTTTAGGGGTGAAAACTTCATGAACCAAACCTAAGTCCTTATAAGATGATAATACACCTCTATCATTTACTACTATACCACAACTTTCTTGACCTCTGTGCTGTAAAGCATAAAGTGCATAATATGATGGTGTCGCTACGTCCATGGTCTTATTACTATAGATGCCAAAAACTCCACATTCTTCATTTATTTCATTAAACATAATGATATTATCCTTTATATATATTTTTACATAATAATTTATAGGGAACGGACTTATCAATTAATAATTAATGATTAATAAGCGTTCATTATTAATCAAAAAGGTCTGTTCCCTAGATAATAAAATTCTATTAAATTCTAAGATTATAATTCTTCTCCAAGTAATCTCTTCATGATTTCTTTATAAGCACCCTCTTCATTACCTAGATTTCTTCTAAATCTATCTTTGTCCAACTTTTCATGAGTGGTGCTATCCCAGAAACGGCAAGTATCTGGAGAGATTTCGTCAGCAAGTACTATAGTACCATCAGAAGTCTTACCAAATTCAAGTTTAAAGTCTACTAAGTCGATGTTAGCGTCTTTTAGATAGTCAATTAAGAGTTCATTAACCTTAAGAGCATACTTAGCTATAGTATCCAAATCTTCTTTGGAAGCCCAACCCATAGCCAAAATATGATATTCATTTACCATAGGGTCACCAAGAGCATCATCTTTGTAGCAATATTCGATTACTGGTGAGTTTAACTTAACACCTTCAGGTTGACCCAACCTCTTAGATAGAGAACCTGCTATAATGTTTCTAACTATGACTTCTAGTGGCACGATAGAAACCTTCTTAACTATGGTTTCTCTGTCAGAGATTTCCTCAACTAAGTGAGTAGGTACTCCATTAGGTTCAAGAACGGTCTTCATTAAATAGTTTGTAACTCTATTATTAATGATACCCTTATTATTGATAGTACCTTTCTTTTCTCCATTAAAAGCAGTAGCATCATCTTTGTAGTCTACTATTACTAAATCGGGATTGTTAGTAGCAAAAACCTTTTTAGCCTTACCTTCATACATTTGTTCGGTCTTGATTAAATTTTCCATGATAAAAAATCCTCCAAAATAATATTAATAATTATAGAAGTTCGTTCAACTTCTCTGTGATGTTTGCATCTTTTTCTCTAACGCCTTGAGCCATTTCCTTTTTAGTGTCTCTTAACTTTTGAGCTAAAGTTTCATCGGATAACGCTAACATTTGAACTGCTAAGATACCTGCATTTGCACCACCATTAATCGCTACTACAGATACTGGTACACCTTTAGGCATCATAACAGATGAAAGCAATGCGTCCATACCCTCAAGCACTGTAGACTTTATTGGAACGGCTATCACTGGTAAGATAGTATGACCAGCAACTACTCCAGCCAAATGAGCTGCCATTCCAGCAAAACAGATGATTACTCCAAAGCCATTCTTTTCAGCATTTGCAGAAAATTCACAGGCTTCTGTTGGAGTTCTGTGTGCAGACATAACATGAACTTCATAATCCACGCCATACTTTTTTAATTCAACGACGGCGTTTTTAACTATAGGTAAATCGCTATCGCTACCCATGATTAATGCAACTTTCTTAGACATTAAAAAACCTCCATTAAGATAATGAAATGAATAATTAAAAATTAATAATGAATAATTAGTATAATCCACAATAGAATTTATTTCAAAAATAGCTATTGGATTAAACTGTTAATTATTAAATATTAATCATTAATTAGAAGTAATCCCTATATATTATACTATACATTTCGATTAATTTCAACTATTTTTAAAAAATCTTTTTTAGGTGTGTATTTTTATTTTAAAATTACCCATAATATAGATATCAAATTTTTTGGAGGTATTAAGATAATGTTCAAGTGTAGTAAAACTCAAGAAAATCTAATGCGTTCCTTTGCAGGGGAAAGTCAAGCACGTAATAGGTATACTTTCGCTAGTGAGATTGCACATCAACAAAAACTATATGTGATTGAAATGCTTTTTAAATTTACGGCAAATCAAGAACGTTCACATGCTAAGATTTTTATGCAACATCTTCAAGAGTTAGATGGTCAAACCGTAGATATCTGTGGTGGATATCCAGTGGAAACTTCTAATGATATTCTAACCCTTTTAAAAAATGCTATTCACAACGAAACTGAAGAACATGATATCGTATATTCTAAGTTTGGTGAAATCGCACATCAAGAAGGATTTTATACCATAGAAAACTCATTTAAAATGGTTGCTGAAGTCGAAAAACGTCACGCCCAAAGATTTCAAACTTTCGCCAACCTTTTAGAAAATGATAAACTATTTATCAGTAATGTTAAAACTAAATGGATTTGCCTAAACTGTGGATTTGAAATTGATAGTACTCAAGCACCTCCAATGTGTCCAAACTGTCATGAAGCTCAAGGATATTTTATCCGTGCTGAGTTATCGCCATACTATGCAAATAATCTAAAATGTAACTGTAATGGTGATAATTGTAATTGTTAATCTTAATCATATAAGGAGAATTTTATACTATGGGAAATAATAAAATTTGTGCAGTAAAAGGTTATGAAATCTTAGATAGCAGAGGAAATCCAACCGTTAGAGCAGAAGTTTATCTATCAAATGGTAGTGTAGGAGTAGCAAGTGTACCATCGGGGGCATCTACGGGAGAGTTTGAAGCTCATGAATTACGTGACAACTCTCACCGTTATAATGGAAAAGGCGTTCTTAAGGCAGTAGATAACATCAATTCAAAAATATGCACTGCTTTGAATGGTCTAAACGCTGAAAACCAACGTAGAGTAGATGCCACTATGTGCGAAGTTGATGGCACTGAAAACAAATCTGAATTAGGAGCAAACTCTACTTTAGCAGTATCGTTGGCGACTGCTAGAGCCGTAGCCAATTCGTACAGTATACCTTTATATAGATATCTTGGTGGTGTAAACGCTGATACCCTCCCTATTCCAATGATGAACATTCTAAACGGTGGAGTTCATGCCTCTAATAATGTAGATATCCAAGAATTCATGATTATGCCAGTTGGTGCTTGTTGTTTTACTGAAGCTCTACGTATGGGAACGGAAGTATATCACGCATTGGGAAAAATCTTAAAAGAAAGAAACCTTTCCACTGCTGTCGGTGATGAAGGTGGTTTTGCTCCTAACTTACAATCAGACGAAACTGCCATTGAAACTATATTAGAAGCTATCCAATCAGCTGGATATACTACTAATGATATCAAAATAGCTCTAGATAGTGCTAGCAGTGAATGGTTCGACAATGGAACTTACAAACTTCCTAAGAGAAACATATCCTTTACTACTGATGAACTAATCTCACATTGGGAAGATTTATGTAATAGATATCCAATAATCTCTATTGAAGATGCCCTCAGTGAACACGATTGGAACGGTTGGAACAGATTAACTTCTAAATTAGGAAGTAAAATCCAATTAGTCGGTGATGATTTATTCGTTACTAATAAAAGACATATCGCTAGAGGTATCAAGGAGAAGTGTGGAAATGCTGTATTAGTTAAATACAATCAAATAGGAACTTTAACAGAAGCTATGCAATCTGTGGCACTTGCTAAAGAAAACAATTTTAAGACTATCATTTCACACCGTTCTGGCGAAACAGAAGACACCTTTATAGCAGACTTATCTGTAGCGTTAAATAGTGGACAGATTAAGACTGGTTCTCCATGTCGTTCCGACAGAACTGCAAAATACAACAGACTACTAAAAATAGAAAGTGAATTAAAAGGCTTTTCTCACTATGGAAAACACTGTAGATGTGGTTGTTAATCAAAATTCTAAATCTATGTGACAGATTAGTTCTTTCAAAAAAGTTCTTTTTTTATTCATAGGTAGAGCGTTATAACCCTCTTTTAAAATATTTTTGATATCAAAGCTAGATATATCTAAACTTGAAGTATCTTCTAACACGTCTAAAGTCTTTAAAATTTCCTCATACTCCTTAGATATATCTCTAAACAGTAACGATGAAGTATCTAAATTTAGGATAAGTTTCCTATATTTACTTGCTCGTCTTGATAATATATCCCGTTGGATATCCATATTAGAAGTATGGGTATCCTTTTTTAATAGCTCAAGTTGAGGGATAATATCCACATTTGGATTTACTAGGTTAAAGATACTATCTATTAACATACTATCTATAGAACCATCTATATTGTCGGATTTACACGCTTTAGTCCCATGTTGAAGTTTTAAACTACATGAGTATACAAACCCTTTAGATTTAGTTCTAGTAATCATCTTGCTATTGCATATTGGACAAAGTATCATTCCTGATAACAAACTTTCCAAACTATGTATAGTTTCTGATTGGTTGTCACCTCTATGTAATGATTTTTGTATTAATACCCAATCCTTACCTGAGACTATCCCCGAATGTTCTCCTATGGATACTATCCAATGACTAGGAGACATTCTTTTTTGAGACTTATCATTAATAACTGACGTTCTCCCATAAGAGATATATCCATTACCGTTGCAATCTTTGGGAGTGCAAAACATATTACACCCTAAAGATTGTAAATATTCATATGATACACTATCCGATTGACAATATACAGGACTTCCTAAAATAGATTTTAAACTTGATTTACTATAATAATTATCATTTGGAGATTTAATCTTAAAATCATATAGATACTTCTCTAAGGTAGTTAAACTTAAACTCTCAAGATACTTCCTAAAGATTAATCTTACTATTAAAATATCTTGATTAGGTTTCAATCTAAAGTATACTTTGTTATCTTGAGTACTCTTAATAGAAGTAAAACCTGTAGGAGTATTTCCACCAAGCCATCTACCAGTTTTAGCCAAAGAGTACATATTATCACGAACTCTTTCAGAAACGGTTTCACGTTCCAATTGAGCAAACACACACGCCATAAAAAGCATAGCTCTACCACCAGAAGTAGACGTATCATACTTTTCAGAAGCAGATATAAAACCTATATTCAAATCCATTAACTTTTGATATAGATTAGAAAAGTCTGCAACGTTTCGGGAAATTCTATCTAGACGATACACCACTACGAAATCAAACTTATTAGATTGACAATCTTGTAACATCTGTTGGAAAGATGGTCTTTCAAAATTCTTTCCAGAATAGCCCTCATCAAAGTAGGTAGATATCTCATTATTTGATTGATTGAAATAGAAATCTATATACTTTCTACAGTAATCTAATTGATTTTCTATGCTTTCTCCCCTACCTGTAAACTTTGATTTCCTACAATATATTGCAAATCTCAAAATATCACCCCATAAAAATAAATGTGATGCAATAGATATCTAAAATTATGTTACTATATATCTGAAAGTACTTTCAAAGGAGGACGCAATCATGTTTGGACACTTTTTTAAAAAACATAAGGAAAAAGAGTTTGAAAAGATTATTATCAAATATACTCCATACGTTTCTACTATAGTATACAATATTGGTGGAAGAAATCTATCCTCTCAAGACATTGAAGATATAACCTCCAACGTATTCATAGCCGTGTGGCAAAAAAATGTAAATCTTAAAGTGTCAAATTTTAAAAGCTATCTTGCAGGTATGACTAGAAACATCACTTTAAACTATTTGAGGACTATCAAAAATGTCTATAACTTAGATGATGAAGTCATAATATCAACTAACAACCTTGTCGAAGATTTTGAAAAGAAAGAACTATCAAAGATTATAGATGAGTTGGTAAACGATATGAAAGAACCTGATAGAAGCATCTTTATTAAATACTATTGGTTTGGCAACGATACTAAAAAAATCGCAGAAGATTTACAATTAAATCGCTCTACAGTGATGTCCAAACTATCACGAAATAGAGAAAAGTTAAAAAAAGAACTCATAGAAAGGGGATATAATTATGAAAAAATATAGTATCTTTGATATTATTAAGTATACTCCAAAAAGTAAAGATTTATCACCTTATCAAGTCGATATTGATAACGTAAAAGACAAAGTTATGAAGAATATCAATGGTGAGGAATATGTTAAAAAATCTAATGTAAGTGATGAAAATACTTCTAATACAAATCCGATAGTTTCTGTACCTGTTGAAATAGTAAAACCTCAACATAAGTTTGGAAAATCTTTGATATTATTGTGTACTTGCTTTTTATTCGTAAGTGGTGGAGCAGTAGCATATAGTAACATAAAAGATTACTCTAACTTTGATACTATAGGAAAATCTACTGATGAAACTTCATTAAATTTAGGAATATCTAATAATATCGTTGAGGAAAAAAAGTTCTTACGTTGGTTAGACTTCCCATCTACTGCCGATTGCACTTTCCAAACTTTCTTTAATGATATTTCAAGTTCTATGTATCAAAGTAACTTCACCCTAAACGAAGATGACTTACAATATATAAGTGATACTTTTTATAATCTAGCACACTATATGACCGATAAAGATATTACAGAACTATCACCAAAATATGAATTTAGTATAAGCTATCCAAATGAAAACGCACCTACAGGTCAAGAAAATGTACTATTTAAAATCTATGATGTTGACCAATATAATAATATAATTATACAAGTATTTTACTATTCTAATAATGATATCTATGGTAAAAGAGAGGATATCCCTGAAGATGATTTGTTCAGTATAAACATAGAAAGGTATCAAGAGTTGATATCATACCTAGAAGATATTCTAAAAGTTAGTGATAATCTAACTTGGGATACTCAAAATAAGTTATTTAATATATTATCAACTCCTAGTGAGGCAATCCTGAATACTTGGAAAGACAATATTATGGATACTTATGCCATAAACAGTGATACTCTAACAGAATTAAACAACTCCTTACACTACAACACTTGGGAACAGTTAGAAAGTAATCCATTCGATTACTATAACGTAGACGTTCCAAACTTTCACACTCATGATACTATAAACTTCTATGGTGAAGATGGCAAGTACTCTATAACTGCTTATGATATAGCAAACTATCTAATCATAGAGGAGGTTTTAAACACTGGTGAAGTAATATCCTACTACTTTAATACCAAAGATGATAATGTATATTCCGAACTCCAAAAGATAGCACAACAAATAAAAGATAGTTCTATCACTCAAAGCAATGAAAATTTAAGTCAACTTCAGTTACATGAAAATGAAATTCCAGTATTCAATAACGAAGATGAACTTAATCAATTCATAGAAAAGTACTCTTTTGAAAATACTACAGATGCCCACATAAAAATCGATGACAGTAAATATATAGATATGTCTTTCTATGTGAATAATCTTAATACTTTAGAGAGCAAAAGTCATATATATCATAAGATGTTGAACTCTGTTGAGTACTATAACACTGTTGAGGGAAATACCACCATCAATTTCCAAGGTGACGTTACTATAGTTGAATATCAATCTGATGTTAGAAAAATACAATCATATTGCCACACAAAAAGTAATAACTATGATGAGGAAGGTTTTAACTCAAATGATGGTGATTATATATATATTAACAATATAGATAAAACTATTACACATGAAAATGGTGGTATCTTTACTGGTGGCGATTTGCTAGTACCTGATAACTATAAATCAGTAATATGCAACTGTGAGGAAGAAATCCCAGAAGTACAACAAAATAATTTTCAACGCAATGATATCACTGGAATAGAATATGTAGGAAGTGAAAGTTTATTACCACAAAATATGGCATTATCCTTTATGAGAGATTTCAATACTTGGGATATCACATCTACGACCACCTACTTAGATAGAAATTGTATAGTTTTAGAGGGTACAACTTCACGAAATGAAAAGACTTTTAAATTTTGGGTAGATATCAAAACGGGAATATTATTAAGATATCAAATGGGCAATGGTGATACTTTAGTAACCAATAACATCAAAATTGATGAACCTCTAACTGTAAAAAAATACTCCTTTAATGAATATTCTACTTATGAAGAAATTCAATAAAATCTTGACTTAGAAAATTTTTAGTGATATAATATCTAATGAGGAAAATATCCCCAAAATTATCTAGTAAAGGATTTGATTTGATATGAAGTTTCAAGAACTACAAAACGGCTTAAAAGATGCTATGAAATCAAGAGATACTGAACGCAAAGAAGCTATATCCACTTTGATTTCAGCAGTTAAAAAGGTCGCTATTGATAATGGTCAACGTGACAATATCACAGACGATTTAGTAGACAGTGTAATCTTAAAAGAGTTGAAAACTGCTCAAGAACAAGTGGACACTTGCCCAAAAGACCGTACAGAACAACTCGCAGAGTATACCAAAAAATTAGAAGTTATACGTTCATATGCACCTGTTCAAATGTCCGAAGATGATTTAACCTCATTAATTAGTGAAAAGTATGGTGAATTAATCGCAAGTGGAAATAAAGGAATATATATGAAAACCATCATGGCAGATTTAAAAGGCAAAGCTGATGGAAAACTCATTAATAAAGTTATCACTAAGATTGCAAATAGATAGACATCAAAAAAGGAACGTTTAAAAGCGTTCCTTTTTATATTAAAAATTCCTATGGAAATAAAACCCATAGGAATTTATAAACAACTAGCAAGATTAATAAATTTTAAACTACTTAGTCATAGCTTCTTCAACAGCAACAGCACAGGCAACAGTAGCACCAACCATAGGATTGTTACCCATACCGATTAGACCCATCATTTCAACGTGTGCAGGTACAGAAGACGAACCAGCAAATTGAGCATCAGAGTGCATTCTACCCATAGTATCGGTCATACCGTAAGATGCAGGGCCAGCAGCCATATTATCAGGGTGTAGAGTTCTACCAGTACCACCACCAGATGCTACTGAGAAATACTTCTTACCAGCTTCAAGACGTTCTTTCTTATAAGTACCAGCAACAGGGTGTTGGAAACGTGTAGGATTTGTAGAGTTACCTGTAATAGAAACGTCTACGTTTTCTTTCCACATGATAGCAACGCCTTCAGTAACATCATTAGCACCATAGCAATTTACTTTAGCACGTAAGCCATCGGAATAAGCCTTACGGAATACTTCTTTAACTTCACCAGTCTTATAATCCATTTCAGTTTCAACGTAGGTAAAACCGTTAATTCTTGCGATAATTTGGGCAGCGTCCTTACCAAGACCATTTAAGATAACTCTTAAAGGTTTCTTACGAACCTTGTTAGCCTTTTCAGCGATACCTATAGCACCCTCAGCAGCTGCGAAACTTTCGTGACCAGCTAAGAAAGCGAAACATTCAGTATCTTCTTCAAGGAGCATCTTACCTAGATTACCGTGACCTAAACCAACTTTTCTTTGGTCAGCAACAGAACCTGGAATACAGAATGCTTGTAAACCTTCACCAATTGCTGCAGCAGCCTCAGAAGCCTTAGTACAACCCTTCTTGATTGCAATAGCACAACCTACAGTATAAGCCCACTTAGCGTTTTCAAAACAGATTGGTTGAATACCTTCAACTAACTTGTAGATATCTAAACCTTTTTCCTTACAAACGTCAGCACATTCTTCAATTGAGTTGATACCATACTCTTTAATAACTGCTAAAATTTGCTTTTCTCTTCTTTCATATGATTCAAATAAAGCCATTATAAGTATCCTCCCTAAATTATTCTTTTCTTGGGTCAATGAGCTTAACAGCGTCGTTTACTCTACCGTATTGACCTTGAGCCTTTTCAAAAGCTGTGTTAGCATCATCACCAGCCTTGATGAAGTCCATCATCTTGCCAAAGTTTACAAACTTATAACCAATGATTTCACCATCTTCATTAAGAGCGAGTTTAGTAACGTATCCATCTGTCATTTCTAGATAACGAGGACCTTTAGCTAAAGTACCATACATAGTACCTACTTGAGAACGTAGACCTTTACCTAAATCTTCAAGACCAGCACCTACTACTAGACCATTTTCAGAAAACGCACTTTGAGTTCTACCATATACAATCTGTAAGAAAAGTTCTCTCATAGCTGTATTGATAGCATCACAGACTAAGTCAGTGTTTAAAGCCTCTAAAATGGTTCTACCAGGAAGGATTTCAGCAGCCATAGCAGCAGAATGAGTCATACCAGAACAACCAATAGTTTCAACTAAGGCTTCTTGGATAACGCCTTCTTTAACGTTTAAAGTTAGCTTACAAGTTCCTTGTTGTGGAGCACACCAACCAATACCGTGTGTAAATCCATTGATGTCCTTAACTTCCTTAGCCTTTACCCAAAGAGCCTCCTCAGGTATTGGAGCTGCACCATGTGCTACACCTTGAGCAACAGGACACATTGTTTCAACTTCATGAGAATAATTAATCATTATACTAAAACTCCTTTCAGTTTTATGTATGATGCTCCTTTTACACCATACACTTGCAAGAATATTATACTACATTTTTCTCTATTTTGCAAGTATTTTTTTGAATTTTCTACAAAAAAATCGGATTGATATCTAAGCATTTTGAAATCCACCCACTAAAAATAGAGAACGCCCTATATTGACGTTCTCTAAGAAAACTCATGTTAAGAATTTTTATCAGTTTGATGAAAAACCTTTAGATTGCCAATCTTTTTGGCACGTTCTTCAAGAACTTCTTCGACTTCGCTCCATGGTAGATTTTTCTCACCACATAGCACCATAATATGATACATCAAGTCAGCGATTTCGTTCTTTAGTTCAACGTTGTCATTGTTCTTAGATGCTATAATCATTTCGGAACATTCTTCACCGCACTTCTTAAGGATTTTATTCTCACCTTGTGAAAATAGATAGCAAGTATAAGAATTTTTCTTAGCTTCCTCAGCAGATAATCCACTATTTTGATATAGTTCCTTTCTTGACATTACAACATCATATAAGTTGTTTAGAGCATTACTCATGATTAGAAATCTCCTTTTAAGATATATTAAAATTTAAATTAATCCACATTTAGATTGGATACATCATCTACAATGACATTACCATTGGCATCTAGTAGAGGGGTAATGCCATTCTGTGTAGCACCTATCGTCAATATGTAGTTTACACCCGTTTGAGTATCAACTATGATGGACATAGCACCCATACCAAGACCTTGTTCCTCTTTAACTATGAACCTCTTAGATTTTTTAGTTTCTTTCATGTTTATAAATCTCCCTTCAATTCAGATTGTACTTTTAGTTCTCCATCTTCCATGGATAGCTTATTAAAGAAACAAGTGTAATTTCCAGTATGACAAGCCACTCCAGTTTGGATAACGTTCACTAAAAGAGTATCATTATCGCAATCACCATAGATTGATACTACTTTCTGTAAATGTCCAGATGTAGCTCCCTTATTCCAAAGTTCTTGACGTGACCTACTCCAAAACCAAGTATAGCCAGTTTCTAAAGTTTTTTGAAAACTTTCTTTATTCATATAAGCCAACATCAAGACTTGTTTAGTATTAACATCTTGAACTATGGCAGGGATTAACTCACCTTTTTTGAAAAAATCATCAATATTTAGATTAGTATTCATTTTTTAAAATCACCTCTTTTATGTTAGATAATCTTTCAATTCAATTTTAGATATACTCAATGGAATGTTATCCAAATAGTGTAATTGAATTTTATTAGCTTTTTCATTATAACATACTTTATTATGTATTGCAATCCCTAACGGATTTTTCAATTTTACTGACTTCTTTAAATATTCTAAAGATAAATCTTCAATATACTCTCCAAACTGGTCATATTCTATAAAAGAATACTCTTTATTGAATAATAGATATCCAAAGATAGCTAAAAAATCGGAATTGTTTTCAAATTTAGATTTTGCAAACTTAAAAATATTAGAAATATCTTTTAAAAATTTCAAATTATAGGTATCATTCAAATAGTGATTATCCTCATTTTTAAATTGATGGATATAATTAATATTACATAGTTGAAAAATCAAATCTGTTATTTGATATAGGTTTAAAGTATCTAAAAGTTTAGAATTAATTTCTAAATGATAAAATTTATCCATTAGATTTTTGCTATCATTATAAATTTTCAAAAATTCTTTCCAAAGTTTCGTAGATGTATATATATCGGAATTATGCCAAGCACCATCATTAGAAGATATTTCACCTTTTAAGATATCTGCAAGGGTTATCACTACACCAATATAGAGTACTCTCTCAATTCCACAGATTGCCCTACTTGTAACATTAAAAATCCCCTCTTGATAGTAAATATATACTTTAAAATTTTTAAGATAAAAATTTTTATTACAAATATCCATGGGCATATTGGATTTATATTCACTATCATTTGATAAGACTTTCAAATCTAAATTTAAATTAAAATTCTCCTCTATGAGTGAGTTTAATTTTAGATTTAACATATCCAAAGTTAGAATTGAGTTTTTAAAATTTCTAATTTGAAAACTTCTACTCATTATCTTGTACGAACTGGAATGTTTTCCCCTCTTAGATACTCCTTAACCTGTGATACTGTCAACTCTTTAAAGTGAAATAGTGAGGCAGACAATCCAGCAGATGCTTTGGTTTTGGTAAATACTTCAGAGAAATCCTCAATCTTACCACAACCACCACTAGCAATCACTGGTATAGATACCTCGTTACATACTGCATTTAACATTTCGATATCAAATCCATTACGAGTGCCATCAGTATCTATGGAGTTTAGGCAGATTTCCCCTGCCCCAAGTTTTTCGATAGTTCTAACCCATTCTATTAAATCGAGGTGCATATCCACACGACCACCATTGATATATACAGTATATCCACCTTTGCCATCACGTTTAGCATCTATTCCCACAACCACACATTGACTTCCAAAGATATCTGCACCTTGCTTTATTAAATCGGGATTTTTAACTGCACTTGAATTTATAGATACTTTATCTGCACCTGCACGGAGAGTATTTCTAAAATCATCAATAGTTGAGATACCTCCACCAACGGTTAAAGGAACGAATACTTTTTTAGCAGTTTCACGGACTACATCAAGGAATACTCCTCTACCCTCATAAGATGCCGTGATATCATAGAATACTAACTCATCAGCACCTTGACGATTATACTCTTGAGCGTACTCTACTGGATTTCCAACATCTTTGATACCCTCAAAATTTACACCCTTGACTACTTTACCATTTCTAACATCAAGGCAAGGGATAATTCTTTTTGCTAACATAATGATAAGCCTCCTTAAAATTAGGTAATAATCAATTTTGTTTATTAAAAATCAGTGATTTAATTTTGAAAAAGGACATTTTTTCCCTATACATTGATTATTCATGTGTGAAAACTCACATACTATTTCATCTAATTCCATATCTATATTTAGGTTTTCCTTTGTGAATTTTACAGCTTGTTGAATAGATAAAAATGAGTCCCTCTTGCAACATCTTGCTCCACCAATTTTACCTATTGCGTTTAATGAATGAGAAGTCATTTGATTTGATAATCCAAATTCTTTTACTTTCATTGGTGTTGAATTAGTAATAATTGAGATGAACATTCCAGAACTTATACCAGCACCACAAGCACCCCAAAATCCACAAGCACCACCAGGAACTTTTGAACCACGATTTTTCATTTCTATTAGTGCTTTATTTAAATCTATATTACCACCTGCATTTTTATACGCTGTAAGTAAAGCAGAACCAACCATTATATGATGTTCAGGACCATGCATATGACAAAACGGGAGTTTCATCAATTTTGTAATTATTTCTATAGGATTTTTTGATTTTTCAGATAAACAAACCCCCAAAATACTATCTAATCCCTGTTCATGACATTCATTACAAACATAATGCTCATTTATGCAATGTGTTTTGCTAAATTCTTTTTTATGACATATAGCACATTCCATTTCAATGTCTTCTGTTAAATATTCAAGAGGAGCTTGACAAATCAAACATTCTTCTTTCATATATTACCTCCATAAATTTATGACTCATACAACTAAACATTAATTAATCATTATCTATGAGCATACTTAACAGCCTCATCAAGATTTAAAGTTCCTTTATAGATGGACTTTCCACAGATAGTTCCATATAGATTTAACTTTTTACAATCTATGATATCTTGCATTGTGTGTACTCCACCACTTGCTATGATGTTACAATCTACATTGTTTGCGAGATTTCCTAACTGTTCAAGATTTACTCCAGATAGTGTACCATCTTTAGAAATGTCGGTAAATATGATGTACTTAACTCCAACTGATACCATCTCTTTAGCTAATGAGATATAATCTACAGTAGAGCCATCGAGCCAACCCTCAACGGCGACCATTCCATTAAGAGCATCTATCCCGACTGCGATTTTATCGCCATACTCTTTAACTGCATCTTTGACTATCTGTGGTTTTTTTAACGCAACAGAACCTAAAATCACCCTTGATATTCCCTTAGATATGTACATTTCCACGGTATCAAGATTGCGAATACCTCCACCTACTTCAACTTTTAGATTGGTATTCTTCGCAACATCAAGATATATTTCAGTGTTGATAGGTTTGCCTTCTTTAGCACCATCGAGGTCGACCATGTGTATCCAAGTAGCACCCGATTTTTCAAAACTCTTAGCAGTTTCCATGTAATCGGAGGCTACTTTTTCAACGGTTGAAAAATCCCCTTTAAATAGACGGACACAATTTCCATCTTTGATATCTATAGCTGGTAATATAATCATAAAAAATAAACTCCTTTCATCATTTAAAGCCAATATAATTTAAGATATCAATAAATTTATCCCAATTAGATGGAAAATTATCCAATCCTAAACAATTAACATTTATATCATCTGTATGTATAATCAATTTCCACTCATAACTTGGAAACCAATGCATTGGCTTGTTGAAATTTTGAAAATCCCATTCTTGAATATTCATATCATTTAATTTATGGCATATAGTATCTATTTTATCTGTTATTTCTATTTTGTAACTATTTGAATTGGAAAAACAATTTAACCAATAATGTTCCTGAATTATATCTAAAAAAACATATTTATGATATTCATGTTCTATTTGAAATTTTCCTATATAACTAAAGTCATAGATTTTTGACACTAACAATCACCTAAAAATTATTTTATATTCCACTTACTAGATTAGCAAAATTTTTGAGCATATTCAAACCAACAGAGCCACTCTTTTCGGGGTGGAATTGAGAACCGAATACATACTTACCATCATAAACTAGTGCAGGAACTTTTCCACCATATTCACAGTATGCAGAGATATCCTTATCATCACAAAAGGCTTGATATGAATGTACAAAGTATACATATTCATCTTTGCCCAGACCTTTTAAAAGTGGGCAATCGTTTAAGATTTCTAACTTATTCCAACCCATATGAGGGATAATCAAATCGGTAGAAGGAATTTTATCCACCTTACCTTTGATAAGTCCTAAACCATCGCACTCCTCGAACTCATAAGATTTTTCAAAAATCATTTGCATACCCAAACAGATACCTAAAAAATACTTCTGTTTAGCCTGTTCCTTGATGACATCAGTTAAACCTTTTTCGTTGAGCATCTTCATAGCAGATGGAAACGCTCCAACCCCTGGAAGAATTAAACCATCAGCATTGATGATATCTTCCTTACTAGATGTCAATTTACTTTCAACTCCTAGATAATCTAGGGCGTTCTTTACAGAGAATATATTCCCTGCACCATAATCGATAATAGCAATCATGATATAAACCTCCTTTAATTTGTAGGCAATTCCATTTCGTTATTTAATGGAATAAATCCATACTTTTTATATAATGGTCTACCCATATCAGTAGCCTCTAAGGTGATACAATCCACTCCCCTAGATTTACAATCTTTAACTAATAAATCCAAAGTATGATAAGCAATTCCCATTCGCCTATATTTCGAATTTGTATACATATTCATAATATAAGCCTTTTTACCACTAGGATTGTGATACGTAGGCATAACAGTATAGAAACTAACTCCACCTGCACCGATAAAGATATCGTTATTGAAAACTAAGTACGCTATGTGAGTGCCATCGCATAGAGATTTTTTATAATAATTATAAGTTTCCGTTTCAATGATAGACATATCCACAGATAAATCCAACTTGTTAGCAGAACGCAATACTTCAATTCTGGTCTTAGTCAAGATTTCTAAATCTTGGATAGTTGCCCTTTTGTAGATTAAATTCATCATAATATCTTTTATTTTAATAGTTTACTATCTTCTATAAATTTCTTTACTTCTTCTTTAGTATAAGTGCCATTATATTTAGAATGTAAAATCACATGGCAGTTGGCACATACTGGAATTAAATCTATTTTTGGATTAACTTCATATTCTTCTCTTATTTCATTAAGAGGTTTAATATGATGAACATGAATTTTTCCATTAAATTGACTACCATAGAATTTTCCAAAATCAAAACCACATATACTACATTGACTTCCATATTCTTTAATACATTCAGCTCTAGCTTTAGGATTTCTTTCAAAAGCATTTACAAGTACTGTTTTAGTTGAACCTTCTTTTAAATGCTCTAATTGATTTTCTGGAATTTCTTCTGGTAATAAATTATCCTTTTTAATATTTTCTTCACAATAATTTCTTAAATGATTTAAAGCACAACTATACATTTTATGTCCCTTTTTATCTTTTTGATTAAAAACATCATTATTAAAAATTTTACTTATATCACAAAATAAAGTATTAATATCCGAATAACTATATAAGTTACAAGAAATTAGACTAACATTAATCATATCATTTGAAATAGAGTTAATTGCATTAGCATATTTATGTGCTGAATTTTCACTAACTATA
Organism: Oscillospiraceae bacterium; assembly: GCA_051893615.1. GTDB lineage: Bacteria > Bacillota > Clostridia > Oscillospirales > Ruminococcaceae > UBA5884. Next base: position 49,879 of record JBJFHM010000013.1, read on the forward strand.
TTATATAAGTACTCTTCAAACTTTTCTTGACAAATCACTATAAAACCTCCTATTTGATAATTTAAAAACTTGCCTATCATAAAAATTTCTAATGGATAATTAATAATTATTATCTATTAATTATTAATTTTAGAAGTATACAACTCTGCCCAAGTGGGAATAAATCCCGATTGAATAGCCACTCTTTGCGATAACATATGGAACTCACCAGTACCATAAAAAGGAAGTATCCCTTGATTTAGAATTTCATTCTTCAAGATGGTTACTAACTTAGTACCCAATCCAAGATGTTTTCCATTTGGAGTGACATCTATTCCTATTTGCCACATAGTAGAGCTATCAGCACTAGCACCGGCTAACCCCAAGATTTCATTATCTTTGATACTTGCAACGGCTATAACATCGGGAGCAGTTTCCCAAAATCCAAGAGCATATTTAAATCTATTATCACCCTTGAACTGTAAGATTTCCTCTTGATTATACCATTTTAAATCCAAATCGTGATTAATTTCGGTGATACCTCTAGGCAAATAGAAATGATGTAAATCTTCAATTTGATGTCCAAACTGTAAGAGTTTATTGTCTAGCAATCTTAAATTTGGATAATTTGCAAACCAATCAGCAGAAGTTTCAGAATATGTATCTTTGAGCCAATCCAAAAGTTGATTATCTTTACATGAAAATATCAACTTACCATGTACCGAACAGATTTTTAAAAAAGCATCATCATTGGAGTACACTCTTCTACCCTCGATTTTATTTCTAGTAGTAAAGATGTTCTTATTACTGTAAACCTCCTCAATGGAACAGTTATAATCCTTGGATAGCTGTGTATATAATATATTAGTGTAATCCATTATAATACACCCTTAGTAGATAGCGTAGAGCCATCTTTATTTTCAGATACAGCAATCTTTAAAGCGTGAGCAACTGCCTTAAATAGTGCCTCACACTTATGATGGTCATTCTTACCATATACCATATTCAAGTGAAGAGTTATCCCACAGTTGAAAGCAAATGCACGGAAAAATTCTTCAGTAAGACAAGTATCGAACTCGCCTATACTTTGATTAGTAAACTCACCTAAGAACACTAAAAAAGGTCTGTTAGAGATATCTAAGGAGCAAAATCCAAGAGCCTCGTCCATTGGAATGTATGCACTGCCGTATCTAGCGATGCCCGATTTATTTCCTAATGCTTGTCCTAACGCTTGACCTAACACAATTCCAGTATCTTCCACGGTGTGATGTCCATCGACGTGTAAATCGCCTTTAGTGTGGATACTCATACTGATACCACTATGTACAGACAATGCAGTCAACATATGGTCCAAGAAACCAATCCCTGTGGAAATATCTGCGATACCTTTGTTATCTAAGGTAACAGTAACTTCTATTTGAGTTTCTTTAGTATTCCTTGTAACTGTTGCAGTTCTTAACATAAAAACACCTCTATGATTAAATTTTATTGATTAATAACGTACTAACAAATGATAATATACACACAAAATAACTAGAGTAATTATCTTTAAAGTGTTTTAGAATGATATCAAACTCTGCATGATGTTCTTCATAGAATTTTAAAACTTCAACCATTAATTTGCTACCGTTTTTTAGACCTTTTTCGCCATTAGTATCGGCACTCATAAGGTTGTGATATATCATATTCATACCATTGTAACTTCTAAAATTGTCGCCCTTCTCGATACCTAATAAATCGGCTCGTTTGTTCAGTGCAGTGGATAAGTCTTCCAAATCGTTTTTTAAGTCTTGGGTGTTAGTACCGTTTTTATGTCGCATATAGATGTCTACCATAGCGACCATTTCTTCAAAATCCCAATTTTTATTACGTTTTTTACTCATAACTGATATAAACTATTAAACCTCCTTTTTACCCGTTACACACTCATATATAAGGCTTTTTTTGTATTCGGTTAATTTGTCGATAAGTTTTTCATACTGGGTTATAGTATCATCTATGGCGATACACTTTTCATCAAGATACTTTGCTATCTCTTCTTGTTCTTCTATTGGTGGAAAGTACAAATAAGTTTCACCAAAATTAGAAAACGATATATTTTTACCATCTCTAAGTGATAATGTATAAGAATTTATTTTATCAATAAAAGTTTTTTCCTTAAAGAGATATTTAAAATAAACTCTATCTATCCTTAATTTAGGATAAAAAACTTGATATGCAGGTGAAACCACACCTTCATATAAAGAATACTCAAAACCACCTTGAAAACTCCTTAAACTAATACAATAATCACCCTTATGTATTGTTTTTAATGTTTTCAAATCTGTTTTAATATCCAATTTTACTGCTTTCATACCTGATAATTCTTCATATATGTTTTGTGGGATAACTCCATATTTTTGAGTTGGGGATAATAATTGTAATTCTATATTATTTCCTTTTTGACTACGTTGTATAAAAATATTTTTTGCTTTCAAGCAATCCCAATGGGTAGGAATATTGCCAATCCAATCGATGCCACTGTTTTTTAAAGGCACATTTTTATTTAACCCTTTAGTAACTGTTTCAGTAATCAAAGACTGCTTGTAATCTTCAAGTATTGTGATTTCTTTTTCAATGTCGGCACGAAGGGAGTCTATCTCAGAGCATTTTTTATCAAGATAATTGGCTATGCGTTGTTGTTCCTCAATTGGTGGTAATACAATTGGTAAACAAGAAAATTCTTCATAATCTAAAGTATAACGAATGTTTTTTGCATAATGATTAAATTTTCTACCATCTGCAATATAATCAAACCAATAGCTAATATAATTTGGAAAAACGTTCTTTCTACAAGTTAATACTTTATATGCAGGTGAAATCATTCCATTATAAAAACTAATTCCTGAAAATACGGCTGAACAATCTAAATCAAAAAGACACATAACTATATTATTTTTTTTAACATATTGATAAGTATCAAAAGTTTCAGGTAACTTTCCATTAAGATTATTAATATCTTTAGTAGTAATTCCTTTAGTTGTTAAAGATAACAACTGTGTAATTGAAGATTTTTTTCCAACAATCTTTTTATTATAATAGAAAACATTTTTATTTCTAATAATTTTCCAATCTTGAGGAATATCGCCAATCCATTGGATACCACTGTTTTTCATCAATCTAGACATTAAAAATTTTCTTCTTCAGATATAATCTCTTCAAGAGCCTTTAAAACCTCTTTATTCTCTTCCTTAGTGCCAGTATTAATTCTAAGATATCCTTTAAAACGTCTAACGGCGATAGAGTGTTCAAACATCTTATTAAATATGATTTCATCATAAGAAGTTTTTATGAATACAAAGTTGGTAACCGATGGATATACCACCTCAAAAACGTTAGGATACTTCTCTTGTAACTTTAAAATATCATTCTTAAATTCTTGAAGATTTTCTACAATTTGATTGGTATGCTCCTCTATGTATGCTTTATTTGATAATACTGTAGTAACTATCACTTGTGATACACTATCAGTATTATAAGGGGATTTTACACTCTTTAAAGCGTTAGTAATCTTCTCACTTGCGATGGCAAATCCCATTCTAATAGATGCCAATCCTAAAGCTTTGGAGCAAGTCTTTAATATGATACAATTATCATAATTTTGGATTTCACCCAACATAGATTGATTTTTCCAAAAATCCATATAAGCCTCATCTAAGATTATAAGGCAATCGGGTAAAGATTGCAATAGTTTTCTAACTTCTTGTTTTTCTAAACCTAAAGATGTCGGATTACATGGATTTGAGAATATCAAACCTTTAGCATTTTTGTCAAGACAGAATTTTATTAACTTATCTACATTGATAGTCAAATCATCTTCTTTTTGAAAGACTTCAACGTTAGTTTCATATAGACTACTATAGAAAGCATACATCGAAAAATCGTTGGATAATGTAACTATAGTATCACCAGTTTCAAAGAAGCAACTTTCTATAATAGATATCAACTCATCTGAACCATTACCTGCAGTAATCGTATTTTCATCTAAATTATAGAGGTTGGCAAAAGCCTTGATTGGCTCTTTTGCAGACCAATCTGGATAACGATTAAATACTACCTTACTAACTGCTTGAGATACTTCTTTTAACATAGTTTCATCAAGATTAAAACAACTTTCGTTGGCATCTAAACGGATTTTATAATCACCCTCAATAGCCTTGTAAGGCTCTAAATTTGATATTTTTTTATTTAACTCATACATTTTAAATAGCACCCTTTCAATTGTTTTTCACTAGATAGATAAATTTCAAATTGATTATTAATATCATAATAGGCTTTAACTAAACCTATTATGATATCATAAAATAACTAAAAATATTTTATATTCTAAGACTTTACTAATACATCAATTTCATCATTGCTAGGCATTTCAAAAATAGAATTGAATTTTTTAATAAGATTATCATCAACAAAGTAACCGTTGGTTTTCCCTGATAATATTAAATTATTTCTATTATTCAAACGTAGTTTCCAAACCTCATCACTTATATCGATGTAATGTAATTCACAATTGATATTTTGTGATTTATAAAATTCTTTTGTAAACTCTCTTTCATGTTTTGTCCAAAAACCCCAATCGAGTATTACATTTACTCCTATTTCAATGAACTCTAATGATTTATCAAGTAAGAAACTTTTTATCTTTTTCACATATTCATCATGCTTGTCGCCGACGTTTTGGTCGAAGATGGCAAGCATTATTTCATCTACAGAGAGCAATACAGCATTATTTTTTAAACGTATTTGTTGTGAGTACATACTTTTACCACTACAAATTTTTCCACCAACCATGATAATCTTTGCCATAATAGAACCTTTTCCCCCGACCAAACTACGATTTTTTTATTAATCACCTTGCATAAAATTAGGATTATTAATCCTCAAAACGAACTTTGATAGCGTTTGCGTGAGCTGTCAAACCCTCACGATTTGCAATTAATACTATATCGTCTTTAGCTTCTCTAAGAGCATCTTCTGTATAGTAGATGTAACTTGAACGTTTATAGAAACTCTTAACACTTAGAGGAGAGAAAAATCTAGCAGTGCCACTGGTTGGCAAAACATGATTAGGTCCAGCATAGTAATCACCTAGAGGTTCAGAAGCGTACTGTCCTAAGAATACAGAACCTGCATTATCTAGTTTGCCAATATACTCTAATGGATTTTCCATCAATACTTCTAAGTGTTCAGGAGCTATCATGTTAGCGAGTTCGATAGCCTTTTCCTTAGTATCACAGATTAAAGCCACTCCATAATTTTCAATAGATGTTGCAATAATCTCTTTTCTTGATAAGTATTCCATTTGACGTTTAATTTCAGCATCTACCTTATCAACTAGAGTTTCACTAGTAGTTACTAATATCGCAGATGCCATCTTATCGTGTTCAGCTTGTGACATTAAATCTGCACCTACAAACTTTGGATTTGCAGTATCATCTGCCATAACTAAGATTTCGCTAGGACCTGCAATCATATCGATATCAACTTGACCATATAGAAGTTTCTTAGCAGTTGCAACGAAGATATTTCCAGGGCCTACAATCTTATCAACTCTTGGGATTTGTTCAGTGCCGAAAGCTAATCCACTGATAGCTTGAGCTCCTCCACACATGAAAATTCTATCAACACCACATAAAGCACTAGCCACTAAGATATCCTTATTTGGTGTACCATCTTTAAGTGGAGGTGTTACCATTATGATTTCTTTAACACCTGCAATCTTAGCTGGAATTGCGTTCATCAACACACTAGATGGATACGCTGCTGTACCTCCTGGAACGTATAAACCAACTCTTTCAAGACCTCTAATCCTTTGACCTAAGATTACTCCATTATCTTTTGGATTAATAAAACTTTGTTCAATCTGTCTTTTGTGGAAATCTGTAATATTTTCTATAGCGTTCAATAGAGCGTTTACGAAATCTTGGTCGGCTTCAGTTAAAGCATCGTTGATAACTTCTCTAGGAACTTCATAATATTGTGGAAGTTTACCATCAAATTTAAGGGTATATTCATTGATAGCCCTATCACCATTTAAACGAACGTTTTCAATAATATCGTTTACTATTTCGGTAATCTTTTTATCGGTTTCGCCGTTACGTTTTTGAAGTTGTTTCATAAAGTCGTACTCAGCGATACCATCAGCATATATTCTTTTTAACATTTTAAATTATCCTTTCTATTAATCCTTATCGATTTCAAAAATCAAATCCATTTCGGTAACCACACCAGTAGAAGTAATTCTAGTAGGAAAATACCCCTTGTAGATATATCCATTTTTAGCATAACTGTTGATAATATCACGATGTTGGAAGTTATCAATAAATCCGACACCTACACCAAAATTACCACCTATTCTAACGTGTTCATATTTGTACTCTTTCATTTTAGATTATCCTTTCTGTAATTCAGTTGGCAATCCATGTAGATACATCTCTAAAGCATTAGAGTTATTTTCCAAAGTTTGCATAGTAATCGGAAGAGGTTCGGTGTAAACGTTTGGATAGTCTACTTCATCATAGTTAGAACGGATAGGAAAAGCTAACTTTTCACAATCGATTGAAAACTCTGCATTGATACCCTCTTTATTACCTCTAGCATCTAGCCTAATCCAATAATTATTAATATAAATTCCGTTTAGTGCATGAATAACGTATCCTTGACTATCATCATTTAAGAGGGTAAGTCTTTGATAGCATATCCCAGTAGGGATATTTTTCAATCTAAGCATGGCACACAGTAGATTGGATTTAGCATAACATATCCCAACACCATATTTTAGAACGTCCGAGGCTTTAGCAGTAACTCTAGTATCTTGGATATCCCATGAATGTTTGATATCATCACGAACGAAGTAGTATAATCTTTTAGCGATTTCAATATCATTGTGGCAATCCAAAGTTAGTAGATTGGTTTTATTAATGATATCTAAATTATCAAAATCTATATAGTAACTGGATTTTAAATAATCCTCTATGTTATTTGAAATAGGTTTTAACATCATGATTATAACTTACTTTCAATCAATTCAATTAAATTTTCAATTTCCTGTTGACGAAGTTTTAAAGATACAGTATTAGCAATCAACCTAGCAGATATTGGAGCGACATCTTCATAGACTTCAAGACCATTTTCCTTTAGAGTAGTTCCAGTTTCAACGATATCTACGATACCATTAGCTAAATCAAGAAGTGGAGCAAGTTCAACAGAACCTTCAATCTTAACTATGTCGATATCCATACCTTTTCCCTCAAAGAAGTTTCTTGTAACGTTTGGATACTTTGTAGCAACCGTTTTAACTCCATAACCTTCATAGAAGTTTTCACCTTTCTTACCTGCTAGAGCAAACTTACAACGACCAAAACCAAGGTCTACTAGTTCATAAAATCTGCCGTTGCTTTCCATGATGGTATCTTTACCGACTACACCCAAATCACAAACACCTCTATCAACGTATGTGATAACGTCCATAGCTTTGGCAAGTACTACTTCAAGATTTCCATCAGGGATTGGAAGTATCAACTTTCTACCTTTTTCACGTACTGCTGTACAATCGAAACCAAGTTTTTCAAGTAATCCTATAGTATCTTTTTCAAGTCTGCCCTTAGTGAGGGCTATTCTTAATGGTTTAGACATAACTATTCTACCTCCGTAACGTCTTCATTGATAATCATAATCTTAGGGATTTTAGTTTCCATAGCATACTCACGAACGCTTTCGAGGTCATCAATAAAAGAGTTTTCAACTTTCAATCCATCTCTACGCATTCTTTGAGCCACTTGCATGGCTTTCATTTCGTAACCACTTTCTGCAAATACGATAACGTCAGCATGAACACTAGAAACTTTTTTCTTCTTAGATATCATCTGTGAGACTGCATCAACATTAATGGCAAACCCTGTAGCAGGGACATCATAGCCAAATTCAGCGATAAGTTTATCATACCTACCACCAGATAGAACTTCATCACCACAACCTTCAACGTATCCCTTAATGATAACTCCAGTATAATAATCTGCACGGTTCACCATACCCAAATCAATGTTAATCTTGGCGTTTGGATAGAGTACCTTAACATTTTCATAGATATTTTTTAAATCACTTAGATATAAGTTAATCTTTTTATTATCAAATAGGTTTGATGCTTTATCTATAATATCAATGTTTCCGAAAAGTCTAGGAAGTTTCTTCAAAGATTTAATAACCTTACTATCACCAAGATTGTCAAGGGTGTCATTCAATGCAGGATAGTTCTTCTGTTCTATTAGACTACGAATATTTTCTTTCATATCGTCGCTAACGTCTAACTGAGATACTAACTCTTTAAAGATGCCACTGTCACCAATTTCAATAGAATAGTTTCCATCACTGCAAACATTAAGCACATCTATTGCCATACTGATAACCTCAATGTCTGCCATGTCAGAAGATGAACCTATCAACTCAATACCAGCTTGGACTATTTGGTCACTTCTTCCCCTAAGCTGTGGACTGATATTATATACACACTGATTATAGTACAATCTAAGAGGAAGAATAGCATCTTTTAATCTAGTAGCCACCACTCTAGCGATAGGCATAGTATTGTCAGGACGAAGTACTAAAAGTCTGCCTTTATTATCTACGAGTTTATACATATTTTCCTGTGGAAAGTGCCTTGAATTAAGATTAAATACATCAAAGAACTCTAGTCCTGGGGTGATAATCTCCATATATCCATGACTTTTAAAAATTTCATGGATTTTATCTTCTATTTCACGTCTAGCGACGCACTCCTTAAATAAGAGGTCTTTCGTACCCTCTGGAGTGATAGTATCATAATTTTTCATATAAAAAATCCTTTCATTAAAATAATAGTTAAGCATGTAAATCACTTTAGTGTGATATCACAATACTATGATATCACACTGTCATTAAAAAGTCAAGTTAAAATAGTGACATTTGGTCTTCTTTGGGGATATCGTCTAAAGCACCTACACTTTCGAGGGCATCTATTATGGATTTTGTCGCACCACCACGCCTTTGGATTTCCTCCATAGAGGTTATAGGTCCTTGTTGCACTGCATTATAAAGATTATCTGCAGCGTTTCCACCGATACCATTCATACAAGAGAATGGCATTCTAATCTTACCATCTTCTATTAGATACTTATGCGAATGTGATTTAAATAGGTTTACTGGTAAAAATTCTATACCTCTAGCCATCATTTCATTTACTTGCATCAACGTTTCCAAGGAGGCGTTCTCCTTAGCAGTGAGTTTTTCTGCACCTTTGACTTCGCCTCTAGCTTTTAAAGAGTTAATCCTATCTTTAACGGCTTGATGACCTTTCATAACCACTTCAGCGTCCATATCTTCGCCACGCACCGTGAATACGGTAGCGTAAAACTCTTTTGGATAGTAAACTTTAAACCAACCTAACTTAATCGCAGCGATAACGTATGCTGCTGCATGAGCCTTTGGAAACATATATTTAATCTTCAAGCAACTATCTATATACCATTGTGGAACGTTATGTTCAAGCATAGTTTTTTTCATATCGTCGGTTAGAAGTTTTGGAGCGTTTCCCTTTCTAGTGATTTCCATAATCTTAAAAGATAGGTTCGGGTCTACTCCATGATATATCAAATAGGTCATAATGCTATCACGAGTACCTATAACTTCACTGATACTGCAAACACCATCTTTGATTAAGTCTTGAGCGTTACCAAGCCAAACGTCAGTACCGTGGGAAAGTCCAGAGATTTGAAGTAGGTCACTAAAGTTTTTAGGTTGTGCGTCAATGAGCATCTGACGGACGAAAGGAGTACCCATTTCTGGAAGTCCAAGAGTACCAGTCAATATTCCTCCAATATCGTCGGGAGTAATGCCTAAAGGTTCTGTAGAAGTAAATAATTTATAGACTTTTTCATCACTCATAGGAACGTCTTTAATCTTAATGCCAGTCATATCTTCAAGATGTTTATAGAGCGTAGGAACGTCATGACCGAGTTCATCAAGTTTTAAGATGGTATCATGTAAAGAGTGGAAATCAAAGTGAGTAGTAATAATGTCAGAACCGTCATCATCTGCAGGGTGTTGTACGGGGGTAAAGTCGTACACATCATACTTTGATGGCACTACTACCATACCTCCAGGGTGTTGACCTGTAGTTCTCTTAACGCCAGTACAACCTTGAGCCAATCTGTTCATTTCACTAATTGATAAGTTTATACCATTATCTTCAGCATAGCCTTTAACGTATCCGAAAGCAGTCTTTTCAGCTACCGTGGATACCGTCCCTGCTTTAAAAACGTGGTCTTTACCAAACAAGTCTTCAGTGTATCTATGGGCATAAGATTGATACTCTCCTGAAAAGTTTAAATCTATATCAGGAGCCTTATCTCCGTTGAAGCCCAAAAAGGTCTCAAATGGGATATCATGTCCATCACGGTGATATTCCGTACCACACTTTGGACACATCTTAGGAGGTAAATCAAAGCCAGAACCCACCGAACCATCTGTGATAAACTCACTATTCTTACAGTTAGGGCATACGTAGTGAGGAACTAAAGAGTTTACTTCCGAAATTCCTGACATATTCGCCACAAATGATGAACCTACTGAACCTCTTGAACCTACTAGATATCCATGTTCTTCGGAGTTTTGTACTAACTTTTGAGCAATCATATATAGCACTGCAAATCCATTATTAATAATAGATGTCAACTCTCTATCAAGACGATTTTTTACTATTTCAGGTAAAGGGTCACCATAGATACTCTTAGCCCTTTCCATTGTGATACGTTCCAAATCCTCGTCAGCACCTGGAATACTTGGCGTAAATGTACCATCTGGGATAGGTTTAATAACCTCTATACAATCGGCTATTAAGTTAGTATTGGTCACCACTATTTCAAAGGCTTTTTCCTCCCCTAGATATGAGAACTCTTCAAGCATTTCATCGGTAGTTCTAAGGTACAACGGTGGTTGATTGTTACAATTACTAAAGTTTTGATTGTTTTGCAAAACTGCTCTAAAGATACTATCTTTTTCATCTATGAAATGGACATCGCACGTAGCAACTACTGGAATGTTTAACTCTTCGCCCAAATCTACTATGGATTTATTTAGAACTTGTAAATCTTCTATAGTGTTAGCAGTACCGTCTTCAATTAAAAATTGATTGTTTCCAATAGGTTGTATCTCTAAATAGTCATAGAACTTAGCCAAATGGACTAACTCATCATGGGATTTGCCATCTACTAAAGCAGAAAATAGCTCTCCAGCCTCACAGGCACTACCATAGATTAATCCCTCTCTAAACTCTTCTAATTTAGATTTTGGTATTATAGGTTTTCTATAGAAGTAGTCTAAATTCGATATGGATACCAATCTATATAGATTTTTTAATCCTGTATTGTTCTTAACCAATATGATTTGATGATATACGTGTCTCTTTTTAATAGGTATGTTCTTTTCTAAAGTGTTTAAATCTCCAAGGGTGTTAATTCCATCGATTTTTTTAACTAAATCTATCAATGAGATATACACTTTAGCTAACATATGGGCATCATCTTCAGCTCTATGATGGTTGAACTTTCCTAACTTAAAGTATTTTGCAAGACTATCCAACTTATACTTTGCCAAATCAGTAACTAAAGATTGAGCTAAAACTAACGTATCAATATACGTGTAATCCTTTTTGATACCTACCCTTTCACAAGATGCATTAATCATACTAGTATCAAAGAAGGCGTTATGTGCTACTAATACTGGATTATCTCCACAAAATTCAAAGAACTTTTCAAGGGCTTCTTTAGTCTTAGGAGCATCTTTGACCATCTCATTAGTGATACCCGTCAATTTTGTGATTTTCTCGGGAATATCCCTTTCAGGATTAACGAAAATATCGAAGTTATCTATTATTTGAAGATTTTTCACCTTAATAGCCCCTATTTCTGTCAATCTATCATCTTGGAAGTTTAAACCTGTAGTTTCCACATCAAATATTATGATTTCGTCGTCAAAACTTCTTTTGTCATCTTTGCTTATGATAGTTTTAGGGTCTAAATCATTTACTACATACGCCTCACAACCATAGATGACTTTAAAATCTTTAGTCTTTAACTTTTTAAGAGTGTTCATAGCTTCAGGAAAAGACTGTACGTTTCCATGGTCTGTGATGGCTATAGCTTTATGTCCCCATTCAAACGCCCTAGTTACCAACTTTGATGCAGATGTCACTGCGTCCATAGATGACATTATAGTGTGATTATGTAGCTCCACACGTTTAACTGAGGCATTGTCTTGACGTTTTTCCTTTTCTGTAATAGATACTTTCTTAATATCTATGATGGTGCATTTTTCATACTTATCATTTTTGACTGTTCCACTTACTAATAGAGTTAATCCAGTTTTTATAGTGTTGATACATTCAGAATAGTCCTTAATCTTATCTTTGAAAAAGAACCTCTTGCAAGTGATACTATTAGTGTAGTCGGTGATATCAAAAGTAAATATTAAAGCACCATTTTTAGTTTCCTTCTGTTCTACTTTGATGACGTCTCCACAGATTATTACATTTTGATTTTCCATACTATAAACATCTTTTATAGGCGTAGGCTTACCGATGATATTATTACCTATCAAAGATGTATTATTAGTAGTATCATAATTAATCCTATAGTCAACGTTAGATGGAACGCTATCTACTTTTTGAGAAGGCATCATTGGTTGATATTCTTGTGGTGGAATATACTCAATTGGAGGTAAAGGAACGTTATTAATAAAGTTATCATAATCGTCAAAAGAAAATTCATCTATTAAGTTGACTTTAAAATTTAGATTAAACTCATCTTTAATTAATTTAGAAAGCTCTATATCAAAATTAATCTTTTTAAGAGGTTCATAACCATGTTTTAGATGTATGTTTATAGTATCAGAATTTTGGGAAATTTTACAATCGTCACAATGTCCATTGATAAAATTCAATCTACCTTTTAACTTTTGGATTAAATCATAACAATAGTTAATGTTAAAACTCTCCGTTGGATATCTACAATCCAACCAAAAATAGGTAGGTTTAAAATTAGTATAGAAAAGCCTATAGAACTTATCTAAACTAGCATATGGGACTGGTTGAGTATACTTAACATGGATTATTAAATTCATATAATTTTTAGAGTATTCAAAGTTTAAAATATCCCCATTAGAAATATCGTTTGGAAGTTGCCATTCCTTAAAAAAATCACCTATTTTCAAAAATAAATCACCCCTTATTATTAATTGTTAAATTGTCCATCTCAAATTATAGGAATGTATTTCGTCAATATACTCATAGAAGTATGTATTGACTATTCTATCGTTAAAATCTAGCATTTCTTGATACTTCTTACTACCTAACAATGTCTTTAAGTTCTCCCTATTATAGATTTCAAATTTAACAGCATTATTCACCAAATTAGTAGATTTACCATATAAATTGATGTCTAAATCATTGCCATCTAAATCTTTGATGCTAAAAAGTAATGGTCTATAACCTTCACTCCAAAAATGTCTTATATCAACTACGCTTTTAAACTTATACTTTGCAATACTGACTTCACCATTTAATGATACTAAATAGTAATAATCATATTTATCGCCCCAAGGGAAAACCCTATATGGTACGATTAATAGATTATCATTATTAGTAACACCAAACATTCTAATGTTAGGTAAGTGGTATTTATTGGGCTTGAGATGTTTAATTAAATCTTCAAGGTTTTCATTGTTGAAAGGTGCATATTCAAATTTCATTAATTAACCTCCAAAACTATTCTTGATACTTTTTTTATAGAGTTCACTTATAATTTTTCAATTTCTTCTAGTAGTACTGAAATAATCTCATCTTCGGAAACCTTTTTCACAATCTCACCCTTTTTGAAGATTACTGCCGAACCATCACCACCAGCTACACCTATATCAGCCTCTTTGCCCTCACCGATACCATTCACTACACACCCCATAATAGCTACTTTGATATCCTTATCCACACCTTTAAGAGCGTTTTCAATCTTGTTAGCTAATCCAATTAAGTCTATTCTAGTTCTGCCACATGTTGGACACGATACGAATTGAATACCTTTCCTCATATCGATAGCCTTTAAAATATCGATACCTGCTGAAATCTCCTTCACTGGATTGTCTGTTAAAGATACTCTAATAGTCTCACCAATACCATCTAATAGTAAAGAACCTATCCCAATAGAAGATTTTATCAATCCCATACGTTCGGTACCTGCTTCGGTAACTCCTAAATGTAACGGATAGTTACACTTTTCAGCCATTAAGCGATAAGCCTTTACCATAGTATCGACCGTAGATGACTTTATAGATATGACTATATCGTTAAAGTCAAAGTGTTCTAAAATTCTAACGTGATTTAATGCACTTTCTACTAAAGCCTCTGGAGTAGGTGAACCATACTTTGCTAAGATATCTTTTTCTACAGAACCTGAATTGACACCAATCCTAATAGGAACATTCCTACTCTTACAAGCAGATACTACTGCTTTAACCCTATCCATATCGCCGATATTTCCTGGATTAATCCTAACTTTATCGATACCCATAGCTACACTTTCTATGGCTAACTTATAGTCAAAGTGGATATCTGCAACTAATGGAATAGAAATCTTATCCTTAATAGCTGGGATTAACTTTAAAGCATCTTTATTGGGAATAGATGCCCTTACAATCTCACACCCTGCATTTTGAAGTTCTATAGCCTGTTGAACACTACCTTCTATATCATCGGAGCGTCTATTCAACATAGATTGTACATATATATGCTTACCATCTAAGATACAATCTCCCACTTTAACTGGTCTAACTTTTCTCATGATAACAAATCCTTTCTAAATTTAAAAATTGATAAGTACGGAACATCTAAAAAGATGCTCCGTCTTAACTTAAACTTATAATCTATGAATATCTTGAATAGTAACGAAAATCATTAATATAAAGAGTAATAACATTCCAATAGCATGAATTATACCTTCTTTTTCTTTTGGAATAGGTTTTCTTCTAATAGCCTCTATTATTAAGAAGAGTATTCTACCACCATCAAGGGCAGGTAGTGGAAGTAAGTTAAATATTCCAATGTTTATGGTAATAAACGTTGAAAAACTCAAAACAGAGGACAATCCAACGGCAGATGCTTGACTGATTGCTGTAACTACTCCAACGGGCCCTGAAAGGTCTTCAACGCCATACTTACCACTAACCAAATCTATTAGTGATATCCAAATTAGACGCCCAGTAGAGATAGTATCACGGAAAGCATAGCTTATCACCGTAAGTGAATTTTTTTCAATAGGTTCGACATAGAAATCAAACCTACTTTCAGCAGTCTTGATTTCTTCTTGACCAGTATAAGTATCATCAACGGTTACATAAGTATTATTTTCAGTATCTACATAATACTTGTAAGAGTAGTAAAACTTAACATGGTCAAGATGTACCTTTTTACCATCTCTTTTAACTACTAGTGAGAAATTATTTTCAGCAGTATTTTTGATTTTATAACTTAAATCAGTATCAGTAAAAATTCTCATACCATTGATAGATAATATCTTATCACCCACTTGTAGACCACTCGCTTGACTTGATGAAGTTTCACTTCTAAAATCGCTAACTACACATGATGGAATTTTTTCAGCCATGCTCGTGGTAACTATTAATATGATAAATCCTAGTAAGATGTTCATGACTGCACCAGCGATAAGCACAGCAAATCTTTTGTGAATGGGCTTATTACTAAATGACCTTTCATCTTGTGAAGTTTCGTCCTCACCATCAAAGGCACAGAAACCACCTACTGGAAGTAATCTAATAGAATACTCAGTTTCCCCTTTTTGATGTTTAAATATTATTGGCCCCATACCGATAGCAAACTTGTCAACTTTGATGCCACATAATTTAGCAACTGCAAAATGTCCAAATTCATGAATAGCCACAATACCTCCAAAGATTATTATAGCTATAATAATTCCTGAAATACTCATGAAAGCCTCCTTAAAAATAAATAGTTTATATTCTACAAGATACTAAACTAATTATAATCTATCTATCAATGATTGTGCATACTCTCTAGCTGACTTATCGGCTCTAACGATATCTCCGTAACCACGAACTTCTTTAAACTCAAAGTGATTTACCGTATTTTTAACTACCTCTCCAATTTGAAGAAATTTAATCTTACCACTTAGAAAAGAATAAACTGCCACCTCATTAGAGGCATTAGCAATACATGGATACGTTCCTCCTTTAGTAATGGCATCTATACAAGTGGTTAGGCAATCAAAAGTTTGATAGTCTGGTTTTTCAAAGGTCAAAGTGCCATAATCTGTAAAGGATAATCTCTTAGTAGGACATTCCACACGCTCAGGATATAACAAAGCATATTGAATAGGTATCTTCATATCAGGATAACCCATTTGACCTATCACAGAATAGTCATTAAATTCTACGGCAGAATGTAACACGCTCTGTCTATGTACTACTATTTCAATTTGATTAGGTTGTAAATCGAAAAGCCACTTAGCCTCTATAAATTCAAGTCCCTTATTCATAAGGGTTGCAGAGTCTATCGTGATTTTACTTCCCATACTCCAATTAGGGTGATTTAATGCCTGTTCTACTGTGACGTTTTTTAACTCCTTTTTAGTCTTACCAAAGAATGGCCCTCCTGATGCAGTCAATATAATCTTACTTAATTGACTTCTTTTATTACCCTGTAAACACTGAAATATTGCTGAATGTTCGCTATCCACTGGATAGATTTTTACATTTTTACGTTTACAAGCGTCCATGACTATTTGACCACCTGCTACTAGAGTTTCCTTGTTAGCTAGAGCTATAGGAGTACCTACAGCGATGGCTGAAAGTGTAGGAAGTAATCCGACCATACCTACTACAGAGTTTAGCATAATTTCAGCAGATTTATCTACTGCAATTTCACAAAGTCCGTCCATACCAGTTAAGATTTTAGTATTAGTATCAGCAAGAGCGAATTTTAAATCATGATATTTAGTATCATCATAGACACACGCAAATTTAGGTTTGAACTCTCTTACTTGACTTTCTAAAGCTTCAATATTGCTATTTACTGCCAACGCAGTAACTTTAAGATTATGTTTTCTAGCGACATCAAGTGCTTGAGTACCTATAGAACCCGTTGAACCTAATAAAGAAAAGCTATCCAAAAAAAGACCTCCATTCTGTTAAAAAAGGAGCTAAAACGTTTTTCAGCTCCTTTAATATGTTTGATATTATCATTATTATTGTAATGTAGATATATTGAATATACCAATATAATTTAAATATAGAAATACAAAAGGAACTACAAAAAGTACACTATCGAACCTATCCAAAATGCCACCATGTCCAGGCATAATCTTTCCAAAATCTTTGATGCCACACTGTCTCTTAATTAAAGATGCTGTTAAATCTCCAACAGTGCCAATCGCTCCTGTGATAATTCCCATAATAAAAATAGATACATAGTTTACTTCTAAATCCGTTATGCCCTCAGGAAGGAAAAACTTACTATAGACTAAACAGAATATACACAACAATATTCCGTTGCTTAGTAATCCACCTATGAAACCCTCAACGGTCTTCTTAGGACTGATTTCTGGGCAAAGTTTATGCTTTCCACAAGATACTCCCACAAAATATGCTCCAGAGTCTGCCAACCAAGCTGAACATAGTGCAATCACCATATAGATAGTACCAAATTCTACACTTAAATTTTTAATAAAAATCATACAACACATTGGAAAAGATACAAAACCACAGCAACCTATAATAAAGATTAACTTATCAATATTTAATTCCTTATGCTTAAAGATGTATATAACAAACATTGAAAAGACGAAAATCATACATAATGGAAATATTAAATCTAAGGTAGCGATTTTTCCAAATAGTAATATCGGGATTACCCCAACTAAGATATAACACATATACGTAAATAGTCTATATTCAGAACATTTTTCAGCATGAAAAAGTTCATATAACATCATAATACATATTACGGATATTGCTAAGTTTAAAACTATAGTATCTGAAAAATACATGACCAAAACGCCAATGACTATTCCTACTGCTGATGAGATTAATCTAACTGCCAATAATTAAACACCTCCAAAACGTCTGCCCCTTTTAGAAAAGTCTATTAGAGCCTTATTAAGTTCATCTCTGTTAAAGTCAGGCCAAAGGACATCAGTAAAATAAAATTCAGCATAGGCACACTGCCACAGTAGAAAGTTTGATATTCTATACTCCCCACTAGTACGGATTAATAAATCTACTGGTGGAGCATGAAGAGTATACAACTCTTTTTCAAAGTTCTCTTCGTTGATATCTTCTATAGACATTTCACCGTTCTTTACTTTTTCACAGATACCTTTACACGCATGGACTATATCATCACGACCACCATAATTTACTGCCATTAAGACGGTCATCTTATCGTAATGTTTAGAGTCCTCTTCAAGGGATATCATAGCCTTTTCAATATCTTTAGGAAACATAGACTTATCACCTAAGAAGATGAACCTAATTTCATGTTTAAAGTAGTTTCTAGCATCTGCGATATACTGCTTGAATAGTACCATCAAAGCAGAAACTTCATCTTGAGAGCGTTTCCAATTTTCAGTAGAAAAAGCATAGAATGATATATATTTAATACCTATTTCTCTGCAGTAAGTAACTATATCCTTGAAAGTTTTAGCACCCTCTTTGTGACCAAAAGTTCTAGGCATAAGACGTTTTTTAGCCCATCTGCCATTACCGTCCATGATAAAAGCCACATGAACTGGCAAATTTTCTGGTAGTGTCTCTACATTAGGATTGTTTTTTATAGTTGCCATATTGTAACCTTTCTTCTATATTGATAGTGTATTATATGATAGTCAATAATGGCATAAGACCATACCATCATTGACTATCAACTTTTTTATTATGTTATATACTCATTATTTCTTTTTCTTTAGCAGATACCATACTATCAACGTCTTTGCAGAAGTCGTCTGTTACTTTTTGGATATCTTTTTCAGCAGACTTAACGTCATCTTCAGTAATGATGTTGTCTTTCTTCATCTTCTTGATTTTATCTAAGGCATCACGTCTAGCATTTCTGATAGTAACCTTAGCTTCTTCACCATACTTTTTGATATCCTTGCAAAGTGCCTTACGTTTTTCTTCTGTAAGTTGTGGGAACACTAGGCGAATAACAGTACCATCATTAGTTGGATTGATACCAATATCAGACTTTTGGATAGCCTTTTCTATAGTGTGTAGTGTAGACTTATCAAACGGTTGGATTACTAAAATTCTAGCCTCTGCAACTGACACTGATGCCAATTGATTAACTGGCATACTAGCACCATAATAATCTACTGTGATTTTGTTTAATACTGATGGGTTAGCCCTACCAGCACGGATTTCTTTAAACTCTCTTTCAAGACTGTCAATAGTCTTTTGCATTTTAGCCTTAGCGTTTTTAATCTGTTCTTTCATAGTAATAGACCACTATCTTATATATGATAGTTTTTCCTTTCTCAAAAAATAGACTTTGGGATTTTCTTATGTAAAATGTTACTCTTTAACTATAGTGCCGATATCATCACTAAATAAGGCATTGTAGATGTTCTCAGGATTGCTCATATCGAACACTAGAATAGGTAGATGTTGTTCTCGACATAGAGTTACTGCTGTGATATCCATAACGGCTAACTGTTTCTCAATAACTTCACTAAAGGTCAACTGATTAAACTTAACGGCATCTTGATACTTATTAGGGTCTTTATCATAGACACCATCAACCATAGTAGCCTTAAAGAATATGTCGGCTTCTATCTCGATACCCCTAATGGCTGAGGCTGTATCAGTAGAAAAGAACGGATTTCCTGAACCACCAACGAATATTACTACCTTACCTTCTTCAAGATGACTAACAGCCTTTTCCTTGGTATAGTACTCTGCGACTTTTTCCATAGGGAATGCAGATTGAACTCTACATTGTAAACCATGGCGTTTCAACGTATCGGATAATACTAAGCCATTCATAGCAGTAGCTAACATTCCAACATTATCGGCGATGGCTCTGTCCATATTTTCACTAGAACGACCACGCCAAAAGTTACCACCACCGACTACTATCCCGATTTGGACACCAACATCAGAACACTTCTTAATTACATTAGCGATATTTTCAAGAATATCGTTATCAAAACCAGTCTTTTTAGAACCTGCCAAAGCTTCTCCACTTATTTTTAGCAAGATTCTTTTATATTTAGGTTTCAAATGAAACACCTCACATATTAAAATATATCTATTATATTGTACACTAAAAACTTTGAATTGTAAAGGCTATTTATGTGATATTTTTAAAAAAATTTTGTCACAATACAAGAGTATGGTCTGTATCAAAATTAAAAGGCACTAGAAAAAACTCTGTGCCTTATGATATAATCCTCAAGCTAAGAGGAAATTAAAAAAATCTTATCATCTTTATTTAAACGATTATTCTCCAAAGGTAACTTTTAGATTAGTACAGACATCATCATACCAAGTCTTAAAAGATGAGCTATCTAAGATATCTTCATAGAGTTTATTTTCAAGGACACCATTAGCACGTTTTTTAGCAACGATATCTGAAGAAGAAGTCTTATTAAACTTACTATTAAAGGTATCTTTTAGCACTGAGATATTATCAAAAGCAGAGATTTTGAAACATTGATTGTTATTTAAGATGTCTATTCCAATCAATTCGCCATTGGTGTTTACTGGATATCCACCACTATTTAACTTTTCCTCAACTTTGGAATGGTCTAAATCTTCGAGAGTGACTGGCACAGTCTTTGAGTTTAAAGCGTACTCTAAACCATTTTGATTTGAGGTTATCCATTTAATGAACTGTACTCCTGCATAGATAGTATTATCATCATTGGAATTTATGGCTAAAGCCGTGACATCTAATAGATGTGCATTTATACCATCAGTGGTACAAGGTGCTGAAATTACTAAGATGTTATCATCATTAGGGACTTCACTCAATGGGCAGTATGTTACGACAGTAGAAGTATCATCAAAAGTTGGGGATACTCCACTGGTATATAATCCCTTGATTTGTGGCACACAGATTGAATTCCAAACGCCAAGCATATTATCATTATTTAGATTGATAACTGCACCCTCTTGCGATGCCTGTGCTAACGGCAAGTTCATTTGATATGAAAGTTCAATAGACATATTATAATTATCATATATGTTTAGGAAAGGTTTTCCGTTTGAATATTCTAAGTATACATTAGCTACATCTAAAAGACTATCCCATGTAGAAAGTGAGTTGACATCTAAAGAGTTAGCAGTAGCAAACTCATTCCACATACTTTGATTTATGGCTAATACGTTAATATCAGTAGATAATGGTATAGCTCTCAATCCAGATAGTGTATCAGTTTCGACTGCCTTTTTTAAAAAAGTGTTACCTAAATCCAAACTTGAGTAATATTCTGAAAGGTCAGCAACATTTCCAGTAGTGCCAATAGAGTAGATAGTATCATAGTTAGAACATACCATATCTACGTTAGAAATTTCATCACTAGATTGGAAGTTTTTAACCTCTATTATGATACCTCTTTTTTTACCCTCACTTGAGTTAAAATCATCTACTAAAGTTTGTAGAGCTGTATCTTCTTGAGTACCTAAAGTAATAGTAGTTGGTGAGTTGGCGCTTAATCCATGACTTTTATCTTCATTCACAAGACTGCAACCACTTAGTAAAATTCCTGATAGTATTATTATTGCTAAACCTTTTAAACCCATTATTAAAAAACCTCCCAAAATAAGCCTTCTAAGATATATTTTATCATCTTGTAGATAGTTTGTCAATAGTACAATAGCAACAGAAAATACACACACTTAATCTGATAGTTTAATTTTTATCTTGACAATTGTCACAACTGTGATATAATATTATATATAAAATCTAGTTCGTTTGAAAGGGGACTATCATTATGTTAGATTTATTAAACACTTTACTCTTAGTGATGACTTCTCCAGCCACTGGCGATGACAGAAATTTAAGTTTACCTTTGATACTTGGAATAATAGCATTATTGCTAATCATAGCTATGGTTGTAGTCAACGTTATAAATAAAAAGAAGTAATGTTATATATTCTATCTAAGATTATAAGTACATATAATTTACTAGGTCATACTATGAGTGTGACCTTTTAATATACCGTGGAGGTGATTTCTCTATGGAATGTACTCTAAAAGAGTTAAGAGGTAAAGAAGTAATAAACATCTATAATGGTGAGCGTCTTGGATTTATAGATGATATAAAATTTAGTACAGAAAATAATCAAGTGATATCGTTTATAATCTATGGTAGAGAACGTCTTTTTGGGATTTTAGGAAAACAGAATGATATTTTAATCCATTGTAACCAGATACATCTAGTAGGTGAAGAGACTGTATTAGTATCAGTTGAAAGTATCCAATATGAGGATAATGAGGAAAAACGTTCACTTTTGCACAAATTCTTCGCCTAAAATTGTGAATTATGTCAATAGACAAATGGCTTAAAAAGTGATAAAATATTAATCGCAGTTCGCACGTTCGGATTTTCATAGTCGGTTGATTTGATAAGTCTCAAATTTAAACTATGAGTTAAATCCAACGGTGGAAATTTATCTAAATTTATTAAACCAATATATAGGAGGAAACTACCATGGGAGTAGTATCAATGAAACAACTTCTTGAAGCTGGTGTACACTTTGGTCACCAAACTAGAAGATGGAACCCAAAAATGGCTCAATATATCTTTACTGAAAGAAACGGTATCTATATTATTGACCTACAAAAGACTGTTAAAAAGTTAGAAGAGGCTTATAACTTCATTCGTGAAATCTCTGCAGAAGGTAAGAGTGTACTATTCGTAGGTACTAAAAAACAAGCTGGAGATTCCATCAAGGAAGAAGCTCTACGTGCTGATGCTCACTACGTAAACGCTAGATGGCTCGGTGGTATGATGACTAACTTCAAGACTATCCAACAAAGAATTGGTAGACTTGAAAAACTCTACAAGATGAAAGAAGAAGGTACTTTTGACTTACTTCCTAAGAAAGAAGTAGTTAAGTTAGAACTTGAAATAGAAAAGTTAGAAAAGTTCATGGGTGGTATCAAGAACATGAAGGAACTTCCTGGTGCTTTGTTCATCGTAGACCCTAGAAAAGAAAAAATCGCTGTAGCTGAAGCTAAGAGATTAAATATCCCTATAGTTGCTATAGTAGATACTAACTGTGACCCTGATGAAGTAGACTATGTTATCCCTGGTAACGACGACGCTATTAGAGCCGTTAAGTTGATTGCTGGTACTATCGCTAATGCTATCATTGAAGGCAGACAAGGACAACAAGAAACTGCTGAAGAAGTAACTGAAGAAACTACTTCCGAAGAAACTGCTGAATAATTTTTGATTATAACTTTTATATGAACGCCTTATTTAGGCGTTCAATCATATAATAATATCTATAATGGAGGAAATCTAAAATGGCTAATTTTACTGCTAAAGATGTCGCTAGTCTTAAAGAAAGAACTGGCGTAGGTATCATGGATTGTAAAAGAGCTTTAGCTGAAACTAATGGTGACGTTGAAGCTGCTATATTAATATTACGTGAAAAAGGCTTAGCTACTCAAGCTAAGAAATCTGGTAGAGTTGCTGCTGAAGGTATCGTAACTGCTCTAGTTGATAGCGAAAAGAAAGTAGGCGTTATCGTTGAAGTAAACTCTGAAACTGACTTCGTTGCTAAGAACGACGATTTTAAGGCTTTCGTTAATGACGTTGCTAAGACTATCATGGAAAATAATCCAGCCGACGTTGAAGCCCTAAACTCTACTAAGATGGTCGGCACTGATAAGACCGTTAAGGAAGTATATGACGACCTATTCTTAAAAATTCGTGAAAATATGCAGATTAGACGTTTCCAAAGATTTGAAGGTACTTTAGTATCTTACGTTCATGGCGATGGTCAATTCGCTGTTATCGTTAAACTAGATACTGAAATCCCTGCAAACAATGAGCAGTTAATCGCTTGTGGTAAGGACGTTTGTATGCAAATCACTTCTATGAACCCTGCTTATCTAAATAGAGAGAGTGTACCTGTTGAAGTTATCGAAAGTGAAAAGAATATAATGCTATCTCAAATGGCTGAAGACCCTAAGATGGCTAATAAACCTGAACAGGTTAAGGCTAAAATCGTTGAAGGTAAGGTTAGCAAGTACTATACTGAAAACTGCTTAGTTGAACAGGCTTTCGTTAAAGATGATAAAATCTCTGTAGGTAAGTATGTTGAGAACGTTGCTAAAGAACTTGGTTCTAATATCGCTATCGTTGATTACGTTCGTTATGAAAGAGGCGAAGGTATCCAAAAGAAAGAAGATAACTTTGCTGATGAAGTAAACAACATGATTAAGTAATAACTTGTTATATATTAAGCTATAAAATATTGTTTATTTAATAATTAATCCCTCGCCTTTTCGGTGAGGGATTAATTTCATCATTGCATTAAAGATATCTAAACTATGACTAATACTCTGCGTTAAATATCTTAGTTATGCCATCGTTTAGAGTGTTATACTCATCAATGATTTCTTTAAGGTATTGTAAGCCTTCTTCCTCAATGTGATAGTATACTCTAGTTCTTCTTTTGCCAATAACTTCCTTGTGGTCAGAGATATAGTTCCTTTCTATAAGTCTGTACAATGTAGGATACATAGAACCTTCTTGAATTTCATACTTTCCTTCACTTTTTTCAGCAAGAGTTTTAGAAAGTTCATAGCCATACATATCACCTTTACTTAGAAGGAATAGTATGAGCATTTCCACAGTGCCTCTTTTGAGATTTTCTCTAATTCCCATTTTTTTCACCATTTTGCATGATAGTCCAGTCAATCCGTGCGACTTTTCAAATGCAATCCTTTCAAAAGATATTTTAACTATGTTTTTCAATTCGTCACTTTGAAAAGCATTTAATACTAAGAATAATATCGATTATATTATTAATTAGAATATCATTAATAGTATATTATTATTATATACTATATTTATAATCTTTTCAATACCTTATATGATATTTTTTCAATTATTTTTGGATAGCTCCTCATGTTCGGATTTTAACTCTTTTAATAGGTATCTAAAAGTCCAAGTTTGATTAGTTGGAGTCAATGTAGCCTTTATTGGAACGTTTATGCCTCTACTTCTCAATGTAGATAGCAACCTATCTATAGAGGAATTATCAAAGTTGGCTATTAAGATACACTCATCACAGTTTAAAGGATATTCTTCTAAGTTCAATTGCGATACTCTCAATAGTTGAGATACTTTAATATCCAACTCAGATGGGAAGACTTGTCTTAATACTATACCACTACTTTTAGTCACCTCTATGAGTGAATTAAACTTATCCCCTGTGATACCATAGGATAGTATCATCTTAGGAGACTTATTAACTATTCTTGATTTCATAAATACACCTCAATAATTATTAATATATCTGTAATGATGATTGAAAATTACACTATATATATAATATAACATTATAATTAGATTGTCAAACTATATGACTAAAAAATAAAGAAGAATAGTATAAAAATACTACTCTTCCTTACGCACTAAGTTGGAATTAATATTGACTATATGGAATTACCTTATAAACTACACTATTTTGCATTACCAATGGATTTTTATGTGCAAAGAATACCACACCATCACAAGGAGCAAAGATTTTTTCTATAGTTACTCCTTCATAAGGGTGAAGGATTTCTGCCATTAAATCACCTTTTTTGATTTCATCACAAGGTTGTTTAATACGCTTATATATCCCTGCACAAGATGTCTTTATAGGTAATAGACTATCTTCTAAGATGGTGTTAGTAGCATAACCATTACTACATCTATAGTTGATAATGTTCATATTAGAAAGAAATCTTAAAACGGAAGTTATTACTTCCCTTGCTGAGCTTTCGTCAATCTTTTCGGTTTCGTTGGTATATACTGAAAATGCTTTAGTATCCCAAAGTTGCCAGTTGTAGTTTAAAGTGGTGGTATCTACGGGCTTTGGATTTCTAATCACTATGTAAGGTAAACCGAAAGCGTTAGCCAAATCTGGAGTTTGAAAAGATGTATTCATCATTCTAACGTGAGGGATAAAATCCCCTGGAATGTAAAAAGAAGCAAATTGAATACCATACCTATATCCTTGAATGTTCTTAAATAGACCATCTGCAATGCGTTGAGTAGTCTCACCAAGATTGTAACCGGGAAACATTCTATTAATATCGGTATTATCTTGAGCCCAAAACCTCTTAGATATGTTCATAGAGTATGGATTTCCTGATGGTACTACTAAGATTTCATGGTCATAATTAATCCTACCTAGACGTTCAAGCTCAGATAAAGTTTTAATAATCTGTGAACATATGTATAACTGTTGAACTTCATTACCTCGAATAGAACCCACTATACAACAAGATTTCTTCCCTGAACCGAAGCGATAACCATCTATAGTAAAATTCTCACGGTATGGTGATTTCATAGTAAATAGAGTTTGCTTATTCATCTTTAGTACCCCCTTGAACGTCATTACTGATTATCCTTGCTATTAAAGAACCCTCATAAACTACTGGATACTCTCTAATAGTAAAAAGTTTTCCATTGCACGGGGATAGTACTTTATGTAAGACTTCACCTAATAATGGACTTACGATATCACCTATATGGTCACCCTTATTAACATCAGACCAGTGTTTTATATTTGGAACAAAAATTCCACTATCTTGCGCATTGATAAATTCCACTTTACCATCTTGTAATAGTATAGGTTTTCTGACCTTTTTAGGAGTATCTTCCCAGATACCCATATCAACCATTAGATTAAAGATACCATCTATCAATTGGTGACAATAAGATTTGGTAATTCTCATTCCGACGCCCATTTCAACCACTAGAGTAGGTACTCCTGTACTATTTAGACTATACGCTAAAGTACTTTCTAAAACTGTAGCATTGGAATGTACCCAAATCAAATCTACGTTTAGATTTTTAGCATAAGGTACTAAGGTATCAGCAGTATTGACGTTAATTCTAACTTGTGGAATTTCCGTCAAAAATATATTAGATGCGTGAATATCTATGCACATATTAGCACCCTTAATATCTTCCACTACTGCATTTGCAGATTGTTCAGCAAATGCACCATCTGGACTACCTGGAAAAATTCTATTCATATCCAAATCGAACATAGGAATTCCCCTAGAGATGGAATCTATTCCTAACGGATTTAACGCAGGATAGATATCTACTATACCTTTTAACTTCTCAGAGTTTTCCTTGATAGTTCTAATCACTTCATAGCAAACATATTGACCTTCCAGCTCATCACCATGAGTTCCAGTAACGATACAGATACGTTTTTCATTTCCAGTTAAGTTTTTAGGTTGAAGTCTATTTTTCATAATTTTCATGTTTTCAACGACTGGCAACCCTATAGAAATCACAGTTTCTAACGCCATGGTTATTACCTCCATATAATATATTAGCCAAATTCTGTATAAATTCCTAGATGTCTTTTAAAACGTCTTAACTATTACTAACCTGTAATAGATATGCTTATATACTGATTTTGTACAGTATATCCTTTAAACACGCCCTTATCCACTGAACAATCTTGATAGTCTCTACCCTTAGCAAAAGAAATATATCCTTGATTGATTTCGCAATCATTAGTAGGGTCAAGACCGTACCAAAATCCATTATAGTATACTTCAACCCAAGCATGAGTAGAATTATACTTTACTAAACCATTTTCGTACATCAATCCTGAAACGTATCTTGAGGGTATTTTTAACCATCGTAACAGAGATATGAATATATGTGAGTAGTCTTGACATACTCCAGTCTTCTGCATAAAACTATCGGTCGCCTTAGTACTGATGGAAGTCGACATAGATTGATAAGTCAAGTATTGGTGTAATCTGTGCATTATGACGTTAGATTTTTCTAAATCGTTTAGATGGTTTAAATCCATAGCATTTAGAAATTGCACCATATCGGAATTGATATCGGCATAGTATGACGGATACTTATAGATAGCAACATCTTGAGTACTTTTAATTAGATTATCCGAAGTAAATACTACTCCCGAAGATACAAAGCCAAAAAAATCATGTTGTGAAATGGAACTACCAACATATTGAGCATTACCACACCAATCGACCTCACGTGAACAGTATTCACAGGGAATTACATCATATTGGTAAGAGTACAACTTTTGAGAACTATCACAGATGGGTTCTATATGAAGTGAAAAATAATGGTCTTTTATAGGATTATCGAACATCAAAGTCATTTCATAATTAAAATTAAGTTTCATATAAGTCTCCCATTAAATAGATTATTAAACACAGGAACGCCCTTAAAGGCGTCCCATTAGATAGATAAAAGAGTTTTTTTAATGGACATCAAACTTTAACTATCTTGGAGAGTTCATCAATAGCTTCCGAACGACTGTTATAGTCTAATTCATCGTTGTTAATCATAATAGATACCATATTTAAAGCGTTAGTATCATAATTAACATGGATTTTATGTAATCTAGTTAATAACTTTCTGTATTCCTCAAGGATTTTCTTCTTTGGATATTTCAATCTAATGTATAGGTCAATTCTTTCTACGTACCTACCTGCCTTCATGATGTTTCTACTTTCATCGTCATTTACGAAGTCATCAGCACTACCCCAAAATGCTAGAAGATAATCAATAACGTTCTGTAAAGCTACTAAAGGGTGAGCAGAATTTTTACTATCTTTAAGGATATTTAAAGCCATCTCAATATAAGCCAAAGTTTCAGATGATAGAGTACTTCTAATAACTACGGCGTTATCATAAGCCTTGGTTAAGTTAGAATATAAAGAGTTTTCATCATGTTTATCAAAGATATATCTATTAGTAAAATCATCTTTTGAGAAGTACACACAAGGAATACCAATAGAATTACAATAATCCTTATAGACTTCAGTATCACCATCAATCATTAAATCGTAGTAGGAGAAAAAAGTTCTAAGAGTGGTAAACACTCTTTCAGAGTATCTGCCTAACCAATATAGATGGTTCGCTTTATCAGTAGAAACTACCATAACTTCATTATTACTTACCATAAAAATCACCCTTTAAAATATTATTAATCGGAACATTTAAGAATATTCTTATATGTTAAAATTTCAAAAAATCGTTGATAAAGATTACTTATTTAAAATCCAAGTATCTTTGAAACCACCACCTTGTGATGAGTTTACTACAAAACTGTTAGCATTACGGCTAAATCTAGTAAGACCACTAGCCCAAACCTGAGTTTTATCACCACTAAGGACGAAAGCTCTTAAATCGGCTTTTCTAGGGACACGTTCGCCATTTTCCATGATGTCTAAATCTAAGAAGTCGATAACTTCCTGAGCAATAAACCTTCTATTTTCTCTCTTGACTAAGTCTCTCATATTTGCGAGGGCATCAGTATCTAAATCTCTGCCAAAGACTACACCATATCCACCAGCTTCGGAAACGTCCTTAATTACTAACTTATCAAGGTTGTCAAGTGTATACTTTAAATCTTCTTCATAGTAAGGTAGGTACGTAGGAGCGTTCTTTAATATAGGTTCTTGGTCAAGATAGTACTTAATCATCTTAGGAACGAAATAGTAGATACCTTTATCATCTGCCACACCGTTTCCAGGAGCATTGATTATAGCTACGTTACCTGCTTTGTATACAGACATAAGGTTAGGAACACCTATCAAACTTTCAGGTAAGAAAGCCATAGGGTCTAAATACTCATCAGATATTCTCCTATAGATTGCACCTACTCTTTTTTTACCATCAATAGATTTGTAATATAGTACATTGTTTTCAACTACTAAAGTATCAGAAGTACATAGTGCAGAATCCGTAATTTCTGCGAGATATGAGTGTTCAAAGAAGGCAGCATTATATCTACCAGGTGTCAAGATAACGTTAATGCCACCAACGTTTACACTATCCATAGTGTCTTTTAAGAGTTTACCGTAGTTTCTGTTATCTATGACGTTGTTCTCTTGGAAAGTGAATGGACTTACTCTCCTAGTGATTTCACGGGCAATAAGTGGATAAGAAGCTCCCGAAGGTACTCTTAAATTATCTTCTAGTATGTACCATTCACCATCTTTAGCTTGTACTAGGTCTATACCAGAAATATGGCTATAAACTCCCAACGGTGGAGTAATGCCCTCACACTGTGCAAGATAGCCTTTTGAAGAAAAAACAAACTCTTCAGGGACTATACCATCTTTAATGATATTCTTTTCAGAGTAGATATCTTTTAAGAAACAGTTTAAAGCATCAACTCTTTGGATAAGACCTTTTTCAATCATAGAAAAGTCTTTTTTGGATATAATTCTAGGAATAGAATCAAAAGGGAATAACTGTTCTTTGAAAGTTCCGTTTTTGTATATGCCAAACTTAACACCATAACGTTTCATCATAGCGTTTACATCGTCAGCATATTTAATTAAATCGTTAGTCATAAAAGCACCTTCTAAAAATTTTTGTGATAAAATACAAAAAGGTGCCTAATAGAAATATATCTACTAAGCACCTTTGCTGATATTATTCTAACATATATCATAAAATTTTTCAAGTCCATTTAGATATTTTTAAAATAGTTTCGAGATACTCAAAAAAACTTAAAAATAAAAAGTTTTTTTGAAATTTTCATATTAAAAGACATCTTAGAGATTTTATGACACTCTTAATTTTTTCTATTAAACACTTTAAAAATTCCTAAATATGATGTATAATATAATTATAGATTGGATACAATCTAAATTTTAAATCAACTATCCATAAATACGGACTTAACTCGTATTTAATAATACTTTTGGAGGTTTTTTACATATGGCGAATAATCATCACCATGACGGTCACAGAGAAAGAGTAAGACAGAAATTTCTTGAAAGTCAGTTTAACACTTTTCAAGAGCATGAAATCTTAGAAATGTTGCTATTCTATTCAATTCCAAGAAAGAATACTAATGAAATCGCTCACGTTCTAATAGATAAGTTCGGTAGCCTTGCAAACGTCTTTGACGCTGATATCAACTTACTTCAAGAAGTAGATGGAATTTCTCTAAACTCTGCTATCCTTTTAAAAATGATACCACCACTATTGAAAAAATACGTCAATAGCGAAGATATCAACCGTATGGGTAAGAATATTTCTCTCAAAAGTATAGATACTATATTAGACTTCTGTCCAAAACAGTTTATTGGTAATACCACTGAACTATTAAAAGCAATCTATCTTGATAATAGTTGCAACTTAATAAGTTGTGTAGATATCTGTACTATAGATAGTAATAGTACTATCATTATAAACGCTACCAAGATTATAGAACGTGCAGAAAAGTATAACTCTAATAAGGTTATTTTAGTACACAATCACCCTAAGGGAAACCTCAATCCATCTCAAGATGATATCTCCTCTACTAATAGACTATACAAAGTCTTTAAAGAATTGAACCTAAACTTATTAGACCATATAATAGTATCTGGAAATAAGGCTATTTCCATGGTAGATAACGGATTTCTATTAAAATAATATGATATATTCTATAATCTAAATTTGATTTCAATACTTTTACTTGAAAAATAGTTTGACTTTTTCATTAAATGTGCTATAATATATTATATGCTTTAATATCAATATTTTGGGAGGAGTTATTTCAATTGCGAATAGAGTTTACTAAAGAAATGCGTAAAGATTACCTTATTTTAGCACCTAATATGTTGGGTATCCACTTTGAGCTACTAAAACAGGTATTTTTAATAAATGGTTATAATTTTGAAATTCTTATGAATGATGGACCTTCAGTAGTCAATGCAGGTCTTGAACATGTTCATAATGATACTTGTTATCCTGCCTTATTGGTAATAGGACAGTTAATAGACGCTTTAAATAGTGGTAAGTATGACGTACACAAAGTCGCTTTGATGGTTCCTCAAACTGGTGGTGGTTGTCGAGCTTCTAACTATATACATCTATTGAGAAAGGCACTTGAAAAATCTGGATACTCTTACGTTCCAGTCATTTCCTTGAACCTCTCAGGATTGGAAA
Source organism: Oscillospiraceae bacterium (assembly GCA_051893615.1). GTDB lineage: Bacteria > Bacillota > Clostridia > Oscillospirales > Ruminococcaceae > UBA5884. Next base: position 82,137 of record JBJFHM010000013.1, read on the forward strand.
AAAATAGTGGATTTACTTTCACCATCACTATGATTATGCAAGCTATGATGACTTTAGCCTATGGCGATTTAATGATGTGCTTAGACAATCAAATTAAACCCTATGAAGTGGAAAAAGGTTCTAGTCGAAAAGTTATAGATACTTGGGTAGTTGAATTGACTAATCAATTTAAAAACGGTAAGGGCTTTTCTAGAAAAGATTTCGCTAAAAATACTAAACTAATGGCTCAAGATTTTTCTAAAATTAAGTTAGATAAATCTATAAAGAAGACCAAAGTAGGTATAGTAGGAGAAGTCTATGCAAAGTATTCAAAGTTAGCTAACAATCACCTTGAAGAGTTCCTCTTTGACCAAGGTTGCGAAGTAAACGTTCCTGGAATAGTACCTTTTATGCTCTTTAAAATAGATAATCGTCGTGATGACGTTATCCTATATGATGGTAGCAAACTTAAAAAAGGTGTAGCTACCGTCCTATTTGACTATGTCGAAAGTGTAGAAAATGATATGGTTCAAGCTATCAAAGAAGTGGGAGTATTTAACCCTCCTTCTACATATAAACACGTTAGAAACTTAGTAGATGGTGTTATCGGTTATGGTTGCAAAATGGGTGAAGGTTGGATGCTTGTCGCTGAAATGATGGAACTCGCTGAAAGTGGATATGGTAACATAGTATGTTGTCAACCTTTCGGTTGTCTTCCTAATCACATCGTTGGAAAAGGCTTGATTAGAAGTATTAAAAGTGTCTATCCAAATGCCAACATAGTTCCAATAGACTTTGACCCTGGAGCTACTAAAGTTAATCAAGAAAATCGTATTAAACTTATGCTTTCTAATGCTAACTATTCAAGTAATCTATAGTTTTAGATACTTATAAAATTTTTGAAAGGTGAACTTAACTTATGGATATCTTTTATGAACAGTTGATAGAAAAAGTACCATCATCTAGTGATAACTTGAAAAAGTTTGGAATATATGCAGTAGCTATACTGTTGGCTTGTATAATAATATTTATATCTATGACTACCATCTTTGCCCCCCTTGGATTTTTAGCCAGTGCAGGTATAGTTTGGGGTGCTTATTACTTAGGTACTGGTATGTATACGGAATATGAGTACATCATTACCAATGGAGAAATAGACATCGACAAGATAGTGGCTAAACGCAAACGCTCTAGATTACTTACCGTTGAAGTCTCTAAGTTCACTGATTTTGGTGTCTACTCCAACAGCATCAAAAATGATGATGATTTAACTATAGTCTTAGCTTCTGAAAATCTTGGAACGACAGACTGGTTCGCCGATTTCGATACCGAAACTTATGGCAAAACTAGATTAATATTTTCCCCTGATACACATTTTTTAGAATGTATAAAACCTTTCCTTAAAAATGGTTTGAAATTAGATAAATAATTAATCATTGATAAATAAAAAGGGTTAGATTTTAAATCTAACCCTCCCCTTTTGAATGTATTGATTATATATACAAACAAAAATCCCCGTAGACAAATATCCACGGGGATTAGCACAAACGGAAAGAGAGGGATTCGAACCCTCGATACGCTATTAACGTATACACGAGTTCCAGTCGTGCGCCTTAGACCAGCTCAGCCATCTTTCCAGTTATCTAACTGACTACATTAGTATATCACATAGAAGATAAAAAGTCAAGAGTATTTTTAAACTTCGTGATATTTTTACAAATTATACAATAATAAAGCTCTATTTTTTATAGATTTTATCTAAATATAGGACGCTATCATATAGATAACGTCCTATATTAAAATGATTAAATAGTTTTAAAGTTCACTAACTAAGTGTAGTAGATACCTTCTAATTTGAAGGATATCATTTGACCTAATGTCACCATCTTTGTTGGCGTCTGCATTTTTGAGTGCTTGACCAGTCAAATCTTCTAAGTGGAGGAGATGTCTTCTAATAGCCAAAAGGTCGTTTGATTTAACTTGACCATCACAATTAGCATCACCTAGTAGCAATTCATCAGGATTTGAAGTGATAGTTCCAGTAGGTTCAATAGTAGATGTAGTAGTAGTTTCGATAGGTTCATCAGTACCACCAACTAATTTTAATACACCATAGTTAGAAGTGTTAGTATAACCTAAGCCAGTTAAATCACTCCAATTGGCAATAGATGTACGACTACCAGAACCATCATCATCATTAACTTGAGCATCAAATCCTACCACTTGATTGTTAGTAAATCCACCTAAAGTAGATGGTATAGCAAATTCTACTATGTATCCAGTATCAGTAATAGAAGTCGCAGAGATAAAGTTATCAGTAGAGAGTCCATCAGTTACAGATTTCTCATTATCGAAGTTTACTCTACATTGGATATCATCACCTTGATATGCTGAAGTCTTGTTATTGTTTTCATCAAAGAATATTTCGACAGTATCTTGTTCGTATACGTTTGCATTGGATTTCGATAGCTTAGGGTCAGTAACTTCTGCTAATACATAGATATAATCCTTATCCCAAAGGGTTTTAACTTTAGCAGTAGCACCATTACCCATAGTATAGTTATCAGTTTCAATAGATGTTGCAGTAGACCAAACGTCATCAACTTCACCATCAATAGTTGGAGTTCCATATAAAGCACTAGTATAACGTGGTCTTTCGCATAGTGTTATAGTTCCTAGATTAGTAAATCCAGTTTTTGTATTGTATGATAAATCATTCCAAGCAGTATCACCAAATGCGATATCAAAGTTTAGAGTATCTCCAACTTTTAAACTTTCGGTTAATCCTAAATCTTCGAGAGAGAACGTAATAGCAGTTGTTTCACCAGCTGTTAGATTTTTACTCTTAATAGAGCCATTACAATATACAGTTACATCTTGGTCTTTAGCAGATGTAATTTGTACAGCTATATTACCACCAAACCATAAAACTTTAAATGAGTTATCATCAACGATTGAACTTGCTTCAAGTTCAAATGTTCCATCTGGATTGTTACTAATATCTTGAATAGCATTAACATTCCTAGTACTTTGAATTTGAGAGTTAGTATCTGCGATAGCATAGAAACATTGCTTAGCTTGGAAATCGTCATCAAATAGTAGTGGATAGCCACCAATCCAAGAGTTACCATCATTAATACCCCAAATAGTAACTGCACTTAGATTTACACCATCATCTTTAACTTTCTTGTACATCTTGAATACTTCTTGATAGCGTTCAGCAAGTTCGCTCAAATCACTAGCAGAGTTGGACTTTTGGTCTATATCTAATTCAGTAATTTGCACCTCAACACCTAAATTGGCATACTTTCGGATAGCCTCCTCATATAATGCAATACTAGGAGAACCCATCTTAATATGTGATTGCATACCTACACCATCAATAAGTCCTTTTTCTTTAAGTTCTGCGACCTTTTCACAGATATCATCACGTTTAGTAGGAATGTATTCGTTATAATCATTGTAAAAGAGTTTGCAACCCTCTGGAGCGTACTTTCTAGCGAATTCAAAAGCAAGGTCGATAAAACTATCATCACCGAACACTTGAACCCATGCAGATTGTCCATTTACGACATTGTTAGAACCTGCATCACGCATACCACCAGTATCTTTGTACGCCTCGTTTACAACGTCCCAAGCGTAGAAATCCACATTAGGATATTCTTCTGCAATAGTATCCATAACATTCTTGATATAGTTCTCAAGACGTTGTGTCATAACCTCTTTAGATACCCAATCACCATCATTGGAAAAATTTTCCTTAAAGAACCAATCAGGAGTTTGACTATGCCATACTAGAACGTGACCTCTAACTGAAATACCATTCTCTTCGGCGAATTTTAAAGCACTATCAGCCTTTTTGAGACTAATCTGTGGATTTACATTGTCACCATACTTTTGGGACATAGCTTGGTCAAGAACACTATCAGGTTTTAGTTCGTTACCGATAGTCATATAATCTGCGTGTTTCTTCATGATGTTCTGTACTGCTTCATTTCTCAACTCTGCTGGAGTGGTAGCAAATCCAATTTTAAAGTAGTCAGAGTAGACATCATTAAGTGATGGGATATCTTCCTGAATTTTTGGATACTCTAAAGGTTCGCAAGTAGCGTCATCAATGTAGAAGTTCATTAAATCTTCATCAGTAACGGAGGCATCTGGAACGTAACCCGTTTGAGCATAGATTACAAAATTATTAGCACCCTCTGGGATAGTATACTTAGCCTCTATGTAAGTCCATTCACCCTTAGTGGCGATAGCATTACCTAATTCCACATAATTGTCTTTACCATCTGCAGTATATTGGATATATAACTGGAATTTGTGAGTATCTGCCCAATTGTTACCCTCATCATTGTACTTAACCCAGATACCAAACTTATAATATCCATTTTCTTCAAGTTGTAGAGTTTTATTAGCTCCAGGAGCGTTCCAAAGTTGTTTTCTATTGGAAGTATACATGGAATAAGTTCCACTGTGTGCTTCCGTAGATACTCTTTCTACAGTTTCTGAACCACGAGAACCCCACCCATCGTTACCATTTTCAAAGTCATCATTGTAACCATAGGTCACATCATCATCGATATTAGGTTCACCTTCTGCAGTAATGTCATCGATGTAGAAGTCTATCAAGTTGCTAGGAGTTTCAAAGTAGATTGTAACGTTAGTAGCATCACTTGGGATAGTATAGTTTCCTGAGATTTGTGTCCATTCACCCTTTTTGGCGTTAGCATTAGATATTTGTTTGTACTGTTCTGTACCAGTAGCATCTTTATATAAGATTGCCATATTAATCTGTTCATAATCGTTGCCCTCTTGATACATTACATATGAACTAAAACTATAAGTCTTACCTGCACGAAGTTCTTTTATCTTGGAACAACCTGCACCATGCCAACCCTTTTGCCTACCACTGATATATAACGAACTATTACCACTATGAGAATACTCTGTAGATACTTCTATAGAACCATCACCACGAACTGACCAATTGTCATAACCATCTTCAAAAGTATCATTAAAGATTTGTACCGTTTCAGCGTTTACACTCATAGACATATTAACAGGAATAGTAGTAGATATCAATGTCAATGCCGATATTAACGCCAATGTTTTTTTACTTTTCAATTGAAAAACCTCCTAAAGTAGATAATTTATCATATATATTATACCAAATTTAAAGTTATATGTCAAATATTTTCTGTAATAATATCTAAAGATAATAGTTAAACCTTCCACTCTGTAACTAGTGGAAGGTTTAATCCTATTGATAATTTTCTTCAGTATCTACGAGGTTGAAATCTTTTAAATTGATACAGCCTTCAAAAGCGTTCAATGGTATTTTCTTTACACTGTATGGAATGTTTATAGTTTTTAAATTGGCACAATCATGGAAAGCATACTCACCTATAGATTTTACATAACTTGGCACTAAAATTTCAGTGATATTGGCTTCCTCTTCATACTTAACTAACACTTGATTTTTAATAATAAAAGCCATATAATACCCCTCCAATATTAAGATATAATCGGCATAAAACCACATAGAATAGTAGTTTTATATTTGTTTTCTATAGCTATATTATATCACGATTAACTAAGATAGTCAACGAAGTTGAGGGATAATTTCAGTACAAGAACATTTTACCAAATATACATCATTTAACTTAAAATAGGATTATAGGCAATTCATTGTCTTCAGTTTGGATATAATTAGAAGTATCCGAAGTAACGATATCAATAGTTGTAATAGTAGTTTCAACAGTAGTAATAATATCATTAGGTTCACTGGTCATCACTTGATTTTCAGTAATACTAGTAATAATATTATTATCACGATTGTTGTTATTACTATTAACAATCTCACTCATAGAGGTGACTTTTTCAGTACTAACCATAGAAGTATCACCATTACTATTGATAGTTATAGGTAAAGAAGTATCCTCTATGTTAGAGATTTTTGTAGTCGTCGTTTCAGTCGTAGTGGTGTTTATGGCTATATCTGTAGTGGTATTAGTAGTCATATCAAAATCAGTGGAAACGATAGTAACTTCTTGTGATTGTGAGGTCTCCTCACTAGCAGTAGAGATAGTGTTTTCTATAGTAACGTTATCTATACTAGAACACCCAACCATAAATGAAATCCCACACGATATTAACATTAATAAACTCTTTTTCATTGTGAAGTACCCTTTAATTTCCAAATATTTCTTAACGTCCAAAAGATTAATCTCCCTTTTGGACTTAATGATGTTAATAGACATCAACTCATATACTATTATATCCTTGTAGTCGGATTTTGTCAATAAAAGATTTTGCATACTGATGGAAATTTCATTGACTTAATATCAAAAAAGTGGTACAATATTATAAATAATACAAAAAAGGAATATCTAAGGAGGTTTTTTTATGAAAAATGATACTTCTGCTATAATAGTATCAGCTGGGAACTCCTCCCGAATGGGTGGGATTAATAAGCAATTTCTAAAGTTAGGTAATAGTACAGTTATCGGAATGAGTATGAAAGCACTTCAAAATTGTGAAAGTATCAAAGAAATCATAGTGGTTACCAAAATAGATGATGTCTCTAAGATAGAAACCATCGCAAAAGATTTAAACATAACTAAACTAAAATGTGTTACTATTGGTGGAAGTACTCGTCAAGAGAGTGTTTTAAATGGTAGTAAGGTTATCTCCAAAGATACTGAACTTATCACCATTCATGATGGTGCTAGACCTCTAGTATCACCACAGGATATAGAAAAATGTATCAACAATGCTAGAATTTATGGTGGTTCTACTCTTGGAGTACCTGTAAAAGATACTATCAAAATAGTAAAAGACCAGATCATCACTGATACACCTTACAGACCAAACCTATTTATTACTCAAACTCCACAAACGTTTAAGAAGTCTATATACTTTCGTGGCGTTGAATTTGCTGAAAAAAATCACCTTGACTTTACTGACGATTGCCAAATCGTAGAAGCTATAGGATATAAAGTATATATGACTATTGGACATTACTCTAATATTAAAATAACTACCCCTGAAGATGTTTCTATAGCTGAAATCTTATTGAAAGGAATGTTAGAAGATAATGTTTAAAATCGGTCACGGCTATGACGTTCACAGACTCGTAGAAAATAGAAAATTAATCTTAGGTGGTGTAGATGTACCTTTTGAAAGAGGTCTTTTAGGTCATTCAGATGCAGACGTCTTAGTCCATGCTATTATGGACGCCTTATTAGGTGCATTAGCTCTAGGAGATATTGGCAAACTCTTCCCAGATACTGACCCACATTATAGTGGTGCAGATAGTCTAATACTACTCTCTAAGGTTTGTAAAATAGTCTCTCAAAAAGGTTATAAGATAAGTAATATAGATAGTACAATCCTATGTCAAAAACCTAAGTTAGCTCCATACGTTTATGAAATGCGCAAGAATATCGCCAAAGTGTGTAACATAGATATCAATTCAATAAGTGTGAAAGCTACCACAGAAGAAAAACTCGGTTTTACTGGTAGTGGTGAAGGAATTTCAGTCCATGCAGTATGCCTACTATATGATTAATAATTAATAATTAAACTGAACTTTGGAGTGAATTTCAAATTGAAAAAATCTAAAAATAACAAAAAGATTAGTCTAAATACTACTGATAGAGTAAATAGACTTACTTATAAATTAAACTTTAGTTACATAATTTTGTTAGTAGTCTCTATATTGATTATCTCTATTGTAACGCTAAATAAGTGCAACGATACTTTAAAGAATAACGTTAAAGTATTGACTAACTCATTAAACATTCAAACTAAACTAAATGTTGAAAGTTATCTAAACAGCTTGGAAGATACTGCTACCCTAATATTTGCTGATGAAATCAATTACACCTATGACCCCACTGACCCTACTCTAGATGATGAAACTAAAATACGCATAGAGAGTATAATATCAAAAAGATTATATGAGCTTTGCATCATGGAAAACTTCTGCGATTATGGTATACTATATTCCGATAATACTAATACAGGAAAAGTATCTAATGGAACTAACAACCTCTTAAATGGAAATATGTATGAAACTTTCAAAAATACTATCAACGAAAGTGGAAAATCCTATGCTTGGCATACTGGCTTTAACAATGATTACAATAGAATATATTACATCAAACAGATTAATAAGAATGCTATATTTATATCATCTTTTTATAATACACAACTAAAATCGGTTTTTGAATACTTAGACTATATGGACGGTATGGTCATTCAATTAATAGATGAAAACAATAAAATAGTATATTCATCTAACGTACAAGAAATAGGTATGGACGTTTCAAAGGATATCATTTCAAGAATAGGAGAAAGTGACTACACTTCCTTAATAGATAAACAATATATACTATCTTCAAATGTCTGTGGCGATAGTTGGAGAATAATAACATATATCCCTACTAAGACCGTATTAAAACAAAATAATGATACTATATTATATATCGTTCTAATAAGTATATTTTTAAGCATAGCTTCAGTAATAGCTACGATATTTTTAGTAAAACACTTCTCAAAGCCTATGGGAAATCTACTCGCTGGACTTTCCAATAAGGCTGAATGTGACCAACTAACTAAACTTCTTAACAAGCAAACCTTCCAAGATTATGTTACTCAAATTTGTGAGAACGTATCCCCTACGGAACGTTACGCCTTCGCCATCTTAGATTTAGATAACTTTAAGGGTGTAAACGACAATCTAGGACACATCTTTGGCGATAAGGTTCTTGCCAACGTCGGTGACATACTCAGAAGAAACTTTAGACATGACCTAAGTGGTAGACTCGGTGGCGATGAGTTCGCCGTATTTATGAAAATTCCTAGTACTTACAATCATGATATTAACAAGTACATAGTTGAAAAGTGTATAGACGTCTGCACAGAATTTAAAAATAACTATACTGGCAAAAATCATGATTATAAAGTATCAGCTAGTATTGGAGTTTCCGTATTTCCTAACGATGCTATGAGTTTCTCAGACTTATACTCATTAGCAGATAAAGCTCTATATCAATCTAAAAATAAGGGAAAAGATACTTATACTATTTATAATCAACTATCTTAAAAAAGTGGGGAGGTATAATATTTTGAAGTTTAAACGTTTAAAACTTATCATACTAGTTCCATTATTGTTACTAGTCGCCTGTATGGATACTAACCATGATACGACTAATAACGACTATCAAGATATCGTAAACATAGAATTTTCTTGGTGGGGAAACGATAATCGTAATGAGTACACCATCAAAGCTATTGATAAGTTTAATGAATTATATCCAAACATAAGAGTAGATTGCGTATATACTGAATGGTCTGGATATCAAACTAGAATGAACATGAAAATGTGTTCCGATACTGCTGAAGATGTCATGCAATTAAACTACAATTGGATTAATCAATATTCGCCAAACGGTACATCTTACTATGATTTAAATAAACTTTCTCATATTATAGACTTATCCAACTTTTCTGAAGAAGAACTTGAATTTGGTATGAAAAACGGTCATTTAAATGCTATACCTATTTCTTTAAATACTCAAACGTTCTATTATAATCAAGATATGTTAGACGAGTATGGTTTAGAAACTCCATCTACTTGGGAAGAGCTTTTTGAATGTGCATCAATCTTAAAAGATGAAGACATCTACGTTTTAGGTTTGGGCATAAAACCAGCCTTTTTGATGTGTGTCTCTTATGTTGAACAGTCAACGGGAAAAAGGTTCATAGACCAAAATGGTAAGTTAGGTTTTGGCTACAAAGAAGTTGAAATGATGTTAGAGTTTTACGATAAACTTATAAATGAATACGTTATCCCCCCTATTGATAAGTTTGATAAAATCAACTTTAAGAATAAAAAGTATCTAGGTATGTTAGGTTGGATTACTGATGCTTACAACTATTGTTTAGATATCGACTTTGAATGCACCATTGGAAACTTTTTAAACCTTTCTAACTCTACTAATAATAGTTTATGTTGGTACTCTAAGCCCTCTATGATGTATGCTATAAATAAAGATACTAAATATCCTGAAGAGTGTGCATTGCTCTTAAACTTCCTTTTAAATAGCCAAGAGATGGCAGAACTTCAAGAGTTTGAAAAGGGCGTACCATTGAGCAAATCTGCACAGGACTTTTTGAAAGATAAAAATCTATTAGATACTATGGAATATAAGGCTTTTTCAAAGTTTCAAGATTATCAACTAGATATCGATACTATGCCTACCTACTATGAAAATGAAGCTATCCTTGAATACTTTCAAACTGCTTGTCAAAACGTTCACTACTTCAAGAGTAGCTATTCTAATGAGGCTGTTAAGTTTTTAAAGAAAGTAAATGATGAAGTCAGTGAAGTTTCTATTGGAATTAGTAAGTATAGTGAATATCTTGGAAATATGTAATTATTAGGGAATAGATAAGTTCTATTCCCTAATAATTTTACAATAGGCACAAAAAAAGAACTTCCACAAAAGAAAGCTCTACATACACCAATAATTAAAAAATGCCACTGACCGGACTTGAACCGGTACGGTATTTCTACCAAGGGATTTTAAGTCCCTCGTGTCTGCCTATTTCACCACAGTGGCTCTTACAACATTATCTATTATATCATACTATTATTAAAAAGTCAAGAGTTTTTTTGAAATTTTTTAATTTTTTTTCAACTCTTAGGAGAGATTATCACTGAGCCAGTAATCCTTCTAAAGATTTCATCGCAATTAGATGAACTTTCCAAAGATATACAATCAAAGGAGTATACCGTTCCGTTGACAGTAAATATAGTAGTTCTTTCAGTGATAGTATTTTCATTTTCATCTAAGTAGGAACATACTAACTTTCTACAATAAGCACCATCAATATCACCTGTACAATCGGTCTGTAATAGAAATCCCTTATATTGATTGAAGTTTTCTAACAATGTAGAAGCACAGTTATCAGTTAAAATCATGTCGGTATCCTGTGAATACTCGGTGGATACGTTACTAACCATTAGATAGTTCTCACCATTAGAATAGTGATAAGTGTTACCATCTCGTTGAGAAGTTTTCCAATCAGTAGGTATTTCATAAACTATGCCTTCTGTGGAAGTTACTCTATAATAACTATACGTTGAGATAGTAGCAATCGTTTGAGTTTCTCCAATGCTAACACTATCCTTGATTACTGGCAACTTTTGAGTACAAGAAATCAAAGCACAACACATAAAAAAGACCATTATCACCAATCTTACTATTTTGTCATTCATTTTAAACACTTCCTTAGTAGTAACAATAACGTTTTTGGATTTATATGTCTAAATTATATAACACATTTTGCCATTTGTCAATAAATGGTACTGTTTTATATTGTCGAAAGGAATAATATATATGATTTTTATGGAAATTTTGTGGATTAGTCAACTTTTTTGCCTTTTATGGTAGATTTTTGTTGAATTATATGTTATAATGGAAACTGTACATTTTAATAAACAAAAATCTATAAAGGGAGATGGTTCTTTGAAACATTTAAAAAAGTTGGGATTGATTTCTTTAATATCTATATTAACTTTTAGCAATCTACAAGCAGGAGCATTTGTTAAGGTTAATCAAAACACTATCAACACTTTTTATAATTCCAAAGCAGATTTAGTCCTTGGAGACTCAGGAAGTGAAGAGGGTACAAACATCTTAAAGGTTGTACAAGATAAGAGAAACATAATCCAAGAGGCTAAACAAGATTTCCTATACAAGCCTGTAGAAGATATCAAATACTTTGGAATAGACGTTTCTTCATATCAAGGAGAGATAGACTGGAAAAAAGTTAAAGAACAAGGTGTAGATTTCGTTATCCTTAGAGCTGGTGTGCATAGCTCCATAGATGGACAACTACATAAAGATACTTACTTCGAAGAATATTATAGTGAATGTAAAAAGTACGGTATACCAGTAGGTTGCTATTGGTTTACTAGAGCAAGAAGTACTTCTGAAGCAGTTGAAGAGGCTGACTTCTTTTTGGATATCATTAAGGATAAGCAGTTTGAATATCCTGTATGCTTTGATATAGAATCTGAAAGTCTATTAAACCTATCAAACAGTACATTAACCGATATCACGATAGCTTTCTGTGACCATGTTGAAAAAGCTGGTTATTACGTTTCTATATATACCAATCCTAACTGGATAGATTACCATCTATTAAAAACCGAACTAACTCTATATGATAAGTGGTTAGCTCACTGGACCGATATTCCTCAATATGGTTCAGAGTTTGGTGGTTTATGGCAAGCATCTGAAAGTGGCACTTGTTGGGGTGTAAATGGCGATTGTGATATCGATTACTCCTATAAAGATTACCCTGCCATCATGATTAGAGCTAATCTTAATGGATTTTAACATCAAACTATGATTAGTACGTTTTATCGGAACGGATTATCGTTCCGATTTTTTTATATATACTATATCATCTAAAAAAGTTGCTATATTATATTTTTTTTAAATATGTACTAAAAAATTCTCTAAATAGAAAATATCCTAATGGTACATAGTAAATTTACTAATGGTATATTGACTATTTGATAGTAATATACTATAATATTTTAAAATAGATAACTTCTAATTATAAACTTATCTAAAGGAGTGATTTCGTGATACACTATATCATAGGCAAGGGTGGAACGGGAAAGTCTCACAAAATTATTGAAAAGATAGATGCCCTTATAAATAAAAATATCAAAAATAACGTTCCAAAATTAAACAAGAAAATCTACGTTTTAGTTCCAGAGCAATTTTCTTTTGAGTTTGATAAAAAACTCTATGAAACCATTGGTGTCTTTGAAGATTTCAATAATAAATATTCTTACACACCTAATCTATATGAAAGTTTAGGAGCATACAAATATAATAGTATCAATGTAAATAAGTTTAGCAAACTAGCAGAAGATATTATCACCGAACATGGAAAGGTTGCTAGAGACTATATTAATGAACTTTCAAGAGTAATAGCTATGTATCAAGCTATTAGAAAGTTAAAAGATAATAAATCTTTAAGTGTATTTGAAAAACAGACTAACAATATCGATTTCGTACAATTAGCCTTAGAAGAGGTCGTAGACCTTAAAAAGAGTAACATCACACCACAAGAGTTGATAGAAAAATCCGAAAATTTCCCCGAACCAATTAAAAATAAAGTATATGATATGGCTTCAATCTTTGCTGAATATGATGCTATCCTTAAAGAAAAAAATCTACAAGACGCCACTAGCGACATATTAGAATGTAGTGTCATAGCTGACAGATGTCAATTCTTCAAAGATGCTACCATATTTATAGATGAATTTGATGCCTTCTCATTAGATGAATTACGTCTAATAGAAGTCATGATATCTCAAAGTAAAGATTTTTACATATCTTTAAGAACTGATAATCCTACTAACAATAGAATGTCTTACTTTGAACCAGTCAATAAAACTTATGGTTATCTCACAAAGATGGCTAACAAGTATAATATAGATACTGAAATTATCCATTGTGATGTTGCTCATAGGTATACATCTGATGATTTAAAAAATATCAGTGAAAACATATTTATGCACAGTAAAAAGAATAAGTTTAAAACTTCTGGAGACGTCTCTATAACTAAGTGTAATGACTACTATCAAGAATGTGATTATGTATGCTCACAGATTAGAAAGTTAATTATTGAAGGATATTCATATAAAGATATCTTCGTTACTGCTAGACACGTAGATGATTATATAGGTATCATTGAAAGAGCTTTTGAAAAGTATGAAATCCCATATTTTTTAAGTACTGATAAAGCCTCTATATATACACCTATTATGATATACTTTATCAATCTATTAGAGATAGTATCTAGTAATAGTTTTGATACTGACGCCATTCTAAGATACGTTAAAAATCCTATAACTAACATATCCTTTGAAAAAGTGGCAGACTTAGAAAACTATTGTTATAAATGGAATGTAAAAAAATCCATGTGGGAAAATCCGTTCCAAAAAGATGATAACTCCAATGCTGAATTACTTAGACTTAACATTATAAATCCATTAAAGCAGTTAAAAGAAGATATTAAGGGAAAATCGTGTATAGAAGTTTGTAGAAGTATCTATAGCTTTATGGAAAGTCAGTCTATCATTAAGAATATACAAACTATCATAGATAGGAACAAGAAAGACAATCAAGACGTTGTAGCCAATGAGATGGCTCGTCTTTGGGATATGCTTATGACTATCTTAGATACGTTATGCACCTTTATGGGTGATGACATCATTCCAATAAATCACTTCAAAGAGATAGTTTCTGTTATGATTAGTCAAAGTAACTATAAGGTAGCTCCTCAAAAGTTAGATGCCGTCAACTTTTCTGCCTCAGATAATGCTAGGTATAACTCCCCTAAGATACTTTTCGTTTTAGGTTTAAATGATGGTGTATTTCCATCTGCTGTAAGTAATAGAGGTATTTTTACCAATGCCGATATGCAATACTTTGAAAGAGTAAACTTAAACTTTTTTAAATCTATAGAAGATAAAAACGCTGATGAAAAATTAATAGTATATAAGACACTATCTGCACCAGCTGAAAAGATGTATCTATCATACGCTTTAAAAGATACTATAGGTAATATATATCCATCATACGTAGTGGATAGTATCATAAATTTATTTGATGATGTTACTATCCAAGATGCTAATAATATACCTATTCAAGATTTATGCACTACTTATAAGGCATCTTATGACTATTTTGTAAAAAATTTTTGGAATAGTTCTAACGACCTAATCACTGTCAAAGATGTCCTTTCTAGTAACAATCTATACGTTTCTAAAATGGATTACCTTGATAAGATTTCTAAAAATGAAGACTTAAAAATCCAAAATAAAGACATAGCATTAAGTCTCTTTAGAAATAAGATTAAAATTTATGCTACCAAATTTGAAACCTTTAATAACTGTCATTTTAAGTACTTTTGTAGTGAAGGTTTACGTCTTAGAAAGCCAGTTAAATATGATATCTCTAAGATTGAAATAGGTAACATAATACATCACTGTTTAGAGAAAATCATAAGTTCACATACTAGGGAAGAGTTGGTAAACCTATCAGAATATGAAGTTAAAGGAGAAATAAAGAAGTTTGCCGACCAGTACAAAGAAGAACATCTTGGTGGTGATTACGGTAAAACTAAACGTTTTGATGCTAACTTCCAACGTGTAAAGAATAGTATCTATCAAACCATTAAACATATCCAAGAGGAGTTTGCTCAATTGAGTTTTATCCCTTGCGACTTTGAACTCAAAGTAGATGAAGATAGCTCTTGTAAACCACTAAGCATCAAAAACGACGACGGCATGGAAATACTACTCTGTGGTAAGATAGACAGAGTTGACATACTTAACCTTAAAAATGAACATGATACAGAACAATCTTATGTTAGAGTAGTAGACTATAAAAGTGGAACTCAAGATTTCGATACTGCTAAAATCCCATATGGCATAGATATGCAAATGTTTCTATACCTATTTGCAATCACTGGAAAGAATGGTAAGTATAGTGATTGCTTCCCTGCTGGAGTGTTATATCTTCCAGTAAGTGAAGTTAGGGTAAAAAATAGTCTTAGAGATACCACTGATGGTATCAAAAAAGACATTAACGACCACTTTAAAATGAAAGGTGTAGTCTTAGATAATATATCGGTAATTCAAGCCATGGAACACGACTTAAAAGGTACTTACATACCTTTTAAAGCTACTAAAAACGGTAAAAAACCTGATACTGTACTAACTGCAGAACAGTTTGAAAAAATCCGTACTCACGCAGAGAACTTATTAATTCATATGGCTAACTGTCTATCTAATGGTGATATATCCACAAAGAACTTAGTCTTATTTAATAAGAATAGCTCACCTTGTAAGTACTGCGACTATTGGAGTATCTGTGGTAGCTATCCTGACAGAAACTGCAACTTCAAACAAAAAGAAGAATCTAAAAAACTTTATGAAGATATCATTAATGGTGAGGAGGATACAAACAATGGTTAAATGGACTAGTCAACAGTTAGATGCCATCAATGCTAAAAACTGTTCTTTGATAGTTTCAGCAGCTGCAGGTAGTGGTAAAACTGCCGTATTAGTTGAACGTCTATTAAGAATTCTCTCTGATAAGGATAATAAAATCTCAGCAGATAGAATAGTAGTAGCTACTTTTTCTAATGAGTCTGCCTCTGAAATGAAAATTAGACTAATCAAAGCTATTACCGAAGAAATAGAGAAAAATCCTAACAATGATTGGTTGATAAAACAACACTCTATGTTACAAAATGCCAAAATTACTACTATACATTCTTTTTGCTTTGACTTAATTAGAGAGAATATCAGTGATTTAAACATATCTAGTAACTTTAGGATTATTGAACCTACTGAAGAAAATATTTTACAATCCAAAGCTATTCAAGAGGCTATTGAAGATATGTACTCAAATGAAGACACTAGAAAAGATATGGAGTTTTTAAGCCAATCTTTATGCGATAAGACGGACTTCAAATTGGAAGCTCTTCTATTAGATTTATATAAATTCTTATCTTCTGTACCTTTCTTTGATGACTGGCTACAAACTAATTGTATAGATTACTACTCTAAAGCAGATATGCAAAACGATTTAGCTCTTCAAAGTGTATTCAATATGCAGATTGAAAATCTGGAAGAAGCCTATAACCTATCCAATATGGTATTAGAACTATGTAACTGTCCCGAAGAAAAAGATACTAACATCAATACTTTAACTGTAGAAAATAACAATCTCATTGATGCCATTAACTTTTTAAAATCTAAGGATAAGTTTAACGTTGATACTCTAAAATATTACTCTAAGTTTAACTTCAAAAGGTTGACACTTAGTGCAAACAATCCTAATAAAGAAAAAGCGAAACGTTATAGAGATATGTACAAAGACTTATACAACTCTAAAATGAACTTTTCCGTCCTTGCTGACATAGTTGAGTACTACTCTCAAGATAAGGCTACCAATAAAAACATTTCTCAAACTTTAAAAGATTTAATATCTTGTATATATAACAAACTCCTAGAGATTAAAATTGAAGAGAATGTTCTAGGTTTCTCCGATGCTGAACAAATCGCTATAAAACTTCTAGCCAAAAAAAATGAAAAAGGTGAATTTGTTCAGACTGAACTAGCTAAAAATCTATCAAAATATTATGAAATCATTATGATAGATGAGTTTCAAGACACTAATAACAATCAAGATTTAATATTTAAAATGATATCCAAGGGTGGCACAAATAAAAAGATTGGACATAATATGTTCGTAGTAGGTGATGTTAAACAGTCCATATATAACTTTAGATTAGCAAATCCTGTGAATTTTAAAAAAGTTTTAGAATATTCTAAGCCTTATATAGAGGAAAATCCATCAATAAATTCAAAGATAAAACTAAATCAAAACTTTAGAAGTTCCAAAGATGTTATAGACTTTGTAAACTTAATATTTGAAAATATTATGAAATCTGAAACTGGTGAAGTCGACTACAAAGACGAAAAACTAATATTAGGAGCAAACTATCCAGAGTATGATAGAAGGACTGAAATTCCTATTATTGATAGTAATAAATATTCCGAACCGGATTATATCGCTAGAAAGATAAAATCCATGTTAAATAACGGTACTCTAGTAACCGAAAAAGATGGTTCTACTAGACCTTGCAAACCTAGTGATTTTTGTCTACTATTCATGGCTACTACTGATGTGGTCTCATATTTTGAAAAACTCCAAGAGTTAAACATTCCAGTAAATTTTGAAAAAGATGAGGAATTTTTAAAGTCTAGAGAGGTATCTTTACTATTCAACATGGTCAAAATAGTGGACAATCCTATGGATAACATGGCTTTAACTTCGATAATAATATCACCTTTGTTCATGTTCACCCCAGATGATGTAGCCTCTATTAGGCTAGTAAATCGTGATGCTAGTATGTATTCATCTATAGTTAAAATCTCTGAAGATTTAGAGTATAGAGAGTACTCCAAAGAGTTAGTTACCAAATGCATAAACTTTATAGAAACTCTTAACAGATTGAGAAACTACTCTGCCAACTGCACAACTTACGATTTAATGGTTAAAATTATAGATATCACAGATTTAATATCTATTATGCAAGTGTATGATAACTCTAACAAAAGGCGTGAAAACGTGCAACTCTTTCTAAAGATGGCTCAAACTCATGATAAAAACTCAATCACTGGAATTTCTGGTTTTATTAGGTATATCAATACCATATATGATAATAACCAAGACATAAAAATAAGTAAATCCAACTCTTCACTAGATAAGGTAATCATTAAGACTATACACGGCTCTAAAGGTTTAGAGTTTCCTTTTGTCTTCCTTTGCGATATAAACAGAAAGTTTAATGAAAAGGATACTACTGAAACTATCCAAAAGAGTTTTGAATATGGACTATCCTATAAGTTGAAAGATGTCAACACCTTAGTAGAGTATGTAACTGCTGACACTCTTAGAATGGCTTATGAAAAACGTGCTGAACTTAGAAGTGAAAAGATGCGTCTTTTCTATGTTGCATTAACTAGAGCTAGAGAAAAACTTTTCATTCCTTTGACATTAACGGCTGAAAATCTAAACTCACCTAATAAACCTACCACAGATTATAAGAAGATTGTAAACTATATTGATACTATTGAATATACAGGCACAATTTCTAATAGGTTAATAAAGAGTTCTATCCACATGATAGACTGGATTCTAATGGTTCTATGTTGTAGTTCTAAGGCTCAACCACTTAGAACTTTCATGGGTGTAAACACTAACTTAATTTTAAAAACTAATGTAGATTTAAATATGTACATTTATAATCCTGATGATTTTAAAATCTGTGAAGAAGTTTCCTCTATGGAGGAAGAGTATTCTATCAATGAGACTTTAAAGGAAGATATCTTAGAAAGATGTAACTATACGTATAATAATATTAATGCCAATCTACCTGCCCGTCTTAGTGTGTCAGATATAGTCAAAGATGACAAGGCTAAGTTGATAATGTCTAATGGTTACGTCTCAAATATCCGTTTTGATGGCTTGAAAACTCCAAGTTTTATGACTTTCAAAGAATTGACACCTGCAGAACGTGGTACTGCTATACATACCGTTATGCAATATTGCGACTTTGTTAAGTTAAAATCTAGTGTTACTGGTGAAATAAATCGTTTAAAAGATGACGGATATCTAACTAGAGAACAGTACAAAGTTATGGATTTCAAAATCTTTGATAAGTTCGTAAAAAGTGATATATTTGAGTATATTATTAACAATCCTATCGAACGTGAAAGGAGCTTCCTAGTAAAAGCCTCTGAATTGAATATAGATAACGATATTCTCAACGTCTACAAAACTACTGATACTATGATACAAGGCTGTGTAGACCTATTAATCTTTGAAAAAGATGGTATAACTTTAGTAGACTATAAGTCTGACAACATTGATGATGAAAATATCAACATACTAAAAGATAGATACTCTTTACAACTTAAATTATATAAATCGGCAATGGAATTAGTAGAAAATATTCCAGTTAAGCGTATGTTAATCTACTCTATGAAGTTAGGAAAATCCATAGAAATATAACATTAGTCCCCTTGATAACCTCAAGGGGATTATTATTTTTTTTAATTTTAATAGTCAAATTCGCTACCACCTATGAACTCTCTAACTATGGAAGTGTTTGGAACTAAGGTATCATTAACAGAGTTCAATTCCGAAAGAAAACTTACTATTTCACAGTACTCAACGTTAGAGTTTAACTCATCTTGTAAAGTGATTAAACCATCTAATAAGAAGTTCTTATATACTGACGGTTCATAGGCATGGAAAGTATCAATATCGAATTCAGCAAGATGTTTAAAAGGCATAATAAAGTTGTTTTCACCTATTGAAACGTTATTGAAGTATTTAAAAGTATCTTGATAGTTTTTCCCTCTAAACTTACTATCACGGCAGAGTCTACGCATTAAACGTATCCTTCTAGGGTGGAGTACACTACCATCATCATTTACTAGACGGGTTCTCACGCTAACGTATATGGTATTGGTACTTTGAATTCCAGTCACCATAGGATTTAAAGCGTGAATACCCTCAAAGATAGTAATTTCTCCTTTATTTACGGTATATTCTCTATATCCACCACGTTCCTGATTTACAAAGTTAAAGTATGGCATCTGGAACGACATACCATTATAGATATTTTGGATATGTTCCTTTAAAAGCTCAATATCGATACAATAAGGACTTTCTAAATCAAGAGAACCATCTGTATTTTTTGGCATATCGGGGGAACTATTAGACTTAAAATAATTATCTAACGATATGACGTGAGACTTACACTTGAAAACCTCATTTAAGATTTTTTTTAACCTATATGCAGTAGTAGTCTTTCCCGAACCTGATGGCCCTGATATTAAAACTACAGGTTTTTCTGTGGAATGTTTTGCTATACTTTCAGCGACTTGCATTATTTGAACTCTATACTCTTCTTCACTAGATTTTATAAATTCTATAATATTATCATCTATTAGACTATTTATGTTATTAGTATTTATAAATCTCAAAAAAATCACTCCTTAAAAGATTTTTGATGTATTTTATTTAGAGATACACTTATATTATACTATACCATTTTAGAATTTTCAATAATAATTTTATGTTAAACTCTTCATTATTGTTCATTATGATTATATTAATTTTCTTGTTTAAGTAGTTTAATCTTGTCACGACAATATATAGCGTGTTCAAAGTCTAACATTTTCTGAGCCTGTTTCATCTCCTTTTCAAGTTTGGATATCAATTTAGCCTTTTCTTTAGGTGTTAGATGGTTTTCATCTACATTTTTGGTAATCTCTGGGATATCTCGAATAGATTTAACTATACTTTTGGGAATTATGCCGTTCTCTTGATTATACTTCATTTGTATACTTCTTCTGCGTTCGGTCTCCTTGATAGCCTTTTCCATAGACTTTGTAACAGTATCAGCATACATTATAACCTTGCCATTAACGTTTCTAGCAGTTCGTCCGATGGTCTGTATTAGAGCCGTTTCCGAACGAAGAAAACCTTCTTTGTCAGCATCAAGGATAGCTACTAAAGTAACTTCTGGAATGTCTAAACCTTCACGCAACAGATTAATACCCACAATAACATCTATTTCACCGTTCCTTAAAGATTTTATAATTTCCATGCGTTCGATAGTTTCAATAGAATGGTGCATATATCTAACCTTTACTTTGAAACTTTCAAGATAAGAAGTTAAATCTTCTGCCATTTTAGTAGTAAGAGTAGTCACTAGAACTTTTTCGCCTTTTTCAGCACGAATATTAATCTCAGAGATAAGGTCAACCATTTGATTTTCTACAGGTCGTACAGAAATTTGGGGGTCTAATAATCCAGTAGGACGAATAATCTGCTCAGCAATCTGCTTAGAGTGTTCCTTTTCAAAGTTGCCAGGGGTTGCCGATACGAATATCGTTTGGTTTAACTTTCCAAGAAATTCATCGAAAGTTAGTGGACGGTTATCATATGCACTAGGTAGACGGAAACCATAGTTAATAAGATTATCTTTTCTAGCTTTATCTCCATTATACATAGCCTTTACTTGTGGTATAGTTACATGACTTTCATCTATAATTAGCAAGAAATCCTTTGGAAAATGGTCTAATAGTGTATAAGGTATACTCCCCTTTTCACGTCTTGATAATACCCTTGAATAGTTTTCTATTCCACTACAGAACCCTGTTTCAGCTAACATTTCCATATCGTAGTGGGTACGTTGTGATATTCTTTGGGCTTCTATATTCTTATGATTAGCCTCAAAAAATTTTACTCTTTCGTCTAGTTCTTGGTCGATTTCTTTTAAGGCATCATTTAAACTATCTTGTGATATTGTATAGTGTGTAGCTGGAAATATGATAGTATGTTTAAGAGTAGAAATCACTGAGCCAGTAACCGTATTGATTTCACATATTCTGTCGATTTCATCACCAAAGAATTCTATTCTAATAGCCCTATCATTGGACATTACTGGAAATATCTCTACTATATCTCCACGCACACGAAACTTGTTACGAGTGAAATCTATATCGTTGCGTTCATACCTAATAGATACTAAATCCTTAATAAGGCTATCCCTAGACTTTTCCATGCCCTCCCTAAGCGAAATGATAGAGTTTTTATATTCACTAGGGTCACCAAGTGAGTATATACACGATACACTAGATACTACTATAACATCTTTTCTTTCTGCAAGTGAACAGGTTGCAGAATGTCTCAACTTGTCTATTTCCTCATTAATTTGACTATCTTTTTCGATATAGGTATCTTGGTTAGGTAAGTACGCTTCAGGACGGTAATAATCATAGTAAGATACAAAGTATTCAACTGCATTATTAGGAAAAAATTCTTTAAATTCTGAATATAGTTGACCTGCCAAAGTCTTATTATGTGCTAATACTAGAGTAGGCTTGTTAATCTCTTTTATGATGTTTGCCATAGTAAAGGTCTTACCAGAGCCAGTAACTCCCAAAAGTGTTTGGAAGTCATATCCAGATTTTAAACCATCTACTAAAGTTTTGATAGCTTGTGGTTGGTCTCCAGAAGGTTTATAGCTTGAAACTAAATCAAAAGTATCCATTTTAAAGATTTCCTTTCTTTATACCTATTAATCAAATAGGAACGCCCAAATTAATATAAGGCGTTCCCTATACTACGGATAAAAAATTTCATGATATTTTCAACATATGAGTAGCTATAGTAAAATATATCAGCATAGAGGAGGCATCAACACAGGTTGAAATTAACGGGGCTGATATGTTAGTAGGGTCTATCTTAAGACGTTTTGCCAACATAGGCAGAATACAACCTATCAACTTAGCGACTATGATGGTTGCTATCAGCGTTAAGGACACCACTATAGCCATTTGGATATCTTTATACATGATATATATTCTCAATCCGTTTACTACGGATAGTATCGCACTACATAACAATGCCACTCGAAACTCCTTAAAGATTACCTTAAAAAAGTCTTTAAGATGTATTTCATCAGTGAAAAGTCCACGGACTATCAAAGTTGAACTTTGTGAACCACAGTTACCTCCAGTACCCATAAGCATGGGCATAAAAGATACTAACAATGGCATAGATGCTATCTTATCATCAAAGTTCATAATTATTATTCCCGTAATAGTAGAAGATAACATCAAAAATAGTAACCAAAAAATTCTATTTTTAGTGTGTGTAAATACAGAAGTTTTAAAGTAACTTTCATCACTGTGTCCCATACCAGCCATTTTTTCAAAGTCTTCCGTAGTTTCCTCTTCGATAACGTCCATGACATCATCAAAGGTAACTATGCCTACTAAACGTTCTTCATTATCTACTACAGGCATGGCGACGAAGTCATACTTAGCAAATTTCATAGCCACACTTTCTCTATCCTCGTAGGTGTTTACCGTGATAACGTTAGTATCCATGATATCACTAATCTTCAAATCATCATCGGAAGTTAGTAAGTCAAGAACGGTAACAAATCCGATTAGCTTTCTATTTTCAGTGACGTAACAAGTATAGATAGTCTCTTTAACCCAACCCACGCTTCTAATCTTTTGGATAGCTTCACCTACTAACATATCAGCGTGTAAGTAGATGTATTCAACAGTCATGATACTACCTGCACTATCAGTAGGATACTTTAATATTTCATTAATCATCTTTCTAGTGCTAGGGTCTGCATTATGAATGATACGACTTACAAAGTTTGCAGGCATTTCTTCAATTAAGTCCACGGTATCGTCAATATATAGTTGGTCGATAACATCACTAAGTTCCTTATCAGAAAAGATACCTATTAAATGTTTTTGCATATCACTATCCATATAGGAAAATGTTTCAGCAGATATTTCTTTAGGAAGTAATCTAAATACTATATAGATGTCTCCCTCTTCAAGTTCTTTAAACCAAAGAGCTAAATCCACTGGGTTCATATCTTGGAGCAAATTTTTAAGTTCAAGATATCGTTTACTTTCAAGAGCATCAAAAGCTTTTTCTCTTAAATAATTCACTGGTACAAACCTCCTTAAAAACTAAAAAATATCGGAGTATGTTTGCACATAATATTAAGATGTACATTAAGAAAGTGGACAATAATCTAATGTTGTAGAAAAGCCCACGATTAGTGTATCAATTGTGATATTACGTGCATACAATCGCCCTCCACAATCCATTAGATTACACCTCCTTCAAAATCTTGTTTAATGTTTCAATCTATAACTATCTATACTATACCTTTACTGTCGTACTATATCATTATACCACAATATTTTTGATTTGTAAATCCCTACTATATCAAGGAATGAACAATAGTTGATATTTTTCTAATATAACTTTGATACACTAAAAAAGGAACGTCAATATTTTAACGTTCCTTTCTAAAAAGATTATCTATCTTTATTATGATTATTGGAGTTCTCTACTTGACGCACTCTCTTAACTCTTGGAGCAGAATGTGGATTTACACTTCCACCACCATTATTAGACGTTTTACGTTTCTTCTTCTTAGGCATGGATTGTAACTTATAGATATATACTCCAATATACACAAAAGTTAAAATTATAGATATTAATAAAGCTCTATTAAACCATGCAGAGTATATAAAACCTTTACTAGCCTCTATATTAAATTTAGCGAATGAACGGTCTAAATCAGAAGTAGCTACTAAGTCAGTCGTATAGATTTTTTCACCATTTAAGATTAAGTTCATCTTTCCAAGAGTTTCTCCCTGTACTATAGGTGCAGATATATCCTGATTAATTTCAAAAGTTCTTTCTATGTTAGAAATATCATTAGTACTTAGCCAAAGAGTAGAAAAACTTTCTTTAGGTCTTAGAAGGACATAATCATTACCACTAGAAAATTTAACTTTAACTTCCTTAACTTCTTCATCTTCGGAAAGTAAGGTTTTATATTCAAAGCTGTCTAAACACCAATCAAAGATTTGAATAGCATCTTTAATATGGTAGAATATTCTATTGCCGTTCTTATCACGTTCGCTAAGTGGAGCGTGTAAGAGTACTAATAGATATGTGCTTCCATTCTTACTAGCCTTAGTTATTAGACAACTTCCAGCTTGTTCGGAGTTTCCCGTCTTGATACCCTTAGCATACTCATAATAATAGTTAGATTGACTATCTAACATTACATTGGTATGGTTGATGGTCTTTTCAGTGTTCATATTAGTGGCAGGAACAGTATATTCTATGGTGTTCACTATGTCATTAAACTTAGATAATCCCATAGCATACTTAGTAATTAAGTACATATCGTAGGCAGTGGAGTATTGACCATCTGCGTGTAAACCGTGTGGATTTTTAAAGTTAGTATTTAAACAACCAATCTCTTTTGCCTTAGCGTTCATCTTGTCGACAAAACTTTGGATACTTCCCTCACCTATATAGTAGGCTATAGTACTAGCAGACTCACAAGCAGATTCTAACATCATAGAGTACAATAAGTCTTTCATAGTCATCTCTTCACCAGCTTTAAAGTCGGAAGTGGTTATAAAAATTTCTGGATTTTGTGCTTCAATTTGATTAAACTCATCAAAGATTACTTCAGGGATAGTAACAGGAGTATGTTCTAAATCTTGACAATTTTCTATACAGACTATAGCAGTCATTATTTGAGTAAGTTGAGCAGGGTCTGTTTGCGTTTGATAGTTCTTTTGATATACTATAGAATCTATATCAGTATTGTAAAGAACAGCATAGTCGCTATTGACTTCAAAGTTTGGAATAAAAGTCAATGCAGAGACTTCCGAACTATTAAAAGTTGGAATAAATGTCAACATAATTGCAAACGTCAGCATTAAAGATAGTAACCTTTTCAAATTCATAATAAAAACCTCCTAAATGATATCATCTAATATTATAACATCTTTTGGGCAGTAGTTAAAGATATTTTTTAGAATTTTTTTAAAAAATTTAATACATTTAATCCAATGGAACGACCTCATCAAATAGAGCTGAAAATCTCGGTGGAATGAACTTATTCATATGATATTTTCCAAAGAACCAATGTTCAAAATTACAATTTTCCTTAACTTGTTCAAAGAAATCATCAAACTCTAAATGGTGAGAGACTTCAACGTTTAAACACTTTTTAATTGAAAAAGGTGGTTCATGAGTTATGATATAATCCACATTGTAATCTATGGCTACTAAGCTGTCTGCACCTTGTAAGACTTCTTCAGGGGTAGGCTCTTCTTGTGGATACCAACTGTTAGCATCTTTTCGGATTTCAATATCATCACTGTGTCCACCACCGAAAGTGAAAAACTTTAAACCATCGATAGTATATACTTGTCCTCTCATTAGATGAAATATATTTTTAGCTATTGCATGAACCTTTCCACCATTCCAATCCTGTATAGGTTTAGAGTATAATAGATTAAAATTTTCATGGCAACCATCTACAAAGGCTACATTATACCTCAATTCTGATAGCTTCTTTAAACTATTTTTTTCTTGATGACTTTCATTCCAAAGAAATCCAAAGTCACCACATACTATTAAGGTATCACCTTTTTTAAGTTTTCTAAGAGGTTTTTCTTTAAACCTTTCAAAATTTCCGTGAGTATCGCCTGTAACGTATACCATATGATATAATCTCCCTTTCCATATTTCATAATAGATTAATTTTACCATAACTTTTTGATTTAGTAAACATATATTTTTTACTAAGATATCTTTTTTAGATAATATCGCTAATAAATCATACTAATCTAATATGATTTATATAACTTTCTACAAACTTACTCTTCAAGTGTTGACATATTGGAAAAATAGTCTTATAATTAAAGCATACTAATCCAATAGGAATAATATAAAAAGATATTGACGTTATCAAGGAGGTTTTCTAAACATATGAGTGAATTATCCCATTTAGATGAATTGGAAGCAGAGGCTATATATATAATACGTGAAGTCGTTGCAGAGTGCGAAAAACCTGTTATGTTATACTCTATCGGTAAAGATAGTTCTGTTATGTTGCATCTAGCCTTAAAGGCGTTCTATCCTGAGAAGCCACCTTTTCCACTACTCCATGTCGATACTACGTGGAAATTCAAAGAAATGATTAAATTCCGTGATGAAACTGCTAAAAAGTTAGGTCTTGAATTGATTACTTATACTAATCCTGAAGGTGTAGCCCAAGGGATAAATCCATTTGACCACGGTTCAGCTTATACTGATATTATGAAAACTCAAGCATTAAAACAAGCCTTAACTAAGTATGGTTTTACTGCTGCGTTTGGTGGTGGTCGTCGTGATGAAGAAAAATCTAGGGCTAAAGAGAGAATATTCTCCTTTAGAAATGAAGCTCAAGCATGGGACCCTAAAAATCAACGTCCAGAAATGTGGAAACTCTACAACACTAGAATTAACAAGGGTGAAAGTATTAGAGTTTTTCCAATATCTAACTGGACTGAAAAAGATATTTGGCAATATATAAAGAGAGAAAATATAGATATCGTTCCTCTATACTTCGCAAAAGAGCGTCCTGTAGTAGAAAGAGATGGAAACATAATCATGGTAGATGATGATAGATTTCCTCTTAAAGATGGCGAAGTCCCTCAATATAAAAGCGTTCGTTTCCGTACGTTAGGTTGCTATCCGTTGACGGGTGGAGTTCTATCGACTGCTACCACACTTGATGAAATTATCGACGAAACTCTAAGTGCAGTATCTTCTGAGCGTACCTCAAGGGTAATAGATAAAGAGGCTACTGGCAGTATGGAACGTAGAAAAAGAGAAGGTTACTTCTAAACTTAATACTACTATGATTTAATTTACAGAAAGAAGGGTATCTTTTTAATGAAAGGATTGTTAAAATTTATCACTTGTGGTAGTGTAGATGATGGTAAATCTACTTTAATAGGTCACATTCTATACGACTCCAAGCTACTATATACAGACCAAGAAGAGGCATTAGAGTTAGACAGTAAGGTGGGTAGTCGTGATGGTGCTATAGACTATTCTCTATTACTTGATGGTCTTATGGCTGAACGTGAGCAAGGTATCACCATAGATGTCGCTTATAGATACTTCACTACTGACAACAGAAGTTTCATAGTCGCCGACACCCCTGGACATGAAGAGTATACTAGAAATATGGCTGTAGGAGCTTCATTTGCAGATTTATCTATAATATTAGTAGATGCTAAACAAGGAGTACTAATCCAAACTAAAAGACACGCTAGAATTTGCTCATTGATGGGAATAAAATACTTCGTGTTCGCAGTGAATAAGATGGATTTAGTAGGTTACAGTCAAGAACGTTTTCAAGAGATTACTTCTCAAATAGATGCCCTTGCCAAAGAGCTAGATTTAAAAAACGTTAAGATTATCCCTATTTCTGCCACCGTTGGCGATAACGTTACTAAAAAATCTATTAACATCGATTGGTATAATGAAGAACCTTTATTAGAATACTTAGAAAATGTAAACATCTTAGATGAAAACGGTGAACAGGGTTTTTATATGCCAGTCCAAAGAGTTTCAAGACCTAATCACACTTTTAGAGGTTTCCAAGGACAGATAGAAAGTGGTTCTATCTCTATAAATGATGAAGTGACCATCTTGCCAAGTAACGAAAAGGCTTTAGTAAAAGGCATATTAGTCGCAGGAACTGAAAAAGATACTGCCTCAATAGGTCAAGCAGTTACTATCTCATTAAATAAGGAAGTTGACGTATCTAGGGGTTGTGTGTTGACTGCTAACACTGACATTTCCATTAGTAAACTATTAAAGGCTACTATCTTATGGACTGATGATGAACCTTTAACTCTCAATAAAGAATACTTTATAAAGTTAGGTACTAAACTTATATCTGGAGTACTTTCAAACATAGAATATACTATAGACGTTAATACTGGTGAACATCAAGAGGCAGATACACTCAATAAGAATGCTATTGCCTTATGTGATATCATACTTACAGAACCTATAGTAGTAGATAAGTTTAAATCTCACAAGACCTTAGGAGAACTAATCATAATAGATAGAGTTACCAATATGACCTCTGCGTGTGGTGTGGTTGATGACTTTGAAAAGTATACTATCCAAGATAGGGCATCTTTTAAGAATGGCGACATAGTAGCTAGAGGGGATATCTTTGAAGAGTTCTATTATAATACTGATAGTCTATCAGTATTGAAGTATCAACCAGTAAGCAAGACTTTCACTATTGGTGATACCATCAATACGCAAGGACAAAGTTATAAGTATCCTGATACTTTTGATATCTTAGTACTTCGTGACAGTGTAGCCGTAAAAATCCGTGATGGTAAGATAACCGAAATCATACCTTTTGAAGAGTATCAATATAGTGGCGTTCCCGTGATAAACGGCAGAGGTTTTGAAGTCTTTGTTAAGTCTCAAGAAGATTTTAAATCACTATTACAAGATTACAACCTCATAGACAATACTAATGAAAAAGGTTTCTACTCTAAATGGTTGAAGTTCGACACTTATAGAAAAATCTCTTTTTAATGTAAGAATATATCCCCTAGATTAAACCTCTAAGGGATATTTTTTCGGATTTTGATATGTTAATTTTTTTAGATATTATCCTCTTAAAATCCAGCTAACGTTACACGTTGGACATTTTGAAATACTCAACTTAATAAACTCAAATGTATTATGTGATATTCTTATTCGTCTACATACTGGACATTGCCATAAATAAGTATATCTAATAAATGCCATATTTTAACACTCCCTTATATATTGTTATCATCATTAGATTTATATAGATTTTTCATCTTTTCTACTTCCATGGATATATCGTCAATTAGGCACTGTGGCGACAATACCTTAACCCATGCTCCCTGTGATAGTAAATACATTATGATGCCTCTTCCATAGTTTACGACTGCTTCTATTATACAATGATTTGAGTTAGAACCTTTAACTTCAATTACTTTAGCAGTTGGTAATCTATCTAAGATGGCTTGAGTAGATAATCCATTAAATTCAAACCTTATTTTTATATTGTCTCCTGGAAACATAAACTGATTTTTTTCTCTTAAATCACCCTCATTAAAATCATATTTATATTCCAAATAAAAAACTTCCTTATGTTCCGTAATAGATAAAATTCTATCTATTCTAAAATAGACTGGTGAAAAGTTTAAATCATTATACTTGTACGCTATTAGATAAAAATAGTATTCACTAAACATTATAGAAACGGGTTTAATCTTTCTTTTGACGATATTGGTATTCATTTTTAGGTATTGTATCGTTATAACTTTTCTATCTTCAATACAGTTTATGACTTTCCAAAGATTATCTATAACACTTACACAATTGGATTTAACTCCATGATATTTTAACACTTCTTTATTGATAATGTTTTCTAACATTTCTTTATCATTTGGTGTAGTAAAAGATTTCAACTTAGATATTATACTAGATAGTTCAAATTCATTAAAACAACGACTTCCCAAGATGACTTTTACTATTGCAAAGAGTTCTTTATTCTGTAAAAACTCATTTTTATCCAAATAGTAAGACTTATCACTACGAGAATACTTGAGTTGAGCATAGTCCATAAGTTCACCATGGTTTGATAAAAATGCTTTAATTTGATTAATATCACGATTAATAGTCTTGGTAGAAACGTTATAGTAACTAGCCGTCTTTCTAATAGATATTTTTTCTCCTCTAATTATTCTATAAAATGTTTCTAAAATTCTGTCATTCTTATCGCAATCCAAATAAATCACCTCGAAAATATTACTAATAACTTAAGTTATGAATATATTATATCATGTGAAGTGGACATACGTATGTCCGTTTAAAATTTTTTCAAAAAAATTTGGAATACTTCTATAGAAGTATTCCAAATTTAATTTAACGTTTTTAGATTTTTATCCACCTAATTCAATCATCTTATTGATACAAGCACGAGCTTTAGAAATAGTTTCATCATCAAGTAAGATTTCTTCGCCACCATTACCATGTACACAGTTTAAGACGTCTATCAATGTGGTAGCTTTCATATTGTGACACATCAAATCCTTAGATAAGTAGTAAAACTTCTTATCAGGGCATTCATATTGAAGATGCTCTGCTATACTAGTCTCTGTACCTATGATAAACTCCCTATTATCTGAACTCTTCGCAAAGTTCATGATACCTGTAGTAGAACCAACATAATCTGCATATGATACTACCTTAGGTAAACACTCAGGATGAACCAATAGCAGGGCATTAGGATACAAAGCCTTAGCTTTTTTTACGTCATTTTCACCAACTCTAGCATGAGTTGGACAACCTCCAGATACTAATTTAAAAGTCTTTTCTGGCACTTGTTTTTGAACGTAGTCACCCAAATTGCAATCAGGGATAAATAATATCTTATCATTATCTATATTTTTGACTATCTTAACTGCAGAAGATGAAGTAACACATACATCACAGATAGTCTTTAATTCGGCAGTAGTATTTATATATGCCACTACTGTGTAATCAGGATACATTTCCTTTAATGAGGAGATTAAATCAACGTCCATCTGTTCAGCCATAGGGCAACCTGCAATAGGATTAGCTAAAAATACAGTCTTTTCAGGAGATAGTATCTTAACAGTCTCTGCCATGAACCTAACGCCACACATTATAACGTTCTTTTGAGGTGTTTCACTGGCTTTAACACTTAATTGATAACTATCACCAGTAAAATCGGCAACCTCTAAGATTTCCCTAGATTGATAACTATGTGCTAATATGCAGATATCTTTTTCTTTTTTTAGTCTTAATATTTCATCTTGAATATCTCTAATCATAAAAAAACTTCCTTTTTGATAAATAAGAATACAAACTCAAATATAGTTATAATTATACCATATGTTTGTGTAGAAATCAACCTTTTGTAGAGTATTTTTTTTTGAATATAGGTTTTATTTAAAATAGAGGTTACATCTTATATAATCGTGAAATCTGCAAGGTTTTCCATGGAAAAGCCTAAAAATATCTTGACAAAAATCCATTTGTAAGCTATAATAATATAGCTTATATCTTTAAAATTTGAGTATAAGATTATAGAAATTTTAGAAAGGATTATACTAAAAATTATGAACCCTTACGAGAAAATAATGTATGATAAAGTAACTTCTACTTTAGGTGGAAATCAAAAATCTTTTAGTTATTTCCAAACCAAAGACTATAGCATAGATATACTATTTTGCAAGGATAGTCCTAAGCCTAGTTATCTAACGTGTGCCACCCTTGGATTAGTAAATAAAGAAAGTCAATTTACTTCCAATGGTAAGAGTATCCATATAGAACTACTCGGACTTTCCACCAATAAAGATGGTGATACTCTTGGTAGGATTATGTCATCTTTATATAGGAACGTTTTAGAAAAAAATCTACCATGTGCATACGGTATAATATATACGGGATTTTTAGAGGGCATCTTAAAAAATTCCGAAATGAAACATATCATATTTACTGCTCCACCACTATTTTGGGAAAAATCCCTAGGCGTATTAGACCTAGACGATAAAAACATTCTAACGTGGTTATATGCTATGCCTATATCTGATGCTGAACGTCAATTTATAATTTCTAAAGGAGATGAACATTTCAAAGAAGCTATGGTAAATTTACAAGATATCTTTACCGTTAAAAATATCGATGTGTTCGATTTCAATAGAAAATCTGCTATCTAAAAATATATGAAAGGACTTTTATGATGAAAAAACCATCAAAAAAATTTCAAATCGTTGAAGATACACTTATAAAATATACTGGCAAAGATACTGAAGTTATAATTCCTGTAGGAGTAAAAATTATCGGTTCAAACGCTTTTGAAAATAATAATTATGTACAAAGTATCATATTACCTGACCAACTTGAAATCATTGAAGAGGACGCTTTTGTCAACTGTAATGGATTAAGTAAGATATCTTTTGAAACGTTAAACATTCAAATAGATAAAAACTGGTTTGACAATTGCTACTGTTTAGAAATTATCAACATTAGAAAGATGGCTATAAGTATCAACGATTGTAACTACTACGGTAACATTACTCTAAATGTGGAATTTATTACTAAAATGATAGAAAATGATGAGCAGTTTATTAGACCATCTATTAATGGTTTAATAAGTCAGCAAATAAACCCTGATAAAACTGATAAGATAATTAAACGATTAATCAAAAATCAAAAAGATATTATCAAAGGAACTAAAAGTTTAAAGTCTTTTTTTAAACGTTTTGAGATGTCGGAGGATTTACCAGTTAATGTAGATGATATCATAGAAGTAGCTAAGTCTAATTTAGAGGTTACTCAAACTTTAAAATCTTGTCAAGATGAAAAAACCATCTCTTGGATACATGATAAGTTAAATACATTATTTTTACAAATTACAGTTTTATCATATAATTTGGAATATGAACAAGAAAACATAAACGAAGATGACCTTGAAGAGATGTATAACATTATAAATGAAAATATCTTAAAATTAGTACAAAATGGCATTGATTTATTGGACGAACTCCAAAATATGCAATTTGAAGCTATGTTACAAATAGGTTTAGGTCTACAAGATATGTTCAATGATGATGACGACAACAACGACGATGAAAATAACAATATGGGTAAACCTCATTTCAATATATTTCAATAAAGATATTATGGCTCTATTATGTATGTAGAGATTTAAATAAAAAATATTTTAATATGATTAATAATTAATATCCATTAATTATTGATTAATATAGGAAGGAAGTCTTTTAAACATGGAATGGCGTGGATTAAATGAACTTAGAGAAGAATATCTTTCATTCTTTGAAAGTAAAAATCATACTAGAATGGCAAGTTCTTCACTAGTGCCTAAAGATGATAATAGTCTATTACTTATCAATTCAGGAATGGCACCTTTAAAGAAATTTTTCCTAGGTCAGGCAGTACCACCTAATAAGAGGGTTACTACTTGTCAAAAGTGTATCCGTACACCCGATATCGAAAACGTAGGTCACACAGCGAGACATGGCACTTACTTTGAGATGTTAGGTAACTTCTCATTTGGTGATTACTTTAAAAATGAAGCTATAGAATGGGCTTGGGAATTTTTTACTGAGGTTCTCAAAATGCCTAAGGATAAGTTACACGTATCCGTCTATCAAGATGATGATGAGGCTTACGACATCTGGACACAAAAGATTGGAGTAGCTCCTGACCATATGGTAAGGTTGGGCAAAGAAGATAATTTCTGGGAACACGGTTCTGGTCCTTGTGGTCCTTGTTCTGAAATCTATTTTGATAGAGGTGCAGAAAAAGGTTGTGGTAAACCTGATTGTCATGTGGGTTGCGATTGCGACCGTTATGTCGAAGTCTGGAACTTAGTCTTTAGTCAATTTGATAGTGATGGTAATGGTCAT
Source organism: Oscillospiraceae bacterium (assembly GCA_051893615.1). Lineage (GTDB taxonomy): Bacteria > Bacillota > Clostridia > Oscillospirales > Ruminococcaceae > UBA5884. Next base: position 116,671 of record JBJFHM010000013.1, read on the forward strand.
TATGCTGAAATGAAGAACAAAAATATTGATACTGGTATGGGACTTGAACGTCTTGCCTGTGTTATGCAAGGTGTTGATAACCTCTTTGAAGTCGATACTGTTCAAAACATAATGAAACATATTTCTAACATCGCTAAGGTAAACTATAAGGAAAATGAAAAAACTGATATCTCTTTAAGAGTTATCACTGACCATATTAGAAGTACCACCTTCATGGTAGGTGATGGTATACTTCCATCTAACGTTGGCAGAGGTTACGTTTTAAGACGTTTACTCCGTCGTGCTTGTCGTCACGGTAGATTAATAGGTATCAATGAACCTTTCCTATACAAGGTTTGTGATACTGTTATAGATGAAAATAAGTGTGCATATCCTGAACTTGATGAAAAACGTGAATATATCAAAAAGATTATCAAGAATGAAGAAGAACAATTTTCTAAGACCGTTGATAAGGGTATGGAACTATTATCCTCTATGGTTGAAAATATCGGAGGTGATAAGGTTCTATCAGGTGATGACGCTTTCAAACTATCCGATACTTACGGCTTCCCTATAGATTTAACCCTCGAAATAGTAGAAGAAAAAGGTATTACTATCGATATGGACAGATATCAAGAATGTGTTAAAGCTCAACGTGAACTTGCTAAAAAAGACCATATTGCAAAAGCAAAATCTTCATGGGAAAGTAACACTATCAAGATTGATGCTCCTAAGACTATATTCACTGGTTACACTGATATGAAATCTACAGATAGTAAAGTTTTAGCCATCTATAAAGATGGTGAAAGTGTTCAATCTGCTAACGAAGGTGAAGACGTTACTATCATCTTAGATAAGACTCCATTCTATGCTGAAAGTGGTGGTCAAGTAGGTGATACTGGTATCATTAATGGTTCGGCTATCTTTGAAGTTACTGATACCACTAAGAATGAAGATGGTCATTATCTACACTTTGGTATAGTAAGTAGAGGCATTATCTCTATAAATGATGTAGTATCAGCAGAGATTGACCAAGAACGTAGAAAATCCATAATGAGAAACCATACTACTGCACACATTTTACAAGCAAGTCTAAGAGAGGTCTTGGGCGACCATGTACATCAAGCAGGACAGTTAGTAAACGAAAATTACTGTCGTTTTGATTTCTCACATTTTTCAGCTATGACCACCGAAGAAATCCAAAAGGTTGAAAGTTTAGTAAATGAAAAGATTTTATCTTCTATACCAGTATCTATGACCGAAATGCCTATAGATGAAGCCAAAAAGTTAGGGGCTATGGCTCTATTTGGTGAAAAGTACGGCGACATAGTTAGAGTAGTCACTATTGGAGAATATTCCAAAGAATTCTGTGGTGGTACTCATATTGATAATACTTCTAAGATTGGTCTATTTAAGATAGTTTCTGAAAGTTCTGTAGCATCTGGTGTAAGACGTATAGAGGCTGTAACTGGCAAAGGTGTATTGCAGTATATCTCTAATATGAATGATTTAGTAAAAAAATCTATCCACGCTTTAAAGATTGCTAACGTCAATGAACTTGCTAACAAATGTACTCAAATAGTTGGAGAGAATAAAGAACTTGAAAAGACTATCAATAACTTAAATCAGCAAATTGCTGATTTAAAATCTAGCAGTGTGTTCACCAACTTAAAAGAAGTTGACGGTATTTATATAGCTAGAGGAGTATTCAAAAATACTAAGCCCGATATCTTATTACAAATGGGTGATAAGGCTAAGAATAAATACCCTAATAGTGTTGGTGTATTCGTCAATGAATTAGATGACAAAGGTAATATTCTTGTGGTATGTGGTAAAGATGCTATCACTAAAGGTATGAACGCTGGTAAGATTGTAAAAACTCTAGCTGAAATGACTGGTGGTAAAGGTGGTGGTCGTCCTGATACTGCTCGTGCAGGTATTGGAGACCTATCTAAGATTGAACAAGCTATGGGTGAACTTGAAAACATAGTTAAATCTATGGTTAAGTAGTTATATATCAGTATGGAACGCCTTTGATGGCGTTTCATACATTATTAATAAATATTTTTAGGAGGTTCTTTTTATGGATTGTCTATTTTGTAAAATAATAAATGGTGAAATTCCAAGCAATAAAATCTATGAAGATGATAAGGTTCTAGTCTTTAAAGACATAAATCCAATAGCACCTATCCACTGGTTGATAATCCCAAAAACTCATATTACTAGTGCCTTAGATATCAATGAAGAAAACTCTAAGATAGTATCATACATTTTTGAGATTGCTTCTAAATTAGCTAAAGAGAATAATATCGAAAGTTTTAGAATAATAAACAACTGTGGTGATGATGCTGGTCAAACCGTTAAACATTTACACTTCCATCTATTGGCAGGTACTAAGATGGGTTGGTCTATAAAATAGTTTAATGGTTAGAAAAACTCTGTATTTTGCTATACCGTATCTTTTGGGATTGGTTTGTAACTCCTTAACCTACTATGATAATCTTTTAATGCTATTCTTAGTGATAACCATAGTAGGTATAGGAGTATTAATCAAAGTTTTTAAACTTGGCTTTAAACGGTCGATACTATGTGGAACAGGGTTTATAGTCGGATTTTTAGTATACTCTAACTATATGGTCACTACTGCTGATTATATTAAAAAGTTTAACCATCAAGATATCTTTTTTAGTGGAAAAGTCATAGAAATCAACGAATACTCTGGGGATATGTCTTCTTATGTTGTAGATGGAACTATCAATGGTAAGACAAAATCTAAGATATACCTATATACTAATAATATCAACTGTTCATATGGTGATACTCTCCTATTTGAATGTAATCCTACTGAGATTGTCAACGACTACCTTTTCAACTCAAAGGATTACTATAACTCTAAAGGGATTTATCTACAAACCTACTCCACTAAAAATTTGAAAGTAATCCCTAGTAATGATATAAAGTCAAAATTTATCAGAAGACTAAACTCTTATAGAGATGATACCATAAGTATTTTTAGAAAAAATATGTCTAAAGATGGTTCATCTTTATTGAGTGCTATCCTATTTGGTGATAAATCCGACCTTTCAAAAAGTGATAAAAATAATATCACTCGCAGTGGAATTAGTCATATGGTTGCAGTATCTGGATTGCACTTGGCTATATTAACCTCTATGCTCGATTTTTTCCTGAAACTCATAGATAAAAAGTTTGAAATTCCTAAATTAATAAATTTCATAATCTATGAGAGTTTTTCATTTTTATTTGTCGCATTAGTAGGATTTCCAATATCTGCAGTTAGAACCCTTATAATGTTGAGTATCTCAAAGATGGCGATACTATTTGCAAGACAATCAGACGTTTTAAATACTCTAAGTTTAACTGCAATGATTATGGTTACTTTTGAGCCATATCTAATAGGAAACGCATCGTTTTTGTTGTCGATAAGTGGAGTTTTCGGGATAGGAGTATTTTCTAACTATATCTTAGATGGCATCAACATGAATAGGTTCATAAAGGGAGTACTTACTACAGCGTTTACAACTTTGTGTATCTTTCCAGTTTCTGTGATGTTTTTTGATGAAATTAGCATAATCTCGCCAATAAGTAACATAGTATGTTTTCCACTATGTGAAATAGCTCTAATCAGTGGATTTTTAACCTTCCTACTTGGTGGAAAAATACTTATACTTAATAAAATCCTTTTAAAGGTAGCAGACTTATCATGTAATTTGATAATATACTTCTGTAAGACGTTTTCTAAAGTTCCTATGAGTAACGTTTCTAACGGATATGATATCTTACAGTATGTGTCTATAGCTATTTTAATAATATCCATAATAGGTTATGGCATGTTTAAGGATAGAAAACTGTTATTAAAAATCATATCTTTTGGAATAACCTCCACTATTATGATAACTTACCTATTCAATTCATATGAAAACGATAAGATAAAAGTTGCAATTCTTGGAAAATCGACATATAAAGCCATGGTGATATCATATAATAATGATGTAAACATCATAGACTTCTCTAAAAACTATAAGACTACAGAATATATCCAAAAGTACTGCAAACAGTTCGGATTTTATAAAGTAAACTCTTTAACCTTTACAAAGAGAGCGTATCAAACTATGAACGTCTACGATAGTCTATTACAAGATGTATCTATTAAAAGGATAAACGTCCCAAAAGGTACTTACTTCAGAGATGGACAGAAAGTTTTAACCGTCTCCCCTACTTACATAGACGTTAAAAACTATAAGTATATATACGATTACGGTACTTTCACTATAACGGTATATGACAACTACTCTTTTGATTTGACCATCAATGGCAAAACACAGACTTTTATCACGGAAGAATATAACATCATTTTTGAAAGTAATCTAAATGGATTTTTTAATGTGAGGGATTTGAAATTATGAAAAATATAATCAAAGACTTGAAACTGAATAATTTCAAACGTCTATACTACCTTTATGGTAAAGATTTAGTATCTATTGAACGTCTACTAGATACTGCCATAAAGTGTATAGTCCCCAACGGTGACGATTTCAACCTCTACAAATTCGATGGAAAAAATCTAAACCTTGATGAGTTCCTTGACGTGGCTGAGGCTTGTCCAATGTTCGCCGATTACAAATGTATATTAGTTAAAGACTTAAATTGTGAGGACTTCTCAACAGACTTTTTAAAAGAGTTATTATCTATATTGGATAAAATCCCTAAGAGTTCTATAATAATATTCTACGTCATTGGATTTGATATTACCAATGGAAAGAAGTATCCTACTGCAAAAAATAAGAAACTTATAGACTACGTTTCCAAGAATGGACAAGTTTTTGAGGCTATCCAAAAGACACTAGAACAGACTACTAAAGAAATCCAGACTATTTGCCAAAGTAATGGTAGTTTTGTTAGTCATCAAGTGGCACAGACCATAGCAAATAAATGTTTGTGCAACTCTCTAACCGTAAAGATGGAACTATCTAAGGTTATAGCCTACGCCAATGGTAAAGAGATAACATTATCAATGGTAAATGACCTAGTATCTAACTACTATGATGTCAATGCTTTTGCATTTGCTAAAGCAGTAGTATCTATGAATGGACAACTATCATATAAGTTATTAAATGAGCTTTATACCCTTAGAACTGAACCTATTGCAGTGTTGTCAGCAGTAGCTGTATCATTTTTAGACCTATACAGAGTTAAGACGGCTCTAGCGACAGGACGCTCCGAATATGATATATTAAACGATTTTAACTATAAGGGTAGAGAGTTTATCATTAGAAACTATATCCGAGATACCAAAAGGATTAAACTTGAACACATTCGTGACTGTCTAAACATTCTTAAAAAAGCTAACTTGGAAATGATATCCACCTCTATAGACGGCAAAATACTATTGGAAAAGGCTGTAGCTGATATGATTAACTCAGGATATAAATATCACTAATGGAGGTGGAATATTGAAGTTACTTAAAGTAAAACAGGCCATCATAGTAGAGGGCAAATATGATAAGATTAAACTCTCGTCTATCATTGATGGAATAATAATTCAAACAGACGGATATGGCATTTTCAAAGATAAAGAAAAGTTAGACCTTATCCGTTTTTATGCTAATACGGTAGGCATCATAATCTTGACGGATAGCGACAGTGCAGGTTTTAAAATTAGAAACTACATAAAAGGCTCTATAAAAGATACTAGCAAGATTATTAATGTATATACTCCAGACATATTCGGTAAAGAAAAACGTAAGTTGAAACCATCTGCAGAGGGTAAGATAGGCGTTGAAGGTTTAGACATCAACATAATATTAGAGGCTTTTAAAAATGCTAATATTGATGGCATCTCCTCTATAGACGAAAATTCAAAAAATATCACTCATACGGATTTATTTGAACTAGGTTTGATTGGTAATCCGAATAGTAAAAAACTCCGTGCCGAGCTACTAAAACATTTAAAACTTCCTGAACGCTTAACTACTAGTGGTCTTCTTGATGTTTTAAATACACTCTATTCCCTTGAGGATTTAAAAAGCATTATTAACGTTATCAAAAACAGTCAATGATGAATTATTTAACATATTCATCATTAACTTTTAAGTATCAATTAAAAGGAAAGGGGTTTTTTATAAGATATGGTTTTTTCAAGTCTTACGATGATTTACGCATTTCTTCCAATAGTGTTATTGACCTATTTCATATCTTCTACAAGGGCTAAAAATTTAGTGCTATTGATTTCAGGATTAATATTTTACGCTTGGGGAGAACCCAAAAATATTTGGATTATGGTAGTATCATCTTTTGTGGACTATATGGCTGGATTAGTAATTGCTAAGTATGATGATAATCCAAAAATAAGAAAAGGGGCATTAATCACCTCTATGTGTGTAGATTTGGGCTTCTTGATGTTCTTTAAGTATAGTGGATTTTTTATAACAAATATCAACGCACTATTTCATTCTAATATACCAGTGTTGGAACTTACACTACCTATAGGAATATCATTTTACACTTTTCAAAGTATGTCTTACACCATAGATATATATTGGCGAAACATAAAAGTCCAAAGGAACTTTTTAGACTTTCTTTCATACGTTTCACTGTTCCCACAGTTGGTGGCTGGACCTATAGTTAGATACGAGGATATTCAAAATGAAATCCGTGAAAGAAAAGTGAACATAAACCTAGTTGGAGAAGGTTTTACAATCTTTATTAGAGGACTTTCTAAAAAAGTACTGTTAGCAAATAATATAGGTTCTCTTTGGACTGAAATCAAAGCTTTAGATTATACTAGTATATCCATGGTTACGGCTTGGATAGGTATTTTAGCATTCACTTTTCAAATCTACTTTGATTTTTCGGGCTACTCAGATATGGCTATCGGTTTGGGTAAGATGCTAGGTTTTAACTTTCCTAAAAACTTTAATCACCCATACATATCGAAAAGCGTTTCGGAATTTTGGAGAAGATGGCATATCACTTTAGGTTCTTGGTTTAGAGAGTACGTATATATTCCATTAGGTGGTAATCGTTGCAGTAAGCCTAAATGGATTAGAAACACTTTAATAGTTTGGATTTTAACTGGCTTCTGGCACGGTGCAGATTGGAACTTCATGGCTTGGGGACTATTCTATGGATTGCTAATACTATTTGAAAAACTATATTTCAATAAGATTTTGGCTAAACTCCCTAACTTCATATGTGTAGCTTACAATTTTTTAATGGTAGTCATAGGTTGGGTATTTTTCGATACTGATGGTATTTCACAAGCAGGTTTATATCTAAAGGCGATGTTTGGCGGCACTAAAATCTTTATAGATGACTATTCTAAGTATCAAATATCTTGTTACATTGTGATATTTATTCTATGTGCGATATTTAGTACGGACATAAGAGAACGATTGACTAAAAAACTACTCAATAAAGAAAAAACCTCTAAGATATATTATACTGTACTTCCAATAATCCAACTGATTGCCATGATTGTATGTACGGCTTATCTAGTAGATGCCACCTATAATCCATTCCTATACTTTAGATTTTAGGAGGTCTTAACTATGAAAAAATCTAAACAGTTAAAGATTAGTGCATTCATATTTCTAATAATGATAGTCATCTTGCCTTTGGCTACTGCCTTTTCTAAAAAAGAGGAAAAATCTGAAATGGAAAATAGGACTTTAGCTCAGTTTCCAAAGTTTTCAATCGAAAAAGTGCTAGATAAATCCTTTATGAATGGTTTTGATACTTACATATCAGACCACTTCATAGGACGCATAAACTGGATTGAACTAAAAGTAGATTTAGAACTCACTATGGGTAAAAAAGAAATCAACGGAATATACGTTACAGACGATATGCTTATAGAAAAATTAGATACTCCAAACTATGAAGAATTAAACAAATCTATTGAAGCTATTAATAATCTTTCTCAAAGGTTTGAAAGTCCTCAATACTTCGTCATGATTGCCCCAACTTCTGCTGGAATATATACTGATAAACTCCCTACACACGCACCACAGATAAATCAAAAAGAATTGATAGACTACATCTATAATGGACTATCCGAAAATATCACCTCTATTGATATATATAACTCTCTATACGCCGTTAAAGATGAATACATCTACTATAGAAACGACCATCACTGGACATCACTAGGTGCTTATTATGGATATAATAATGCTATCCAAAAGTTAGGGTTCACTCCTATATCATATGATAAGTTTAATATTGAACACGTTAGCGACGATTTCAAAGGTACTTTCTATTCAAAGGCTCTATATGACAAAATAAAGGCTGATACTATAGACATCTACTCATTAGATGGTACTTCAGGTATACAATCTATGACAGTGGACACTGGAAAAGAAGAAAAAACTTTCGATACTCTCTATGATAGGTCTTATTTGAACACTAAAGATAAGTATGCTATATTCTTATCTGAGAATAATCCAAAAGTAACCATCAAGACCAATGCTAAAAATGATAAAAAAATCTTAATCATAAAAGATAGCTACGCAAACTGTTTTGTTCCATTCTTAACAGAACACTACAACGAAATCACCTTAATAGATTTAAGATATATAGGTGTAACTAGTGAAAACGTTGTAAACATCAACGATTATAACCAAGTATTGTTCTTATACAATGCCTCAACGATAGCTCAAGAGGATAACTTAAAAAAGATGGATTATATCTTCACTAATGAAACTTAAAAAAATATCGGGGAAGTTTTTCCCCGATTTTTTTATACAAAAATCCAAATCGACATATATATTTTTTTGTATATTTAATAAAAAATCTCTTGATATTTTGTGCATTTTGTAGTATAATATCTTTAGACGAAGTTCGTCGTAATCAAAAATGGGAAGTGTTTTCAATGTATAATGTAGGTTTTATAGGTACTGGCAATATGGGATATGCCATCATGAAAGGTATTTCCGAAAGTTCTCTGAAAGAGAACGTAAAAATCCATGCCTTTGATATCAAAAATGAAAGCCTTGAAAGATGTTCTACTTTTGCCACACTATGCACATCGGAAAAGGAAGTTCTTCAAAGTTGTAAGTATGTATTTTTAGCAGTTAAACCTCAAGTTATTGATGGTGTTCTTGCTACTATTAAAAATTTTGTTACAGAAGATACTGTAATAGTATCAATATTGGCAGGTATTACAGGAGAATATATTAAATCTCAAACTATTCCAAATGCTAAGGTAGTATTAGTAATGCCAAATACTCCATTACTACTAAATGAGGGAGCATCTGCATTAGCAAAGGTAGAACCAGTCACAGATGAAGAGTTTAACTTAGTTAGAAGTATCTTTGATAGTTGTGGAAAGACTGCTATCTTAACTCCTGATAAGATGAAAGAAGTCATAGCTATCAATGGAAGCAGTCCAGCGTTCATATACCTATATGCTAAAGCGTTCATAGACTACGCAAAAGAAAACGGTATCAGCGAAAAGTCAGCAACCGATTTATTTGCACAATCGCTAATAGGTTCTGCTAAAATGATTACTAGCTCTGGTTATACCTTAGATGAATTAATCAAGATGGTATCTTCTCCTGGTGGCACTACTCTTGCCGGTCTTGATGAACTCTATAAGGGTGATTTAGAGGGTATTACCAAAAAATGCTGTGAAAGTTGCACTAAACGTGCATATGAGCTTTCTAAATAATTACTAACTATTCATAGATTATCAGTTATAAAAATTCAAGTGAGTACATATCATAATAAAAAAAGGTGGTATGTACTCATGCGATATATAGAAAAAGATTTCTGCAATGGTAAAAAACTAATTACATCGTTGTTATTGATACTAATATTAATAGGAGTAATCTTTGGAGTTTGGTTGGTTTGTAGTAGGTCAGATTGGAAGTACCTTCTTAGTCCAATAATGACGCAAGGTCTTATTAAGGAATATTCTCAAAAGACTATCCTAGAGGTGTTTCTAAACTCATTCACTTGGACAGGTATCTTATTAATGATAATATACTTTTGTGGATATTCAGCAATATCACACCCTATAACTTTAGGGACTATCTTCTTTAGAGGTATTGCGTTAGGTATATCTATAAGTAGTACATATATAGAGTACCAATCCAAGGGAGTGTTGATATACTTATTACTTATGATGTTCAATATAATAGTATCTAGTATAGTGCTAGTCTTCGCCACTATGGATAGTTTAATACAATCTACAACTATAACCTGTACCATATTAGGACGTTCATCTGAACTTTTCAAGATTAAAAAATACAACCTTAAATTTTTGATGTATCTAACCATAATAACACTTTCATCTATTGCAGATACTTGCCTACTCTATCTATTCATAGATAAGGTATATTAACACTATTTGAAAGGAAGTTGATGTTTTTTGTCGTATAAAAATCCATTTGATTATGAAAGTACTGGTGCTGGTATCTCAAAGAACGCACCCAAAAAGAAAAGAATTTTTGAATTTTTCGACATCTTTTTTAACAAGTTTTGGAGACTCCTTGGCTTAAACGCAATCTATATGTTATTCTGTCTACCTATAGTGACTATAGGTCCAGCTACTGCAGGAGTTACCAAAGTTTTAAGGAACTTCTCTCAACGCAGACCTACATTCCTATGGGGAGACTTCATAGAAAGTTTTAAAAAGAATATGAAACAAGCTATACCAATGGGTTTAATAGATATCTTCATATTTATAAGTGTAGCATGTGGGTGTTATATATATCCAAAACAGATTGAAAACACTGGTAATAACATTTGGTATGCACCTTTTATAATGTCTATAGCTATAGGTATAACAGTATTTATTATGAGTGGATACGCATACTTAATGATAGTTAGTACTAACTTATCGTTTAAGAACATCATAAAAAACTCATTCTACTTAACTTGTGTATGTGCAAAACAAAGTTTGATAACTTTCTTAATCTGTGTATTAATAGTAATCGTTGGAATATTCTTATTCATCACCAATGATTATGCTAAATGTTGTATCATCTTTGCACCTGCGACCATCATAGGATTGATAGTCTGTTTTAACTTCTATCCAATCATACAAAAGTACGTAATCAACCCTTACTATGAGGCAAGAGGAGAAGAAAATCCTGAATACAGATATTCAAGACCTGCCAAAACTGATGAAACTCTATTCACTGACAGAGGTGGTGAGGAAACTCCTATAGACATGAAAAAGAAAAATAAACGTTCAAAGAGTACTTCTGGTACTAACATAAAACATAAAGGTAAGATTATATCTTAATATTAAAACACTTAGGGGAATGGATAAAATCCATTCCCCTATACTTTTAAAAAATTAATACTTGTTAGACTCTTTGCTATTCACTTCTACCACTTGGATAGTGTTATCATACTTTTCAATAATCCACTTAGTGATGTCTCCACTTTTTTGGGTGTATAGCTGACTACCCATGCCCCCTATATCTGCTCCTAGATAGAAACGTATCGCAGAAAATTGACACTCTTTAACGCAAGAGGTACAACCCCAACAATCCTTTGGATACTTTATATAAGCTTTTCTATCGCCATCAAACTTAATTAGATTTCCTGGACAAACTTCCTTACACTTACCACAACTATGGCATAAATCTTTATTGATATGTATGCTCATAGGTTTCACCTGCCTTTACTAAGTCACGAAAGATTATATTAATCTTACCATCTACCATTTTGGAGTTCACATATTTAAGCCAACTATCACTCTTATTTGGATAGTCTAAATTTTCAGCAAAACTATGCCATCTAGTCTCTTTTCTAGCCTTTAGATGTTCAATCAATACTAGACATACAGTCAAACGTTCTTTCAACTCATAGATGTATAACAACTCTTGCATATCTTCAGCAGATAACTGTTCCGATAACTTTATAATCTGTTCAATCTTTTCACTAGCCAAATTTAGTTGATTTTCATTATATTGATAATGCGTACTAATACCACCTGCATAGTTATCCATAACTTTCTGCATAGCCTCTTCTAACTGTTCCGTGGTAAATTGCGAACCTTTATTATTTAGATACTTTTCATACTCTAATAACTTATTTTGGATTTCATCAAAAGGTATTTCTAAATTCTGTCTATCCTTTATATAATCCAAAGATGATTTTGCACAAAACTTACCCTCAACTAACGCACCCGTTACATACTTTTGAGGACAACCACCAGCAACATCACCACCAGCAAATAATCCCTTGATGGTAGTTGCACGATTAGTATCAATCCAATAGCCACTTGCAGTATGTCCACCTACTATATAAGGTTCAGTGCCTTCTATTTCAACGTTCTGTTGACTTGGATTTTTTCCACTTTCAATCCACTTTAGTGTTTGACTAGGTGCCATATTTAGATAAGCCTTTAAAAGTTCATCATCTTGTTTAGATGAAATACCTTCAGTCTTTAAGTAACAAGGGCCACGACCGTCAATATTTTCTTTAACCGTTCCATAAACTCTTTCGGAGGTGGTTAAACCATACTTATTTTCATAGATATCTCCTTTAGAGTTTATCTGTTTAGCACCTACACCTTGTGCGATAGTTCCAGTAGGTGCGATAGTATCCTTACATCTAAGGGCGATAAACCTCATTTCAAAGGTAGTCATTTCAGCACCTGCACGTATACCCATAGAGTAACCAGCTCCAGTATTAAATGGAGAGTACCACATTTTATGACGAGAAAATCCAGTGTTGTTTGGACGATACAATCCTGAAGCCCCACCCGTTGCACAAATCACTGCCTTTGCCGATATTACATATAAGATATTATCTTCTATACCGAAACCAAAAGCCCCATAGATGGTATTATCTTTTACTATGTAATCCGTGATGTTTACATGGTTTATTACTGTAACGTTACTTTGTTTTCTTACTGCATCTGCCAAGATTGGTTTAATGTTTTCACCGTTAATCTTTATGTTTCTAGTACCTCTGGTAACGTACTTTCCGTTTTTATCCTTTAAGATTACCAAACCTAAACTTTCCAACTTGGTGGTAACTTCATTTAGATGTTCCGACATAGTCAATAATAAATCTTCTCTAAATATGTTGTCAGCATCTTTTTTGACGTAGTCCACGTAGAATTGAGGAGTTTTCCCCTCTATGATATAAGCGTTTAGAGCATTAACTCCTGAAGATAAACAACCACTTCGTTTAATGTTAGCCTTTTCAACTACTAGCACTTTTACGTTTGGATTATCTTCGGCGATGGTTATGGCTGAATAACACCCTGCCGTTCCTCCACCTATGATTAAAACGTCTGTATATAACTTCTTTACTTCCATTAAAAACAACCTTTCAACTTTATTAAATATATATTGGATTAGGGTCAATAGTATTAGTATTTTGGATAATCATAGTACTATCGTTATTAAATGCGTATACCTGACGGATTAACACCTTAACATTCTCACCAACCTTGATTTCTGTTTCATCAAAATTTCTATACCCTGTAAGAGTACTTCCTTTAATATTAACCTTTATTTCAAATTGGTTACCTTTAAAATTGACCTCTTTAACTATAGCATCTTCACAAGCACTGCGAAACTGCTGAAACTCATCAATTTTAGTAATCTTTATGAACTCTGGACGGATTATAGCCTTAATATAGTCAGTATCATTAGCAAAACCTATGAATTTCTTGTAATCTTCTATAGTTTGAGACTGTCCTATAAAGTTAGCGACGAAAGGCGTCTTGGGATTTCTGTAAATCTCTGTAGGAGTACCAATCTGTTCAATTCTGCCTTGATTAGTTATGATTATCTCATGGGCAACTTCGATAGCCTCATCTTGGTCATGGGTTACGAAGATACTAGTAATACCTAAACTATCTATCATACTTCTAAGCCAACTTCTGATTTCTGCTCTAACTTTGGCATCAAGGGCAGAAAAAGGCTCATCAAGTAGTAATAGTTGTGGATTTGGTGCTAAAGCTCTAGCGAAAGCCACACGTTGACGCTGTCCCCCCGACAACTGACTTGGATACCTTTTTTCCATACCTTTTAAACCGACTAACTCAATCAATTCCAACACACGCTTTTTGATTTCTGCTTTACTCTTTTTTTGAACTTCCAAACCAAAAGCGATATTATCATAGACCGTCATATATTTAAATAGAGCATAGTTTTGAAATACAAATCCTATACCACGTTTTCCAGCTGGGATATTATTAACTAACTTACCATCTATATAGATTTCTCCACTATCAGGAGTTTCAAGCCCTGCAATCATTCTCAAGATAGTGGTCTTACCACTACCACTAGAACCTAATAAACCTACTAATTTACCTTTTTCAATACCAAAACTCACATCATTAGAGGCTTTGAAGTCTCCAAAACTTTTGTTAATATTTTTAAGTTCAACGTACATGAAAATTCACCTCTATGATTAATCTTTTTTACCCTTGTATTCCACTATACTCTTAACTATTAAGATTATTATCGCAAATAACACTAAAATTGAAGATACTGCAAAAGCATCAACGTATTTAAACTCATTATAGAGTATTTCAATATGTAAAGGCATAGTAGTGGTCTTACCTCTTAGATGTCCTGAGATTACTGAAACTGCTCCAAATTCGCCCATAGCTCTAGCTGTACAGAGTACTATCCCATAAAGCAACGCCCACTTGATATGTGGAAAAGTGACTTTAGTGAAAATCGTCCAAGCGTTAGCACCCATCAAAGATGCAGACTCCTCTTCATCATTTCCGATAGTGTTCAATATAGGAATAATCTCCCTAGAAATGAACGGAAACGTCACAAAAATTGTAGCTAATATAATACCTGGTATTGCAAACACTATCTTAACATTTATAGTTTTTAAGAAGTCATAAGCCCAACCTATCCTACCATAAGTTAAGATAAATACTAATCCTGCAATTACTGGAGATACTGCTAATGGAATATCTATCAAAGAGGATAGTATCTTTTTACCTCTAAACTTAAACTTAGTAATCGTCCAAGATGCAAACAATCCAAAGATGGTGTTTACTATTACTGCACATACTGTCGCTAGTATAGTTAATTTTATAGAACTTAAGGTGTACTTATCTGTGATGGCTTCTTTATAGGCTTCAAGACCATTACTAAAAGCGTTGAATATCACTGATATTATAGGAACTATTAACATTACTATCAAAAATAACGCACTTATGGATATTAATATCCACTTGACTATTCCCCCATTAGATTTTTTATTATTATTAATAAAAATCACCCCTTATTGAATTTAGCAACATACAATTGAATAGCGTTAGTAATGAACATAATCGTAAAAGATATCACTAACATTACTAAGGCTATAGCCGTTGCAGAAGTATAATCAAACTGTTGTAACTTACTCATAATTAATAATGGAACTACTTCAGTCTCATAGGGCTTATTACCTGCAATGAATACTACACTACCATATTCGCCCAAGGCTCTAGCGAACGCAAGACCAAACCCAGTCAACAATGGAGGAAGTATCTCAGGAAATATAATCTTAAAGAATATTTGAGACTTACTAGCTCCAAACATTTCCCCAGCCTCTTCGTAGGTTTTGTCGAACTTTTCAAGCACAGGTTGAATATTCCTAACTATGAACGGTATACCTATGAAAATCATAGCGATTATTATACCTATCTTAGAATAAGATACTTGTATACCAAACTTATCAAAGATTTTCCCAAACCAACCACTAGGAGAATACAAGGTAGTCAAAGTTATACCTGCCACAGAAGTAGGCAATGCAAATGGTAGTTCTATCAAACCGTCCATGAAACGTTTAAAAGGAAAATCATACCTAACCAATACCCATGCTAAGATTACTCCAAACACACTATTTATCAAAGTTGCCACAAAAGCACATAGAAAACTCACTTTATATGCAGATATCAGTCGACTACTAGTGATGGTATTCCAAAAGTCCGAAAAGTTCTGCCCTGAAGTGTATACTATAACAGATGCTATCGGAATTAATACTATAAAACTCAACATTGTAACTGTAACACCTAAAGATAGTTTAAATCCTGGAATTACATTGATACTCTTATTTTTTCGTTTTTTCATAATATACCAATCACTGTTCCTCATATATTTGGTCAAAGATACCACCATCATTAAAGTGTAGTTCTTGAACCTTATTCCAACCACCAAAAATATCATCATTGATATTTACAAGTTTCATATTTAGGTCGAAAACGTCACTAAACTGATTTAAAATTTCTTGATTAGTAGGTCTATAATAGTTTTCACCGATTATCTTTTGAGCCTCATCAGAATATAGGTATTCAAGATAACTTTCAGCTACTTCTCTAGTGTTATGTTCATCGACTATTTCGTCCACTACTGCTATTGATGGTTGTGCCAATATACTAATACTAGGACTGATTATCTCATATTGGTCAGGATATTCCTCTAAAGTTAGATAAGCCTCATTTTCCCAAGCTACTAAAACGTCACCTTGACCATTTTCCACAAAAGTAGTGGTAGCACCTCTTGCACCACTATCTAGGACTAACACGTTTTGATACAGCTTTTTAATGAAGTCTTTAATTTGAGTTTCATCACCATTGAACTGTTCGTAAGCGTAAGCCCAAGCACCTAGATAGTTCCATCTAGCACCACCCGAAGTCTTTGGACTAGGTGTAATTACTCCAATACCTTCCTTAACTAAATCGTCCCAATCGTTAATATTTTTAGGATTTCCCTTTCTAACCAAAAACACTATACTAGAAGTATATGGAGCAGAATCTAAATCAAATTCATTTTGCCAACCTTCATCTATTAGACCAGCTTGTTCGATAGCAGTAATATCATATTCTAAAGCTAGAGTAACCACATCAGCTTCATTGCCCTCTATTACTGAACGTGCCTGAGAACCTGAACCACCATGTGATTGTGTTATAGTAACATCTTGACCAGTCTTTTCTTTCCAGTAAGTTTGGAATATACAGTTATAAGCCTCATAGAGTTCTCTAGTTGGGTCATATGAAACGTTGGTTATAGTAACGGATTGAGAGTAGTCAACATTATCACTATCAGTAGAAATCTGACTATCAGAAGCACAACCCGTAAAAATACCAAAGTTTAAAAGTGCTAGACCTAAAGCTAAAGATTTAATTACTTTGTATCTTATATTTTTCATTATAAAATCCTCCTTATTTTTCTTACTATTCCTATTGGATTACTATGTTTTAAATTATAATACTAAAGTTCTAAAAAGTCAAGAGTTATCTAAAAAGTTTATAGTATGTGATATAAATATACCATAAATCTAAGAAGATATTGTATAATATCACTATTTCAATTAAGATTATCTTCTATAGATATAAACTATATCAAAATATAGTTTGAAATTATGTTAAAAATACCTTGAAATATCCAAACATATATGTTATAATGAAGTTCTGTAAATGGAGTTACATCTATGTTACATATAAAAATAAATGCGAGTAACATTTCATATAAACTTAATAGTGCCGTTTATAGCGTTTGGCTATCTTCGGAGAATAGAGAACTATGTGAAAACCATAGGCGATACCGTCGCTGTATACGTTTAGGCAGTCCAGTTGATGAAAGTCAGTCATTGGGGTAACCTGAGAAGGCATGGACTTCCTAGGAAGTAATCCACTTCCAAAAACGTGAGCCAGAAGAACTGCTATTAAAGATATTGATACCTTTAAAAGCTATATTTTTGAAGGTTATATTGTCATGGGAAAATTCGGCTATGACTATTGGAAAATATATCCAGTAGTTATAGCCTTTTTTATTTATAAAGATATTTCCCAAGTAACTAAGAACGACAAAGGAGTGTAATTTTCATGAAGATTAAATCCATATTAAAACATATCTTACAAATATTAATAGTTCTATTTGGTATAAGTTTTTTAACGTTTCTTTTAACGTATCTAGCACCAGGAGACCCAGCCACTGCTATGTACGATGCTGTAGGAATAGTACCATCTGAAGAACAGTTAGAAGAAACTCGTATATCCATGGGATTGGATAAACCTTTTATCCAACAATATCTAATTTGGCTGAAAGATTGCTTACATGGTGATTTTGGTACGTCATTTTCAAAACACACGGACGTTTTAACTTTGCTAAAATCTAGAGTGATGCCAACCTTAAAATTAACTCTATCTTCCCTAGTTTTAATGCTGATATTCTCTATACCTTTGGGAATACTTTCAGCAATATACAGAAATAAACTACTTGACTATATTATTAGATTTCTAAACTTTATGGGAATATCTATGCCTGGTTTTTGGATTGGTTTGATATTACAATATATCTTTGCTATGAAGTTAAACCTATTGCCAGTAGTTTCAAGTGGAACAGGTTTTCAAAAGATGATATTACCAAGTATCACATTAGCGATATCTATGACGGCTAAGTACACTAGACAGGTTAGAACGGCAGTCCTTGAAGAACTCAATCAAGACTATGTGATAGGTGCAAAAGCTAGAGGTATTCCTTGGAAAACTATTCTATGGAAACACATTTTACCTAATTCAATGTTGCCATTAATCACACTATTAGGATTGTCATTTGGTTCATTATTGGGTGGTGCTACAGTAGTAGAATTAATATTTAGTTATCCCGGAATGGGACAATTGATAGTAAATGCTGTATCTTATAGAGACTATCCACTAATACAAGGGTTCGTTTTATGGATATCCTTAATGTATATGGTAATCAACATTTTAGTAGATATCTCCTATAACCTACTAGACCCACGAATTAGAAAAGCGAGGTAATTTTTATTGAAAATCTTAGAATTTACAAAGACTCACAAGCTATTTACACTATATGCAATTTTAGTGATATCTATAATATTGATATCTATAAATGCTCCTTCGATTGCTACATACAATCCAACGGAAGCCGTTTTAAAAGATGCCTTGCAACCTCCTAGTAGTGAACACATCTTTGGCACTGATGCCCTTGGTCGTGACGTATTTTCAAGAGTAATATACGGCTCACGTACTTCAATAAGTAGTTCTTTGATATTAGTCTCTATAGTGCTAGTAGTTGGTACTCTATTAGGGATATTATCAGGATTTTTAGGTGGTATAGTAGATAGCATCATTATGAGAATAGCTGACATTATGCTATCTTTTCCAGATTTGATATTAGCTATGGCAATTTCAGGTATTTTAGGAGCTAATCTATTCAATTCCATAGTGGCTATAGCTTGTGTTAGTTGGATTAAGTATGCTAGACTTTCAAGAAGTCTAATCTTAAAGATTAAAAATCAAGATTATATCAAATCTGCAGAGGTGGTCGGTTCTACTTACTTGCATATGCTTTTTAGATACTTTATCCCAAACGTTATGCCAACCATGATTGTCACTGCTTTTACTGATATTGGCAGTATTATGTTATCTTTAGCGTCATTATCGTTTTTGGGGTTTGGAGTTCAACCACCTACACCAGAATGGGGCTATATGTTAAGTGAAGGTAGAGACTATTTACAATCTGCACCATGGTTGTTAATCTATCCAGGGTTGGCGATATTTATTACAGTAGCAGTATTCAACCTACTAGGTGATAGTATCCGTGACATACTGGATAAAAAATCAAATAATGATTAAAATATATTATAAAATATTAAACTTTTGGAGGTTTTATATTATGAAAAATATTAAAAAGAAGATATCCTTAATATTAGGTTGTGTAATGATGGCAAATCTGCTAGTATCTTGTAATGGTACTGAAACACAATCAACAGATAACGGAAACGATAGTAAAGTTTCCACATCTAGTGATAAAAGACAACTCAACGTAGCTACTGAGTTAATGTCCGATACTCTTGAACCAGCCGACGCTTGGAACAGTTGGTTCACAGTTAGATGGGGTATAGGTGAAACCCTATTCAAGTTCAATGATGACTACTCTTGTGAACCTTGGTTGGCAGAAAGTTGTTCAATCGGTGAGGACAATCTAACTTGGATTATAAAACTAAAAGATGGTATAAAGTTTTCTAATGGTAACGATATGACTGCATCTAAAGTAGTGGCATCTATTGAACGATTATACAACTTACAAGACCCATCAAATGGTGGTGATGGTAATCCACAAGGTTATTTAGAGTATAGTTCTATCACTGCCAACGATGATGAAAACTCTATCACCATAGTTACTAAAGAGCCTACTCCAGACTTAGAAGGTTGCTTTGCTTATCCTTGGACTATGATTATAGACGTTGATGCCTCCGAGGGTTATGACAAAACTACTCAAAGTCCTATATG
This sequence comes from Oscillospiraceae bacterium, assembly GCA_051893615.1. Taxonomy (GTDB): domain Bacteria; phylum Bacillota; class Clostridia; order Oscillospirales; family Ruminococcaceae; genus UBA5884. The sequence continues at coordinate 136,904 of JBJFHM010000013.1, forward strand.
CACTGGACCTTATGTGGTTACCTCCTTTACTCAAGATAGTGATATCCAACTAGCTAGAAATGAGTATTACTGGGACGGTGAAGTTCCTTTTGATACTGTAAACGTCATGAAAGTTGGAGAATCCTCAACTAGAAGTATGGCTCTACAAGATGGTAGTGCTGATATGGTTATAAATCTTTCTGCTACTGACCGTCAAGCATTGCAATCCGATAGTAAGTATAATATTAGTTCCGTTTCTGGTGCTAGATTGGGTTATGCTCATATAAATATGGGTGGTATCCTTGGTAACGATGCCATTAGACAGGCAGTTATGTGTTCCATAGATGGTGAAACTATAACAAACGTCACTACAAATGGTAGTTATACTTATGGATATTCTGTAATTCCATCTAGTTTAGATTATGGTTATGATGAACTAACTTATAACTATTCTTACAATCCTGATAAGGCTATCGAAATCTTAGACAATGCAAACATTATCGATAGTAATGGAGATGGTTTCCGTGAAGTAGATGGTAATGGTGAAAACGTTACTATCACATATTATTATAATAATAGCCGTCAAATGGATTTAATCGCACAAGCCCAAGCCTCACAGATTGAAAACGTTGGTATAAAGGTAAATCTACAACAGACCGATAGTAATACTGATATCATGAAAAGTGGCAACTTCGACTTGGTTTGCAGTAATGAGGTAACTTCTCCTACTGGCGACCCTACCAACTTTTTAAGTCACTGGTATTCACAAAGCACTGATAACTACTCTAACTATAAAAATGATGAGTTTGATAAGTTATACTCTCAACTTCAAGTTGAGTTTGATAATAACATTAGACGTAATGATATAATTAAACTACAACAAATCCTATTAGATGATTGTGCAGTCTTAACTTATGGATACTATAACTTTAACATCTGTTCAACTGATACTATAACTGGTGCATACTGTCCAACATCTGACTTCTATTGGATTACTAAGGATATTAAACCAGCAAACTAATCCATTAACATTGTAATATATTAGGAGTTTTTTCTATGTTAGAGTTAAAAAGTTTAACCATACAATATGATGATAAAATAATATTAGAAAGTTTCAATCTAAAGGTGGAAAGTGGAGAAATAGTCAGTTTAGTGGGTGAAAGTGGTAGTGGAAAGACTACAGTAATCCGTTCGATTATGAATTTACTACCATCTAATGGAAAGATTTTAAACGGTGATATCCTATTTGAAGGAAAGTCTGTATTAAATATGTCCAATCAAGAACTATTACAATTCCGTGGAAAAGATACCTCTATGATTTTTCAAGATTGTGGAAGTATGTTAAATCCTATACGTAATATAGGCTCTCAATACGTTGAATATATCCGTACCCATAAGAAGATATCTAAAAGAAAGGCTTTTCAAATAGCTAAAAATATGTTAAAATCCACTCGTTTGCCCGATTGTGATAACGTTATGAAGAGTTATCCATTTGAACTAAGTGGTGGTATGCGTCAGCGTGTAGGGATTGCCATGTCAATAACGTTTCACCCTAAGTTACTACTAGCCGATGAGCCTACCTCTGCTTTAGATGTCACCACTCAAGCACAGATAATTCGCTTATTAATGGATATGCAAAAAAATAGTAATACTGCGATTATCTTGGTAACACATAATTTAGCTATAGCCTCTTATATGTCTAATAGGATTGTAGTCATGAAAGATGGTAAAATAGTTGAACAAGGTGACAGAAATTCAATAATCAATAATCCTACTAGTGATTATACTAAAAACTTAATCAAGGCTATTCCTACACTGGAGGGAAAAAGGTATGTCTAATTTAGAAAATCAGATGATATTACAAGCTAAGAATATCACTAAAATTTTTGATACTTCCGATGGTAAAAAACTAATTGCAAATGATGGTATAAATCTTGAACTTTATAAGGGGCAAACTCTAGGCATTACTGGTGAAAGTGGCTGTGGTAAGAGTACTTTTGCAAGGATACTATCTCAATTAGATAAGCCTACCTATGGAGAAATAATATTCCATGGAAAAGACATATCTAAACTTAAGGGAAAAGAGTTGAGACAGAATAGAAGACATTTTCAAATGGTATTTCAAAATCCTATAGGTTCGTTCAATCCAAAGATGAAAGTTAAGGATATAGTCTGTGAACCTCTGTTAAACTTTAAACTACTATCGAAAAGTAACGTTGAATGGAAGTCCAAAGAACTATTGAATATGGTAGAATTACCTAATGAATATATTGAAAAGTATCCATTTCAGTTAAGTGGAGGACAGTGTCAAAGAGTAGCCATAGCTAGAGCATTATCTCTTGAACCTGAGATACTAATCTGTGATGAGTGTACCTCTGCATTAGACGTATCGGTGCAGAAAAACATCATTGAACTTTTAGTAAACTTACAAAAGCAGAAAGGAATATCTATAGCGTTTATCTGCCATGATATCGCTTTAGTACGTGCTATAACTCATAGGGTTGCCATCATGTACTTAGGAAACGTAATTGAGATAGTTCCAAGTAAAGATTTAGGAATTTTTAAAGTCCACCCATACACCCAATCTCTAATAGATGCCATCTTTTCATTAGATATGGACATTTCTAAACCTATACAGAGTATTGAAAGTGAAATTCCTAGTCCACTAGACGTTCCAAAAGGTTGTGTATTCTCTAGCAGATGTCCTAAACGTTTCAAACGTTGTAATTTAGAAAAACCTATACTAAAAGAGATTGAAAATGGACATCAAGTGGCGTGTCACCTCTATGATTAAAATATTAAAACTTAGATTGGAAGTGTATAATGAAAAAAAGTTTAAAAAATACATCTCTTACAGAGGGAGTAATTTGGAAACAACTATTACTATTTGCTTTACCTCTATTAGGAACTAGTCTCGTTCAGCAACTTTACAACACTGTGGACTTATGGTTTGCAGGTAACTTCATTGATGATAAAAATGCTACTGCTTCTGTGGGGGCAAGTTCTATGTTGATAACTTGTATAGTCGGTTTTTTTACGGGTATATCGGTAGGTATTAGTGTAATAGTATCACATTGCATAGGGGCTAAAAATTTAAAAAAAGTGAACAAAACTATCCATACTGCCATGGGATTGAGTATAATAGGTGGTATCGTACTATCAGCTTTTGGGATATCTTTTGCAAGTACTTTTTTAACTATCATGAATACCCCTAAAGAGATATTTTCTTCATCATTAGCATATATAAGAATATATATGTTTAGCATGATATTTATACTCACATATAATGCAACGTCTGGAGTTATCAGAGCATTAGGAAATTCTAAAGTTCCTTTAATAATCCAGTTAATTGGTGGATTGATAAACGTCCTTATGGACTTTATCAGTATACGTTTTTGGCATCTAGAAATTGAAGGAATTGCTTGGGCTACTATGTTTTCTCAAGGAATATCTGCTATATTGTCAGTAATGTACCTAATGTTTTTCACTAAAGATTATAAACTTAACTTAAAAGACTTACATATCCACAAAGATGTTCTAAAAGATATCATAAAGATTGGCATACCTGCTGGATTTCAAAGTTTAATCATCACTCTTTCTAACGTGTTCATACAGTATAAGATTAACAGTTTTGATGTTAATAGTATCTCAGCATTTGCAATATACTTCAAAATAGAACTTGTGATATATCTTCCAATAGTAGCATTTGGTCAAGCTATGATGACTTTCACAGGTCAAAATATAGGTGCAAACAAGCCTGAAAGAGTTAAAAAGGGAATAATCACTTGTATAGTTATGGGAGTAACATATACTATTATATCTAGTATACTTCTTATAAACTTTGGTGATAAAGCCTTTTCTATATTTAATGATGACATTGAGGTAATCTCTTGTGGACTTAGAATTATTAAGATTTCTTTTCCTTTTTACTTTGTATATGTAATCTTGGAAATATTTGCAGATACTATTAGAGGTGTTGGAAACTCTTTATCACCTATGATAATAATTATGTTGAACATCTGTGGATTACGTACTATATTACTTACAATATTTACACATATCAATCCAGTACTTGAAAGTGTAGCTTGGGTATACCCTATTTCTTGGATAACTACAGCTATAAGTTTTATCATATACTACAAGATTAACTCTAAAAAGCTATTAGCCCCTAAATGATAATTCAATCCATACCATATTAAAATATTTTAGTAATGTGTTGACAATCTAAGATAGTTATGTTAAAATAAATGTAAGAAATATTAGGAAAGGAAAATTGCTAAATATATCATATTAGGAATATATTGGCAAAGGTGCGAAACATGAATTTCTATGAGAAACCTCAAATTGAAATCATAAAATTCAATAGTCAAGATATTATTACTACATCATATGAACAAAATCCAATCGATGATGATAATGTAAACCGTTTACCAAACGTTGAATAATATCAGCAAAAATTCCTCCACTTTTTAGATGGAGGATATATTGCGTCCTTCTATTGATATGTAGAAATGAATAGATTTAAAATAACAAATTTTCAGAAAGGGAAGTTTTTAATGACTTTTAAGAAAATATTACTTTCAATAAGTGTATACATTTTAGTTAGCGTATCTATGGTAGCCCCTATGAGTTATACCAACTTTAATAATCCAAGCTTGATATCGTACGCCATGGAAGGTGATGAACAATTTTCTATTTCTATAAACTATCAAGATACTTCTAATACTTGTTCCATCATAGGATATAATGGAACTGATACCAACGTTATAATACCATCAACCATTACAGATATTGATAGTAATCTAACTTATACGGTTACTCAAATTAATGGATTAAACTCAAATATAACGGACGTTACTATTCCAAATACTGTCACTACCATTAATGAGAATGCTTTTCAAAACTATCAAAACTTAAAAACCGTCACTTTTGAAGATGGTTCTAAACTACAAACTATAGGTATGGGAGCATTTTATGGTTGTACTAAATTAAATGAAATCAATTTAGATTGTGCTACAGAGTTACAATCCATAGGAAGTCAAGCATTTTTCAAAAATAACGCATTAAAACAGGTGACTATATCTAGTGAAGATATCACCACTATAGGTGCAAAAGCTCTTGGATTTCAATCTAGTAACCAAGTAGTTGATGGATTTGCTATAAACTGTTACTCATATAATAAAGATATCATAACTAACTATGTGGGTGACAATGCCATAAATATCAACATACTAGACGACATAGACGAACTTAAACAGTGCAGTATCGCTTTAGACGGAAACGTCGGTATTGACTTCTACATAAATTTTAGTAATGCCACACTCAACGATGATAACGCTAAAATGGTTTTTAATACTCCTAATGGTAATGTGGAAGTCCCTAAAAGTCAATGGGTGTTTAATGAAACTAACCAATCATATAAGTTTACCATATACATAGACTCTAAAATGATGGATTATACAGTAACTGCTAGTTTATCCACTAGTAATGATAATGTCACAATAGAAGAATGTTCAGTAAATAGTTGTATCAACTCAATTAAGAGTAATCCCAATTCTGAAGATGACTTAATCAATCTAGCGACTGCCATGCAATACTACGGAATTTGCTCAAATGCTTACCTCAACGATGGAACACTCTCTGAAGATGAAAAAACTTACCTCGACACTGCTTTCGGTGATACGCAACTACAAGACTACGCCTATATTAAAGATGGTAGTCTCAGTAACATATCATACCACAGTTCTGCAATAATACTAAATCAAAATATCGATATAAGACATTACCTTAACATTCCTGACAATTTTGATTTAAGTAACTATTCTATTAGAGCATACTCTTATAGTACTAATGAAAGTATACCTATTGAAACTGGTTTTTTAAATAACAATCAAATATTGTACATATCTTTAGTAGGTATACAATCCTATAATTTTGATGAGTTCTACATCTTAGAGATTACTAACCCATCACTAAACGAAAGATACACCATAAAATATAGTGTATTGAGTTACGTAAACGCTGTATTAAGGACTACTAATACTAGTATCGAAAATTTAGAAACTTTAAAATATCTAATGAAGTCATTATATCTATATAGTCATATGTCAGATATATACTTTGAAACAGTTTAACATTGAAAAATCTCCCTAGAAAACTATCTAGGGAGATTTTTAACTAAATATATACCATTACCAACCATACAAATTATGGATACTATTCCTACCAAAACTATAAAAGGATTAAAATCATCATTAGTTTTAAAAGGTAGACTTTCCTCTATAGGAATAATTTTTCTATCTGTATTTATAGTATTATCAGATATTATACTGTTATCCATGGCATAAAATTTCCAATCTATTTCACAGGAGGTCTCCTCTATGATAGAATAGTTATTATCTAATGAAACCGTCGCAGATAGTTCACTACTAGAGTGTGCTTTAAATTCGCCTAAATCTAAGGCGTTTGTCATCTCTGGATAGTTCTCATCATAAGTCTTTCCACTAGCTTTGCCATGATATATTACTTTACCATCTAAAGAGATACTTATGTTTATACTATTAAGAAGCTCATCACATAGTTTAGATTGCTCAACAGGAATAGCTTTTAGATACAATCTATAAGAAGTGTTAGTTAAGTTTTCAATCCTCATTGATTGAATATACTCTTCATTAAATGACATATTTTCACAATTTAAAAAGATAGAAGTATCATATAGTGTAGCATCATAGTATAGTTTTGAGTTATCTTCATGGAATTTTAGGACGTTCTCACTGGCATATGATGGTACTACCATATCACTAAACATCAATATTGATGCTACTAGAATGTTGATTAATCTAAGTTTAATATTAACACCTCCTACCCATTCAATAGCAGATTATACAAACTTTCTGCACCGTTAGATTTAGAATTAATATCATAATTAAAGACATCAAGCATAGATTGTGTAGAGGCATCAGCAAATTCTACTTTTACTATTAATGAGTATCTAGCGTTAAAGTAACCATCATTAGAGTTCACATATGAGAAAATACGTTCATCTCCATTAGTATAACCTTGATACTCTCCATCTACATATAGACTTTCATCAAAGATACCATTAATATTCACACCTATAGGCATATCATCGGTATATCCGTTAAACTCTACAGCACCTAGAAAGGCAGTAGAAGTTTCATCTTTGTGTAAAATCTTTTGATAGTAATAGTAACCATCATTACCATCAATCCAATCCGAGTTTTGAAAGTGTTTGATAGCAAATTGAAAAGTGTCACCATTAGCATGGGGAAAGTTATCGTTTACCATAGAGGAATAGTCCTCACCATTAGAAGATAACCACCTACCATTATCATAAGTTAGCACGTTCGGAAGAATTTTTCCACTAGAAGATATCCAAGTTTCAGTATATGAAGCCCTAGCTATCACATCATGATTACTAAGATTTTTAGCAAAGACCTCTTTTTTAGTAATATTGGAGGGTTTCCAATCTGTGGGACTGCTAAAATTTTCATAGGCTATAGCGTTATAAGGCTCTACAGAGAAAAAGTTTTTAATATCTGTTTCTGTATAGAAGTATGCAAAACTGCCACCTATAGATAACACTCCAACCAATGCTATAATTTCAATAAAAGGAACTCTTTTCTTGATAGTCATCACCCCTTTTATAGTTTACGGAACGATATTAAAAAATATCGTTCCGTTTTGATAAAGATTATTCACTTAAATTTTGTACGTTATTCCACGCATTAACTACAGATGTAATATTATTAAATGTTGTATTAGGTAGCTCCTTACCATTGCTATCGGTGGCTTGAGCCGTTTCTATAGTGACTTTAAGTGAGTACTTAACACCATTGTATTGAGTTTCATATTTTATACCCGCTAAATTATATTCTTCAACCTCATCACTGTTTGGATTGCTAATCGTTATAGTTTTATCATCTACGGTTACTAAACTACCATCGGATTGTATACCACTGGTAAGCCATCTAATATTATTGTCGGAAGTATCATCACTAGATGGGTCAATCTTGTAACCAAAATATTGAACTTTTCCCACTTGACTAGGATTGTAACCTTTCCAAAGTGTAACGCTATCTAAATGTTGAACCTTTTCATTAGGTTTAAGGAAATCCATATAGTAGTAGTAACCATCTTGATAAGTAAAGCTATCCGAATTTACGAAATCGGCAATCCATGGATTTTGTAAGGTTGGTTCACTAGTCAAATCGGATACCGTATATTGACCATCACCAATCTTTTCTTCATACTTAACTCTTACTAGTATGTTGGATTTACCAGTGTTTTCTATGATTACATCTTTATTGACTTTTGCACCTGGATTTAAATCGTCACCATCATTAGGGTTAAAAATTTCCTTGTCTGTGGTGCTATATCCAGAAGTTTGGAAGTTATTAGTGAATTGACTAGAGTTATAATAGTATGCCATAGTACTTCCGATAATACCAACTGCAGTCAAACTAGCTAGAGCAATCAATGGAGCTTTCTTGTTAATTTTCTTCATATAAAATACCTCTCTAAAAAAAATATATTAAAAAGATTTTTACTCTAAATTAGAGCTACAATCTTTTTTAGCAAATTTAGGACTATCAGCAATGTGCGATAGTATATAATAGATTATCAATATCGTAGCCATAACTATGATTATCAACCTATTACTTTGAAATATTATGACGAACTTCCCAAGATGTTTTATACACACTGTCCCAACTTTACCTTGAACTTGATTATAATATACTACGTCTCTATCGTTTGAGGCGTTTGCATCACCTTTAGTGACGAAACTCATATTTTGGATATCTTTATCTACTACCCTATGCGTTACTATTGATTGACCTAAATCAAACGTAATAACGTCATTTATATGAATATCTTTGAAGTCTGTTTGTTTGTAGTATATAATACTATCTATAGGATAAGTAGGTATCATACTACCAGTTAAGACTATTTCAGGTTTATATCCAAATATTAAAGGCAGTTCAATCAAAATGAATAGTACTATAATCAGATAACATATCCATGATAACACTCTAAAAATATTTAAAACAACTTTCATGATGTTAAAAAAGCCTCCTAAACCTAAACTATAGGAAAGTTTAACTCCCACTTATTGACGCCATCATCAATAGGAATGATTTCTACTTCAAAAGTAAGTGTATAAGTAGCATCTTTTATGATGTAGCCAGTACCCTCTATGAAGTCCAAAATTTGAACCTCCTCACCACTTTTTAAAGGATATCTATAATAATACCAATCATCTTTTTGATACCAATACTTAGAATTGTTTAAACCTTTATCAGTCCAACCTTTAGTGATTAAATCTTCTCCATTATCTTGTAAGATAGAATATACTGTACCATTATCATCTATAAGATATTCAGTATATCTAACACGTGCTACTTGGGAAGTATCACTTTTGCTAGTATTTTTTATAAATAGGTCTTTATTAATCCTTTCGCCATTCCACTCATCTGGTGGATTAAAGACCTCATAAGCAATGGAGGAATACTCCTTAGAAAAAAGATGGTTCTCAAACTGACTACTAGTATAATGATAAGCGTTAGTATATGGAACATTAAAAAGTATTGGAATACTCATCAAAGGTAAGATTAATTGAAAAATTTTATAATTTTTAAAATTCAAAGACATCACCCCGATTTACTCACATACTTAGAACGTTCTCAAAATAGAAAGTATTATCTTCTTTATCATTAACCTTGATATTATTATATATAACCATATAATTAGTAGAGATATTATCTAAGGTTATACTTACAGACTTATCATCTTTACTATTAGATATATCCACTTGGTGTGATAAGTCTTGATACACTATATAACTATCAAAATCAAAGCCATTTGTATCTAATTCAGTGATAGTATAGTATCCTATAGGTAGGTTTTCCAAAGATAACCCAACTTCATTTGGAGAAACTTTTATCCAAGTTTCGTATACCTTTTTAGATGGTTCATAGATATCATAACCAACTACATGGAAACGAAAAAATGTATCATCACCATTAGGAAGATTACTTACTAACTTTCTAATAAGTAAAGAACCCTCTTTTATATGACATTTGACTATTACTTCTATCTCTTCACCATAGATTACACCACTATTAAAGTATCCCTCAGCAGAAATTGTCGGCATTACTTCCCCTTGATATGTCAAAGTTTTACCATCATTGGATATCACTTGATTTTCTAAAGTAGTATGTGGTTCATCATTGAAGATAGGATTGTTATCATCATCATAGGATTGCAACTTATAATAGTTAATAGTGGCAGTATTATATCCCTCTTGATTATATTCAAGATTATACCTTTTTAAGATAGTCTCAATATCTATAGGATTGGAATAACTATCAGTACTAAGAGTTATAGTCTGGGGTTCTGCATTGGTGATATCTTCATTTATACCATTGAGTAACTCTTTAATGGAATTTTCTAAACTGTTGCATTTATTGGTAGAGTAGTATCTATTAAGACCGTTGTCATCTAAGGAAGTAACCTTTGACATAGTCTCATTGAAAAGGTCAGCACTATCATATTCGGAGTTAGGCTCAATGTTAAGTGGGTGATAGTCTCCAAAACCGTAGATAGTAGCTACATTTTTTAAAATATTAGCCGTTTTAATAACAGCCTCTACCCTACTAGTATAGACATCACCAGCATTTTGGATAGGAGGTGCAGAAGTAATAAATACGACCATCAACGGACGACTACTATCATGAGATTGCTGTAAGTTAGCAAGTTCATTAGCTAATACGAAACCTACATCAGTCCTTGAAGCTCCTGCATTCCAAGGTACTAGAACGTCATCATCAATAACCTTCTTGGCATGGTCTATAGACATGAAACAATCTTCATAACTACTATTGATACTCTCATTCAATATTGGTGGATATTCATTACTTTGCCCTTCAGACCAACCTCCATACTTCCAAGAATGAAACCATGGTTGATTATCATAAGTATAATATCCAGTATTGTAGCAAAAGTTTTGACCGTACGCATTTTGATTATATAGATTGCTATAATCCCATTCTTGACTGTTATTAATTCTTCCATATCCAGCTATTGCCACTCTGTGTTCATCACTTGATGGATTTGGTAAACTATCTATTATACTTTGAACGCCCTCTATAATCTTAGTTCTATTTTCTTGACTGGCTTTGGATTGGTCAAATAATAGAATAAAGTCACAAGGTTTAATTTCTAAAATATCTTCAGAAACGTTATGTACTATATGACTTTTCATCTTAATTTCAACTTCATTGTTACCAACTGGATTTATAGTAACTTCTACATTAGATTGCTCAAATTCAACAGTTTCAGAGACGACATCTATAGGAAAAATCATAACGTTACAAAACATAATCACAAATATTATCAAAAAAGATATTATTCTATTGGTTACAGATACACTCAAAATAAATCACCTCTTAACCTTGATTTTTAACACAAAAATATTATATGAGCCATCTTTGAGATATATGACAAAAAAAAATACTCTCTTTAAATTTTAAAAGAGAGTATCAATATATTTTCATCTTCAATACAAGATTAATCTGCTAACTTACATTCCATATATGAGAAACTATAGCCACTCATATTTATAAGATTACCATTAAAGTATATACTTCTTTGTAGACGTTCTTTTATCTTGTTAGCTAAGTCGCTAGTATCACCAGCGACATTGTTGCTACAAGCAATATAGAAAGTGGTCTGTCCACTTTCTATGAGTTCTTTTATCTTATTATAGAATTCATCATAGGAGTGTGTCATATAACCATATTCGGGACTATTCATAGCAAAGAAGTATTTTTCATCGGTAATAGGAACTACATCAACCATAGATGGGTCGTTAGGGTCATATCTATACTTTTCGGACAATATGTCACGACCTGCATTGAAGTATAGATAACCATTCATTTCTATACCATCATGTCCAAGATAGTCATCGTCCCAAGTAACGTCTACAACATACTTTTTACCATCAAGAACGATAGTATTCCAAGCATGGTTCATAGATTGGTCGCCATTAGCTTTACCTACTTGAAGTCCAGCCATAGTACCAAGCATATAGAAAGTATCAGTATATCCCATACAGTTAGCCTCACCATCTAGGATTGAACCACTTGCCATTCTAAATCTAGGGACGTTATCTACAGAGTATTCTTGACTTTCATCACTATTATAGGAAGTTATGCTACAGATATAGTCATGTATCTGTCTTTCTTTTTCAATATCGGAAGCATCTTTATTTAGAGTATTTTCGATAAAATCTACTGCCCTATTATACACTTCCAAATTGTCACCCTCCAAATGAGAAGTATCACCCGTTTGATATGCTCTTATTACATATTCACTCGTAAAGTATTGAACGTGATACACACAATAGATACCCTTAACATCATCATGACTTAAACTTTCTTGTTCACAATGTCCTATTAGTATACCATTTTCATTACCTACTAAGATATCTTCTTCAATAGCATCGCAAGAACCACTTAATATAAATGGAATTTCTGTCATTAACTCTTCCCTACACTTATCAAGATAGGCAATAAGTTCTTCATTAGAGTTTACTACCATATCTTCATTCCAATCTATAGATTTAAAACTATCAGGCAAAATATCTTGAGAATAGTGTTCTATCAAATTTGATGGAAGTAATTCTGTAGTAATTATTGTAGTAATTTCTGACTCTGTCGGTATACTAGAAGTTTCTTCAAAAGTAGTAGTTCCTGATATAGTAGTAATAGTAGTATCTATATTATTAGTAGTGACTTCCATAGACTGAGTATCTTTATTATTATCACAACCACCAAATATACTAATTAATCCAAAACAGACTATTAAAATAAGTTTTTTATTTCTATTCATAGAAAAATCCTCCTTTTAGTATACTAACATTATAACATCTATTGGAGTTTTTTTCAATAATGTAGTGAAACTTTCTAGAGGTCAGTTGCAAAAGTTAGCACTGGCAAAGGCTTTATACAAAGATGCTCCAATACTATTAGATGAACCTACATCGGCAATAAATCCTATTGCTAAACAAGAGATGTATCTAAAATATGCAAAGTTTTCTAAAGGAAAATCTAGTATAATTTAAGTTCGATGAAAATTTTTTCTATTTTTATATAATATATTGTTTAAATCTATATTTGAGTAAAAAAGAATTCTCTTTCTAAACTTATGTTTAACTTTCTTATCGATTGTAACTTTATGCCTTGAAGTATTTTTTGGAATTAATTTTAGTGAAATATCAAAAAAAGAGTTGACAAAGTATCAAATATATGTTATAATTAGAAAAAATTATACTATATGAAATCTTAATTCAATAAAATATAAAAAGTATGATATAATATGAAGATATAATATAAATATTATCATAATATTAGATTTTAATACTTATAGATATATATAAGTCCATTATTAGATTATATTATGCTAAACTAGTTGAAGCTTTATAAAAAATTAATTTTAATTCAAAATTTTCTGTTATTATTTATTATTGATAAACTGCGATTTTATGAGCTTCTTAAGATTATCTTTGAAGATAGAATTAGATTAATATTTACTAAATATAATGAATTTTTGTTTAAAAATGAAATTATTCATTTAAATCATAAAGGAGGAATTTTTTTAATGAAAAACTTATTATCCACTATACAGGGTTGCGTATATGGTAAGATAATAGGTAACCGACTAGGTCTCAGTTATGCAAATCAAACACAAGATAGTATAATAAGAGAACTAACTCATCTAACATCATACAAAGACACAACTAATATAAGCACACAGACGTCAAAGTATCTTGATGAATTTTTTGTAAATCCAAATCACATAGACAAACTTTGTTTAAAAAACATTTCATACTCTATAGATACAGATGTTGACCTTTTTTATTCTAAAGTTTTAAGTACTTTTGTCAACAGCCATGGCAATCAAACTCATGTTGAAATGTTAAAAGATGTAATATCTTCACAACCATTCAGTTCTAAGTGTAAGATACAACTTGAAAGCATTTTTTCATTCTACAATGATTATGCATATGACGTTGAAGGATGCTTATACAAAGTTGAAGAAGAAGAATCTGGGTTACTTGGTTACATTTTATATGCCTTATTATATGGTAATGGTCAATTTACAAAGACTTTATCCTTAGCCTTAAAAACAGGCTACAACACTGAAGAACTATGTACAATGGTTGGAACACTTATAGGAAGTCTTGTAGGTATTGAAGGTATAAATAAATCAAGATGGATTAACAGTTATAACGATGTACTTTGCTTAGGTATTGAACCAAATGGTATAGTTATAAGTCAAGAAATCATGAATTTACTTAAACTCATAGATAAAACTTATGAATCTTTAGATGCACTTAATCATAGATTTTATCTTGAATCAGCTATAGCTTCATGTAGAACAACAGAAAGTTTAAACTATAATAATGGAGTTTTAGTAATTAGTGGAAGTAATCTAACATTAAACAATCCAGCAATTGCAGAATTTCCATTATGTTATCCAAATGGTAAATCTTTTTGTTGTATGGATTGTACAATCAAGGCTAAGGTTACTCTAAAGACGGATAGTGAAATATTACAGGTATCCCTTAATGTTATAACAAATACAGGCATAGAAATCAAAAGCATAAACAAGAATTTCATTAAAGAACATTCTACAACTCTTGAGTTATCACTTAATGCAGAACAAGCTATGACTTTAAAAACTATGCAAATCGTTGTTACAACAAATTCTACAAAGCCAGAAGCTTTTAGTTATGAGATTGCAGGTTATACAATCATAGAAAATCCAAGCTACCAAAAATTAGTATTTAATGAATATACTTCTGAATCCAATAATTGTATGCTAAAACCTTTAAAACCAAATGGAGTTGAAATTATCCCAATTGATAATACGCAAGAGTTTAGTTATAACTTAATTACAATTAAAGAATGTGAATATACGTTTCAGGCTGTCTTCTTAACGAAAGATACTATTAATGACATTCATATAAAATGCTGTTGGAATGATGAACTTTCAAAAGGATTTTATCTTACAATTAAGTCAGATGGTACTGCATATTGGTCACTTGATGGCATTAATCCAAAGAACTCCACAAAAATTGTGCAGTCATCAAACGGCTGTTTAAATGTAAGATTAGTATGTAAAGAAAAATTAGATTGTACAGGCTATAGGTTAGAAATTCATATTAATGATTATAACTGTTTCAATCTAAAATTAGATAAATCTAAAACTACAGGAAATATTTCCGTACACTGTACACAACCAATCATTTGTTGTGGTTATACTTTCATACTTCCATCTTGTGTGAAGCAATTTCCAGAAATAAATACAGATTATAACATAAATCCCGAATATATAGAATTATTGGATACATATATTGATGAAATAAGTGATTATACACTTGATGACGATGACGTTGAAGAAGATATCCCACCAGTTCTTGAAGAAGATATTCCACCAATTCTCGAAGATGATATTCCACCAATTCTCGAAGATGAGGTTCCTTTAATATTACCACTTGAAGTTGAAAATGATAATAATGATGATAATATCAAAACTGTTGAAGAAGATACCGACGAATACAATCCATTTGATGCCTATATCTAAAATAAGGAGGTGAAAATATGCCTAATTTAAAGGAAATTATCGTTACTCTAAATAATAGTTACACAGAACCAGTATCTATACTTTTAGACACTAATATATTTATGAAGAGTTGTATGAAATCTCTTTCACAAGAAATTATAAGTATAGCTAAAAATTCTGACTTAAAATGTAACATAGGAACTCTATGCGAAGTTATAGCTGAACTTTATAATCTACGCATATATGGTGACATAAGTTATAAAGAACGATACTACAGATTACCAGATAACGACATACCTACAACAATCGTACAGAAGAATGCTGATTTGGGTCTAAAGTACTATGGATACCTTAATGCTCACCAAGTTGTGAGCATATTCAACACAAGATTTATTAAAGATGAAATCCAACCTAATACTTTTGCCGATAGTGAAATACTTGCATACACAATGAGACGAAGAGCAGACAGTAAACCAACCATTATCATAACCAATGATTTAAAACTCACTTATGACATTTTAAATTACACAAATAACTTGACATCTACAAAAGGAAACGACATAATTGCTTGTTACCTCACAGATGAGGGTGAAGTTACACAATCTACATTAAGTAGAGTAAAGATGCGTCTATCACGTTTAAATGATAGAATTACAAGGAGGAAAAAGTATGATTAAGAAAATACCCAAAAAAGAATTATGTCACTACTTGAATGACACGTTTCTTGATAATGTAGTATTTAAAAAGCCTAACTTTCTACATGCTTATATAAGTTATTTAAAACAAGAAAAAGGTTGTCTAATTATAGATAACAATGCATATCTACAAGAAAAAGAAAATATACATAAAGAGATTATCCAAGTATTGGAAGACGCTGTGCGTAATCGTTCCATAAAGGCTAAATGTTTTAATAGTCCAAATAGTTTGTATAGTTATATTATAGATTGTGCATCTAATAACAAACCTGCCAGTGTTCTCACAATTAAAAATAAAGATAGATTAACTCACATAGAACATCTAGCTGAAACCTGTAAGATTGAAATAATCGTTTATTACTATGAAGAAGGAGTAATGTGCCAACAGATTTTTAATTACGATTATAAAAATAGTTCACCAACTACGATTTCAAAGTCATCAAGGTCACAACAATCCATTAATGCGACACAGAGATTTCAAAGAATGGACACACAAAATCCTAATACATCAAGGGTGATAGTAAAACCAACTTATGAACCTATAAAACCACCTCCAATAGGAAGTTCAAATTTAATACATACAACTTTTAAACCAATCAATAATCAAGAAGTATCTAAATTACCCCAATCCTCGGACTTAGATGACTTTCTAAAGTGCATAAACGATAATATTGATAATGTTGAAGAACCTAAATTACAGGTAAGACAAAAGCCACAATCCAAACCAATAAATATCTTTGAAATGCCCTTGGAACGTGACTATCTAAAAAAACACCCAAATCCATACTCAGAAGAAAAGTACAGTTATACTGTACCAACTACAGGAGACAGTCTTATAGTATTTGGAAATCAGAATTTAATCTTGGGTAAAGAACATGGAAAAGGTGGACAAGCTAAGATTTATGAATGTTTAACTACAGATGGATATCCTTTAATCTACAAAAATCATGAATGTGTTGCAAAGATATATTCAGAAGGTCAGTTTTCAGAAAGAGATTATCAAAAACTTCTTAAAATTATTAACTTTGTCCAACAATTAGATGAAAACAGTTTAGACAAAGATGATGATAAAGAGTCTTTAAAAAGTATAGTATTTCCACTAAGTATAATAAGTAATTATGATAATCAACCAGTTGGTTATATTATGGAAAAAGTATCTGGTATAAACATTGATACAATCGTATCAAATAGAACTCAGCTTCTTCAAAATCTCTCAAACTGGAATCGTATGCATCTTGCCGAACTTTGTAAAACTATAGTAAAGACAATTCGTACGTTACATAAATGGGGTATAATCGTAGGAGACATAAGTGGTGCAAATATACTCCTTAATCCAGCCTCTCACGAAATATACTTTATAGATGTTGATAGTTATCAAATTGAAAACTTCTGTAGTCCTGTATATACTCCCGGTTTTTTGTCTAAAGAACAAATAGAACTTCAAGAAAAAGGACTAACATATAACGACTACAGTCGTATTGAGGCTGATGATGATTTTGCTCTTGCCATTTTAATCTTTAAAATTCTAATGTTAGGAAAGCACCCATATGAAGGTCGTACAATCCTAGATGTTAATGAGGCTTACAAAGCTCAACTTTTTGGCTATCAATTTGGTGGACGTATATTAGCTAATGGTGAGTTATCTGATGAAAATCACCAACGCTTATGGAGGTTTTTACCATATGGCATAAAGGCAATGTTATTCTGTTCTCTTTCACCATACATAACAGAAGATGGAATAACAAGAGTTACCAACCTTTGTGGCCCTAAGCTTTCTAAAGAAGCACTTCAAAATTATAGAGATGCCAATCTACCTAATAATGTCTATAAAAATCCAACATATTTCGAAAGAAATAGACCACATACAGATAAGTGGATAAGGGCATTAGATTTATATGAAAAACAATTAAAAATCGCTTTAAGAGTAAGAAGTATCCTTGAAGCTGATTATAATTGTACTGACTACAATGACGTTGAAACAATTTTGAAAGTATTAGATAATATTAAAATTCAAACGCAAAAGTATAATGAAAAATTCAATAAAAATAAACCAACATCATTTGAAGACCCTCTTTTACTTGACCTTGAGCCAACACGAGACATAAGAATTGCTTCTAACTGTTATTATTATACCTGCGATGATTGTGGAGAACTTTTCTCTTCTAAAATCAATCTTGATAAGGAAGAACCTAATAATAACAATATAGAAACTACCATCAAGAAAAAATTATATTGTCCTAAGTGTTATCCAAAGCATTTCAAAACGTGTTGGTATTGTCGTAGGATAATACCTATCGAATATATAAATGAAGATGGTTTATGTAGTAATTGTGTTAAGCATCCAAGTCCTAATAATAAGCAACGTTTATGTAGTTGTGGTAATTATTTTTATCTAACTAAAAGTGAGTATAAAAACTATATAAATTTAACAAGGAAGAACCTTTTTTCTCTTTCTATAGAGGAAAAGAAAACTTTAAATAAGTACAACTTATGCCCAAAATGTAGAGGTCACAAAGTTTGGCAAGCTGAAGGAAAGTTCGACCAATCATTTAAAGACCCTCTATTTGATAACATAAACAAAGACGATTGGTCTATAGAGTTTTAAGTTTAAGGAGATAAATCATGGTTTTAAAAGAGATAGCTTTAAAAACAGGAAGTACGGAAAAACGTGCTCAATCTATTGATAATCTATATATAGGTTTTAGGAACTATTGCCTAAGTGATAGTTTTCCAAATTGTTCGGAATATATTAAGAAGCGTATATCTGTAATAGATGCTAATGATACTAAAGCATGTGAAATCATAGCAAAAGCATCAGTTTTTTACTGCAGAAACTTGGAAAAGAAATATATACTTCCTTTTATAGATAAAGTTAAAAATGCTTCTATACGTATGGATGTAAAAGAGTTTGAAGAAGTTATACAATGTATAATGCCCATGTATCAATCTATCTTTGATAAATCTAAACCAAAGACAACCAAAGTACCTGTAACAAAAATAGAAGTAAATGAAGTTCCAAGCGTTCAAGATGTCATAGATAATTATACACCAAACATTCAACCAACATCTGAGATAGAACAGTTCTGCGACTATCTTCTAAAAAACATTGACGTTCTAAGGGAGTTTAATGAAGCTAACCTCAATTTTGAAAACTATCCAAGTTACGAAGTTTACGAAAACTATAAAAAACAACTCGATGCCTTGGAAACTTTCTGCAAAACGTCTAGAGGAACACTTGAAGATAATATCTACAGATTGCGTTATGATATACTTTTTGACATCATAGAAGCATTTATGCTTCATGCTACATCTCCAGATGTTTTCTTTGCTGGAATTGATGAAGAGTTAGTTAATCAAGTTTATAATGTATTATACCAAGTTGACCAAATTGCTCAAAAATATGGTGTTTTACCAACTATAGACTATAAGATGGAAATTTTCAATAGAAAACACGGTATATCAGAAAGGAATGGAAGATAATATGCCAAAAATACCAACCAAAATAAGTGAAGCCGATTTACAGGCTTTAATTGAAAAAATTGCTAGTGATGATAACAAACCTCATGTACCAGTTTGTATACTCCTTGATAAAAGTAGCAGTATGGGAGAACTAGTACACAATGCTGTAAATCTAAAAGGTGAGTTAATAGAGTCCACTAGGGCAGACCAACTAAACTTAGGTTTAAAACGTTTTATAAATAGCCTTATATCTGATAAAGTGGCTAGAGTTTGTGTTGATTTAAACTTTATATCATTTGGAACATATCCTGAAGAAATGCTAAAATATAGTTATATTCGCCTAGGTGCAGTTTTAAACGCTTATAGTTTTCAAGATTTAACCATCAAACCTGAACGCACGGCTACAGGATTAGGTCGTGCTGTGGATTGTGGTCTAAATTCTTTAATAAAACGTAAACAAGAGATGAAAGACAAACATCTTAACTATTACCAACCTTGGCTAGTATTGATGACTGATGGTGACCCATGGAATGATGATGACGCTTTACGTCTAAAAATGCAAAAAGAAGTTCGTAATCTAGTTGCCAATAGAAAGTTGAACTTTATACCAGTCGCCATAGGTGATGGAAGTTCAAACAACTTCGCTGAATTAAGGGCTTTTACACCTGATAATTCAATAATAACTCTTCAAGGAACAGACTTTACCAAATTCTTTGATTGGTTAAGTGCAAGTTTAAGTATTTCAAGTAAAGACCCATCATCTAAAATAAATCAATTCCAAGACTTTAAAGTTAAAAAAGACCAAAATTATACCATCGACCCAAACTGTAGATGTGATATATAAGGAGTTGCAAAATATGTGGAAAACTTATACATATTGTAAAATAGGTGAAAATCACATAAAAGCAAACCAACCTTGTCAAGATGCCATACTTATTAAACAACAGAATGGCATCTTGTTCCTAGGTCTTGCCGATGGTGCAGGTACTAAGGAATATGCCAAGGAAAGTGCTGAAGAAATTTTACAATATATGTCAAAATATTGCGTGGATAACTTTGACGAACTCTATAATGAATGTGTATCTAATAAAGAAAAAGAAACTATAAAAACTATTGCTAATGAAATAAAAAAACATCTAAAAGAGTTTGCCAAACAGTTAAATGCAAGATACAAACAACTTGGTTCAACATTGCTTATTCTTTGTCTAACTGAAGATAAGTTCTTTCAAATTCACATAGGTGATGGCATAATACTTTATAAGAAAGAAAATGAAGATTGTAAATTCTTATCTAAACCTCACAATGGCGAAACAATCAATGAGACACCTTTAACAACAACTTCTAATCTTTCTGAGTTTATAGAAATACATTATGGTAATCTATCAAAAGAAGTAACTACCTTCATTCTTGCTAGTGATGGTGGTGCTACCATACCTTGTGAGTACAAACCTAATTTAAAAATCAATAACAGTGCCATCAAAGGATTACAACGTTATTTTGAACTCGAAGAAACGCAAGGTTTGTTAACAGAATTTCTTGATGAAAACTATACCAGTCAAACAGGAGATGATTTTTCTATGATATACGTTAGTAAAGTATTACCCCCAGAAGTTAAAACATTAAATACCATTCCACTTGAAGAAATAAAATCAATGGATACTCTAACCATAGAAGAAAAAGTTTGTAAGTTACTTTACAACAAGCAAAATTTGAGTATAGTTGAAGCTTCTACCGTTAATAAAGTATTGGAAGTTATAAATGTACTAAAAAATGTAGAAGATAAAGAAGCTCTATCTAATTTGTTACAAACTGAAATAGGTCTCTTTTTTGCAAATGCACCAAAGTTTGAAAAAGACCTTCAGATTATCTCTGAAAATTCTAAAACTTTCGAGATAATTTCTAAAAAAATTGATGATATACAGTTAAAATTGGATAAAATTGAAGCTCAGATTATAGAATCTTCTCAAACCTTAGAATTAAATATTCAAGATACACTAATAGGTTTAGAAAAATCAAATCTTTATGATGATAATCTAATAAATGAAAAAAATAATGATAATCCTTTTTCTGAATTTATCAATACAACTTCTAATATAGAACCTTCATCAATACCAAGAATAAAAGAAGTTTCAAACAATATAATGACTCCAGTTGATAATATAAATGGCTTAGAAAATGAAATCACAGAAGATTTAGAAGACAGTGATAAGTCTAATGAAAAAGAAATCGTAGATGACTTAGAAGACGAAATCACAGAAGATTTAGAAGACAGTGAAAAATCTAATGAAAATGAAATTGTAGATGACTTAGAAGACGAAATCACAGAAGATTTAGAAGACAGTGAAAAATTTAATGAAAATGAAATTGTAGATAACTTAGAAGATGATATCACACAAGATTTAGAAGATAGTGAGAAATCCAACGAGAATGAAATTGTAGATGACTTAAAAAACGAAATTACAGAAGATTTAGAAGACAGTGAGAAATCCAACGAGAATGAAATTGTAGATAACTTAGAAGATGATATCACACAAGATTTAGAAGACAGTAAGAAATCTAATGAAAATGAAATTATAAATAACTTAGAAAATGAACCAATTCCAATTTTAACAACTTTTGATACTGACGATAAGTTTGAAATCTAAACTTCTAACATATAACATAGTCACATCAGATAGTTTATCACAAGTCGACATTTTGTCGACCACCACAAACAGAAAAATCTCTAGGAAGTTCCTAGAGATTTTTTTCAACACGGTTTACACGCCTATTAGATTTTAAAAACAAAACAATCCAATTACCTAGCTGGTAATTGGATTGGATAAGACTGGTTGCGGAGGCTGGACTTGAACCAACGACCTTCGGGTTATGAGCCCGACGAGCTACCAAACTGCTCCACCCCGCGATATACTTTTAAGCACTCATCTCCTGAGTACTTATTTAGTATATCATATAATCTTAGAAAAGTCAAGGACATTTTTAAACTTTGTGTAATATGACAATTTTATAAAAAGTTATAACACAAAGTATAGTGAAAAAGCACAAAAATTATTTAGTCACTTCTAAGAGAGATAGTTTTTATCTTTACTAAGAAGAACCCATGAAACCGTTCCTATAATAAGCGTAGATACGAACATAAACATCATAATCTCAAAAGATGATATATTTAAAGTATTAAAATCTTCTTCTGATATAAAAAAATTAGGCATAATATTGACAAAATTATTATTCAATGAATGGGCTATACAAGCTGGATATATTGAATTAGTCTTCTTAGTTAGATATGTCAAAAATGCTCCTATAAAGATACAATCTATACACATTAGGATAATATTACTTATTGGAAATAATGGTAAATCTTTGCCAAAGTTGTGTCCTTGTAATAACTCAGGAGTGTGCCATAATCCCCATATGATGCCACCTATTACGATAGTTTTTCCAGTGCCAAAGAGTTCTTCTAATTTTGGATATAAGTATCCACGCCAACCGAATTCTTCACCAAAATAAACTATCCATGAGCATATAGCACTGGAAATTATACTTAAATTTAAACCTATAAACATTATAGGAGATACGTTCAATTCAACTTTTCTAAGATATATCAAAGGGAATAGTATTCCGTTGAATAATGCCATTAAAATCATTACTACCACAGATATCACATAGTATATAAAATTTCCCTCAATGTTAAACTTCAAAAGGGACTTTTGCATACCCTCTCTTGTGAGACCTCTAGTTATAAAGTTCGCCAACGCTGGACCAAACATAGATAATATTGCAAATAAATTCTGTTTACCAGTGATTTCTCTATCACTTAGATATATAGATTTAACATCACCAACATAGAATAACGCCCAAGTTATGCCAAACGATAATATTATATATATCAAGATACGTTTTATAATTAAAGACTTATCATTATTCAAAGCATTCAGCCCCCTTTAGATACAATTTACAAGATATCTTATAAGATACATAGTATAAAACTCCTACAACGTATGGAAACAGACTACTCAAAAATATGATTTTATCATTAAATTTATTATTTAGCAACATATCCCAGAGTTTATAAAGAGTGTTTTCAAAATCTTCACCATAGAGGAAACATATTAAAAATGCTATTACTAAAATCATGCCAAATACAAACTTGATATTATTTCCATGCTTAGAGCCAAATCTAACAACAAAAGGAATTTCTATCGCATAGATAAATAACAACATAAACATTAAATTCATAGCTAAATCGATATGTGAAGTTTCAAAATTATTGACAGCTACACTAACTTGAGTAATCATGTAACACCAACTAAAATACATACTAGATATTATTAATCCCTCACAGTACTTAGATTGTACTTGTCCTTTTACTGCTATCGGTGAAGATACTATGTAATTAATCCAAGTGGGTTTTTCATCGTTAGAGATTGTGGCTAATATAATATCAACCCAAATCATGAATATAAAAAAGTATAACATCATGTACATCATAGATATTACTGTTTCAACCGATTTACCATTCTCAGTATCGACATCTCCAATTCCAAAGGATATAAAGAAAGGTATCGAAAAGAATAGAGTTCCTAAGATTGAAAATATTAAAGTTTTTTTGTTAGTGTAGATATCTTTTAAGATTAATCCCCACATACTCTATCCCTCCTTTTCAATAAAGATACACACACTTTATAAGATATCACTCCTAAAATGATTGCTAAACTTATACAGATTATAAATAACAATCCATAGTTAGATGATATCCAATTTTTAGTATTGTTGAGTATCAAGTTTGTTATTTCACCATCGGATAAGTTTCTATATTTTTCAGGTGGGTCTTCCATAAATCTTATGAGTTTGAACATAACAGCAATCCAACAGATTGAAAATACTACTGTAAACATAGCCTCAACCGTCTTAGATTTTTTAACGTTGTAAGTCGCTATTAACAAGATAAATTCTATCGCTAAGACTATAAAGCATATCAAAAATGATATTTTTAAGCTAAATAGAGCAGTTTCCGTTTTGAATATAAAGTAATATATTCCATTTAGTAATGTTCCTAAGATAGTACATACTATCCACATGGACATACTTTCAAGATACTTAACTTTAATCATCTGATTTTCTGTATATGGTGTAGTATATGCAAACATATTCCATTTACAGTTAAAATCTTGATAGAGTGGACTGTTTACAATGCTCATAAGTGGTAAAAAAGATATCAAAGTAGTAAGCAATGGAACAATAATATCTACCATATTTAGAGAGTAAGTCAATTCATCGATAGGCTGTTTAGCAAGATTTCCATATATAAAAGCAAATCGAACTATGTAGACTAAAAATTGAAGTAATACAAATATCCAAGTGTTCATAATCAAGGATTTTTTAGATAGATAGAAATCTTTTAAGATTAATCCTTTCATTATATAGACCACTCCTTTTTATCCATGCCACGAACATAGAAGAGTAATATTTCATCGAGAGTAGTTTTATCCACAATGTAATCACGATACTTATTTTTACATGATGTTAAATCTTTAATCATAACCTCTGCACCAAAGTTGGATAACCTAATACTAACGATATCATCAATAGAAATTTTAGTGATATCATCTTTAGGACATTTCAACACCCCATGATTTTCTAAAATATCATCTTTGTAACCACTCATTAAGATTTTTCCATTATGGATAAAAGTGATACTATCAGCGATTTTTTCGAGGTCGCTAGTAATATGTGAGGACATCAATATACTATGATTTTCATCTTGGATATACTCCATAAAGACATCAAGCATTTCATTTCTAACGACAGGGTCAAGACCTCCAGTAGCCTCGTCCATGATTAGTAAATCTGCATTATGCGATAGTGCCACTGCAATTTGAAGTTTCATCTTCATACCCTTAGATAGTTGAGATATCTTTTTCTTTTTAGGCAATCCGAAACGTTCAAGATAGTTATTAAAAGTATTAGTATTCCAACTTTCATAGATTTCTTTTAAGATTTTATCTAATTGAGTAGCATTTAGAACATCATGGAATGGGATTTCATCAAATACTACTGAAATATTCTTTTTGATATCCAATTCATGTTTTACACTATCCAAACCAAAGATTTTTATTTCACCACTATCAGCCTTGTAGATGTTCAAAAGTGATTTTATAGTAGTAGTCTTACCAGCACCATTTTGACCGACAAATCCCATTATACTGCCCTTAGGCACAGTAAAACTTATGTTGTTAAGTGAAAATCCATCAAAATTTTTAGATAAATTTTTAATTTCTATAGCGTTTACATAATCATTCAAGATACACACCTCATTCATTGTTATAGATAATTTTAAGTATTTCCATAAGTTCATCAAGAGAGATATCGCAAACCTTAGATTTTTCTACCACTTGTGAAAGTAGACTTTCAATCTGTTTTAGATTTTCCTCACGAATTAAATTTACATCTTGTGGATTTACAAAACTTCCCTTGCCTGTATATGATGCTATAAAACCATCACGTTCAAGTTCTTCGTACGCGCGTTTAGTGGTTATAACGCTAATACGAAGTTCTTGAGCCAAAGTCCTCATTGATGGAAGGGCGTCCCCTTCTTTCAAAGAACCGTTCATGATTAAGGTTTTAATCTGTGAGGATATCTGTTCATATATAGGCACTCCTGATGAGTTACTAATAATAATATCCATGAATATTTATCTCCTTAAAAATTGTATATATACTATATATACATTATACACATAAATCCAATAGATGTCAATAGATAAATTGAAAGTTATAAAAAAAGTTGCGTGAATATTTTCCAAATAGTGTAATAATATTAAGAAAATAGTAGCAACTTTTTTTTAGTGACATCTTAAAGATTGCACGATATAATATAATCACAAAATATAGAAAGGTGATGTTTTCATGTTTACTTACTATAATCAAGATGAGCAAAAATATCCAATAAAGGTATGGTTGGAAAGTATCCAAGATGTTGAGGAAAACTGTTTAGCACAGGCTATAAACCTATCCAAGCTACCGTTTGTATATAAATGGGTAGCTCTAATGCCCGATACCCATGCTGGTAAAGGAATACCTATAGGCAGTGTTATAGCCTGTGATAATGTCGTTATTCCAAACGCTGTAGGCGTAGATATCGGGTGTGGTATGGCTTTCGTTGAAACCAATATTCCTGTTAAAGTTTTAAGAGAGACTATCACAGGAAGTGGCGAACTCATAAAGTTGATAGTTGGTAACATTTTAAGAAATGTTCCTGTCGGATTTAACCACTTTAAAAAACCACAACCATCAAAGGTACTAGACCTCGCCAAAGAACAGATAGAAAAATACTCCAAAGATATTGAACTACTTCCACAGATTGATGACGGTTATTATCAGGTAGGAACTTTAGGTGGAGGAAATCACTTCATAGAAATCCAAGAAGATGAGAATGGAATGGCATGTATCATGTTACACTCTGGAAGTAGACACTTTGGCAACATAGTTGGAGAACATTTCAATAATATCGCTCGTGAATTGAATAGAAAGTACTACTCATCAATTCCGGAGGAATATAACCTACCTTTCTTGCCTGTAGATACTGATGAAGGACAAAGATATCTAAACTATATGAAATTATCCATGGATTTTGCACATGAAAATCGTGAAAGAATACTAACAACTATAAAAGATATCTTTACTACTAGTGTAGAAAAGTATGTAGGAATTACTCCAACATATATGAACCAAATCAACTGCCATCATAATTATTCGCAACTAGAAAGCCATTTTGATAAAAACGTATGGGTGCATCGTAAAGGAGCAGTAAGGGTTTTAAAAGATGAATTAGCAATAATTCCAGGAGCTATGGGAAGTTATAGTTATATCGTAAAAGGTAAGGGTAATCCAGATAGTTTCAATTCGTCATCACATGGAGCAGGAAGAAAGTACTCACGTAAAGGGGCTTTAGAAAAGTTTTCAACGGAAAAGGTCATAGTAGATTTGAAAAACCAAGGCGTAGTTCTAGCAAAACCAAAAAAAGATGATGTCGCTGAAGAATGTCGTTTCGCCTACAAAGATATAGAAACTGTTATGAATAATCAACTTGATTTAGTAGAACCAATCAAAAAGTTGTCGACGGTAGGAGTAATAAAAGGGTAATCATATACGTTGATAAAATTTCATAGATGTGTTATAATATATAAAAACATCAAGTAGTGGTGATTATATGATAAAACTTTTAACAATTACAGAGTATGAAACCATATATTGTGGTACTCAAGACAATTTTGAAGAAAAGACCATCTCTAAAAAACACTTTGATAGTTTAGAAAGTTTAATACTATCCAAATCCAATAACGATGATACTCCTCAAATAATGAAGATTAGTCAAGTAAACCATCAAAAAGTTATTAAAGCTCAACAGTACGTTGGATTGATACAACTTAAAGATGGTTTTCAAATAGAAATATTACCTAAAATCTATGATAATGACAATATTAAAGATGTTAAAACGATACTTTTTGAAATGTTAAAGTCTATATTAAATATATCTTATAAAAAGGGAAATATCTCTAATTTAGACGTTGATAACATTACCATATTTGAAGTATTTATAAGAATGTTCATTGATGAAGTTAAAAATATCATAGATTATGGAATATCCTCTAACTATGAAGAGGTATTCTCAAATGAGACTTTTTTTAATGGCAAACTATTATTAGAGAAGCATCTATTAGAGAACCGTGTTCATAAAGAAAGATTTTTTATCCAACATGATGTTTTCACACCTAACTGTAGCGAAAATAAGATAATAAAATCCACTTTAATGCTATTATATAGCATCACTCAAGATAGTAATAACAAAAAGAGTATCTATCAGATGTTGCAATACTTCGATACTGTAGAACCATCTAAAAATTATGACCTTGATTTTTCAAGATGTAGAAACAATCATACTTATGATACCATTCTAAACATTGCTAAAGTATTCTTACAGAATAAAAGTTTTAGTAACTATCATGGGGATAGCATCACCTATGCCCTACTATTTCCCATGAATGATATCTTTGAAAAGTATGTATCTAACATTATAAAAAAAAGGTATCCTCAATATGATATCGCTATACAAGATAGTTCTAAATACTTATTTGAAAATCCGAAAAGGTTCAACTTACGACCTGATATAGTATTGAAAGAAAAATCATATGTAAAGTACATTATAGACACTAAATGGAAAATCTTAGACCACACTAAAAATAACTATGGCATAAATATCCAAGATATGTATCAAATGTATGTATACTCAAGGGCATTTAACTGTAATGATATCATACTATTATATCCAAAACCATCACATAAGATTGAGGAAACTACTTATCACACCAATGATGATGTATCTATTAAGGTTAAGTTTATAGATTTATATAAGATAATATGCAATCATAAGCAATCAAAAATATAACATATTTTTGACATGAATTGTATAATCATAAGACTATGGGGAATACTCTCTTTTGAGGTGAAAAATATGGAAAATAACTCAAAAGAGAGCAAAACTAACAGAATGTTCTTCATAGCAGTGACTATCAGTCTACTAATGATAATAGTGGCGTGTATAGTAGCATATCCACAAGCGATACCACCAGAAGTATCTGACCTTGCAGAAGTAACAGAAACTACTACAGAAGACCAATCTACCCCTAATGATGACTTAACTCCCGTCGAAAACATAGAAACTAATGTACCAAAGGTTACTACACAATCTACCTTAGATACTACCATTAATATCACTAGCCAATCAGAAGTTACTACTCAAGAAAACGTCATTATTACTACTAATCCACCTGCCCCTATAGTAGATGATAACGTTCCTAAAATGCCAGTAAGTGGAGAAATCATTAACGAATTTAGCAATGGAGAGTTGGTAAAGTCTGCAACTAGTGGAATTTGGCAAACCCACAATGGCATAGATATCGCCACTGATACCACTACCCCTATTGAAGCTGTTCAAGATGGTACAGTAATCAAAGTCTACGAAGATGCTCTACTTGGAATATGCGTAACCATAGACCACACAGATTTTATTGCTAATTATTGTAATCTAAATAAGGTAGTATTGGTATCGGAGGGCGACAAGGTAACCACTGGAGATATCATTGGAAATGTCGGAAATACGGCAGTTAGCGAAACCGTTTTAGATAGTCATTTACACTTTGAAATTCTAAAGGGTGGTAAGTATGTAAATCCTTTAGATGTTATCAAACATTAACCAACACGATAAATAAAAAATAGGCTTATCTGTACAGATAAGCCTATTTACATATATAAAGATTATTTCAAAAATCTAAGAATTAAACTAACTGAATGATAGCCATTTCAGCAGCATCGCCACGACGTGGACCTTTCTTGATAATTCTAGTATAACCACCATTTCTATCAGCGTACTTTGGTGAGATTTCATCAAATAGTTTCTTAACTACGTCTTCTTTAGTAACGTATGCTAGAACTTGACGCTTGGAGTGGAGGTCATTATTTTTACCAATAGTAATCATTTTTTCAGCAACAGAACGTACTTCCTTAGCACGAGTTACAGTAGTTTCAATCTGACCGTTTTCTAATAGATATGTTACCATAGCTCTAAGCATTGCTCTTCTGTGGTCGGAAGTTCTTCCTAATTTTCTAGTACCTGCCATTGAAATTCACTCCTTGTATTTAGTAATTCCCAACGGAGCTATAAGCTCCGTAAAGGGATAAAAATCAAACGTAAAAAGGTAAGTAAAACCTGAATTAATCTTCTTCAGAACTTAGAGTAAAACCAAGAGAAGTCAACTTATCTCTAACTTCTTCAAAAGATTTTCTACCAAGATTTCTAACCTTCATCATTTCTTCTTCGGACTTATTAATTAAGTCGTCTACCGTGTTAATGCCTGCACGTTTCAAGCAGTTAAATGAACGAACCGATAAGTCAAGTTCCTCAATGGTCATCTCAAGGATTTTAACCTTATCACCATCACCAGTTTCAGAGAACTGTGTTTCGTCACCTACATCTTCCGAGAGGTCAACAAACAATTTTAGATGCTCGTTGAGGAGATTGGCTGCCTGTGATACTGCTTCTTTAGCAGAAATAGTGCCATCTGTCCAAACTTCTAAAGTCAACTTGTCATAGTCAGTAATTTGACCAAGACGAGTATCTTCAACTTTAAAGTTTACCTTTAATACAGGCGTATAGATACTATCTACGGCTATAACGTCAATAGGGAATTGAGTAAGTTGCTTATTTCTTTCTGCTGAAACGTAGCCTCTACCCTTGTCGATAGTTATTTCCATATATAGTTTAGCATCTTTACCCAAGGTAGCGATATGCATACCAGGGTCTAAGATATCCACTTCAGAATCTGCCTTAATATCACCAGCGGTTACTTCGCCTTCACCTTCAGCCTCAATATAGACTGTCTTAGGGCTTTCACCGTGTAACTTAGCTGTTAAACCTTTAATAGCTAAAATAATTTCAGTTACGTCTTCCTTAACTCCAGGAATAGTCGAAAGTTCGTGATGTACTCCGTCAATCTTAACAGAATTGACTGCAACACCAGGCAAAGAGGAGAGAAGTACACGTCTAAGAGCGTTACCTAAAGTAGTGCCATAACCTCTTTCTAAAGGAGAAAGTACGAACTTAGCATACTTACCGTCACTTTTCTGTTCAACGATATCTATAGTTGGCTTTTCAAACTTCTCAAGCATTAAAACTCCTCCTGTTTTGTAATAATTCAACCTTTGCCCGAAATTCTGTCATACTTCTTCGAGCTACTAATATAATAAACAGTGTCAAAAGATAATCAAAAATATTATTTGGAGTACAATTCGACGATGAGGTGGGAAGCAACTTCGTAGTCGATATCTGTAGCCAATGGCAAACGAACTACTGTAGCAGAGA
This sequence comes from Oscillospiraceae bacterium, assembly GCA_051893615.1. Lineage (GTDB taxonomy): Bacteria > Bacillota > Clostridia > Oscillospirales > Ruminococcaceae > UBA5884. The sequence goes on from JBJFHM010000013.1 coordinate 168,602, forward strand.
AGTCATCTTTCTTAGGTTCTAGCCATACTGGAACTACTCTACCATTAGTAGCTTCTACTGTAGATTTAAACTTTTCAGAAGTTCTGTCCTTTTCAGCTAAAGCGATAACGTCACCAACTTTTACTCTATAAGATGGAATATTAACCTTCTTACCATTTACAGTAAAGTGACTGTGTACTACTAATTGTCTAGCTTCTCTTCTAGTTAGAGCTAAGCCCATTCTAAATACTACACTATCTAATCTGCTTTCTAGACAAGTGATTAAGTTATCACCAGCCTTGCCTTCCATCTTGGAAGCAATCTCAAAATAGTGATAGAACTGCTTTTCTAGTACACCATAGATGAACTTTAGCTTTTGCTTTTCCTTTAATTGCATACCATATTCAGAAACTTTCTTTCTGTTATTAGCATTCTTAAATCTAATGGATTCTTTCTTAGAAACGCCCATAACTGCAGGACTAATTCCCAAATATCTACATCTCTTTAGGATTGGTTCTTTACTTACTGCCATTTTAAATTACACCTCCTATAAATTACACACGTCTTCTCTTAGGTGGACGACAACCATTGTGAGGAATTGGAGTAACGTCTTTAATCATCTTTACTTCAAGACCTACAGTCTGTAAAGCTCTGATAGCTGCCTCACGACCAGAACCAGGACCTTTAACGAAAACTTCAACAGTCTTTAGACCGTGTTCCATAGCTGCCTTAGCTGCAGTCTCAGCTGCTGTCTGTGCTGCGAATGGTGTAGATTTTCTTGAACCTCTAAAACCAAGTTCACCAGCACTAGCCCAAGAAATAGTATTTCCTTGAACGTCTGTAATAGTTACGATAGTATTGTTAAAAGTGGACTGAATATGAACAGAACCGCTTTCTATATTTTTACGTTCTTTACGTCTTCTTACTGTAGCAACTTTCTTTTGTGCCATAATTCATGCCCTCCTTACTTCTTCTTATTTGCGATAGTCTTAACTGGACCTTTACGAGTTCTTGCGTTGGTCTTAGTTCTTTGACCTCTAACAGGTAAACCCTTACGATGACGTACGCCCCTATAACAACCGATTTCAACAAGTCTCTTAATGTTTAGGGAAACTTCTCTTCTTAAGTCACCTTCAACATTACAGTTCTTGTCAATATATTCACGAAGTTTAGCAGTATCGTCTTCAGTTAAATCTTTTACTCTTACATCTGGATTTACACCAGTTTCCTTTAAGATTTTATCGGCAGTAGCACGACCGATACCATAAATATAAGTAAGACCGATTTCGACTCTCTTATTTTTAGGTAAATCAACACCAGCAATTCTTGCCATTAAAATTTGCACCTCCGTTATTAGATGAACGTCCAAAAGGTATCTCTACCAATTTGAACATAACTATTAATTGTGTTTAAAAACACAAGCCATCAACCATTAGCCTTGACGTTGCTTATGCTTTGGATTTTCACAAATAACCATTATTTTGCCTTTACGCTTGATAACCTTGCATTTTTCACACATAGGTTTTACTGAAGGTCTAACTTTCATTTTAAATACCTCCTTGATTAGTTAAAAATTACTTGGCTCTCCAAGTTATTCTACCCTTAGTTAAGTCATAAGGTGACATCTCAACAGTTACTTTGTCACCAGGAACTATTCTGATAAAGTTCATTCTAAGTTTACCAGAAACGTGTGCTAAAATAACGTGTTTATTTTGAAGTTCTACTTTAAATACTGTATTAGGGAGAGCTTCAATTACAGTGCCTTCCAACTCAATAACATCTTCTTTAGACATTAATGTTTCCTCCACTTAAAGATTGCGTAGACTTATACTCATTAAGAAACTTCTTGAGTTTCTTATCAGTAAACTTTTCCAAATCTATTATAGACTTAGTAAACTGTAAATGTTTTACATTCTTTTTTTTAGGTTTCGATAACTTTCTGTTCTTACCGTTTGCAATATAGACCCAAGCGTCATCATGGGCAACGACTACGAAGTAGTCATTACCATCACGACCTGCACAGGCTTTGACCACCGTGCCAATAGATATATTCACAGATTTCTCCTCCATTAAGGTTCAGTTAGAATAATAGGACCACTTGGAGTAATTGCAATAGTATGTTCAAAGTGAGCAGAAAGAGAACCACTGTTAGTGACGACCGTCCAACCATTTGCAAGAGTTCTAACACCATCACCCTTAAGATTTATCATAGGTTCGATTGCAAAGGTCATACCTGCGACTAACTTAATTCCTCTACCAGCAGTACCATAGTTAGGCACTTCAGGAGATTCATGTAACTTTCTACCTACGCCATGACCAGTATAGTTTCTAACTATGCCATAACCTAAAGGAGTAACATACTCTTCTACTGCGTGACATACGTCACCCAACCTATTGCCAACTACTGCTTTATCGATAGCCTTATAAAGACTAGCCTTAGTATCCTCAAGGAGTTTGATAGCCTCATCAGAAACTTTACCGACAGTAAATGTAGCACAAGTATCACCATGAAAACCGTCTATATAAGCACCAACGTCTACACTTACTATGTCACCATTCTTAATAATCCTTTTTTTATTAGGAATTCCATGAATAACTTCTTCATTAATGGAGATACAAGCACTACCAGGGAAACCACCATAACCCAAAAAAGATGGAACAGCTCCACAGCTAACAATATAGTCATGAATAATCTTATCCAATTCCAACGTAGACATACCTGCGTGGATAGACTTTCCAGCTAACTCTCTAGCTTGTCCAGCAATTCTACCTGCTTTACGCATCTTTTCTAAATCGGATTTAGATTTAATAGTAACCATTTATTATTCTACTCCTACCGCTTTTAAAGTAAGTTTAGAAGTTTCAGAAACTTCTTCTTGACCAATAACAGTTTCGAGCTTGTTCTGTTTTGCATAATAATCCTTTAAAGGAGCAGTCTTTTCATGATAAGTGGCTAAACGGTCTAATACAGTTTCAGGCTTGTCATCTTTACGGATAACAGTCTTAGCACCACAATTATCACAAATACCTTCAACCTTAGAAGGTTTAAAATCGACGTGATAAGTAGCACCACAATCTAAGCAAACTCTTCTACCTGAAACTCTCTGTTTAATAGTTTCATCTGGTACAAAGATTTCAATAACTTTATCAATTTGAACGCCCATGTTGTCTAACGCTTCAGCTTGAGGCACAGTTCTTGGGAAACCGTCAAGAATGAAACCATTTTTAGCATCATCTTGAGCAATTCTATCTTTTAGGATACCAATAACTATTTCATCAGAAACTAAAGCACCACTATCCATAGCTTCTTTGGCTTTAAGACCATATTCAGTACCGTTCTTCACAGCTTCTCTTAGCATATTGCCAGTCGAAATTTGAGGAATATTTAAAGCCTTAGAGATTACTTCAGCTTGTGTACCTTTACCAGCGCCAGGAGCACCTAACAAAATTAAATTCATTTAAAAATCCTCCATTAACTTAAAAATCCTTTGTGATCTCTCATCATCATTTGGCTTTCAAGTGTTCTAACAGTTTCAAGAGCCACATTAACCACGATAAGTATTGAAGTACCTCCCATAGCTAAACCACTCAAATTAGGAACTGCCATATTAAAGAATATAGGGAAGATTGCTATAATACCTAAGAAGAATGCTCCTACTAGAGTAATCTTAGACAACACTCTTTGGATATAATCGGAAGTAGGCTTACCAGGTCTTATACCAGGAATAGCACCATTATTCTGCCTTAGACTGTTTGCAATCTCTACTGGATTGTATTGCATCGCTACATAGAAGTAGTTAAACGCAATGATTAATATAAAATATAGTATAGCATACCATGGACTAGTATAACTAAAGAAGTTTAAAAATCCGGCATAAAACTTTTGCCAAAATCCGACAGGCTCATCGGCTGGAGGGAAGAACATTCCTAAAGTACTTGGCAATGACATAAATGCCATAGCAAAGATTATAGGCATAACTCCTGACATACATAACTTTATAGGTATATGAGTACTCTGTCCACCGTACTGTTTTCTTCCGACTACTCTTTTAGCATACTGGATAGGTATTCTTCTTTCGGAATCGTTCATAAATACTATAGCAACTATCATAGCAATGTATATGATTAATACTATAGGAACTACGAATACATAAGGGTTAGGTTCATTCTTTGCAAGTGTTATCATACTCCAAATATCTGAAGGTCCTCTAGCAATGATACCCGCAAAAAGTATGATTGATACACCGTTTCCAATACCTTTTTCGTTTACTCTATTACCAAGCCATACTATTAACATAGCACCTGCAATAAATACTAACATTATAGTTATCATACAGAAGACACCATCAAAACCACTAGTATACTTCACAGCACCTGCCGTTTTTAAAGTTAGATAGTATGCTAAAGACATAACTATAGCAAGTACGAACGAAACTATTGCAGATATCTTATTTAAGACTTTTCGCCCTTCCATTCCCTCTTTAGACAATCGCTCAAGAGGTGGTAAAGCATAAGTCAGCAACTGTACTATAATAGATGCATTAATAAACGGTGTAATCGATAGCGAAAATATAGTAGCTTTAGACAATGCACCGCCTGTCAACGTATCAAGATAGTTTAAAAAATTTCCGTCAGAAGCGTTCACACCCATCCATTCTGAAATCTTATCAGTATCTAAGAATGGAGCAGGTATTACGCTACCTATTCTGAATATTACAATGATTAGTAATGTGTATAGCAATTTTTTCCTAAGTTCTGGACTTTTCCATGCACTTTTGATAGTTTCTAACACACTACATCACCTCAACTTTTCCGCCAGCCTTTTCAATTTTTTCTTTAGCAGTCTCAGAGAACTTAACTGCTTTAACAGTTAGATTTTTGGAAGTAAGTTCACCATTACCTAAAACCTTAACGCCATCGTAAAGTTTCTTAACTAAGCCAGTAGCTTTTAGAAGTTCAGCATCTACTACTGTGCCATCTACAAACTTGTTCAAATCAGAAACGTTGATAATAGCGTACTCCTTAGCAAAGATGTTATTAAAACCTCTCTTTGGAATACGTCTAGCTAAAGGCATTTGACCACCTTCAAAACCTATTCTAACACCACCGCCAGAACGAGCGTTTTGACCCTTATGACCTTTACCTGCAGTCTTACCATTACCAGAACCGTGACCTCTACCAATACGTTTTACGTCCTTATTTGAACCTACGGCTGGTGATAATTCGTGTAACTTCATAACCAAGCACCTCCTTAAATAATTATTCTGCGTCTGTTACTTCAATTAGATGTACAATCTTATTAATCTTACCTTGAGTTTGAGCGTTGTCAGGTTGTACAGTAACATCGCCAATCTTTCTAAGTCCTAAAGAGTTAGCTGTAGCAATTTGGTCTTTCTTAACCGCAATAAGACTTTTAACGAGTTTTATCTTTTTTGCCATGTCTAAAACCTCTCCTTAACCTAAAATTTCTTTAACGGTCTTGCCTCTCTTGATAGCAACTTCCTTAGCAGAAGTGCATTCAGCTAGACCTTGAATAGTTGCTCTTACAACGTTACAAGGATTGTTAGAACGTAGAGACTTAGTTCTAATATCCTTAATACCAGCCATTTCAATGACAGCACGAACTGGACCACCAGCGATAACACCAGTACCAGGAGCAGCTGGCTTCATTAGAACTTCACCTGCACCAAACTTACCAACGATTTCATGTGGGATAGTAGTACCCTTTAATGAAACCTTAATTAGATTTTTCTTAGCATCTTCTATACCCTTACGAATTGCATCAGGTACTTCGCCAGACTTACCAAGACCAAAACCAACGATACCATTACCATCGCCAACTACTACTAGAGCAGAAAACTTCATGATACGACCGCCTTTAACAGTCTTAGATACTCTATTAATTGCAACGACCTTTTCAGAAAGCTCCAAATTTGAAGCGTCTATAATCTTAGCCACTTGCTTTTACCTCCTTTGTTAAAATCCACGCATTATGCGAGTTGAATTAGAATTTTAATCCACCTTCACGAGCACCGTCTGCTAGTTCCTTGATACGACCGTGATATAGATAACCACCTCTATCAAATACTACTTCAGTGATACCCTTCTCAATAGCATGTTTAGCGATGAGTTCGCCAACAGCTTTAGCACCTTCAACATTTCCACCATTACCTTCAAAATCCTTGGATTGGCTAGATGCTGATGCTAATGTAACTCCATTTACATCGTCAATAATTTGAGCGTAGATGTGTTTAGTGGAGCGGAACACATTAAGACGTGGACGTTCAGGAGTACCTGAAATCTTAGCACGAACTCTTTTATGTCTAGCAGTTCTTGCCTTATTACTATCCTGCTTTTTAACCATCGTAAATCACTCCTTAAATTACTTTTTACCCTTACCAGCTTTACCTTCCTTGCGAATAATATGCTCACCAGCATATCTAATACCCTTGCCCTTGTAAGGTTCTGGTAAACGCTTTTCACGAACTTCAGCAGCGAACTGACCAACGGCTTGTTTATCTACACCGCTAATAACGATTTTATTTTGGGCTGGAACTTCAATAGTAACACCATACTTAGGTTCCATAATAACTTGGTGAGAATAACCGATATTCATTACCAAATTATTGCCTTGTTTTGCTGCTCTGTAACCAACGCCCTCAATCTCTAGTTCTTTCTTAAAGCCTTCAGTAACACCTATAACCATATTATGAACTAAAGTTCTAGTAAGACCAAATAGAGCTTCATACTCCTTAACGCCTTCCTTATCTTGAGGAATAGAAACGATGATTTCTTCTCCAACCTTTTCGATATTTACCTTAGTTGAAAACTTCTTAGTGATTTCACCCTTAGCACCTTTAACAGTTACTACGTTTTCATCAGCAATACTAACAGTAACTCCAGCAGGTACACTAATTGGCTTCTTACCTATTCTTGACATAGTGATATCCTCCCTTAATTACCATACGAATGCGAGAACTTCGCCACCAACGTTAAGTTCACGAGCCTTCTTATCAGTCATAATTCCCTTAGAAGTGGAAACTATAGCGATACCTAAGCCCTTTCTAACCTTTGGCATATCCTCACAGCTTGAATATATACGAAGACCTGGCTTTGAAACTCTGCGTAGTCCTGTAATGACTGGTGTCTTATTTTCACCATATTTTAAAGTTATCTTAATAATACCTTGTTTGCCATCTTCAATAACTTGAAAACCCTTTACATAACCTTCATCAACAAGGATTTGAGTAATAGCTTTCTTAACGTTAGAAGCTGGAACATCAACAGTAGCGTGCTTAGCTGAATTAGCATTACGTATTCTAGTTAGAATATCTGCAATAGTATCAGTAATCTGCATTGCTTGTGACCTCCTTAATTTAGTAAAAAACTCCTATATTTTAAAATTACCAGCTTGCTTTTTTAACTCCTGGAATTTGACCATCATGAGCAAGTTCCCTAAAACATATACGGCAGATACCGTACTTTCTTAGATATGCGTGTGGTCTACCACAAATTTTACATCTGTTATAAGCTCTAGTAGAAAACTTGGGAGTCTTTTGCTGTTTTAAAATCATTGCCTTTTTAGCCATAAAAATTATCCTCCCTAAATTACTTTGCGAATGGAGCGCCTAGAAGAGTAAGTAACTCTTTAGCTTCTTCATCGGTTTCAGCAGTGGTTATAAAGTTGATATCCATACCTCTAACCTTATCGATTTTATCATACTCAATCTCTGGGAATATGAGCTGTTCCTTAATACCAGTAGAGTAGTTACCCTTACCATCGAAAGAGTTACCGTTGATACCTCTAAAATCACGAACTCTAGGGAAAGCTACATTAAATAGCTTGTCAACGAATTCATACATATTTTCACTTCTTAGAGTAACCTTAACGCCGATAGGCATACCTTCACGGATTTTAAAGTTAGCTACAGACTTCTTAGCCTTACAAACTACAGGTTTTTGACCAGTAATAGTAGCTAAATCGTTCATGATAGCATCGATAACCTTAGCGTTTTCCTTAGCTTCACCAGCACCAACGTTGATAACAACCTTGTCTAACTTAGGAATTTGCATTACACTCTTATAACCGAACTTTTTCATCATAGCAGGAGCTACGACTGTATTGTAATGTTCTTTTAATCTAGCCATTGTAGTTTTCTCCTCCTATTAGAATTTTTCTCCGCACTTCTTGCAGATTCTTAAAACGTTTTTGCCATCTTTTTCATGACCAACTCTAGTTGGTTTCTTGCACTTAGGGCAAACTAACTGAACTTTACAAGCGTATATAGGAGCTTCAGCCTTAACTATAGTACCTTGTTCGCCCATTCTGGTAGGTTTGATATGCTTAGTAACGTAGTTGAAACCTTCAACGATTACCTTACCTTCTTTATTAGAAACGTCAACGACCTTACCAGTCTTTCTTTCCTTACCGTCATACTTGTACTCTTTTTTACCTGTCAAGAGAACTACAGTATCGCCAGTTTTAACGTGAACCTTAGCCATTTCTCTGACACCTCCATTAAAGTACTTCTGGAGCAAGGCTTAAAATCTTAGTGAATTCCTTATCACGAAGTTCCCTTGCAACAGGTCCAAAAATACGAGTTCCTTTAGGGTTTTTATCCTCTTTAACTATTACGGCAGCGTTTTCATCAAATCTGATATAAGTACCATCTTCTCTTCTTAAACCCTTTGCCGAACGAACGATAACTGCTTTAACTACGTCGCCTTTTTTAACAACGCCACCTGGTGTTGCTTTCTTAACGGAAGCCACAACAACATCACCGATGTTAGCGTACTTTCTTCTAGTACCACCAAGAACTCTAATACACATTAGTTCTTTTGCACCAGTGTTGTCAGCTACCTTAAGGGAAGTTTGCATCTGTATCACAGTCGTTCTTCCTCCTTTCAAAAATAACGTTGTCTAAAAGTAAAGATTGCACACTCTACCTAGACAAAACCATGTTAATAAAAATAATATGAAATAACTCCACGGAAATATAAACGTATAAGTTGGCATCTATGGAGATTTTCTAACTAAATACACTGCATTAACTACTATCGCAGTCAGTGTTTTTATTATATCACAAACTTTTGAGTTTGTCAATACCTAAAATGCAATTTTCCCATCTAAAAAGATGGGGAATATTGCTTTTATTCATTAAGATATATTACTTAGCCTTTTCAATGATTTCAGTAACTCTCCATCTTTTATCCTTGGAAAGTGGACGGGTTTCCATCACTTCTACTCTATCACCGATTTTACACTCATTCTTTTCATCATGAGCTTTTAGCTTAACAGTACGTTTAATAATCTTATTATAGAGTGGGTGCTTAACGTTGTCAACGATAGCAACTACAACAGTCTTATCCATCTTATCGCTAACTACCTTACCAACTCTAGTCTTTCTAAGGTTTCTTTCGGACATATTCATTTCCCTCCGATTACTTGCTAGCAAGTACAGTCTTAATTCTAGCGATGTCCTTTTTAACTTCGCCAATACGAGCTGTATTTTCAAGCTGATTAACTGCGTGTTGGAAACGAAGATTGAAAAGCTCTACCTTAAGGTCTTCGAGCTTCTTGTTGAGTTCTTCAACAGTCATTTCTCTAACTTCTTTAGCTTTCATTAATCTTCGCCTCCTTCTTTAGCAACGAACTTACATTTTATAGGTAACTTATGAGATGCAAGACGCATAGCTTCTCTTGCAACTTCTTCAGAAACTCCTGCGATTTCAAACATTACTCTACCTGGTTTAACTACTGCTACCCAGTATTCTGGAGAACCTTTACCAGAACCCATTCTAGTTTCAGCAGGTTTCTCAGTGATTGGCTTATCAGGGAATATCTTAATCCAAACCTGACCACCTCTCTTAATGTATCTAGTCATAGCGATACGGGCAGATTCTATTTGGTTAGAAGTAATCCAAGCAGGTTCAAGGGCTTGTAGACCGTACTCACCATTAGAAACCTTATTACCTCTGTAAGCCTTACCAGTTAAACGACCTCTGTGTACTCTACGGTACTTAACTCTTTTAGGAAGTAACATTATTGTTTTCCTCCTTCTCTTCTTTGTCTGTTGTTTCTATTATCACGGCGTCTGTTGTCACGTTTTCTGTTAGGTTTTTCTTCTTCTACAGGCTTAGCAGTACCCTTTAGGACTTCGCCCTTGTAAATCCAAACCTTAACGCCTAACTTACCATAAGTAGTATCAGCTTCAGCGAAACCGTAATCAATATCGGCACGGATAGTTTGTAGAGGAATAGTTCCCTCGTGATAACTTTCAGCTCTAGCGATTTCAGCACCACCTAGACGACCAGATACTCTAGTCTTGATACCGTTAGCACCTAAGTGCATAGTCTTACTGATGGATTGCTTCATAGCACGTCTGAAAGAAATTCTGTTCTCAAGGTCTGTAGCTATCTTTTCTGCTACTAATTGAGCGTCCATATCAGGCTGTTTAACCTCTACAATATTTATATTAACTTTCTTGCCAATCATCTTTTCAACGGCAGTACGGATTTCGTCAATCTTTTTACCACCTTGACCGATAGCAAGACCTGGCTTAGCACAATATATGTGAATTTTAACACTTTGAACGCCATTTTTATCATTATAACGTTCAATTTCTATCTTTGGCACACCTGCGGAATATAGGTTTTTCTTGATAAAGTTACGAACATTGTAATCTTCAACGAGCATATCGCCATAAGTTGATTTATTCGCATACCAACGAGAATCCCAATCCTTAATGACGCCAACACGGAGACCGTGTGGATTAACCTTTTGACCCATTATTTTAAACCTCCTTGGGATTATTTAACGACTTCTTTAGTTTCAGTTACTTCTTCTCTTTCCTTTACTACTAAAGTAATATGAGAAGTTCTCTTTAGAATTCTATAAGCTCTGCCCTGAGCTCTTGGCATAATTCTCTTCATTATAGGACCAGGGCAAACGAAACATTCAGAAACGTAAAGTTTATCTTTATCAAGACCAAAATTGTTTTCAGCGTTTGCAATAGCGGACTTTAGAAGTTTTTGTAAGTCTTCACAAGCAGCTTTTGGTGTATGTTGTAGAGTAGCCATAGCCACATCAACATTTTTACCTCTAATGAGGTCAAGAACTATCTGCACTTTTCTAGGTGCAATTCTAACATTTCTTAAATATGCTTTTGCTTCATTCATGTGATTAACTTCCTCCTTCCACTATTTCTTTCCGTTATTAGAAGTCTTAGAACCTGCATGACCTTTGTAAGTTCTAGTTGGAGCGAATTCGCCTAACTTATGACCTACCATATCTTCAGTAACGTATACAGGCACGTGCTTACGACCATCGTGAACGGCAAAAGTATGACCAACGAATTCTGGGAATATTGTTGAAGAACGGCTCCAAGTTTTTAAAGTCTTCTTTTCGCCAGTTTCGTTCATCTGTTCAACTCTTTTGAAAAGTACCTCTTGAACGTAAGGACCTTTTTTTACACTTCTACTCATGATTTAGTTCCTCCTTTCAAGATTACTTTCCGTTTCTACGTTTAACTATCATCTTATCAGATGATTTGTGCTTCTTACGAGTCTTATAACCGAGTGCTGGTTTACCCCATGGAGTTACTGGTCCTGGACGTCCGATAGGTGATTTACCTTCACCACCACCATGAGGGTGGTCACAAGGGTTCATAACAGAACCACGAACAGTAGGTCTCCAACCCATATTTCTAACTCTACCAGCCTTACCGTAGTTTACGTTTTCATGGTCGATATTACCAACTTGACCTACAGTAGCCTTACAACTTTCAGGAAGTTTTCTCATTTCACCAGATGGAAGTCTTACTAGTGCATAGCCGTTTTCTTTTGCCATAAGTTGTGCAACGTTACCAGCTGAACGAACTAACTGTGCTCCCTTACCTGGATACATCTCAATAGCATGGATTAAAGTACCTTGTGGAATTGCTGACATTGGAAGTGCATTACCTTCCTTGATATCTGCATCTGCACCACTTCTGATGGTGTCGCCAACCTTTAAACCATTAGGTGCTATGATATATCTCTTTTCGCCATCTTCATATTGAACTAAAGCAATGTGAGCTGAACGATTTGGGTCGTATTCTAAAGTAAGAACTTGTGCGTTCATACCATCTTTATCTCTCTTGAAGTCGATAACACGATACTTTCTTCTATTTCCGCCACCTCTGTGACGAACTGTAATTCTGCCATAACTGTTTCTACCAGAATTTTTCTTTAAAGGTTCTAGTAGGCTTTTTTCTGGCTCAACCTTGGACAAACCTGAATAGTCAGTGCAAGTCATCTGACGTCTTGAAGGTGTCGTAGGCTTATAAGTTTTAATTGCCATTTTTTTCACTCCTATATAAATGCTGTTTTGCGGGGGCATCGCTCCCATACGGTTTATGGATATTCTAATAGGAAATCTATTCCATATTAGAACATACCATCAAAGAACTCAATAGTCTTAGAGTCCTCGGCAAGAGTAACGATAGCCTTTTTCCAATTAGCAGTTTTGCCAACAAATCTACCAACTCTTTTGGTTCTGCCATTGCAGTTGATAGTATTAACCTTAGCCACTTCAACGTCGAATAGCTTTTCAACAGCGTCAGCGATTTCAATCTTGTTAGCATCTTTAGCTACCTTAAAGGTGTACTTTCCTTTTTGTAAACCGTCCATACTTCTTTCAGTAATGATTGGCTTGATAATGATATCTTGTGGTGCTTTCATTATGCGTACACCTCCTCAATCTTTGCTACTGCATCTTTAACTACTACGAACTTGTCATAGTTTAAGATGTCGTAAACGTTAAGAGTATTAACTAGAGTAGTCTTAACTCCAGGAATGTTGTTAGCACTCTTGATAACCATCTTGTCTACTTCAGGCATAACGATTAAAGTCTTTTGACCTTCAACGTTAAGAGCCTTTAGCATGTCAACGATAGTCTTAGTTTTAAACTCTTGTAATTGTATAGCATCAAGAACGATTAAGTTCTTATCTAATAGCTTAGTAGAAAGAGCAGACTTCATAGCAAGTCTTTTTACTTTCTTATTTACAGTAAATCTGTAAGTTCTTGGCTTAGGTCCAAGAGCGACACCACCATGAACCCATTGAGGAGCACGAATAGAACCTTGTCTTGCATGACCAGTTCCTTTTTGTCTCCAAGGTTTTCTACCACCGCCTCTAACTTCTGTTCTAGTAAGAGTAGATTGTGTGCCTTGTCTTTGGTTAGCTAAGTAGTTTACAACCATAGTGTGCATTACTGATACGTTTGGTGTAATACCGAAAATAGCATCAGATAGCTCAGTAGTACCTACTTCAACGCCAGCCATGTTTAATACTGAAACTTGTGACATTATATTACTCCTCCTTCCTTACGCCTTTTTAATACTATCATTGATTACAACGATACCACCCTTAGGTCCTGGAATAGCACCCTTAATAGCGATTAAGTTGTTTTCAACATCTACCTTAACTACTTCAAGATTTTGAACAGTTACATTCTCAGCACCCATATGTCCTGGTAATGCCTTGCCCTTGAATATTCTTGATGGTGAAGAACAAGCACCCATAGAACCTGCGTGTCTGTGTACTGGACCTGAACCGTGAGTTTCTTTCAATCTTGAGTTGTTATTTCTCTTGATAGTACCTTGAAAACCTTTACCCTTGCTTACGCCGTGAACGTCTATAACGTCACCTACTGCAAAAGTATCAGCTTTAATGATAGCACCAACTTCTAATTGGGAGTAATCATCAAGTTTAAACTCTTTTAAAACTTTCTTAAAACCAATGTTAGCCTTATTGAAATGACCTTCCATTGGCTTGTTTACGTGCTTTATCTTAGCGTCACCGAAGCCCACTTGGATAGCATCGTAACCGTCTTTATCAACGGTTTTTCTTTGAACTACTACGCAAGGACCTGCTTCAACGACGGTAACTGGGATAACTTTTCCCACTTCGTCGAAAATCTGTGTCATTCCGACCTTTTTACCGATGATACATTTCTGCATTTTTCAAAATTCCTTCCTATAAAGTTATTGGTTGATTAAGGTATCAACTTGACCTAGGTTAGACTGATATTACTTCTTTAACTCTACTGCATCTATTGAAACACCTGCAGGGATTTCAAGATTTTGAATACTTTCAAGTGTCTTTTCAGTAGGTCTAATAATATCGATTAATCTTTTATGAGTTCTTTGTTCAAACTGTTCTCTACTGTCCTTGTACTTGTGTACTGCACGAAGAATAGTAACTACTTCCTTATCAGTAGGTAGAGGAATAGGACCAGAAACTCTAGCACCGCTTCTCTTAGCAGCTTCAACTACTTTAGATGCAGCGAGGTCTACAACAGAATGTTCGTAACCTTTGATTTTAATTCTAATCTTCTCGCTATTTGCCATTTTGGATTTCGCCTCCTAATTTACATTTCACTAAGGTGAGATTATAAGGCTTGTCATTACAAACCTAAAAAGACGTTTGAGTTTTTTACATCATAAAATAAAGTAAAAAACTCGAAAAACGTTTAAATTTTTTCGAGGCAATAAGTATTCTATAAACACAAACGTGCATACAAAGATAACACACTCAAGATATTATCTAAGTATGTGATATAGCACTAACCGTGTTCAATATTACAAACGCCCTGTTTCAAATCGGACATACTCCATGAAAATTCCCTAACAAACCGTTAGCAACCTTTCACTTCTACGCACATCAATATAATTAGTCAGTTTTTTGACTGCCTTATTAGTATATCATAATGTTTTAGGTATGTCAAGAAGTGTACAAAAGTATAATTGTAAATTTTTTGTGAACAAAATCTGTTTTAATATAATTTTAATACTTATATGGTATAATACATCTAAAATAATAAAGGAGATTTTTATGACAGAAATAGTAATGTTATTAATATTATTTGGAATACCTATATGTTTTATAATCAGTTTAGTTAGGCTTATTAAATGTCCTAAAATGGATATCTTTAAGAAAAAAAGAATTATACTCTTAATAACTACAATCATCTTAGGATTACTAACTTTTTTAATAATAGGATTTATAATAATGTTAAGTACAGCAATAAACCATATGTAAGGAGAGATATCTTTGAATAATAAAACCTTTAATAAACTTGTAATAATCGCCCTAATTTTAGGCGTGATATCTTCTATTGGAATGTTCTGTTATACTTTCTACAGATATAATCACTGTTCGATAATAACCTACATAGGAAACGAGGATAATCATGGATAAAAAACTCTTAGCTAAACAGATTGCCATCTTATCATCAATAGTATTGGGATTTGCCATCATAGACTGTGGTATATACTTTGGATTTACTAGAAAATATACGTCTACTGATACTAGCAAACTTATGCAAGAAAAGTCTATAGATTTAGACAAGTATCTTCCTTTTGATGATAACTCACTCATAGTAGACTATAAATCCAGTTTGCAACTGACTGGAGACTTACCTATCCTAGATGGTGCTACTGCATTATTTCCAGTATACTCTGCTTTTATGAACTCAACATATCCTCAAGATAGTTGCGAATTTATAAATGATGATTTTACCTCTAATAGCAAGTTACAAAAGACTGGAACTACTGGAGCATATAACTCTATAGTAGATGGTTCTGCCGATATAATCTTTGTAGCACAACCATCTACTAGCCAAAAAGAGTATGCACTACAAAATCACGTTGAACTAGAATATATCCCAATAGGTTTTGAGGCTTTCGTATTCATAGTGAACTCTAATAATTCCATTGATAATCTATCTTCGGAACAGATAAGAGGTATCTATTCAGGAGAATACTCCAACTGGAAAGAACTTGGTGGAGAAGATATTAATATAATCCCATTACAAAGAAATGAAAATAGTGGAAGTCAAACGGCAATGTTATCTTTTATGGGTGATACCGAAATATCTGTGCCTATGCTCAATAACAAGGTTATAGGAAAATCTATTGGATACTCCTTCCGTTACTATGTTGAAGATGTAGTATCTAATCACAACGTAAAGACTATAGCAGTAGATGGCATTAAACCTACTATAGAGAATATCCAAAATGGAACTTATCCAATAGTGGATAACTTCTATGCAGTCTACAGAAAAGATAATACTAATGAAAACGTCAAAATTCTCATAGATTGGATTTTATCTGAAGAGGGACAAAAAATCATTAGTGATACTGGTTATGTTTCTATAAGTAATTAAAAATTAAGGGAGCATCAAGAAGATGTTCCCTTAGATTTTTATGAATTTACATTATCTAGTACAGATACTTTTTCTAATTGTAAACATGATTTTATCGCTCCACGTTTACAAGCCGTGATACATTCTCCACAACTGGTACACTTAGAATAATCTATCTTAGCACAGAAGTTATCTACAGTAATTGCACCATTAGGACATTTCTTTTCACACATCTTACAACCGATACAGCCGTTTTTACAAGCAAATACTGTATTCTTTCCATTATCGTGAGAGGAACATAATACATCAACATGATTAGTAATCTTTTTAATAGATATTAATCCATTTGGACAAGTCTTAGTACACTTTCCACAAGCCACACATTTGGATTTATCTACCTTAGCGATACCATCTACTATTGAGATAGCTCCATATTCACATACCTTGATACAATCGCCTAAACCTAGACAACCATAAGTACAAGCACCAGTACCACCATAAAATCTTTTAGCAGATACACAACTATCTACACCGACAAAATCGAACTTCTTAGATGATGCCTCACAAGTACCATTACAGTGTACTACTGCACATTCTGGAGTAGTCTCCTCTGCGACTGTCCCCATGATTTCACTAATCTTAGCAGAAGCATCTGTTCCACCTGGTTTACATAGATTTGTAGGTACTCCCTTAGTCACGATAGCGTTGGCATAATCGGAGCAACCTGCAAAGCCACACGCTCCACAATTCGCTTGAGGTAGAGCTTCACTGATTTGTTCTATGCGTTCATCAATTTTGACCTCAAACACTTTAGATATTACCGTTAATAATACCCCTGTGAGTATTCCCAATATGGCGAATAACAACACGGGAAGTATATGTGTAGTAAAAGACATATTTAAAAATCAAATCCTTTCTATAAGATTTATTTAATTTATATAGGGTTCAACTGGATTTTTAATCTTTTATAGTTTGTTATTACTTCTCAGAAATAAAACGTTCAACCCTCATTCTTAGATTATACTTTTTCCTTAATTCTGCGATTTTTACCATCATTTTGGATTTATGATGAACATCAAGAGAATGTTGGTCTTTCCAACAGTCTATAAGTAGGATAGTTTCAGTATCTTCCATAGGGAAAAAGTACTCATATCTTAAATTGCCATCTTCATTTCGGATATCTTTAACAATCCCACTAGATATCATCTCTTCAGCGAACTTTCTGGCATTGCCATTAGTTCCCGTGTAATAGATATTTACTGTTAAACTCATAGATATAGCTCCTTTTGTTGATTACATTCCACTAAAAGCCATAAAACTCAAAGACACGATAGCTCCTGCTACTAGAGTACTTGGAACACCCTTAAAAGTTTCAGGGATATCAGCAGTTTCAAGCTTGGAACGTACTCCCGAGAAGATTATCAATACTAGAGTAAAACCAATACCCACGCAGATTGCATTGAATACAGATTGACCATAAGTATAACCACTATCGATATTATCAAGAGTTACACCTAATACGGCACAGTTGGTAGTAATCAAGGGTAGATACACGCCTAACATATTGTATAGTGGAGGCATCACCTTTTTTAAGATAATCTCAACTAGTTGAACGAATAGGGCTATAATCAAGATAAAAGCCATAGTTCTAAGATATTCCAAACCATTTGGAAGCAATAAGTATGTATATATAGGATAAGTTATCAAAGTAGCACAAGCCATAACAAATATTACTGCACAACCCATTCCGACGGAACTATCTAACTTTTTGGACACTCCCAAAAATGGACATATTCCCATAAATTTAGATAGTACATAGTTATCAGTAAGTATAGCCGACAACATTATGGTGATATAAGTTCCCATTATTGATTACAACCTCCATTTCCTTTACAAGCACTGGCATTAGGACAACCTTTACAACCCATCTCTTGAGGTGGTTTCTTGTTGGCAATCTTGTTAATTAAAGCGATAATCATACCTAGGACGAAAAATCCACCTGCAGGCATTATGAATAAAGTCATGGATTGTGAAATACCTAAGCTAATTCCGAAGATACTGCCTGAACCGATTAACTCTCTAATAGAACCCATCAAAGTTAGTGATAGAGTAAATCCTAAACCCATACCAAGACCATCACAGATAGATGGTATAACTTTATTCTTACTAGCGAACATCTCGGCACGACCTAATATTATACAGTTTACTACTATCAAAGATAAGAAGTTTCCTAACGCACTATACAACGATGGAACAAATCCGTGCATTAACATTTCTATGATGGTTACAAATCCAGCTATGATTACTATGTATGCAGGAAGTTTTACTTGTTTAGGTATCACATTCTTTAGCAAGGATATCACACAGTTAGAGCCTACTAATACAAAAGTAGTAGCCAATCCCATGCCGATGCCGTTTATAGCTTCAGTAGTTACTGCTAAAGTTGGACACATACCTAACAATGATACCAAGTTAGGATTTTCTTTAATCAAACCTTTGGTAAACTCATACCAATTGGAATGTTGTTTATTATCAGCCATTTAAGATTTCCTCCTTATGTTCATTATAGATAGTTAAAGCAGTATCCACTGCAGACTTCATTCCTTTAGATGAGAATGTCGCACCTGTAATCTTTTCAAAAGGATAGTTAGTATCAGTAGCACCTATGAACTGTGATATAAAGCTATCATCTTGAACCTTAGTACCTAGACCTTTAGTTTCGGAAATCGTGATTATAGATACTCCAGAAACTTCTCCGTTTTCGTTGATACCTACTAACAGATACAATCCACCTTTGGAATATCCATCGACGGTCATTTCAAAGGCTACTTGATTTTTATCATCAGTGTAGATACCATTTACTGTACTATCATTGGAAGTGTATGCAGATTGCTTTGGATTAGTACCTTCACCAAGTACACTAACCAAACTTTTATTAAGAGCCTCTTGTTCTGCTTGAACTATCTTATCTTTAGTGATAGCGTTTGCGAATACTAACAAAGCACTAACTATGATACATATCAAAGTTAATACAAGAGTAGGTTTAATCTTATCCATTATTTAGAAACCCCCTCTTTTTTCTTTTCTGGATACTTTGCTCCAATAGGTTTGGTCATGGTCAATCTGTCTATGTAAGGGGTTAAGATGTTCATAAGTAGTATAGAGAATGATACACCTTCAGGATATCCACCATAGTTTCTAATCACGAACGTGATAATTCCACAACCTATACCAAATACTATTCTTCCTTTCTCAGTGATTGGAGTAGTAGAGTAATCAGTAGCCATAAAGAACGCACCTAAAAGCAATCCACCAGACAATACCTGATATAATACATCTCCACCAGTGATAAATGTCAACAATGCGACAGTTCCAATAAATGATAGTGGTGCAGATGGTGTTATAACTCTCATGATTATTAAGAACAATCCACCAATTAGGATAGCCAATGCAGAAGTTTCACCTAGACAACCACCAACGTTACCCAAGAATAAATCTATATAGGAGGCATCTTCACTTACTAATGGAGTAGCTCCCGTTATGACTTCTCCACCATTTTGATAGTACTTAGGTATTGCCCAAGTAGTCATATCGGCAGTAAATGATAACATCAATACTATTCTACCAACTATAGCTGGATTGGCAAAGTTTTGTCCAATACCTCCGAATAGTTGTTTAACTACGGCAATCGCAACGAATGAACCTATAACAGCTTCCCATATTGGAAGAGTTACAGGCAAGTTCAAAGCTAATAATATACCTGTCACACAAGCAGATAAATCGCTAATAGTTTGATTTCTTTTCATTAGCTTTCTACAGATAAACTCAGTCAATACACAGGTTGCAACACATACGGCAATCAAAATGATTGCTCTAACGCCAAAATATATCGCACTAGCCACCACAGATGGTAAAAGTGCAATTATCACCATAAGCATAATTTTCTGTGTAGATATATTATCACGCCTATGTGGTGATGATGTTACTATTAAATTACTCAAAATATCAATCCTTTCTTAATAATTATACATTATTATATATTAATTACTAACTATCTATATTTTATTTTCTAGGTAATAATCCCTTAGCAAGTTGATTAGTTTCTGCTAGAGGTCTCTTAGCAGGACATACATAAGTACAAGAACCACAATTCATACATAGATTAACTTTCAACTTTTGAAGTAGTTCAACGTTCTTAGTCTTATAAGCTAATTCTATTTCTCTAGGCATTAGATTAAACGGACAAGCCTTAATACATCTTCCACATTTGATACAATCTGTAGTAACTGGTGGAACATAATCATTCAAACCTAAGATGGCGTTATTCATCTTGATTACTGGACTATCTATGGAATATACGCACATACCCATCATAGGGCCACCCATGATTAGCTTGTTTATACTTTCTATATCGGCTTGAGCGTACTCTAAAACATCACGGATTGGTGTACCCAAAGGAACTGTTACATTACAAGGCTTTTTAACTGCTGAACCATCTATGGTGAGAGTTCTTTCCACTAGAGGCATACCAGTCTCAAAATAGGTATGAAGAAATCCTGCAGTAGATACGTTCATAACTATTACACCTTGGTCAGATGGTAACTCACCTTCTGCTACTATTCTACCAGTGGTATTATATATCAATACCTTTTCTGCACCCTGTGGATATGTCGATGGCAATGGACGTACTTCTATTTCTTCTAAATCCTTAGTCAGTTCCTTTAATTTAGATATCGCTTCAGGTTTATTCTCCTCTATGCCTATGATTGCTTTAGGTATACCACAAACTTTCATAACCATCTTAATGCCGTTAATTACGTTGTTAGGGTGTTCAATCATAAGTCTATTATCTGAAGTGATATAAGGCTCACACTCTGCACCATTCACTACTAAGAAGTCTATAGGGTTCTTAGGATTTAACTTGATATGTGTAGGAAATCCAGCACCACCCAAACCGACTGCACCACTTTCACGAACGGCTTTTAAAAAAGCAGACTTATCACTTAGGTTTATAGGCTTGATATTTGAACTTATAGTTTGATTACCATCAGTTTCGATTTCTACCATTTTACAAGTCCTACCATTAGCCATCAAATAGTCTGTGATGGCTTTAACCTTTCCCGATACACTAGAATGTATCGGTGCAGACATGAAGGCATCAGTATCGCCAATCTTTTGACCTACTAAAACTTCATCTTTTACCTTCACTAGTGGATTACATGGTGCGCCCATGTGCATACTCATTGGAATTTTAACCAACTTAGGCAAAGGTAACTTTTCTACTGTGCAACTATCTGTATGTTTTGAATGCTCAAGATGTACAGAATTTAACTTTTTCAAAAAATACGACCTCCTCAAAATATATCATAAATATATATCAAACCCCATTAGGGATTTTATCAAAAATATTAAAGTCTTTCTTTTAACCTAGATACTAATATCCCCATAGCAAAACCAGAGATACAACCTATCAATATTAGTATTGGTGATAGTGTTATCAAACTAAAAGATTGCATTATAACCATAGCAGATATTAACTGTCCTATATTATGAAATACTCCACCAAATACACTAATCGTGATATATGATAGTTTAGTCTTTTTATATAGAAGCATCATAATAGTTAAGGAGAGCAATCCACCACAAAGAGAGTTTACCATAGCAGTAAAGCCTCTAAAACCTGAAAATAGTCCTTTTAATATAGTCAATATGTATGAAGTTTTAACATCATTGGAAAACAAAGAGTACATAACCGTTAGATTACCAAATCCTATTTTAGCACCCAGTGGCAACGGTAATGGAATAGCGTTGTCTATAGTAGATAACGCTATGGTTAATCCTGATAATATACCTGTATATGCAATCTTTTTACTAGATATCTTCATAATTATTTATCAATACTTTGTTCTTCTGTAAAAATTCTAAATATTTCATCATCAGAAAGATTTAATCCTTTTAAAGCGTCAAAAACTTCTTCTTCGTAGCAGTCATCAAGGATATTTAACTCTTTAAAGATAGTATCTACTAAAGATGAGTTATCTTTAAGCCAATCAATGAACTTATTGGATTGTTTAAGTTTAAAGAACTCATCAGAAGTATCTTTTATAGTAGTGATAACATCGTTTAGATTTTCAACGTATCCTGTATAATATAAAGGTCTTATAGCCAACCTTAATAATGAATGTTTTAAATCATTATCATTTAGTAGATAGTCCTCTAAAGCCTGTAACATTAATAGACCTTGACACTTGCAATCTTGACTAAAAATGGTCTGTTGAAACTTTCTATATAGTTTTAAATTTTCATTCATATAAAAACACTCCTTTAATTACTGTTTACAATCTCAATAGATACTTTTTTAGGTAAACATACTGCAACATCACCGACTTGTGAAATATATCCAGTATTTACACATACTTGATTTTTACAATCATTTTCTAAGAAACGTATCTTGTTATCATGTATTTGGAAGGTAACACCCTCTATTTCGGATAACTTAAACGTTTCATCATTCATAGATACTAAATCTATAGATTGTATCAATTCACCATCTAATTTGATTAATGCTAGATTACCATTATTAGATTTTCCTACTAACTTTTGAAATACCACTACTCCCCCACAGATTAATATTATCAACAGTATTGTAACGACTTCTTTTTTACTAATCATATTTAAGATACCACCTTAAAAGAACTGTCTAATATTTCAACATCAAAGTTACTACTAACATAGATATTTTTTGCATTATCTATAGCAATGACTTTTATAGTATCATCTTTTAGATACTTCTCTAAACCTTCAGTACCCTCCATAAATATATAAGTAGATAAAAAATCTGACTTGATGCCACTATCAGTATAGATAGTAACAGAAGTTAAATCCGTAGTAACTGGATACCCCGTTGATAAGTCTAAAATATGTGGATACTTAACGCCATCTATTTCAATATAACGTTCGTACCCTCCCGAAGTAGATACATATGCAATACCATCAACATAAAACTTGCAAACTACATTTTGAGTATCTTCTGGAGAACGCACCATAATTGGATAATCCTCTACGTTATACAATAAGGTAGATGACCCCATAGAAACTAAAGTATTCTCTGTGGTAGAAGTATCTAATTGAGACTTTATGACATCTAAAGTATAACCTTTAGCAACTGCACCAATATCAAGAGTAACACCATTTAATAGAGTAATCTTATTAGGGATATTCAATCGTACATTATCCATAGATATGTTTTTTAAAGCCTGTGATATTTTCTCATCATTTGGTATAGTAGGATTTTCACTAATATTCCAAAGGTCAACCAAGTTACCAGAAGCGATATCTACATTATAACCATAAGTTTTATTAAGTTTAGAAGTTTCAATTATCAAACTATATAAGATGTCACTATTAATAGACTTTTCCTCATTTAGAATATATAGTTCTGTACCTTGTAAATGCCTATCAAAGATTTGGTTTAAATCCTCTATTTGTGATTGTATTTGATTAGCAATATCTAAATTAGGGGTTTCCAAAGTAATGATAGTATCCATTGAGAAAAACATCTTTTGATTTAATGGCTTATCATCATTCTTATATAGTATAGATATTAACATTATCAAACATAACATTATTATCGCTATAATATGATACTTAAATCTAGCCATAACATACCTCATCAAATAAAATATTTATCCAAAATAGTATTTATTTTTATCCTCAAAAGTGATAGAATATTATATATCTCATAGGAGAATTCAATCATTGATTATTATATAATAAATTTCATGATTTGTAAATAGTAATGTTGAATAATTAACAAATTAATTGCAATCTATCGTTTTAACGTGGATTATCACTTGAAAGGAGTTATCACACTTTGAAAGGTTACAGATTAAGTCTAATTAGACACAGCTTCACAGAAGCTAATGAAACAGGTATGTATATCGGTAGTAAGACAGATTTGCCACTATCTAAAAAGGGAAAAGATGCACTCTTAAACATCATGGACGAGTACAAATATCCTAGAGTAGAACGTGTATATACTAGTCCACTATTAAGGTGTAAACAGACTTGCGACATATTATTCCCAGACAGGCAGATAGTCGTTATGGACGACTTAAAAGAACTCGATTTTGGCGACTTCGATGGTAAAACCGTTGATGAACTTATCGACCGTGAAGATTATAAGGCTTGGTTAAAAGGTGGTATTAATAATAGTCCTCCTAATGGAGAGAGTATCCAAGATTTAGTAGTACGTTCTTATCGTGCTTTAACTAGAATTATCATGAACATGATGGACGAAGAGTTTACTCATTGTGCCATAGTAACTCATGTAGGTGTCATTAAAAATATGTTATCATGTTTTGGATTACCTAAGATTAATCCAAATGACCTCTACATAGATGCTGGTGAAGGTGCTGAAATCCTAATAACTGCTGATATGTGGCAACGTTCTCAAGCGTTTGAAATCGTACGTAAAGTGCCATATCCTAAATATGAGGACTATCAAGACTAGTTTAATATGAACATACAGTATTATACATATGAACATGATAATCCCATACTATTGAAAGACTTTCTCAAAAGTGTAGGGATATCTAAAAAACTGTTGACTAAACTAAAAAATCAAGACATGGGCATTACTAGAGATGGCAAGTTAATTCGTGCTATCGATTTAGTGTATAAGAACGATACTATAAAACTATCCATAGAGGATACTTCTTTCTTAGAACCTAATGGCAATCTAAAGGTTGAAATACCATTCCAAGATAATAACGTCATAGTATTCGACAAGCCTTTTAATATGCCTGTACACCCATCTATAAAGCATCAAGGTGACACACTAGGTAACTACTTTGCATACCTCTATCCTGATAAGACCTTCAGACCTATTATCCGTCTCGATAGAAACACTTCAGGATTGTGCATAGTAGCTAAAAATCAACGTTGTGCAGGACTGCTACAAAAAAAAGTACAAAAAGTTTATTATGCAGTGGTCAACGGTTTAATTGATGATTTTGGAACTATCAATGCACCAATAAAACGTGAAGATAACTCCATAATTAAGAGAATAGTCTCATTAGATGGACAACCATCTATTACACACTATAAGAGGTTATCCTACAATGGGAAGTATTCTTTAGTTGAGATAACTCTCGAAACGGGAAGAACTCATCAAATTAGAGTACACTTCTCACACATAGGTCACCCTCTCGCAGGTGATGACCTATACGGTGGAAACACTGAAGATATCAAAAGACACGCATTGCATTGTGGAAAACTAATCTTTCCTAATGTTGATGATAACTATAATATCATAGAAGTTAATTCACCTATCCCAAGTGATATGAAATCCATAATCTAAGGAGGATTTTTTATGGAAATGAAAAAGATTAAAAGTTTTCAAGTAGACCATACTAAGTTTAGTGTAGGAATGTACATCTCTCGTATAGATGACGATATAATCACCTACGATATTAGAATGGTTAAACCTAATGGTGGTACTTACTTACCAATTTCAGCGATGCACACTATTGAACATCTATTTGCAACCTATAGCAGAAGCTCAAAATTTGCAGATAGTATAATCTATGTTGGCCCTATGGGTTGCCGTACAGGGTTTTATCTATTAACTAGAAATATGACCCATGAAGATGCTATCCAACTTGTAAAAGATAGTTTTAAGTTCATATCTACTTATGATGGCGATATTCCAGGAGCTACCGAAGTAGAATGTGGAAACTACAAAGAACACGACCTTGAAACTGCTAAAAAATGTGTACTACCTCTATTAAACGTCTTGGAGAATTACTCTGTAGAATGTTTAAATTATCCTTGCTAACCACGATTATGGGACTATTTTTAGATAATAGTCCCATATTTTAATCCAAAATGACTAATAATATCTAGGGAAATTATGAAACTTTATAAACTTTTTGCCAATCGACAAGTTTATGTTGATTTTCTACCCTAAATATGATATAATACTTTAAGAAGTTACAAATTAGTAACAAAGTTATAATGGTTACATACTCTAAAATGAGAATGTTCTCCTCTATGTAGAATATTCCCATAAAGATGTATTATGACTATTATATGGTAATTTCTGGAAGGAGTGAAATATGATGAATAAGAACAAATCTATCCCTGAGAAAGATTTAAATACTCTTAAAACTAAATTTTCACTTAACACTATATCACTGATTAATAGAATGGAAAGACTATCTCAAAGAGTTGAAAATAGCTCACAAAAAAGTATCTTAAAAGGTTTGGTAAGAACTTTTAAGGATTTATTGAGAATGATTACATCAATCTTTAAACCAAAGATTTCTAATAAAAAGATGGTTGAAGTTAAATCCTTAGATAAGAAAAAATCTAAAGAAGTCACTACAAAGAGTATTGAAAACATAAAAAGTAAAGCATTTAAATCCATAATAAGGTATTGTGTTCCAATGTTATCAGTAGGATTTTTGATATCTTCTATTAGATACACTGCTTCTTTAGAATATGGCGTAAATGGTGTAAGTAGTACATACACATCACAAGAGGACTTAATCACAGTTACACAGATACAAACTCAAGAGTTAAACGCATCAATAACACTAGGCGAAAGCGATAACAGAATATTCCCTAGATTTTCATTTAGTTCCATTGAAGATGATGTCAACGCTATGGGTAAAGTAACAGAACCAATCCAAGAGATTGAAACGCCTACTATAACTACTATACAAGAAAGTTCTATAACTACTACTATCACCACAGAAAATTCATCAATGTGTGATGGCTTCGGCGTATTCCTTGAAGATGAATTTCTTGGTGCAGTTTCGGACACCTCTAAGATTGAAAATGCTCTTAATGATATCTTAAATAAGTATCTAAGTATGGAAAACGTCACCGAAGCACATTTTAATAAAGAAATCACATATTCTAAAGGGACATACTCAACTGAATATATGCTAGAACCTGATACTATCATTAAAACACTATCTGGCAATGCTAAAGAAGATATCTACTATACTATTGAAGATGGTGACAATCTTTCAATAGTCGCAGAAATTTCAAACCTACCTATGGAAGAAATTTTAAAACTAAATCCACAGATTACTAATCCAAACCTTTGCCGTACTGGTGATAAGGTATTAATCCAAAAGGCTGAACCTTTCCTAGACGTCGAATATACTAAAACCATAATCCAAGAGACGGAAATTCGTTTTGATACCATCACTAAAGAAGATAATTCATTGGCTATTGGAGAAAGTAGAGTAATCACCAATGGAGAGAATGGTATCATAAAAAATGTCACGGAAGTTAAATATTTAAACGATGTTCAAATATCTAGTAATAGATTAGAACCACAAACCATCAAAGAACCAGTATCACAGGTGATAATGGTCGGGACGGCTGAACCTATAGAAGTCACACAAGAAGAGTTACCATCTAATAATGATATCGCCGTAATAAATAGTAATGTAGAGGAAAATCCTATACAGTTAGATGTAGGAGAGTTCATATCGCCTATTGAAAGTGGTATAGGTTATATTAGTGATAGATTTATTAGTAATAGAAATCATAAAGGTTTAGATATCGCTGCTCCTTATGGAACACCAATCCGAGCAAGTTCCAACGGCATAGTAGTTGCTTCAGGGTGGAACAGTGGTGGATATGGTTACTTCGTCATGATAGACCATGAAAACGGTTATAACACTCTATATGCTCATATGAGTGAAGTATTAGTTACAGAAGGTCAACAAGTTTTCACAGGTGAGACTATCGGAAAGGTTGGCTCTACGGGAAATTCCACAGGTAATCACTTACATTTTGAAGTTAGATATAATAACGTCTGTCAAAATCCTGAAAACCACCTAATAGAAACACCTTAAAAAATATCACCCATAGAGGTTACTCTATAGGTGATTTTTTACATAAAAGATAGATTTCTACCTTTCACGCCAAGTCTTACGATATTTAAAAGGTGTAATATCTTCAGAGGCTTTAAACTGCTTGTTAAAGTAACTGGTATCATAGAAACCACAAACGTCTGATATATCGTCAATCGACATATCGGAAAAGCGAAGTAATACCTTAGCATAGTTAATTCTACACGAAATGATATATTTGGAAATAGTCACACCATAAGCTTTTTTGAACTCTTTCGTAAGGTAAAACTTACTCATACAAAAGATATCACAAAGATTTTCAAGATATATTTCATCTGTAAAATTTTTATCAAGATAGTCTTTAACTTCACTAAGACTTTTTGAGGCTCTAATGGTATAATCTACATCATTGCGTTTGAAAGTTAGAGTTAGGGTTAAAAGCTCCATAATGAGTTGAGAAGTAAATATTTCCGTATATGCATCGGATTTTTTATTAATGTCAATGATACGTCTTAGAATTTCCTCAAAACGTTTAGGATTGTTCGGCTTTATAACGTTGATAAACGTCTCCTCAAAAACGTTATAATAACTTCTAGCAGTAGGGCCATTAAAATGTATCCATAAGATTTCCCAAGGCTCATCTGGGTCACTTTCATATGAGTGTGTGTTTAAACAGTCGATAAAAAAGCAGTAATCTTTTTGAACGTTAAAAGTTCTCTCTTTATATGAGAGCGTTCCTTTGCCATTTAAAACTAAGACGAATAGTAAAGAGTCTAAATTTTCTCTATTAGTACTATACTGTTTATTAAACTTAGCATGACCAACTTCTTGAACATAGAAAAACGTACTCTTAGCCAAAGAACTAGTAGTACAGATTAATCTTTCAGAATCCTTTGAAACACAATCTTTACCCCAAAGTTCAAGATTTTCTTCCATTAAAAAATCACCTCTTTAAAAATAGCACAGATATTATTAGATATTATTTATAATACTATTTATTAATAGTACTGATACGCATAGAAATATCAAAACACTTTACGGAGTGGGTTAATGCACCCAATGAGATGATATCTACACCAGTTTCAGCCACACTACGAATATTTTCAGAAGTAATATTACCAGATGCTTCTAACTTTGCTCTACCATTGACGTATCTAACACATTCGGACATTTGCTCACAAGACATATTATCAAGCATGATAACATCAGCACCTACAGAAAGAGCTTCTTTTAACTCATCAAAGGTACGCACTTCGACTTCAATCTTAACCATATGACCTATCTTTTTTCTAAGTTCTTGGACGGCTGGAGTAATTCCACCATAAGCATCTATATGATTGTCTTTTAACATAGCACCATCAGAAAGGTTGTATCTATGATTTTTTCCACCACCGACAGTAACGGCATATTTTTGCAAAGCTCTTAAACCAGGTAGAGTTTTACGAGTATCGGTAATTTGTGCATTAGTACCTTCAACGAGTTTAACGCATCTATTGGTAGCAGTTGCAATTCCAGACATATGTTGCAAAATGTTCAAAGCAGTTCTTTCGCCTTTTAGTAAAGTGGAAGTATCACCTTGCATTTTAGCTATGATATCACCCTTATGTACTTCTGAGCCATCTTGTATTAAGATTTCAAAATCTACGTTACCACCAACTATTTCAAATACACGTTTGGCGATTTCTATACCACATAAGATACCATCATCTTTAGCAACGTAGTACGCACTACTAATATGACCTTGTGGGATTAAATAGTCTGTAGTAACATCAAGATAGTTAATATCTTCTTCGATAGCAGTGTTTATAATTCTATCTATATAAGATTTAGTCAATTTCATTAAAATTTACTCCTTTATTTTATCAATCTATATGACTTCTTTTAAAATTAGATACGCAACAGTAACCAAAGATTTAGCTTCAATGTAATCACTGTTGATGATATAGTTACCTTCTAATAGCAACTTTCTAAGTTCCTTGATACGTTCAAAACCTTCCACAGCAGACTTCTTATCTGGGATTACAAAGTAACTCTGTTGCATAATATGACGAACCTCTGTCCTAATTCCTGTTGGAATAGGCTCTGCATCGATAGGTTGTTTAAACTCATACTCTTCAAAATCGTCAGTGATATCAAAAGCCTTACTATTGATATCACTAGCACCACGTCTTGAAAATACTAACGCCTCTAATAAAGAGTTACTTGCCAATCTATTGTTACCATGTACACCAGTATGAGAACACTCACCAACGGCATATAGATTAGTAATATCGGTTCTTGCAAAACTGTCAACGTTGATACCTCCCATAAGATAGTGTTGACATGGGAATATTGGTATTCTATCCTTAGTTAAGTCAAAACCTTGTTCCTTAAGATTTTTATAAATCATAGGAAAACGATTTATTAAAAATTCAGGGTCTTTATGAGAGATGTCAAGATAAAAATCAGTAGAATTGGTCTTTTTACTCTCTAACATAATGGCATGAGAAACCACATCTCTAGGAGCTAACTCTAAACGTTCATCATAGTTTTGCATAAATCTTTCGCCATTGCAATTCAATAGATATGCACCCTCACCACGCACAGATTCCGAAATTAAGAAACATTCTCTAGTATGGCGATTGTTAAAAGCAGTTGGGTGGAACTGTATCCAACTTAGATTTTTAATCTCTGCACCCATTTCATAAGCCATCATGATGCCGTTACCCGTAGCAATGGCAGAATTGGTAGTATATTCATATACTCTACCGATACCACCAGTGGCTAAAATCATAAAATGAGAGTTATAAGTCTTATGTTCACCATCTTTCAAGATGTCGGCAGAAAAACCTGTAGAAGTTTTCTTAATATCACAGAGTAAAGCGTTATCCATAATAGTGACGTTTTCCAAGGTTTGAACCTTAGCAAGTAATTTGATGACTAACTCATAACCAGTAGCATCTTTATGATGAAAAATCCTATTCTTACAATGACCACCCTCTAAAGTTCTGTGTAGTGTACCATCGGGATTTTTGTCGAAATCCACACCAATATTGATGATATTCTCAATATCCTTACAGGCTTCACTGACTAAAATGTGAACAGTATCAGGGTTATTTTTGTATCCACCAGCTATGAAAGTATCCTTTTGATGCAGACTGATATCGTCACTAGGAGATTTATATACCCCAGCAATGCCACCCTGAGCTAGTGCAGAATTACACAAAGTAAGTTCCCTCTTAGATATGATTAAAACTTTTAATTTTGGGTCTAAATTTATTGCAGAGTATAAACCACCTGCACCAGTACCCACTATAATTACATCATAATTTTGTAACATTTTAATTCTTTCCTTTACTATATGCCTGTAGGCGTAACCTCGCAGACTGATATTTAAACAAAAAATATAATTTATATTAATATTGTACCATATAAATGTTAATATTTTGTGAACATAACAAAGAAAAATACAAAAATCAAAAAAAATATCTATATAAATCAGATATAACGTCTAAAATATATGATATATGTTGAATTTTGGAAGAAAAAAATCGGCTTACTTAGGGTAAGCCGATTTCATATATTCAAAAACTAAGATTAGTCTTTAACAGCTAAATCACTTTCAGGGATTAAGTGTAATAGGAATCTCTTAATCTTGATGATATCATTAGACCTTACTTGACCATCGTGATTAACGTCTGCATTTAAAGCACCATCTTCACTTAGGTTTTCTAGGTGGAGAAGTTGTTTTCTAATAGCTAGTAAGTCGTTAGACTTAACTTGAGTATCACAGTTAGCATCGCCCCAAATTCTGTCGCTTGGTTCATCAGTAGTAGTGGTTGGGTCACTAGAAGAAGTAGTAGTTGGGTCTGTAGCAGATGTAGTTGTAGGTTCTGTAGTAGTAGTAGTATCTTCAGTAACGGTTACAGTAACAGTTTCAGACTTACCGTCCTTAGAAACAGTGATAGTAGTTTCACCAGCCTTAATACCAGTAACTACACCATTTTCATCTACAGTAGCAATAGATGGGTCTGCAGACTCTAAAGTAACGCCATCAGCAACAGTTAATTGCTTAGTGCCATCAACTTTAACTTCAACACTATCTTCCTTAACTAGGTCTTCATTATCACTATCACTATCACTATCAACAGGAGTTAGGTTAGGGAATAGAGAAGCCATAACACCATTAGCCATTAGGGCATCACCTTCATGCCAGAAACGGTGATAAGTCCAAGTAACGCTTGAAACGTCACCAGCATCATAACCAGCCTTTAATCTAGCATAGTCAGGGTCCTTTTCGTAAGCAGTACGGATACTAAAGAATGTAGCACCACTCTTAATAGGGTCACCGTTAGGCATAGTACCACTATAATTAGATGGAACGTAAACACTTTCTTCAAAGAAACGAGTTAAGTTACCATTAGTATCTACTTGAGTCAAACCGATATTATCACGGCAAGTAAGCCATTGATAGTCAATCATCTTCTTAGCGTAACCTAAAGCCTTTTCGCCAACGTCACTAGAAGCGATTAATTCTTCAGTAGATTTAGAAGTATTAGTATCTACGCCCTTAGCAGCAGCATAGTAGATAAGACCGTTTGCCCAAGATGCAGTAGAACCAACTTCTTGACCATAACCTTCAATCTCACAAGTTAAGTCAGCATTATCATGTTTGCCATCTTGAGACCAAGTATCAGGTTGTCCATACCAAATTAATGAAGATGGAATAGCCCAAGCGTGTTCTTTATCACCAGTGAAAGTAGTACCACTGTACTGTTCTAGAATTGAAACGGCTTCATCATCAAACTTGATGTTTTCAAGTGACCATTCAACCCATCTATCCATAATCTTAGCACAAGCGTCTTCAACGGATAGACCACCAGCAGTAACACCACCACTCTTATCACCGTTTACAGCAACGTCATAGTAAAGTTCGGAGATACGTTGTAAAGCCCAAACTTGGTTACCAATCCAGTGGTTAGAACCTGGGTCTTCATATACTGGGTGTTCTAGATAAATCATATCATAGAAAGTAGAAGTGATTAACTTATTAGATTCACCTCTAGGATTACCATTACCATCTGGGTCAGCAGTGTAAGTATAACCATTTGAGTAGTCTTCATAACGACCATGTAAAGAGTTAGTAGCACCACCAGCGATTGGACCATCTGCAGATTGTAACCATAGATAGAATTCAAGCTGTCTACCTAAAGAAGTTTGATAGTCCTTAGTAGCACCTTCACCTAACATAGCAGAGTTTAATTCGCTATCAGCTAATAGAGCATATGCTGCTAATGGGTTTTGATAGAATTCGTGAGCGTGAGAACAACCAATCTGCCAAGCCCAAGAACCATCTAAAGCACCACCCCAAGAAGTATACCAGTTTCTTAGGTAGTGAGCAGACTCATAACCTGTACTTGGGTCATTCTTAGTAGTAGTTTTACTAATCTTCTTATAGTACTTATCGAAGAAGTTGTTTCTTAATTCATCACCCATCTTACCAGCTAGAGTAACTACAGAGCTATCTGCATTACCCCATCTAATAGCATTATGTACACCTTGGATAGCACGGTCTTCAGCGTCAGGTGCGTTAGTATAAGCGTACTGAGGAGCAGTAGTACTATCAGTATTAAACAAACCACCCTTAATACCTTGTTGTGGATTACCATACTTTAACTCTTCTATACAACCGAAAGGAACAGTTTCCCAACAAGATTCATGCTCACCACGTTGGAAAGTGTTGATGAAAGTAAACTTACCATCTTCTTCACCTGGAGTAGAACCACCAAAACCATACCAGTCATTAACGTCTGCTAACCAGTGTAATAGGTATAGACCTTTATCACTAGAATAAGCATTAGCAAAAGTCTGTTGAAGTGGGTTCACACCAGTGTTGCTAGGTTCTGCTGGATGTGGACAATCTTCAGGCTCATCATACTCATCACAATATTGAGCAGATAGAGCATTCTGTTTAGCCTTTTCCCAAAAACCTGTTTGAGTTGTAGGAACCATAGTTTCCATATTGCTCCATGCCTTAGCAAGTTCACTAGAAGATGATGGTGCATTGGAAGCAGTAGTTAAACCTTGATTTACTATATGGTCTCTCATGGAAGCAATCCAAACTAAGTAAGACATTGCTTCAGAAGTAGTTTCATGACCATAGTCAGGAGCTTCAACGTTAAGAGTTTCTACGCAGTGGTAAGGAATTTGTTTTCCACCTTGTTCACTTAAATAACCGTTTTCAACACCTTCTTCGATT
Organism: Oscillospiraceae bacterium; assembly: GCA_051893615.1. Lineage (GTDB taxonomy): Bacteria > Bacillota > Clostridia > Oscillospirales > Ruminococcaceae > UBA5884. Next base: position 202,878 of record JBJFHM010000013.1, read on the forward strand.
ACGTCAGCATATAGAGACATAAATCTGTTAGCGTAAGTATTATCACCATACTTTTCTTCTTTAGTTCTAGCCTCAAACACACCATTTTCAGCAGATGCTGTGATTGGTGCAATAGCTGTAGCTACACAAGAAAGAGATAAGGCAAAAGCCAACGCTTTTTTAGCTTTCTTAGAAAACATATAAAATTCTCCTCTCGAAAATTAAAATATTAAAGATTTCCTTGGATAAAATTCATATACTTTAAATCTACATATATGAATGATACATTTCTTCTTAAAATTAGAAATGTATCCACAAATCAATGCCGTATTTTTCACCAAAAAGACATATAACGAGCATATCTTTTGCACACTTTAATTTTACCCCACATTTTAGGATTTGTCAACTGCTACTATTATACAATATTTACTAGTGATTATTGTGCATATTGCACAAAACTACAGTAAGATTTTTGTATGAAATCGATTTCTAAAACGTTTAAGTTACTAGATATTACTACCTCTAAAATTTCTTTAAATATATAGCTAATACTCACAGAACTTACACAAAAAAAATATATTATCAATATGGATTAGTATTAAAATAGATTGTTTTTAATAACAATCTATACAAAAATTTTACTGAACCACAATTTTTTTTGATTTGTTCACAATGTATTCATAATTATCTGTAATAATATAATGGATAATGTTTTTTATGAAAGGAGATTTCTTTTTTATGATTGAAGTTGAAAACTTAACTAAAAACTATGGTAAAATTCAAGCAGTTAAAGGTATAAGTTTCACAGTTAATGAAAACGAAGTTCTAGGATTTTTAGGCCCTAACGGTGCAGGAAAATCCACTACCATGAATATGTTAGTTGGATACCTTCCAATGACTTCTGGAACTATTAAGATTAATGGCATAGACATCTCAGAAAATCCAAAAGAGGCAAAAAAACAGATAGGTTATCTTCCTGAAATTCCTCCTCTATACACAGATATGAAAGTTATAGAATATCTTAGATTTGTGGCAGGTATCAAGGGGATTAAAAAACAGGACAGAGAACTACAGATTGACAGAGCTATGTCACGTCTTAAGATAACCGATAAGAAAAATCGTGTAATTAAAAACCTATCCAAAGGTTATAGACAGAGGGTAGGTTTTGCTCAAGCGTTGCTAGGTGACCCTAAGGTAATCATATTAGATGAACCTACCGTTGGCTTAGACCCTAGTCAAACCAAAGAGGTTAGAGACCTTATTAAACGTTTAGGAAAAAATCATACTATAATATTTAGTTCTCATATACTATCCGAAGTAAATGCTATATGTGATAGAGTCTTAATCATTAATAATGGTACTATCAAAGCTCAAGATACTGCAGACAACCTTGAGACTGGCTCTGAAGTACTAATCAACATAGTCGTAGAAGGCGAAAAACAGAAAGTAATGGAAATATTATCCTCTATCGATGGTGTTAAAGATATTTCCGATATCACTGAAAGTTCCGAAAACGTCTATTCTTATAAGTTAGTCATCGAAAACGACAACGTTAGAAAAGCAATAGTTTCCAAGCTCACTTTAGAAGATTGCTCTATCATTGAAATTAATACACTCAAGAAAAGTCTTGAAGAAGTCTTCCTTGACCTTACTAAAAAATAATTTTACAGAAAGGATTTTTAAACATTATGTTATCAATGTTCAAAAAGGAGATACAATCCTATTTTTATTCACCATTGGCTTATACAGTAATGGGAATATTCATATTCATATTTTCGTTGACGTTCGTCAATTGGATTACCAATCTACAAACGGTCAAGTTTACTTTTTCATTTGCGACCATATTCTATAACTACTTTTACTACTTCATATTACTTATACCTGCCCTAACTATGAAAACTTTCGCAGAAGAACGCAAATCTGGAACGGAAGTTCTATTAATGTCCACTCCATTGAACGTATTCACAATAGTAGTTGGTAAATTTTTAGCATTAGCAGTAGTATATCTTATAATTATGGTATGTACTTTTGTATTTCCTATCATCACCATGATTTACGGGGAAGTTATGTGGTCTAGTTTAATATGTGGTTATATTGGCTTCTTCATGTGGGGATTAGTCTGTATCTGTATAGGTATGTTAATATCATCATTTACAGAAAGTCAAATAATCGCTGCCCTAGTTAGTGAGGTTGCTATGATTTGCTTACTATTCGTCGATGGTATAAAAGATAATGCTTTCTTAGCTAGTAAAATCCCAGTATTTTCAAAATTTCTAAACTGGTTATCGCCACAAGAAAGATTTTATAGTTTCTCCCAAGGTGTGTTAAAACTCTCCGATATCGTGTTCTACATAACTTTGATAGCCGTACTTCTTTCATGGACTATGCTATCTATAGAAACTAGAAGATATCGCAAATAGTAGGAGGTGTTCAATTTGAGTAATAAAACTAAAACCCAAAAAGTTCAAAACAAGTATAAGTACACTAGAACATTCTCCATAATAGTAGCTATATTAATAGGTATTGCAATCATTCCTATTAACTTGATATTCTCTAAAGCAGACGTTCAATGGGATATGACACCTAATAAAATCTATACTGCTGACCTCTCCAAAACTACTTTGGAACTTCTAAACAGTTTGGACGAAACCATTAATCTATACTTTGCCTATGAACTAGATGACTTAATCCAAGGTGATGACTATGACGGTCGTATCTTAAAGAACGCCATAGAAAAGTATGGAGAAAATCCACATATTAATCTAATAACTGGATATCCCGACGACCACCCTGAAATATATTCAAAATTCACAGAAGCTGGACTAGAAGTTAATATGGGAGATATCATAGTCGAAGGAAAAAACAACTACAAAAAAGTTAATGCTAGTTCTATGTTCTTAACCGAATACACCGAAAGTACTGATACTACTGCTTTTTACTTCGTTGGAGAAAACTATATCTCTGGTGCTATCCAGTATGTTAAAGATGGCTTTGAACCTTCAATATGTTTCCTTAGAGGTCATGGAGAAATATCTAAAGATGAAAAGTTTACTACTTTAGTTAGTATGCTCAAAAGTTATAACTATGATATCCAAGACCTAAACGTTTCTACTGGCGAAATCCCTGAAAACTGTAAGATTATCATAGTTGCTTCTCCTACTAGTGACTTTTCTAAAGCTGAAACTGAAAAAATCAACACTTATCTTGACAATGGAGGAAACATCATATTTATGATGTCTCCTAATGACGACACTAACGAACAGTATACTAACATCAATAACATAATGGGTAGTTACGGAATATACATGGATTTCGACAGAGTTAAGGAAACTGATGAAGATATGTACTATGCAGGTGACCCTTATACTATCGGTTGTTACTTAAATCCATCTGATTTTACTACAGAGGCTGAAGAAATGGTTGAAGAAGGTTATTATGTAGTTATGCCACCATCAAGAAGCTTTTATGCACAATCAGATGATGAAGACTTAATCTCACAACCTTTAATATATACCACTACCACTGCAGTGGGTGAACCTTATGGCATAGAAGACTATGGTGATATCACTAATGAACAGTTGATACTATCTGCTTATTGTGAAAATCCTAATAGAAATAGTTCTAAACTATTGGTCTTTGGAAACTCCGAATTTATAACAGATGAAATCTTTGAACAAGAATACACTGTAACTACTACTTCCGTATTTTTGAGTGGTATCGGTTGGCAATATAACAGTAATGTAGATTTAGGTATCGCTAACCGTTCATATCAAATGGACTATATGCTAATAGATACACAATCTAAAGGTTACATGGTATTGGCAATAATGCTAACTATTCCTGTATTAGTGATAGTTTTAGGTATAATTATCTGGTTAAGGAGGAAAAATGCTTAAAATGAAACTTTGGAAAGTTATAATCCCGTTAGTTGCAGTGATAGGTATATCAGGAGGAGTATACATAGGAGTTAGCAAATCGGCAGAAAAGAAAGCTGAAGAAGAGACTATATCTTTTGGAGCTGGTGAATTTCTAAGTTTTGATGCCTCCTCTATTAAAGAGTTTTCGTTATCAGTAGATGGTGAAACTTATGAACTACAATCCCAAAACGGAACAGATTGGAACTTCACAGACAATAACAACAAAGTAAACTATTCTAACATAATCTATGCAATAGATACATTATCAACATTGAATACCACTAAACGCATAGAAGAAAATACTCAAGATTTAACTAAGTATGGTTTAGACAATCCTATAACTATATCTTGTAGTGATGGTTCTAACACTTACCAATTACAGATTGGTAATCCATCACCTACTGGCGAAAGTTACTATATAAAGTCGGTCGATAACAACGATGTCTATACTATATCTTCAGATGATGGTATTATGTTACATCTAGGCAAAGATGACTTAAAGTACAGATATATCACAGATAGTTATGTATCTGCAGTAAATAAGATAGTATATAAAAAAGGTACTGAAACTATCTTCCATTGTGAAAAACAAGATAATAACACTTGGCAATTAATAGAACCTATCACTAACCTTTCTATAAACCTCGCTAAGATTTCTAACATAGCTGACCTATTAATCCGTGCAGATGTGGTAGACTTTATAACTGAAAATCCAACACAAGAAGAACTTAAACAGTATGGTTTAGATAATCCACTATATACCATCGAACTAGCTGACGACGATGAGGACAGAACAGTATATTTCGGCAATTCCCCTGAAGATAATATAATATATGCTCAATTTCAAGATACTAAAGAAGTGGTTACTTTCTATATTGGTGAGTTAGGCATCATTGATAGTGGTATCGAAGTAATACTAGACAATGCTATCTATAGTGATAACAAGCGTGAAATATCAAACGTATCAATTTCATACAATGGTACTGATACCTCTATAGGATTATCTTATGACGAAAACGATAGAAAATATCGATACTATCAAAATGGCTCAGACGTTACAGACACTGAAGTCGGCTCAAAACTTTCTAGTATAGTGGACGCTTCACTAAACATTCCATTATATAAAGTGGACTTCTCTGCTGAACCTATCGGAGAACCTACATTTACTATTACTTATACTCGCACTACTGAACCTAATACAGTCACTTTAAAATTTATCCCTACAGATGAAGAAGCTAAATATTACTATGTACTATTAAATGATACATATCAAGGTAGCATAGTAAGGGATAGATATCTAAAGAGTGAGAATAGTCTGTTATACTTAATTGAAAATCAATAGATAAATATAGTATAAATAAGGATAATTATAACTTAACGTTTTAAACTGGAACATCTAAAAAAGATGTTCCATATTTTTTAGGTAAAAGTTATGTAAAAACTAAATATTTTTTCCATTTTTATTGACAAAAGATAGAAGTTGGTATATAATTGTCTTAATATGTTTATTTTTGGATTTTTTTCGAGGTGTATAATATGAAAGAAGTATGCTCTATATATAATAGTCCAATTGGACAGTTTACTATAGCTAATGATGGTTATTATGTCACTAATATATTATATGGTAACTACTCCAATGAATTTCAACTTGAACAACAAAATTCCATAAACGCAAAAGTTATGGAAGAACTAAACGAATACTTTGATGGCAAAAGACAAACTTTCGATATTCCAATAGATTTCCATGGAACTAACTTTCAAAATAAAGTTTGGCGTGCAATCTTAAAAATTCCTTATGGAAAAACCCGTTCATATTCGGAAATCGCCGAAGACATTGGAAAACCGAATGCTGTACGAGCTATTGGAAGTGCTAATGCTAAAAATCCAATAGCTATATTAATACCTAGTCATAGAGTAGTAACCTCTAATGGAACTCTAGCTGGTTACAACGGAGGTATATTTAATAAGAAAAAGCTCTTAGATTTAGAAAAATCTACAATAAATGAGATGAACCAAAAACTAATAACAGAAAATAAAATCTCTAGTGAACTTTTGAAGATGGCTCTTTCTAGTACTGATATCTGTGAATTTTATTACTATCCACAAGTAAGAGTTTGTATCATACCTGAAAAGACTTGTAAATCTTTCAATCTAAAACCTAAATATGAATGTGTATTAGAAGAGTTTGCTAATCAAAAAATTTTCATAGACGATAGAAAGATTTTCATAGAAAGTTTTAAAAGAATATGTAAGGGAGAAACTCCTATAAAGTTTGAAGCTAGATTTATCGATGGTATCACGTGGAACAGATGTACTCTATCCATTGCCCAGTATGATGAAAACAATAATCCATTAATAATAGTAGGCATAGTAGAGAACATTACTAAGCAAAAAAATCTTGAAATGGAAAAAGATAAGCTCAATACCCTAAATACGGAGATACTATCTTCTTTAAGTCAACTATTTTTAGGAGTTCATAAACTTAACTTAACTACTGGAAAGATTTATTCTATAAAGTTAGTCAACGGTGTCTCTCAATTTGAGCTAAACTCCAAATATAACTTCGATGACTGGATAGATAACTTTAGTAAACAATACTATCACATTGATGATAGAAAAAAACTAATTTCAACTTTTTCTTTAGAAAATATCATCAAAAATAGAAATTTAGGAGTTAAACTCATGGAGGAAAAGTACAGGCGTATCTTAGATGGTTCTTATCACTGGATTTCTAACAACATTATACTAAATAATGAAAACTTTAGTAGAGATACTGCTATAATATTCCAAATGGACGTTAGTCAAAGTTATAAAAATATTGAAATATCACAAGTTCTTTGTAATGACTACTACGCTTTATACTACATAGATATCGATAATAATATATATGAACCTATACACTATGATAATATAGTCAAAAATAGAATAAATATTCAAAAAAGAGGAAACTATCAAGATATTACAGAAAAGTATATTAATACATTCGTCCATGAAAGTGAAAAATCTTCAGTTCTTGAGTTTATGAGCCTCGACAATTTAAGAATTTCTTTAAATAGACAAAATAAAGAAATCTCTAAGGTGTTTAGAAAGAAGATTAGCCTTCACTATGAATGGGTTGAAATGAGATTTACTCTAATCAATGATGATAATAAAAGAATGGCTATCCTCTCTATCAAAAACGTCAATAACGATATAAGAGAAGAACTTGAAACCAAACAACTCCTTGAATTTGCCTTTACTCACACTAGAAATTTAAGTATGGCAAAAAGCGATTTTCTTTCTAAAATGTCTCAAAACATTAAGCAACCTATTACTTCTATTTCAGGATATACCACGTTAGCTAAAAATAATGTTGACAATCCTGAAAAAATGTTAGAATATTTAGAAAAGATATCTTATTTTAACAATGAACTACTAAAACTAATTAATACTACTCTAGATTTGAGTAAGTTAGAAAATGGTACTTATAACATAGATAATAAAGAGTTTAGTCTATCAAACTTTATACAGTACATATTAGAAATAGAAATACCTGATATAGAAAAAAAGAATATCATCTTTAACTATTATATAGAAAATATCAATCATGAAATTTTGATAAGCGACATCGAAAAGATTAGTTTAACATTAATGAATATTCTCTCTAACGCTATAAAATACACTCATGATGGTGGAAAAGTAGACTTTACTATTAGAGAACTCTCTACATCTAACGATGATAAGGTACACTATCAATTCATAGTTAAAGATACTGGAATAGGTATCCCAAATGATGAAATTGATGAAATATTTCACTCATTCAGTAGAGGTAGCAACGTTGGAAATATTCCAGGTACTGGATTAGGTCTAACTACTGTGGCCAGTATGGTAAAACTTCTTAAAGGTCAAATAAATATGGAAAGCGAAGTAAACAAAGGAACGACCGTCACTGTAGACCTATCATTTGATACTAATGAAAAAAATATACCATATACAAATGATTTCTCAAAGATTAAGGCACTAGTAGTAAATGGAAATAGAAATGAACTAAAATATATATGTAGTATACTACAAGAATTGAATATAGATACTACACCTATGTATCTCGGAAAATACGCAGTAGATACGTTACTCCTTGCAAAAAGCAAATCTAAAGATTACTCTATAGTAATAATAGACGAAAAACTTCAAGATATCGATTACTTAACCTTAATAAAAGATATCTATAAAAATATTGGTACTGAACCTATCAAGATTATAGTTACTACTTTCAATATAGAATTGACTAAAGTTAATTGTCAAAATCTAAATGTAGATGCTATCATGCCTAAACCTCTATTTAAAATTAACTTAATAGAAACCTTATCAAACTTAACTGAAGTCTTTAAAAAGTGCTATTATAAAAATCCTATTAAGACGAAAATTCTAAAAGGATATAACTGTCTATTAGTAGAACATAACAAAACTACTCAACCTATAGCAGTGGAATTAGTCTCTTTACTAGGTGCTAACGTAACTCTAGCTAAAAACGATATAGAAGCTATAGAAATCTTTAGAGACAATATGGATAAGTTTGACTTCATAACTATGAACATAGACGTTCCTAACTCTGAAAAGTATAAATCCACTAAATACATACGTACACTCAATAAAGATATTCCTATAATAGCCTTAGGAAGTAGCACTTTCCCCGAAGATATCAAAAATGCTATTAAAAATGGTTGTACTTCACATATATCAAAACCTATAGATAACCATTTAAGTCTATTCGTATACATTATTCTAAGTAGTATCCAAAGATACAAACATAAGTTGAAAAGTTTAAGATAATGAAAAATATCGGAACATTTTTAAAATGTTCCGATATTTATTATATAATATTTAATAGTATCTTTTTAAGGAGTATTAAGTCTAAAGCGTTCACTTTGCCGTCTTTGTTCACATCACCATCAAGATAGTTTGTACTATCTATAGTAGTGGTTGAAGTAGTCGACTCAAATGTGACTATTGGCAGTTCAACTACGCCTTGAACGTTCATAAAGTTAAAACATAATCCACTAACGAATATGGAAGTTGCAACTCCTAAGATAAATTTATTTTTCATACAAAATACCTTTCTATAATATATTAAGTCTGTGAATAGTTTCCTAAAAATTTAAAATAATCTAATTCATTTCTAAGGGCAGTCAACAACGATGATACTCTAACTTCATCTATACTACCCTCAAAGTCGATATAAAAAGCTACTGAAAAACTACCATCTAATAAAGGACGACTTTCAATCTTTAAAAGATTTAATCCACATACGAAAAACTTAGTTAAAAGTCTATATAGACTACCCTTAACGTGTGGAACGGTAACTATCACGGAAATGATATTAGCATCTGCAGACTTTCTAAACCTATTGGATACACATATAAATTTAGTATAGTTTGGCAATACATCGGATATGTTCTTTACTATAGGCTCTAATCCATATAGTTCGGCACAATGCTCTGAACAGATTGCCCCTATAGGTTCATCACTTTCCTTGACGTACTTAGCCGAAAGTGATGTATTTCCATGTTTATGCAACTCAAACTGATACTTCTCAACAAATTCCGAACATTGGGTAAACCCTTGTGGATGTGAATATACTTTCTTCACATCTTGTAGATTAGTACCTTCTTTTACTGCTAAACAATGTGATATCGAAACGTCTACTGTATTGGTTATGAATAAATCATACTTTTTAAGTAGGTCGTAACTGGCTGTGATTGAACCCGATGTCGAATTTTGTATTGGTATAACCCCAAAATCGGTGATACCACTCTCAACAGATTTACAAACATCTTCAAAAGTTTCCATATACTTAATATCACATTGGTTGAACATTTTTAATACTGCTTGTTCCGTATTAGAACCCTCTATACCAAAACACGCTACCTTACAATCTTTGGAGACTTCTAACGGTTCATACTCCATAAATGGCTCTTTTTGATATATGGTCTGTTGTTGAATACTCTTCCCGATATCCATGATTTGCAAAAAAAGACTTTCAACTCCATTTTGCAAATTTTCAGGCGACTTCTCCTTTACCTTCTCTATGATTTCGTTCTCCCTACCTGATTGAAAAATAGGCATATTATGTGCCTGTTTATATTCTGCAACGCCTACGTTGATTTCCATTCTTTTTTGGAATAGTTCTAATATTTCATCATCTATTTTATCTATTTCACTTCTTAAAGATGTTAAATCTCTGTCCATAGTAAACACTCCTTAAAATATTAAAGTACTATTATATTATAATCCCAAACCGTTCTTGATGTCAAGAAAAAAGTGCTATCTTAGAGTAACAATTATCATAGATATTAGCCCTTAAACGTTTATATACTTTGCACAAAAATTGAAGGGATATCTTTTAAAGATATCCCCCAAAAAAATTATTTAAAGGATTTTAAACTTCTACCATTCTAGCAAATGTAATAGATACCTTCTAAGGAAGAGTATGTCTGCAGAGTTTACTTTTCCATCGTAGTTTACATCACCACGGATATTTGTAGGTTCTGCATCTACACGTTCTTGCCAGTAGTCCTTGCTTTCACCTATTGTAGTGCTATCTCCTATTGTGGTACTGTCGCCAACTGTAACTTTTGGTATACTTGATTCATTTTGAAACCATACTATTTCTCCAGTTTTTTCATCCAATGAACAACCAAAATCAGTATAACTATAGCCAGTATCAATAGGAATAACTGCACTATTTTCACCTATAGTATACACTTTGTCCACATCTTCAGAAGATATATTTAAATCTTCAGTCACCTCAACTGGAACTGGTTCAGGAAACTTTGAAATATCATGTTTTAAGTAGAATGTTTTACTAGTTCCATCTTTAAAATTTACTGTTATAAGAGCAGTTTCGCCATCTTTTATAGAGTTTTCTTGATAATATTGCACCAATTCTTTATGAGGTATATCATCAGTGATGGCTATTGCATTTGCAACAGTTGGAACTATTAAAACACTGCTCAAAACAGTTAATGCCAATACAGATGTTAAAATCTTTTTCAAACTTTTCATATAAAAAACCTCCTTACAAATTAGAGACTAGTTTTACCATTCTAGCAAATGTAATAGATACCTTCTAAGGAAGAGTATGTCTGCAGAGTTTACTTTTCCATCGTAGTTTACATCACCACGGATATTTGTAGGTTCTGCATCTACACGTTCTTGCCAGTAGTCCTTGCTTTCACCTATTGTAGTGCTATCTCCAATTGTGGTGCTGTCGCCAACGGTGATGTCTTTAATATCGTTTTTGACATAAGAAGTTGGAGAAATCCAACAGTGCATATCGAACGCATAACAAAACTTCTTATAACAATCGGAGCAATCTTCCAAAAAACTTGTTTGACCATCTTTAGATATGTTAATAACCTTAATATCGGATAAATCAATGTCCAATTTAGTAAAATTTTCATCACTTATCGGAGTAAAATAATATGTACCATTATATTTTCCATGATAGTATTTTTCAGAGTATTCACCATCATCTACCACAAAAAGAACTTCTTCATCACTTGAAATACTATGCTCTGCATAATATTCTAGTTCTTCATCGGTCATTGTATCCCCAGTCATGTATCTAGCATCAACACTAACTGGAACTACTAAAACACTACTTAAAGCAGTAACTACGAATAAAGAAAGTATGATTTTTCTTAATTTTTTCATACAACCCTCTCCTTATAAATTAGGATTATTATATACAAACTGTAATATATCGGTGGTTATACGTTTTCCAAAATTATAAGAATTAGTTTGAGAGGTATTAATACCTATAACTGTCCTTATACTACTATCACTATTCAATACATATACTGGAGAACCACTATCTCCACCAATTATATCGGTCGTATATCTTATATTATATGTGGTCATGGTATTGCTACCAATTAAATTTCCCTTACCTGTTGACTTAACACCAATCAAATCAGGATTAACGTTAGTTCCACCCCAACCAAAACCAGTAACATATATATCTACATTAGGATTTTTAGAATATATATCATTCTTAGCCACACCTAACTTAAAATTAACATATGCACTCAAATCTTCTTGAACAGTAACTATAGCATAATCATAATTGCTTTTATCTTCCTCATTTTCTGCAAACTCTTGAGGAATATGATACTTAAGTGGAGTAATACCAATACTTATAGGATTATCATCACTATCATATGCAGTAAAAGAAACACCACCTATAGCTTGGTCGCCAATTTCACTATTAAAAATACAGTGTGCATTAGTAAGTATGGTATGAGCATCTATAACAAACGCAGTACCACCAGTGCTAGTTTGTAAAACACCACTTAAACCCGGCTCATGTACTCTATCATCATCGTCAATAATTGTGCGTGTAGATGTCGCACTTATATTAGGTACATCACTTTTATATAGTACATAATCATCAACTAACGCACCACTTGACGCATTATATACATAATAGGTTCTATCTTCTTGCGAAGGTAACTCATTAACATTAGTATAAGTCTTAGTAGAACCAGTTTGTAAATGAGCTATAATATTTCTAACTACAGTTTTGTCGTTTTCATCTATAATGCCATTTTCATCAACGTCAAGTCTTTCGGCAGTTTGATTATTAGCACTTTTTTGACCCAATAGAAAACTAGTTAAAGCTAAAGTATCAGCACTATTAACACTGCCATCGCCATTTACATCACCTTGGGCATATGTACTGGCTGCACTTACTTGCAATGGTGTAGCAATTAAACAAGTTGAACACATAGCCAATGCAACTGCTCCTGTAAGAATTTTTTTGAATTTGTTCATACTAAATCACTCCTTTTTTGATTTCTTTCTTAATGTATGAACATATTATATATCAAAAATAATAAAATGTCAATACCTTATTAAACATTTCGTTGACTTGCACAAGAAATCAAATAAAGCGTTGTGAAGGTTTACTAATAATTCGTTGTAAATATGGAAATAGATGGGAAATTTGTCTAAAAAAGTACATCATTATACATTTGATACGATAGATTTTATGGCAGATTTTGAAATTCCCATTACTTTATGTTTCTGTTTTTTTTCGGTAGTAATGTAAAAACTTATGTTGTAAGTTTCGCTGAATTTTTGAAATATGGTCTGTGTTACAGATATTTTAGCTAACTTTATATCTGAGACCAGTATAGTATGAAAAGAAAAGCCCCTTGAATATCTAATACATAACTGATTATCCACTAAAGAAAAGCCAGTAGTAAACAACGAAATTACGCTGATTATCAAGTACCACACAGATGGTATTTCAGCCATTATAATGATAAAATCTATGATACTTTTAGCGTTAGGAAAAAAGTAATTTAATATAAAGTATAGTATAAAAAATCCTACGATTAATAACACTGCCTTGTAAGTATATCTCCATAGATTAGTCCAACGTGGTTTATAATTGTTTGGATAAATCTTCATAGTTGGCATCAATGCCGATATAGTCTTTTGAGAATTTTTCCTACTCATGATAGGTATAAATACTGGAATTTCATCTTTTTTATAACCATATCCTGAACAATCTACGTTTATCGATGTAAACTTAAAAATCTTAGTAATAAAGTTCTGCTTTAAGTCAAGATAGTTTACCCTTTCAGAAACTATCTTATAATTTCGTTTGGTAAATATACCTGTATTAATAAACACTCCAAAACTATTTTTTCTAATTCGAAACTTGGTATATCTAAGAACGTTTCTGATAAATGACATCAGCCAACTGAAAGCAATCAACAAAGATATTGACACGAATATCGGAGATACATTCAACATTAAAATTTTACTTACATTTTCAGTTACAGTATTAAATTCATCTATGACGGAGTGTTGTAAAAATTGTTCAAGTACGTCGCCAGTATGGAAGAAAAAAACGAATATATAAATAGCTCCAGAAAGTGTACTGGAAAATACAAAAGAAAAAAATAGTGTATGCCAAAATTTTGGTTTATAGTCAAATTGATTTTTCTCACTATAAGATTGAAAATCACTTTTAAAACTTCGTCTTAAAGTTGATAAATCTTTATCATTGACTAATAATAATAAATCCTTATCTAAAGTACCTGCACGGGTATTTACCAACAACTTAGTAGCCTTAAATGGTCTTAGATAGAACGTTCTTTCCTCAGTAATTGATGAAATATTTTTTAAAGGTATAATCTTCCTAGTTTTTATAAATACACCATTTAAGAAAACTATACAATCATCAGAAATTTTAAAACATGAAAATTGCCATCTAACGTAGCCTATAAATAGTATGATAAATACTATTAATAAATCAAACCAAGCTCCTGAGAACCAATCATATAGGGCGACAACGTCACCAAAACTTATAGATAACAATCCACGAATTAATGGAAAGATTAATAACCATAAGTTTTTACTAGAATAAAAAAGTATCTTTAATGGGTGTTGATGTTTCATATATTAACTCTCCTTTTCCATAGACAGTTTAAGGAATTCTCATATACGGAGAATTCCCATCACTAAGATATACTATTATAATAGTATATCCATTATATTGTAACGAACTCTAAAATAAATATACTATTATAATAGTATATCCATCATATTGGAACGAACTTTAAAATAAATATACTATTATAATAGTATATCCATCATATTAGAATGAACTCTTAAAACAAATATACTATTATAATAGTATACTCGATTAACTTATCAACTTATTAATTGATTAATATTTTCATAGATTTCTGTACTATTATCTTTATTTAAGAAAGTGAAAATCATGTAGCCACCTAAGGCATTGAATATTATGAAGTTAAAGCCAATATATCTAAATAATGGTATATATATACGTGTCATGTACTGTATTGATGATACTTTCATAGTTTGATTGGTCTTAATAAAAAATCCACTTTCTTTCGATAAGAACTCCTCCGAAACCGTAAAAGATACATTTTTAAAATACAATGGTATATATACTGAAGCAAAAAATACACCTATTACGGAGATTATCCCCATAGAAATGTACATTATAATACTATATTTTTGTAAGTAGACATATACTAAAATATCCAATATTACCATTACTAAGATTATTATAATTCTTAGGAAAATCATGCAATTTTTATCAGCTTGATATTTTTTCAAAAAGATACCTCCTCCATAATTAAAAAAATTTAAAAAATATCATTAGCATATTCCACCATTTACTGCAATATCTTGAGCAGTGATATACGATGCACTATCCGAAGCTAAAAAGCTGACCACGTTCGCCACTTCCATAGGAGTGCCAATCCTATATAATGGGATTTCCTCTTTTAAAGAGTTTAAATCTTCTTGACTTAGATGTCCATTCATTTTAGTATCTATAACCCCTGGGGATACACAATTAACTCTAATTCCAGATAATCCAACCTCTTTGGCAAGTGCTTTAGTAAATCCTATGATTGCCGACTTAGTAGCTGAATAATGTACTTCACATGAACCACCAACCTCTCCCCACATAGAAGAGATATTAATAATGTTTCCATTCTTTTGAGATACCATATACTTTATAACCGATTTTGAACAGTTAAAAACTCCACATAGATTAATATCTAAAATTCTTTTAACGTCTTCTTGGGAAACTTCATGGAACAAATTTACTATAGAAATCCCTGCATTGTTTACTAACAGGTCTATAGAGCCAAACCTATCCACGATAAAATCCACCATAGATTGAACTTCATCAAAGTTAGAAACGTCTGCTTTATAAGATATCCCACCAATTTTATTGGCGATATAGTCTGCTTGAAACTTATTACTATTATAATTTACTATTACTGTATAACCATCTTCAGCCAATTTATAACAGATAGCCTCACCTATACCACCTGAACCACCTGTAACTAATGCTACCATATGATAATCACCTCTATGATTAATTATATCATAAAGGGCAAAGAAAATCCATATTAAAAAAATAATTTGTCTAAGTTGCTGAAAAATAATATTTTTGTTAAATTCCCTTGAAATGTCACTACCTTTGTGATATATTGTATTTTAGATATAAATATGTGCATAAGCACAAATCCAAGAACTATTTAAGGTGATTTTTATGCAAACGAAAAATGTAGAAAACATAACGTTTAAATTGAAACAATCTATTAAAGACACTATCAAAAAATTTAAACAATCTAAGATTTATGACAAAATACATAGATTGAACGAACGCAGAAATATCAACTCAGAAACCTACAAGGCCACTAACTTGATATTAACTATACTATTTCCTATATTTATAGTATTGATTGCAGAAATTAATCAGTTTAAGTATCCTAGTAAGTTGATAATGTTCATAGCTGAAAAACCTTCAGTCTTTATATATGATGTTTTCATATCATCTATAATATTTTACGCACTGTACCTACTATTTAGAAAGGGATTTTGGGCAGTATTAATTCAAGGATTAGTTTACTTCTCTCTAAGTACTGCCGAATTATTTAAGTATGGTACTAATGGAAATCACTTGATATTAACTGATATGAAACTCTTTCGTAGTGCTAAAAGTTTAACATCTTTTGCATACATTAAAATAACTCCCATGTTAGTAACCTACGCACTACTATTGATTATATATATAGGTGCGTGTTTTTGGTTTAATCCGAAGTTAAAAAATCCTTTTAAGAAAAGGTTAATACCATTCTTAGCATCGTTTTCAGCAGGATTTTTAATCATTGGAGTGCCAAGCGTTTCCAACATGGTTTACGCCGTCTTTGATGTGGATACTACTAAATCTGATAACGCTTTTCTCCTAAATGAAAAGTTTGAAAACAATAGTTTTATAGCATTCTTTTTACAAACCTTTACTGAGAACATATCTAATAAGCTAACCGAACCAGAGGATTATACGGAAGATACTGTTGACGAAATCTTAGAAGATACTCAGGAAAGTAATGACAATCTAACTCTTGGAAATAGCGAATGTATCAAACCAAACGTTATACAGATAATGTCCGAAAGTTTAGCAGATTTCAGAGTCTTTGATGAGCTAAATCTCAACACTGATGCCTATGACGATTTAGATAGTATCGCAAATGAAGGTTATCACGGAAAGGCTATAGTCCCTACTTACGCTAGTTTCACCGTTAGAACTGAGTTTGAACTACTATTTGGATTACCAGTCAAATCATTAAATGACCCTAATATGCCTCAAAGAATGTTACTCACACGTGAACAACCTACTATGGTACAATACTATCATAACTTGGGATACTCTACTGCATACGTTCACCCATTTTTAAGTTCTTTCTATAGTAGACAGAGAATATACTCTCAATTCGGCTTTGATACCATGATTTTTCAAGATGATTTTTCCGTTCCAGTTGAATATCTAGGAAGTTATATCACAGATGATACCGTTTTTCGCCAAATAGAACAACTTATTGAAGATACTGACCAACCTTTATATGTTCATACTACTACTATGCAGAACCATCAACCATATACTAACGGTGAAAATCCAAACGATGAAATTACCAACTATCTAAACAACGTTAAAATTACTGGCAAAGCACTAAAACAGTTTACGGAGTATCTAAAAACTATAGATGAACCTACTGTGATAATGTTCATAGGTGACCACTTCCCATCTATGCGTAAGGATAACAACGTCTATGATACTTTAGGTGTTACTAGTGAAAACTGCTCTATAGTATACGAACAGAATTACATCATTTGGAGTAACTACGATTTAAACTATTCTAACGTACCTACAGAGAAATTCTCAACTTTCTATATGCCTTACATACTTTGGGATTTAATTGACGCTCCTAAAGATACTTTTATCCAATCTATGTTGGATAAGATGGAAACACTTCCAATATACTCTACCAGTTATGACCCATCACTAGTTAATGATGAGGATTTAGACATCTTAACCTACGATAGAATTTTAGGTGATAACGTATCAGGTTATGATATCGTAAAGTATAAGGAACTTGAACTACAAGAAAATAGTACTACATCTAGTGATTAGATTAATATACTATTATAATAGTATATCTTAAAGAATGGATTTTAAAAAATCCATTCTTATTTTTATTGATTTATGTATGTATATATGATATAATATATATATCACTTATCAATAAGAAATGAGGTAGTATAGATGATTTTTGATACTCATACCCATTATGATTATAAAAACTTTAATCTAAACAGAGACGTATTGTTAAATGAAATGTATCAAAAGGGTATCACAAAGATAGTAAATCCTGCCATTAGTTTTGATAGTAACATCACTATGCGTGAAAAGTTAGAAAAATATCCTTGGATTTTTTTTACTACTGGAATACACCCTAAATATATCACAGAGGAACAGTACGTTGGGGAAGATATCCAACATGAAAAAGCTATTCGAGAGTTTGCAAAAGATATCCGAACGGTTGCCATAGGCGAAACTGGTTTAGACTATCACTATAGCCAAGTTTTCAAAGAGAGACAGGCTTTCTGGTTTCGTAAACAGATTAACATCGCCTTAGATACTAACCTACCTTTGATATTACATATCCGTGAAGCTGATGAAGATGCTATTAAAATCTTAAAAGATTACCCCTTTAAGGAAAACTTTGGGATAGTCCACTGTTTTAATAGTAGCTATGAAATCGCCAAAACTTACATAGATATGGGCTTCCTTTTAGGAATTGGTGGAACTATAACACTGTTAGACAAAGAATATCTTCGTGATGTAGTCAAAAATATACCACTAGAAAGCATAGTTTTAGAAACTGATGCTCCTTTTATTAAACCTCTAAATTGGGAAGGTAGTAATACTTCTTTAAGTCTACCTATAGTGGCACAAACTATCGCAGATGTTAAAAAAATACCTATAGAAAGTGTATATCAAAAAACTTTTGATACTGCCTCAAAGTTATTCAATGTATAAATTTAACAGATTGACAAGCAATCCATTCTATGTTAAGCTAATATTAAATCAAAAAGATAAAGATAAGGAGTATCAAAGTATGGGATTACAAAGAAATGAAGTCTTGACTATAGCCATATCTATAATAGCAACTGGAATAATCTGTGGATTTATGGCTTTTAACTACTATGGAAATAAACTTCCTGAACTGAAACAATCCAATAACGAAATAGCCACAAGACATGAAGAGTATAGTCAATATCAACTAGAGGGACAAACTAAGTTAGACGAATTAGCTCAAAAGATTACTAACAGTTTACCTACAGAAATATCCTGTTGGGGCGACGATTTAACTGCTGGTGTAGGTGGTGGAGATGTTACATATCCTAACGTTTTGAAAAGTCTACTATTGAATAACGTATATTTAGAAGATACTTCCAAATTATGTCCAAGTGTAAAAAACTTTGGCATCACTGGTGAAAGCAGTGTAACAGTATTTGGACGTTGGGGATTAATACCATACATCACGACCAAAATAATAGACATTCCAAAAGATACTACCCCAGTACCTATATACTTTATATCCTCTAGGTTTGATTACGCTAAACCTCTATTAAACGGAAAGACTGGCTTTGAATATGTAACCATCAATGGGATTAAAGGTTATATAACTTTAGAAGATAATCAATACTATTTTACCCGTGCAGAAGAGGGAAATCCAACTACTATAAACTCTGGGACGGAAATCGTTACGAGTGCTTACGAAAGTACTCAAGGTGATTTACCTATAATATCCGTTGGACAGAACGGTGGATATACTAGTGTTGCAGACTTAATCTCACAGTATAAAAAAGTAGTCCAAGATTGTGGAAGTGATAAGTACTTAACTTTAGGATTAATCACAGGTACTAAGCAAAGCCAAGAAGAGTTTGAAAGTTCTATGACATCTACTTTTGGAGATAACTTCATAAACTTAAGGGAATATCTTAGTACAGACGCCCTCAAAGATGCAGAAATCGAACCCACTCAAGAAGATTTAAATGCTATGAGTATCGGTTCAGTTCCACCAAGTTTATTATCAGATAATACACATCTAAACAGTATGGGATACGAATTAGTCGCAAAGTGCATCTACTCACGCATGGTGGATTTAGGATACTTTAAGGATATATCAAACTATGTTGAAGAGTATCTAAAAATCATAGAAGAGTACAATCTATAAGGAGGATTTTTTAATCATGAACGTTGAAATTGGTACACAAGGAAGTTTTAAAATCATGGTAGATAGTTCTAACACTGCCAAAACTATGGGAAGTGGCTCTCTTGAAGTTTTTGCCACTCCATCGATGGTGGCTATTATGGAAAAAGCATCTACTTTAGCGTTAGAACCTTTCTTAGATGATGGCTCTACTACTGTAGGTACTGCATTGAATATCACACACATTTCGGCAACACCTATTGGAATGGAAGTCTCTGCAACTGCCGAAGTCATAGAAGTAAATGGTAGAGAAATTACATTTAAAATTCAAGCCTTTGACGAATGTGGTTTAATCGGTGAGGGTACTCATAAAAGATTTATAGTCTACTCAGAAAAGTTTCAAAATAAGACCAACTCTAAACTTAAAAAGTAGCATATAAATATCTAAGATTTTTAGTAAAAACCTCTTGAAATAGTGATTATAAGATGGTATAATATAAATATCAGTGTTTTGTGGTAGATTTTAAAGTATCACAGACAAATATTTGAATAAAGTGAGGAATTTTTAATGCCTGCTAATATTGTTATTGGAACTCAATGGGGCGATGAAGGTAAAGGTAAAATTATTGATATCTTAGCTTCTAGGGCTGAAGTTGTAGTGCGTTCACAAGGTGGAAATAATGCTGGTCATACTGTAGTCAGTGATGGAAATACTTATAAATTACACTTGATACCATCAGGAATTTTGTACCCTAACACACTATGTTTAATCGGTGCAGGTGTGGTTCTAGACCCTAAAGATTTTATTGGAGAGTTAAACTCTTTACATGATAAGGGCATCTCAACCGACAACCTAAAGATAGACCCAAGGGCTCATGTAGTTATGCCTTGGCATATCACTCTTGATGGACTTTCTGAGGCTTTTAGAGGTGGTAAAGATATCGGAACTACTAAAAGGGGCATAGGTCCTACTTATATGGATAAGTATGAAAGATGTGGTATCCGTGTATACGATTTAATCCACCCAGAAATATTAAAGGAAAAGGCTCTAGCTACTGGAAAACTTAAAAACAAGATTATCACAGAAGTTTATGGTGGTAAGGCTTTCGATTTAGATGAAGTTATCACAGAATATACTGAATATGGTAAGATTTTAGCTCCATACGTTGATGACGTCTCCGTATTAACCTATGAAGCCGATAAGTCTGGTAAGACCATCATGTTTGAAGGTGCTCAAGCTACTTTACTAGATATAGACTTTGGAACTTATCCTTATGTAACTTCTTCCCACCCACTATCTGCAGGAGTATGCGTAGGTACTGGTATTGGTCCTAAGATGATTACTAACATCATAGGAGTTGCAAAGGCTTACACTACTAGAGTTGGTAAAGGTCCATTCCCTACCGAACTTGATGACGAAATAGGAGAAACTATCAGGAATAAGGGTGGTGAGTTCGGCACTACTACTGGTAGACCTCGTAGAACTGGTTGGTTTGATGCTGTTATCGTTCGTCACTCCGTAAGAGTAAATGGCTTAGATGGTTTGGCTATCAATAAACTTGATACTCTAAGTGGCTTAGGTGATTTAAAAGTCTGTGTAGGATACAAAAAATCCGATGGCTCTATAATTAAGAACTTCCCTCCTACTCTTGAAGGTCTTGAAGACTGTAAACCTGTATATGAAACCCTTGAGGGCTTTAATGAAGATATCTCTAATTGCAGAAACTTTGATGAACTCCCTCAAGCGTGTCAAAACTACATCAAGAGGTTAGAGGAACTCTGTGAGTGCAAAGTTTGTATGGTCGGAGTTGGCCCTGATAGAACACAAATCATTGAAAGATAGTCTCTTACTTATTAAATACAACCTTTTTATAACGGAACGTCTAATTGACGTTCCGTCTATATATAATATAATAAAATACAACAGAGGTGATTTTTATGGCTACTAAAAAATCGGTAAGGTCTTTAGATGATGTACAAGCTCCCGTTTTAGAAGAGACTACTTTTAACACTAATCAATTTAGAAAAAAGTCCCTAGATGATATCCAAGCACCAATATTAACCGAAACTACTGGAAATATAATCCAAAATAAGAAAGTAGGTCTTGAAGATATCCAAGCACCAATCTTGGAGGATACTTCTCAACATCAGACTGTTACCAACGTTAAAAAATCCTTAGATGACGTATCCGTTCCTACGCTAAACACCACAGACGGCAGACAAGTTACAGTTAAAAGAGCAATAACCACTCAACAGACTACGACATCACAAAGACCATTACAAGCAAATCCAACGCCGAATAGATTGGAAGGTGTATCTGCTCCAGTGGTAGAAAGTCAACCTGAAGACCGTCCATACATATCCAAATATGCTAGTGCAGATATTGAACGTGCTAAAAAAGAAGGTTTGAAAAAAGCTCATCAAAGTACACCACCAGAGTTGACCGAAGAAGAAAAAAGAAGAAGTCGTGAAGCCCGTAGGCAATTGATGGAAATGCAAAATCAAGAGATGGCTAAAAAAGGTGGTAAGATGGTTATTATCCTACTATTCCTTGGATTGTTCGCTACTGTGGGTTTCCATCTATTGATTACTATGCCTGAGTTCAAAGAGGGCAGTGGTGCTGATTTAGTAGAAAAGTTAAAAGGTTTTCTAATCTATTATGACGTTCTACTTGCGTTAGCCTCATTCTTGATGCTACCTAAGTTAGAGGGTTTTAAAAAGTTCGCATCGTTAGTATTTGGATTGAATACCTTAATTACTATCACTTTAGGTTCATTCTTATTAACCCAGATGACTAGTATTGGAATTAACATAGTATTCTACTTGCTATCACTGATATGTAGTGTGTTCATATCGTTCCAACTTTCGGGAAACGAGAACGTTGGCAAATATTATTCAAGTATGAAATAGTAGTATTTAGGGAATATCACAATGTGTGATATTCCTTTTTTTAGGTCAATCCATGAAGTATTATATGATATAGGAAAAAATTAAAATATTATGTATTATTACTAAAAATATAATTTATATGTTGACATATTTCATTATCTATGATATAATAAAAGTATAGGAGGTAAAAATTAATATATTAATTTAAGTTTTAGAATATAATAGGAGGTGAGAATTTAATATATATCTATTTAAACTTTAAAATATAATAGGAGGTGAGAATTTAATACATATCTATTTAAGTTTTAAAATATGATAGGAGATGAAAAAATATGGGAAAATTAAAATGTTTTATATCTAAGTTGTCCGAAATATTTAGTAAAGTATCTAAATTTATCCATAGAGCCCGTTTGATTATGGATACTATAGATGATTCTATTAATAGGTTTAGTGCATGCCCTAGCTGTTAATCATTTTATACATTGATTTAATTATAATAACTAGCTGAAAACCTAAAGTTTTTATTATAATTCCTTAGTTGATTTATCTTAGATAATAAATCTATACCAGAACGTCTTTCCTATTTTACCCTGATCAAGTAAATTTATACCAGAACGTCCTTCCTATTTTGTTATCAATAGTAAATTGACATTATAATATTTTTCTATTTTATCAAAAATATAAAGCTTTATCATAATAAATACAATATGTTAATGTTGACATAATAATATGATTAATTGGAGATAGTTTCAATTAATGACCCAACCCCCTATGAGAAAAATCTCATAGGGAGTTTTTATCTATCAATATAACTAAAGGCGATATCTTTTAAGATATCGCCCTAAATATATAACTAATAATAATTAACTAACTTCTAGATTAGCCTAGTTCAGCAAAGTACTTGATAGTTCTAACCATTTGGCTAGTGTATGAGTTTTCATTATCATACCAAGAAACTACTTGAACTTCGTATAGGTCATCAGCAATCTTAGAAACCATAGTTTGAGTAGCATCGAATAGAGAACCGTACTTCATACCGATTACGTCAGAAGATACGATTTGGTCTTCATTGTAACCAAAAGACTCAGAAGATGCAGCCTTCATAGCAGCGTTAATACCTTCCTTAGTTACATCAGCACCCTTAACTACTGCAGTTAGGATAGTTGTAGAACCAGTTGGAACTGGAACTCTTTGTGCAGAACCGATTAACTTACCGTTTAACTCTGGGATAACTAGTCCGATTGCCTTTGCAGCACCTGTGGAGTTTGGTACGATATTTGCAGCACCAGCTCTAGCTCTTCTTAGGTCGCCCTTTCTGTGTGGACCATCTAAAATCATTTGGTCGCCAGTGTAAGCGTGAATAGTACTCATGATACCACTTTGAATTGGAGCGTAATCATTTAAAGCCTTAGCCATAGGAGCTAAACAGTTAGTAGTACAAGAAGCAGCAGAAATGATAGTATCTTCAGCAGTTAAAGTATTTTCATTTACAGAGAATACGATAGTCTTTAGGTCATTACCAGCTGGAGCAGAGATAACTACCTTCTTAGCACCTGCATCAATGTGAGCTTGGCTCTTTTCCTTTGAGCAGTAGAAACCAGTACATTCAAGAACTACATCAACACCGATTTCACCCCAAGGAAGTTCATTAGCCTTAGCCATAGCATAGATTTTTAAAGTCTTACCATCAACAGTGATAGTACCTGCTTCATCATCAGCAGTAACAGTGTGTAGATTTTCACCAATCTTACCACAGTAACCACCTTGAGCAGTATCATACTTTAATAATTGTGCCAACATTGAAGGCTTAGTTAAATCGTTGATAGCTACAACTTCATAACCTTCTGCACCGAACATTTGTCTAAAAGCTAGACGACCAATACGACCGAAGCCGTTAATAGCAACTTTAACAGACATGGGAAAAATCCTCCTAAAAATTTAAATTGATATTAAGGTTTTTATAACCTCAACTTGGTATTATTATAACATATTATTTTGGAAATGTCAATATAGTACTTGTAAAATATTTCTCCAAAAATATTTTACTCTAAATGAGTTGCATAATCAACACAGATACTTTCTAAAAATCTTCTACGTTGTAGAGATTGCAACCAACTATTTGGGATATCATCATAGCCATAGATTAACCCTGCTAATCCCCCACAGACTGCCCCAACAGTGTCGGTATCGTCCCCAAGATTTACTGCTTTTAAAACACAATCTTTATAGTTCAATGTCTTTAACAAACACCACAATGATGCTTTTAATGTAGCTACTACGTATCCACTACTAGTTATATCATTTTCTTGTAGATTGTCAAGGTTGTATAAATCTTGATAGTGGTAAAATTCAGGATAATCTTTAAAAGTATCTAAAGCGTTAATGATACTCTCTTTTAGAGGTTTCTCCTCTATGAGTGAAATTGCTATACTCACATATATTGCACACCCTAGGACACTTCTATCATGGGCGTGTGTTATTGATGATACCTCTTTAACTACATCATAGAGGTTTAACTCTTTATGTACATATAAGTAGTATGCTATAGGTAAAATTCTCATAAGTGAGCCATTGCCATTAGAGTATACATCATCACACCCTTTGTGATTTCTAATAGCATTAGAAACAGTATAACCACAATCAAATAGTTGATTATTTGGTGTCATATAGTCGTTATAGTACCAGTCTTCAAAGCGTTTACGGATATCTTTAATATCAAGACCTTTTTCAGCTAGACTAACCACAGTACAAAACGCCATAGAGCTATCATCTGACCAAGTTCCCTTTGGTTGATTGTGTGTTCCATACTCTAACATATCGGTTACTGGATTTTTTTGCAAATCCTCCCTAGAAGAAAACTCTACTGGAACGCCTAAAGCATCACCAATAGCTAAGCCCATCATTCCCGATAATATTTTTTCTTTTAAATCCATTAAAAAAATCCCCTTTAAAGTTTAATTTGTGATAGTACTTCTCCTATTTTATTGTGGATAACTAAGTTAGCAATCCTGTCGGCAGAGGTGCTATCACGATTGATTAATACTATATATTTTCCATTAAAGTAATCTATAAAGGAACTTGCAGGATATACCGTCAAAGATGTTCCTCCAATGATTAACATATCTGCATTAGCTATCGAACGGATTGCACCTCTAACAGTGTTATCGTCTAAACCCTCTTCATAGAGGACTACATCGGGTTTGATATCTCCACCACATGAACATTTTGGAACGTTCTCCATGTTCAAGATATCCTCTAAGGAGCAAAACTTTCCACACTTTTCACAGTAGTTTCTAAGAGTTGAACCATGCAACTCATAGACTACTCTACTACCTGCCATTTGATGCAAACCATCTATATTTTGAGTAACCACCGCCGAGAGTTTTCCTTTCTGTTCCATCTCAGCAAGTTTTAGATGTGCCTTATTAGGTTTTGCAGATGTACATATCAACTTATCACGATAGAATTTAAAAAACTCCTCTTTATGACGCACATAAAAAGTATGACTTAACATGGTCTCTGGTGGATAGTCATACTTTTGATTGTATAAACCATCTACACTTCTAAAGTCTGGAATACCACTCTCAGTGGATACCCCTGCACCTCCAAAGAATACTATATTGTTACACTCATCTACCATAGATTGTAATTTTAAAATATTATCATTCATAGAAAATCACTCCTTTACCATATACAAAAATATGGCATTGATATCGAAAATACTAGATTATATACTGCCTCAAAGATATCATGCCCTAAAAAAGATAAGTAACCATCAAACCAACCATAGATTTCGCCATCTTCAGCAAATAAAAAAGTCAAATTATCATAGTGATTTGAACCTATTGGAATAATCTTTTTACCTATATACTTTGGAATATTATCACACTCCCAACCACAAGATATTCCAAATAACGGATTTATAGAAATGGTATAATCAGAAGTAAAGTCTTTGAATTTATGTGTACCAGTGATATCAATGTAATTGAACTCTTTTAAGAAATCAATGCCAGTTTGAAAAGTTTGAATATTTTCTTCTTTAAACAATTCCAAAGTTTCGGATATATCTACGCACCTATTAGGATACCAACCAAAATATTTTAGTGTACTTTTACCATTTTCTCTTTTATTCAAATAATCATTATTTTGATTATACTTTTCTAATGCTATCTTATACTCTTGATTAAACTTCAAAATTTCTTCTTGTGATACTTCTTCCATAAGATTATACTCCTATAACTTTAACATAATACTTTCTAATGCGAGGACCATCGAACTCACAGAAGTATATTCCTTGCCAAGTCCCTAAGATTAACTTACCTTTTTCAACTATCACGGTGACGCTACTTCCCATTACTGATGCCTTTAAATGTGCAGTAGTATTTCCCTCAGCATGACGGAACTCTTTTCTATCAGGATATGTTTTATCTAAGGCGAAGAGTAAATCACGAACGACATCAGGGTCGGCATTTTCATTGATGGTCATACCAGCGGTAGTATGTGGACAGAATACTATACAGATACCATCAGTAACGCCACTTTCTTTGACTGCTTTTTCTACATTAGATGTCACATTATAAAAGTTTTGTCTTTCTGTCCTTAAAGTGAACTCATACATGATAATGATACTTCCTTTCCAAACTATAACAGCGATTTTATCGCACAGAATATTACTAACAATCCACATAGAATGTTAATCACTGTAGACTTTATATTATTACTTTTCCACATTGGAATAGATGTTACTATACAAACTATTCCTAACAATATCAATGCGATTGGAATAGCTATTTTAACTCCCAGTATACCCAAGATTAGAAAAATCATCATTAAGATAGAAAATCCAAATCTTAAATATAGGAATTTCATCACAGAATTTTTTTGAGTATCTTTCATAATCAACCTCAATTTTTAGGAGTTACCTTTCTTTTATTACCGTTTTTATCTATGATATAACAACTATTCAACTGTGATGTTAAGTTTCCAACTACGCTTTGTCTATACTCATTGCGTAGGGCTGTCTGTTCTGCTTTTTCTTCTGTGGAAAGTCCAATAGTTTTGGATTTTCTAGCTAATTCATTAATTCTATCCAATTTTTTCTGTTCCATAATTTTTCTACCTTTCAAACTTAATTTTTTAGATAATTATATCATATTTTTGTGATACTTTCAATAGAAATATATTAATAACATTTTAGTTGTTTTTTACTCTAATAAGATTGCACTTTTAACTTTAGTATATTAAAATATCAATATACTAAAGGAGGATTTTTAATTATGCAAGTAACCATCAGTAACGAAGATTTTATGAAGTATCTCAACATATTCATGTTAATATTGATAGTGTTAAATATTTTTTGTTTCCTAAAAGACAAAGAACTTAAACACGAGGATAAAGTTGAAATCTTATCGTTGGATATAATAGTTATAATAATATATGGGATTATCAATCTAGCAAACGCCGATATGAATATAAATGATAAATTTAATCTAGTAATTAATATCATTCATTATATATCTTTGGGAGTGGCTACAATACCATTGATATATAATATTTTAAATTTTATGAGTTGCACACAGACAATCCTTGCTAGATGTATAGATGTAAAAGAACATACAACCCCATCAAATGATGAAGATAACCCACATGATTACCATGTTACTACTACATTTAAATATAAGTATGAGTTTAATGACAAAGAATACTATTTTGAAACAAGCAAATCTAAAAAAACATATTTAGAAAATACTTATCATAATGATGACAATAGTATCTTTAACACCTCAAAAATAGAAATTAATACCTTTACTGATGAATATGGTAGTTCATTACCAAGAAATCAAGTAAATAAAAAATATGATATGAACATCAAAATAAACCCTAACAATCCAAAACAACATAGATTAAAAAATAATGGATTTTCATATACTTTTATATCCATCATTGGGATTTTCATATTTATCTTAACTAAAATGTTATTAAGATATCTTTAATTGGAGTGATTTCTATTGATAGATAAAATCAATAGTATAGTATGGGGAAACTGGTTATTAATATTAATGTTATCATGTGGGATATATCTAAGTTTTAAGATTGGTTTCATACAATTTAACCTAAAAGAAATCTTCAAAGGTACTATACTATCTAAAAGTAGTAATCAAAGTGGTAAAGATACTATCTCACCTTTTCAAACTATGACTACATCATTATCGGCGACTATGGGAACTGGCAACATAGTTGGAGTAGCCTCAGCTATCATGATTGGTGGAGCAGGGTCAATCTTTTGGTTGTGGGTATCTGCGATTTTAGGAATGGCTTTAATCTATGTAGAGAACTATCTTGGAATTTTGTATAGAAGAAAATTGAAAGATGGCTCTACCATCGGTGGAGCTTGTGCTTACCTTGAATATGGATTAAAATGTAAACCTCTAGCAGTGATATTTTCCATACTATGTATAATAGCATCTTTTGGAATTGGAAACATGACACAATCTAATTCTATAGCTACGTCGCTAAAAAGTGAGTGGAATATACCTGTTACACTTACTGGAATTGTCACCTCTATGTTGATAGCTTTAGTAATCATGGGTGGAGTTAAACGTATTGGAAGTATAACTCAATTGTTTATTCCAATACTTTCATTGATATACATACTCGGAGCTTTAACAGTTATAGTTTTAAACGCTCAACGACTTCCTATAGTTTTCAAAGATATATTCTTACAAGCCTTTGGAATAAATCAAGTTACCGGTGGAATTACTGGAAGTTTAATAATAACATCATTGAACGTAGGATTGCGTAGAGGAGTATTTTCAAATGAGGCAGGTCTTGGAAGTTCTTCAATATTACATTCATCTTCTGAATGTGACAATCCCCACACTATGGGATTATGGGGTATGCTTGAAGTCTTTATCGATACTATAATATGTTGCACTTTGACAGCATTAGCAATATTAATAACTAATCCAAACTTTTCAACACTAGATAGTTCAACTTTAGTAATAAACTCTTTTAAGAATGGTCTAGGCGAATTTTCAGGAATTTTTATAAGTTTAGCTATCTCATTGTTTGCATTTGCAACTCTTATAGGCTGGTCGGTATGTGGTGAAAAGTGTAGTAAATATCTATTTGGAGACATCGGAGGAATAGTATATAAAATCTTCTTTGTGATATGTATATTCTTAGGAGCAATCTTAAACGCAAGTTCGGTTTGGATAATTTCGGACATCTTCAACGGTTTGATGGCTATTCCTAACCTAATTGGAATTATGTTACTATCTAATAGAGTAACCAAAGATATCAAAAGATAAAAAAATCTCCTTTTCAAACAATCTTGAAAAGGAGATTTTTTTAGATTAAACATAACCATACTTTTTTCTATTAAGTATTAAAAAGGATATACTAACAAAATCTGTAATTAATTCGGCAAATACTATAGAGAGCCAAATACCATCTAGACCGATAAAGTTAGGTAATACTATAATCATGATGGCTTGTAATAAAAATGAACGTAACACTGAGATTATCGCAGAGAGTAATCCATTACACAACGATGTGAAAAATGATGAACTATAAATATTTATACCACATATCAAAAAGGATATGGAGTATAGTTTAAAGCCATGCAAAGTCATCTCAAATAGAACATCTTTTACGAATAGACTCACCAATGTCCCTGCAAGTATCTCTGATAGTATAAACATAACCACAGAAGTTATTAAAACTATCTTGATACTTTTATAAAACATATTCTTTAATTCTTTGTGATTATCTGCACCATAGTTATAGCTTATTATTGGAGCAGTACCTATAGAAAATCCTATAAATGTAGCTATAAATACAAAATTTACATACATAATCACAGTAATAGAGGCTACACCATCTTCACCGACTAACCTCATCATTTGAAGATTATACAGTAACGTAACTATAGACATAGAAATATTAGTCAACATCTCAGATGAACCATTTACGCAACTATGCCACAATACTTTTGGATAAAACTTAGTCTTAACAAACTTCAACTTGCTAGAATTTTTCTTATTGAAAAAGTATAGTAATGGGACTAATCCTCCAATGATGTATCCCGATATGGTCGCTAAACCAGCCCCAGCAACTCCCCATTGGAAAACGTACACAAAGATAAAATCCAAAAACATATTGGTTATACCACATACTATAGTCAGGATTAATCCAAAATGTGGCTTTTCGGCAACTATGAAAAAAGTTTGAAAAGCATTTTGTATCATAAAGAAGGTAGTGCCAAATAGTAAAATTCTACCGTATACTATACAATCATGGATTAAAACATCATTAGCACCCATAAGATACGCTATAGGTTCAATAAATATTATACATATAAAAGATAATGTTAAACCTATAACGACATCTACTAATATAAGCATCGTAAAATACTCTTTCGCCTTTTGATTATCTCCTTGTCCTAACGTTTTGGATATCACTGCACCACCACCAGTGCCAAGCATAAATCCAAAAGAGGATATCACCATAACTAATGGATATATTATATTTATCGATGCTAATGCATTACTTCCTACACAGTTAGATATGAATAAACCATCTACTACACCATATAGAGATGTAAAAACCATCATAACTATTGATGGCAACACAAACTTAAACAATTTGCTATAGGTGAAATGGTCGGATAACTGAATTTTCATAATATAAAACCTCCTTAAAAAATAAAAACACGGCTAGATAAGTACCGAGCGTTCCCTCGACATCTTATCCAACCGTGATAAATGTACGTTTATCTGTCCTCCGATGAGCAGTATATATTATATCAAAATATAATATTAAAATCCATCGTAATTTTTCACAAATTTTTATAAGATATTTTGTGCAATTTTCATGAACTTAAAAATTTTCCAGAATATTTGTAACATTTTACCTGACTTAGCCGTATCTATATTAGATGCTTTTATCAAGCAAAAAATTTTTAGGAGGATTTTTAAATGAAACATTTTAAGAAAATCGTTGCCTTAACTATGACACTTGGAACACTCTCAACCAGTGGGATTATCGCTAACGCTGATACCACTGACGACAGTAAACAACTATACATATGTGGCGATACTAACCTTGATGGCAAACTAAACACTATCGACATCTTACTAAGTAAGAGGGTTATTCTCCACTTAGCTGAACCTAAGTATATGTATGCTGATGGCGATACTATCAAAATGTATGAGAATATCCAAGGTCAAGAGGTAACTATCCAAGCTACTGAATACACTGTTGATGTCGAAAATAATACTATCCATGTAACTGGTATCGGTGATACTACTCAAATGCATGATTTAACTCTAAAAGTTACTGATGATACCACTTTTAGTGGAAACTTCTCAAACCTAGAGGAAGTCGCTAAAAAGTTAGAGGATATTAAAGGCTTATGTATCGATATCACATATAATAGCCTTACTAACATGATAAGCCATGTGGCTCAAATTTCAGTATTTCCAAGTACTGTGGAAACTATCCAAACTTATGAATACACCATAGATGTTGAAAACAATCTAATCAATGTTAAAATGTCAACTGATGAATACTTACCTATCAAGGTCACTGAAGATACTGTATTCGATAGTTATATAATTAACCTTGAAGGTCTATCCAAGTTAGAATTAGAAGGAGATATGTATGGTAAAGCTATTAGTATTACATATCATAACAATACCCTAGAGGCTATAGAAGTAAACAGAATATTAGATATAGTAGAGCCTATTCCATTTACTAGTATATCTAGCAGAGATGACTACGATATTAATATCGATGCAGAAAATATGGAAGTAAGCATCACTGGTACTGGCGATAATTCTGGCTTTAGCACTATCCTAAATATTATGGATTATACAGAAATCACACGCAACGATGAAACTCTCACATTAGAGGAACTCTCTCAAATAACAGACTATCAATACATCTTGATAGAAGTTGAATGCAACCTAGACAATAACCAAGTTGCTAAAATATCGCTTATGGACATTAATTAAAAAATATAATACTGAATAATAATTTAAAAATCTAAGAGGGTGGGGAGTTTTCTCCATTCCTTGAAAATAAATCTTAAGGAGGATTTTAAGATGAAAAATCTAAAAAGAACACTAGCCATAATTATGGCACTCGGAATGATATCAACTAGTGGAATTATCGCTAACGCTGATACCACTGACGACGGCAAACAACTATACATATGTGGTGATGCTAACCTTGATGGCAAACTAAACACTATCGACATCTTACTAAGTAAGAGAGTTATTCTCCACTTGGCTGAGCCTAAGTATATGTATGCTGATGGCGATACTATCAAAATGTATGAGGATACTCAAAGTCAAGAGGTAAATATCCAAGCTACCATCTACACCATAGATGTTGAAAATAACACTATCCATGTAACTGGAATAGGCACTGAAGATGTAGTACATGACTTAACTCTAAAAGTTACTGATAACACTATATTCTCTAATGAAGATATCCACAACTTAGAAGAACTTTCTAAATATTCTGAGGCAATCCTTGATATCACTTACAACGATAAGACTATGGAAGTTATCAAAGTTGAAAATATCGTGATGCCACCTACTACTGATAATAATACTATCAACACTACACAAAGCACTTTCATGATGGGTACTGGTGAATTCAACTACATGGGCTATGTGGTAGACCTTGAAGAAAATCTTATAAAAATCCAAGTGGATACCGTTGCAGGAAGTTCTACTCCAGTATACTTAATGTTAAAAGTCACTGATGATACTATCTTTAATGGACAGGCTAAAACTCTTGAAGAGTTAAAAAATCTTGATTACCCATACTATGTATTTACTTTCAATGATTATCAAGAACTTGTAAGTATCGAGCAACTAGAAATATCTTATCAAATACCACAAATAATCACATACACTAATAAAAATGCTGATTTCTACTTTAATACCAGTGACAACGCTTTTGATATTATCCTTAATAAAGATTACGACTCACCTATTAATGTACAAGTCACTGATGATACTGTAATCACTTTAGATGGCGTTACTACTACATTAGAAAATATTGCAAAAGCTCAACAAGATATTAATATATCTATAAGTTACCAATATGATGTAACTTCTCAAAAGGATATAGCACTAAATATCACAGGCGAAAGCACTAACAAAGATATTCAATCTATATACTTATATTATGGTGGTTCTGAAGAAATATTTGGTATGTACACTGAAGAAGGAACTATATCTATATGTGATGATTATTCTAACCAAGTACGACTATTCTACACTAATGATAATACTCAATACAGTGGCATAGTATCTTCTTTTGATGATTTAGGTCAATATCAATATTGCTACCTAAGTGTAATGACTACAGATTTAGAATGTTACACATTCACATATGAATGGAACATAGACTACTATACTAATGCTGAGGGTAAAAACATAATCACAAATATAGATGTAACTCAAGTTGAAATGGTTGAATAATAGTTAAAAATCTAAAAAGGAGGATTTTAAGATGAAAAATCTAAAAAGAACACTCGCCATGATTATGGCACTCGGAATGATATCAACTAGTGGGATTATCGCTAACGCTGATACCACTGACGACGGCAAACAACTATACATATGTGGCGATACCAATCTTGATGGTAAACTAAACACTATCGATATCTTACTAAGTAAGAGGGTTATTCTCCACTTGGCTGAGCCTAAGTATATGTATGCTGATGGCGATACTATAAAGATATATGAAGATACTCAAGGTGAAGAAGTAGTTATCAGGGCTACTAAATATACTGTAGATGTTGAAAATAGTACTATCCATATAACTCAACAGGACTTTGAAGAAGTATTACTAGATATCACTGTAAAAGTCACTGATAAAACTACCTTTACTGGAAACTTCTCAAACCTAGAAGAACTTGCCGAAGAACTAGAGGCTAATCCAAGTACGTTTATTGCTATCACATATGATAGCGTTACTAAAGAAGTTAGCGAGATTAATCAAATTGAATACGAACCTGTTGAACTATCTACTATCTTCACTGGTAATGGAATTATAGAAAACTATGTTTATATCAATGTAGAGGAGAAAACTGTACATCATGAATTTGGTGTTGAACTTACTGAAACAGATTTAAACATCACAGATGATACAGAAATCACAAGTAATGGCGAAAGTATCACACTTGATGAACTTTCTAACATTGCTAATGCTGATGACTATGAATATGCAGTGTTAATCAAGTATAATCCAAGTACTAACGATATTGCAGAACTATCTCTTTTACAAATGATGTTAATTCCTACTGATGAGGGTTATGCTCGTGCTATCACCTTAAAAGATGGTCAATATGAAATGAATATCAACTCACAAGATGGCTTGATTACTATTCCAGAACTTACCTATCTAGAATTACAAGTCACAGAAGATACTATCTTTGAGGGTATAACCTCCCTTGCTGATGTTAATGAAACTACTCACTTAGATATCACTTACAATCCTGATACTCAAAGTATAACTAAAGTATCTGCGTTTGAAGACCAAACTATTTGGACAAGTCCATATAGTAATACTAACATAGTTAGTGCTACAGATAATACTATCACTATAGATAGTTACGGCAAAGAGCTTATCCTAACCGTTAATGAGAATACCACTTACAGTAACACAAGTATAGTAAAATCTTTTGAGGATATTAAAGAGTATATGGGTTGTGCTGAATTTGAAATTTCTTACAATCCAGTTACTAAAGTTGTAACTAATATTACTGCTGATGAATACCTAATGGAAGACAAACCAGTAATATACTTATATCCAACTGAAAAAACTCAAGTTGATGTATCTTTAGATTTAAATGGTGAATTAACTTGTACATATCCAAAATATGAAAACGGCTGGAGCGTTATCGCCGAACCTGATGGAACTCTTTACGATATGGACGGCAACGAATACTATTGTCTATATTGGGAGGGTAAACAATCTATAAACTATGACTTCTCTAAAGGTTTTGTAGTCAAAGGTGAAGATACTGCCGACTTCTTAAGAGAAAAACTCCTATACATGGGATTAACTCCTAAAGAGGCTAATGAGTTCATAATCTACTGGTTGCCTAGAATGGAAAATAATGAATATAATCTAATTACTTTCCAAGATGATATCTACACTGAAAATGCCAAACTAAATATCACACCACAACCTGATACCTTACTTAGAATATTCATGGCTTACAAACCACTAGATGACTATATCGAAGTTGAACCTCAAGAACTTACAACCATCAATAGGACTGGCTTCACTGCCGTTGAATGGGGTGGAACTGAGATTAAATAACATTAAACTTTCAATGAACGTTAACCTAACTTTTGCCTACAGATAATTAAATATAACTAAAAAAACGAAATCTAAGAAAGTTTTTTTCTTGATTTCGTTTTTTACTGTGAAAACACTTGAAAAAACATCAAAACTATTGTATAATTATTAAGAAAGTTTTTCAAGCAAATCTTTTTTGAAATACAGAGCATAAACCAAAACCAGCAATAGATACTAAATACCATATAAAAAAATATGGTAAACATATTTGACCAAATAAGTTAAAAGGTAAATAAGAGTAATCCCAAACGTTCCAGTGCATTATTAAGTTGACTACTACTCCAACGATAAATTCAAAAAATGTAATGATGATAGCTCCTATTAGATACTTAATCCACCAATTAAATTTAGTTCTTAAATGTACTTCATACATCAAGACCAAGCACAGACCACCAGTTAGAACCATACTCCAATGGGTGTAACCTCTAGCAGCTATTTCTATTAAAGCGTAGATTAATCCTCCTATTAGGAAGATTAATCCTCTTACAGAGATATCGTTTAAAGACATACTATAACACCACCAATCTATGAGATAAGTAATCTTAATAACTATTATTTGCTTGAACAGGATTTTTATTCATATTGAAAGGATTTTTTATTAAATGAGAAAGAACTGTATCTTAATGCATATTTCAAGTATACCATCTAAATATGGAATAGGTAAACTTGGAAAGAATGCTTATAAATTTATCGATTTTTTAAATGAAAGTGGTGTCAACTGTTGGCAGATACTTCCACTAACTCCAACAAGCTATGGAGATAGTCCATATTCATCTTTTTCAGCATATGCTGGAAATCCGTATTTTATAGATTTTGATATTCTTAAACATCAAGGATTATTGAAAGATGAAGACTATCAAAACATAGAATGGGAAAAATCTCACGATAGCATTGACTATACTAACCTATACGAAAACTGTTATAAAGTCCTAAGGATAGCTTTTAATAACTACAAACCTGAACTATCGGAAAAGTATAACGATTTCATCAAGAATAACGCCTTTTGGCTAGATGATTACGCCCTATATATGACCTTAAAATTTCAAAATGACAGCAAACCTTGGATTGAATGGGCTAAAAAATATGCTTTAAGAAATAACTCTAGTTTGAGTGCTATCAAGAGAAACTATCAAAAGGATATTGAATTTTTTAAATTTATTCAATATAAATTCTATGAACAATGGTTTGATTTGAAAAAATATGCCAATGATAAAGGTATAGAAATCATTGGAGACATTCCAATATATGTAGCCTATGATAGTGCAGACGTTTGGGCTAATCCAAAACTATTCTGCCTAGATAAAAATGGCAATCCTATAGATGTGGCAGGTTGTCCACCTGACGTATTTTCACCTAAAGGACAGTTATGGGGTAATCCAATATACGATTGGGAATACCATAAGAAAGATAAATACTCTTGGTGGATTTCTAGAATTAAACACGCATCAAAGATATACGATATAGTTAGAATAGACCACTTTAGAGGTTTTGAAAGTTATTACACTATACCATTTGGTTCTAAAGATGCTACTATCGGAGAATGGAGAAAAGGTCCAGATTTTGAACTTTTTGAAACTCTTGAAAAAGAACTTGGTAAGTTGAACATAATCGCTGAAGATTTAGGATTTATCACTCCAGAGGTTCAACATCTTTTAGATAAGACTGGTTTTCCAGGTATGAAGGTTATGCAGTTTGCTTTTGATAATCCACAAAATCAATATTTACCACATAATTTTACATCTAGTAATTGTATTGCTTATACTGGCACTCACGATAATGATACCGTTAATGGTTGGGTATCCACTCAAGATAAGAAGACGATAAAATTCTGTAAGAAATATCTACACGTTAAGAAGAAAAAACAAATACCATGGGCTTTAATTGAGTTGACTTGGTCAAGTACCTCTAAGATTGCAGTAGCTCAAATACAAGACTTCTTAGAAATAGGTTCAGAAGGTAGAATG
Source organism: Oscillospiraceae bacterium (assembly GCA_051893615.1). Lineage (GTDB taxonomy): Bacteria > Bacillota > Clostridia > Oscillospirales > Ruminococcaceae > UBA5884. The sequence goes on from JBJFHM010000013.1 coordinate 241,107, forward strand.
AATACGCCATCTACTATAGGTAACAATTGGCAGTTTAGAACTCACGAATGTGATTTCTCCCCTATCTTATCCAAAAAGATTTATAAGCTAAATGAACTCTATAACAGATTAACTCCACAAGTTGAAGAAGTTAAGTCTGTAACAGATATAATCGATATTGATAGTACCGTTGTAGATACTTCTAAGACTGTACTTGAAAATATAAATAATATAATCACTAAGGAGGAAAATTCCAATGAATAAGGAACTCTTTAAGGAGCAATTTAAAAATGCTCTTGGAAAAGAAGTTAAAAATGCTACACCTCAAGAAATTCACAATGCTTTAGGTCAAGTAGTAATGAATTACATCAAAAAAGATTGGAACGATAGTAAAGAAAGACACTTATCTAATAGACGTGCTTGTTATCTATCCATGGAGTTTTTAGTAGGTAGAGCAGTATACAATAATCTATTATGTTTGGGTATCTACGATGAAGTTGAAGAAGTTTTCAACTCAATGGGAACTTCCCTATCAGTACTTGAGGAGATAGAAGACCAAGCGTTAGGTAATGGTGGCTTAGGTCGTCTCGCTGCGTGTTTCTTAGATAGTGCTTCAACGCTATCCTTACCACTAGATGGATATGGTATCAGATATAAATATGGTATCTTTAAACAAACTATCGTAGATGGCTTCCAACACGAAGAAGCCGACAACTGGACTAAATATGGTGACCCTTGGAGCGTTAGAAAAGATATTGACAGTGTAGAAGTTCACTACAACGGTCAAACCGTCCTTGCCGTCCCTTATGATATGCCTATAATCTCATATAAGGGCAAAAATGTCGGAACTCTAAGACTTTGGCAAGCTGAACCTGTAAAACTCTTTGACTTTGACTTATTCAATAAACAAAACTACTTGGAGGCATCTAAGGAACAGATACTTGCTGAGGACATCTCAAGAGTGCTATACCCTAACGACGATACCAGAGAAGGTAAAAAGTTAAGATTAAAACAACAGTATTTCTTTAGTTGTGCATCGCTAACGGATATCATCAAAAAGCACAAAGCTAAATTTGGTACTCTTGAAAATCTTGCAGATTATGTGACTATCCAATTAAACGATACTCACCCAGTAATTTCCGTGCCTGAACTCATTAGACAACTCATAGATAATGAGGGTATGTCTTTTGATAAGGCTTTTGAAATCGCTACTAAAGTGTTTAACTATACTAATCACACCATTATGCAAGAGGCTTTAGAAAAATGGGAATGTTCTTTAGTTGAAGAGTTACTACCTAGAGTATACTCTATTATAATACAAATCAATGAGAAGTTTATATCAGATATGTATCTAAAAAACGTTGATGGACAGACTATCAACAGGATTAAGTTAATTCAAGGAAACTTAGTTCATATGGCTAATATAGCCACATACTGTTCACAATATGTAAATGGAGTTGCAGAAATCCATACACAAATCTTAAAAGACCAAACCCTTTCCGATTGGTATAAAATCTATCCTGAGCGTTTCCAAAATAAGACTAACGGTATCACTCAAAGAAGATGGTTAGCACTCTGCAATAGAGAATTATCCTCTATGTTGACTAATAAGTTAGGCTCAGAAAGTTGGGTATCTAACCTTGATGAGTTGAAGAAACTTCTACCACTTGCTAATGATGATGCAACTATCCAAGAGTTTATAGAAATCAAAGACTTAAAGAAAAAACAACTTGCAGATTACATCTATCAAATGGATAACGTTAAGATTAATCCTAACACTATCTTTGATATCCAAATTAAGAGATTACATGAATATAAGCGTCAACTATTGAATGCTTTTTCAATATTGTATATCTACTTTGGCATAAAAGATGGTTCTATTAAAGATTTTACACCTACCACTTTTATCTTTGGAGCTAAGTCAGCCCCAGGATATAGACGTGCCAAAGGTATTATTAAATACATCAACGAAATAGGCAAAATGATTGATAATGATAAGGAAGTATCTGACTTAATTAAGGTAGTATTCGTATCTAACTACAATGTATCTTATGCAGAAAAGTTGGTAGCTGGTGCAGACGTTTCTGAACAGATTTCTACTGCAGGTACTGAAGCATCTGGTACTGGTAACATGAAACTAATGTTAAATGGTGCAGTAACTCTTGGCACATATGATGGCGCTAACATTGAAATAGTTCAAGAAGCTGGAGAAGAAAATAACTATATCTTTGGTGCTAGAGTTGAAGACTTAAAAGAAATCATGCCTCATTATGAAAGTAGAAAAATCTTTGCAGAAAATAAAAAAATTCAAAGGGTAGTATCTACCTTAATAGATGGCACTTTCTCAGATGGTGGTACTGGCGTATTTAGAGAACTATACTTCTCTCTATTAGATGGTGCTAGTTGGCACTCCCCTGATAACTACTATCTACTTGGCGACCTTGAAAGTTATGTTGAAACTAAGTTAAAAGTAAACTCCGACTATAAAAATAGAAAAGAGTTTGCTAAAAAATGCTTTATCAATACTTGCAGTGCTGGAAAATTTTCCTCTGATAGGACTATCAAAGACTATGCCGAAAACATATGGCATATCAAAGAAGTCTAAAACGTGATTAAAAGTAATAAAAATTCCTCGATTTTACCAAATCGGGGAATTTTATCTTTAGAAACTAAGAAACTTATCCTGAAATTTTAACCGTGACTATAAAACCACTAGAGTTATCACCAGATATACTATACTCTTTATCCATAAGTACAGGAATGTTGGTAGTATTGTTATCATCATCTACTGGGACGTAGTACACGTAGTAAGTACGACCATTAAAAGTAGTCATTTCTAAAGGATTGTCGTAGCTATAGTATCGGATAGTGGCTATATACTCTTCAAGGCATAGATTATGCTCCTTCATATAAGATGAATGTGGTAAACCTACAAATCTAAAATGGTTTGGTTCATCGATACCAGTATAGATAACCTTATCCGATGGATAACGAATGATAAAACCATACTTATCAGCCCTGTCAGCAATCCAAGAGAAGTCGCCAGTACCATCATATTTTTCTGTATCGTCACCATCATATGAAACTAGGTCAAAGGATAGACCACTAAGATGGTCACAATCTAAAGCATCATTAATCTCATAGATAAACGATTTTTTAATTAATGCAGTACCATTTCCAGTAGACGTATAAAAATCAGTAAACATAGAGTTTAAGTAAGGAATAACGTTAGAATTTATATCAAAGTCTATGCTATCGACGGCGAAACCACCCTGTTTATTATCATAAATGTTTACTAGTTCTAAGTTATTAAAGGTATATTCACGCATATTATCGATAGTAACAGAGGCTAAATTTCCAAAATGGAGGTCACTTTCATTATCTACTTGGACGTTTCGATACTTTATAGAGTTTTCCTCATCAGTATACAAGTTATCATTTGAAGTCATTTCAACTGTAGGAATTTCTGAAATACTAGAATCTATTTTAAACCCTCCGTATATAAAAGTACTAATCAACGCAAAGGATAATAAACCTTCAATGAATGTAGATATTTTTGCCATAGAAATCACTTCCCTAAAATTTTTTATATATAAAATACAACATCTTTTATATTGTACATATTATTATAACATATATATCAAAAAAAGTGAATATGAAAATAATAAAAGAATATAATTTTTTAAACGTTTTTTGGATTTAATATATATTTTTTCCACATTATGGGCATTTGATATCTTGGTTTATTTTCGATTTTCTCATATTTAATCATAATATGATTTTTTTTCACTACTATTATTACTTAACAAAATCTCTTAAATAGATAAAAATTGCTTAAAAAAAAGTCCCTATTGAAACATTTTAACCAAATTTATAAGTCATAATTCTAAATTTTTAGGAAAAAAATAATAAAAAAAGTTGCTTTTTTCCTCTAAATATGATATAATAAAATTACCATATTATTTTATAAAGTATGGAATATCATTTTTTAAGAAAGATTGTAACTACTATGAATATGAATAAAAAATATAATCTCCTATTGGTTGAGTTATTTGTTATAGCCTGTTCTCTTATAGTAATAGTGTATGCTTGGTTAAATAGAGATGTAGCCTTTGTTATATTTGTAACTTATCTATTAGTAGTACTGATTTCTGCTACTATAGTCACAATTTATACACTATTTTCACGAAAAAAAGAGATTGAATTTAATAAGCATCAAATTAACGCTGTAATTAACATCATAAATGCGAACGTTATAATATGGCGTTCGGATTTTGCACAAGTTATACCAAATCAAAGAGTTAAAGATATGCTAGGTATTCCAGAGAACGTATCTAATTTAGATTGCAAAAAAGTTCTTGAAAGGCTATTCACTAATGAAGTCTTCACAGAAGAAGGTCTCGCTCGTATGCTACAGAATAAGGGTGATGAGTTTTATATTACGTGTGCTGACGGTTCGGAATGTGTCACTGCTTGGAATACTTCTATACTGTTAAAATCTAAGAAACATTACTACTTAGCATCTATCGGGTTCGACTTAACTGAAATGAAAAAGATACAAAATGAACTATCTATAACTGCACAAAATTTGGCAGAGTCTGAAAGTAGATATTCATTATCTATGGAACTTTCCGAAATCGGTATATTTCTTACCGAAAAAGGAAGTTACTCTTATTATATATCAGATGAACTAAAAAGAATGTTAAACTTAGATAAAAATCAAATTACACCCACAGAATTTAAAAGAAAGATTTATAAATCCGACCAATCACTATTCGATATATACGTCGGTGGACTTATTGAAGCAGGTGGAAACTCCGAAACACACAGCATAGATATTAGACTTCTCTCAAAAGATAATAAATACCATTGGTACTTACATAGGTATAAATCCGTTATGATGCCTAATGGAAAATCTATGATTGGTGGTGCTTTCATAGACATTACCAAAGATAAAGAAAAAGATGCTATTATTGAGCGTCTAGCCTACGTCGATGAAATAACTGAAATAGACAATCGAAATAAGCTAATGGTTACAGGTGATGAATTATACAAATGTTCAAAAGAATTAGGGTATTCTTATTGGGTTATAGTCTTAGATATTGATAAGTTTCACATCATTAATGACATATGTGGATACAACACTGGAAATCTAATATTAAAGGATTTTGCACACATACTTTGCAAACATACCTATATGAGTGGTTTAGTAGCTCGTATCAGTGGCGATAATTTTGCATTAATAATCCGTGACTATGGCGACCAAAATCTTCCTAAGACCGTTGTTGAAACTATTCAAAGCGACTTCGCTAAATTAACCAAGACTAAACTTTCTACTCAAGAATTTTCCTGTTCAGCTGGTTACGCTATGATGCCTCGTGATGCTAATACCTTTGCAGGTGTCCTAGATTATGCTGAATTTGCTCTATCATCTGCAAAGAAAAAGGAAAGTTCTATAATAGCTTTCAACAAAGCTATGCATGATGAAATCATCAACACTAGCAGAGTGGAAAAGGAATTAGCTGAAGCTATAGAAAATAATGAGTTAGCTCTATACTATCAACCTAAGATTGATATTAAAAGTGGTAAAATCATAGGTGTTGAAGCCCTAATCCGTTGGATTAAACCAGATGGAACAGTAATCCCACCTTATAAGTTCGTGCCTATAGCCGAAAAAAATAGTAAGCTAATCACTAAGATTGGAGATTTCGTCCTTGCTGAAGCCTGTCGTCAAAATAAACAGTGGCAAGATATGGGATATCCTAAAATTATAATGTCTATAAATTTAACTGCCGAAGATTTCTATAATAAAAATATAAAAGAGTGTATCTTGGAAACTCTCGCTAAAACCAAGCTAAAGCCCGAATGGCTTGAAGTTGAATTGACTGAAAGTCTCGCTATGAAAGATATCGACAACGCCATCAAACAGATGAAAGAACTTAGAGACATTGGTATCCGTTTAGCTATGGACGACTTTGGTACTGGGTATTCATCTTTGAGCTACATAAAAATTCTACCAGTTACACTAATAAAGTTAGATAGGTCTTTCATTATCGACCTTGAAACCGATGAAGTTGCTAGGTTGATAGTATCTGCTATTATAGATATCGCTAAGTGTAAAAATATCGAAACTATCGCAGAGGGTATGGAAACTCCTGAACAGGTGCAAATCTTAAAAGATGCAGGTTGCGACTTTGCTCAAGGATATCTATATGGTAAACCTATGCCACCTGAAAAACTTCAAGAGTTTATGGAGGAAAATGTTAAAAATCCAAAAATCTATTGGAAGTAAATATAATCTTAATTTAAAAACCCTAATTGATTAAACCTTAATAATTATCTATAACTACTATTTTGGGGTGATTGTTATTCAAAAGTTTATAAAGATGTTAGCAAAAATCATAAAGGCGTTGATAGTCTCCTCTATGATGGGAATATTAATAGGTGTGTTCCTATTTATGATGTATGTAATATCTAAAAAGTGAATAAAAGATTGCTAAGTGTGGCAATCCTGAATATAAAAATAAAAATGGAGGTCTAATATTTATGAAAAAAAGAATAGGTATCTTAACTAGTGGCGGAGATTGTCCTGGATTAAACGCTACAATCCGTGGCGTTGCAAAGGCTTGTTATGAAATGCTTGGTGAAGATAACGTCCAAATTGTAGGAATATCTAATGGTTACTATGGACTTATCAATAATATGGCTAAGGATATGCAACCTTCTGACTTTTCAGGTATCCTAACGTTAGGAGGAACAATCCTAGGTACTAAGAGACAGCCTTTTAAGATGATGACAGTTATCGAAGAAGACAACGTAGACAAAGTCAAGGCTATGAAAGAAACCTACAAAAAACAAAAACTTGACGTACTTCTAACTCTTGGAGGTAATGGTACTCATAAAACTTCTAAACTTCTTTCCGACAACGGATTGAACGTTATAGGCTTACCTAAGACTATTGACAATGATATCTTTGGAACTGATGTCACTTTCGGTTTTCACAGTGCCGTAGATATCGCTACTGAAACTCTTGATAGATTGCATACTACTGCAACTAGTCATTCAAGAATTATGGTATGTGAAATCATGGGAAATAAGGCAGGTTGGCTAACCTTATATTCTGGCGTTGCTGGTGGTGCTGATGTCATCTTAATACCTGAAATCCCATATAATATCGACAAAGTTTGTGATGCCTTAGTTAAACGTGCTAACAGTGGAAAGAACTTCTCAATAGTTGCAGTCGCAGAGGGTGCTTTCGATATCGAAGAGGCTAAACTCAAAAAGAAAGAACGTGCGAAACTACGTGAAAAGTCAGGTATCACTACGGCTACTAATAGGATAGCCTCTCAAATTCAAAAGGCTACGGGTATCGAAACTAGGACTTGTGTTCCTGGACATATATTAAGAGGTGGCAGTCCTAGTGCCTATGATAGAGTTCTCGCCACTAAATTTGGAGTTCATGCAGCACAACTTATCCGTGACGAACGCTACGGTAGAAGCGTAGCTATGATAGATGGTAAGATTACTTCTAATTCTCTTCAAGATATTGCAGGTTTAACAAAGTTTGTAACTCCAGATAATCAACTTGTAATCACTGCTAAGGACTTAGGCATAAAATTTGGTGATTAGTTAAAAAATCTCGGATACTAAAGTTAGTATCCGAGTAATTTTTTTACTTATAATGTGCGATTAATCAAGTAAAGTATAGATTTCAGAAAGACCGATAGAAAGTTTAGAGAACTTATCAACATAATCAGGTTGAACATCTTCACACTTGAACAACATAACACCACTAGATTCACAACGTGGAATCTTTATAGTGATAGCAAACTTATGTTCATCAGAATTAGTTCTTTGGATAGCTTCACAATGGAAACTTTCACAAAATTCCTTGATAAAGAACAAGTCAGTACCAAATACACAACCTCTTTGATTGATTTCTTGTAACGCTTCTTGATTAGATATTACAGGTTCTTTATTGTTGCCTTCTAATAGCATAGTAAATTCAGCTATATTTTCGGAATACATCTCTAAATCTAAAGTGATGTCACTAACGTATCCACCAGACATAGCGATTAACTTATTTAAAAGAGAAATACATAGATTGTATAGTATGTTCTCATTGATGTAACATTTTACATCTTCTACACACTCTACCGTAGTCTTGATATTCTTAGACTTTAGTAGATTATTGCAATCATCTGCAAAACCTTTGATAGTATTAGAGAAACTAACCTTATCTGCAAAAGTGACTTGAACTTGGTCTTTAATCTCTTTTAAGTTAGTTATGTTTCTATTAGTACTCAATATCTGTCTAACGGAGTCTAGAACAGAATTATACTTATCTAAAGATATTTTACTTTTATTAGTATAGGCATCGTTCACTATAGAAACTATTGAAGAAGTGTTCTTTTGTAAACTACATGAAGTTAAAGAAGAGAACTTATTAATACTATCACTTCTAATAAAATCGGAAGTAGTACTTTCAGTTCTTATTTCTATTATAACGAATTCAGTAGTTCTATCTGAATAAGTTTTTACGTTGTAAGTATATTGAGTTCCATGAATGTTGGCAACTCCTTGACCTGGATAGAGGTCGCAAGGTCTTTTACCAAAAAAGTTCACAGCATCTTCGCTTTTCATCTCTTCTGGTGAAGAAGATACTAAACCTAGATTAGTACTCCAAAAGATAGTGTTACTGGTATCTACTATGATAACTGCAGACTTAGAAGTCTTATATAATTTTTTTAGAAAATACATTGAATCCATAAAAAAAATCCTCCTAAAATTATTTACTTAATTTACTTTCTTTGCACTCCAAAGATGCCTTGATGAAACTAGTGAATAGTTTTTGTGGTTTATTAGGTCTTGATTTAAACTCTGGGTGGAACTGTACACCTATAAACCATGGGTGATTTTTAAGCTCTACGATTTCCACAAGTTTTTCATCTGGAGAAACACCTGCTAGAATTAAACCTGCCTCTGTTAAGATTTTTCTATACTGATTGTTAAATTCCCAACGATGACGGTGACGTTCATAGATTAACTCATTACCATATATTTCAAAACTCTTAGAGTTCTTATCCAACTTACATGGATATAGACCTAATCTCATAGTACCTCCCTTTTCTGTGATATCTTTCTGCTCGTCCATAATGTCTATTACGTACTGTTCATTAGCATTTTCATTGTTACTTTTAAACTCCGAAGATTTGGCATTAGTTAAACCTGCGACATTTCTAGCAAACTCAACTACAGCCATTTGCATACCTAAACATATACCAAACAAAGGAGTTTTACTTTCTCTAGCATAACGGATAGCTTCAATCATACCTTCGATACCTCTATCGCCGAAACCACCTGGAACTATGATGCCATCACACATACCAAGCATATCCTTAGAATTTTCCTTAGTAATCTCCTCAGAATTTATCCAAAGGATATTAACCTTTGCATCGTTAGGGATACCACCATGACGTAAAGATTCTGCAACTGAAAGATAAGCATCTTGAAGAGCAACATACTTGCCAACTAAACCGATAGTCACTTCTTTGTGGGCATTTTTTTGTCTTTCGACCATTTCAACCCATTCAGTTAAGTCAGGTTTTCTAATTTCCAAACCTAAGTGATGACAAACACAGTCAGCAAGACCTTCCTCTTCTAACATAAGGGGAACTTCATAGAGTGATGGTGCAGTCATATTAGGGATAATATCTTCTTTTCTAACGTTACAGAAAAGACTTAACTTTTCGGAAATATCTTTAGGTATCTTCTGTTCTGTACGACATACTATGATGTTAGGTTGAATACCTAAAGATAACAACTCTTTAACAGAATGTTGTGTTGGCTTAGATTTTAATTCATTAGAACCAGCAATAAAAGGTAATAACGTAACATGAATATAGATAGCATTGCTTCTACCAACTTCAGTTACGAATTGACGTATAGCCTCTAAGAATGGAGTGCTTTCTATATCACCAACAGTACCACCTATTTCAGTGATTACCACATCACTATCAGTAGACTTACCCACTCTGTAAATTCTTTCTTTGATTTCGTTAGTTATATGAGGTATAACTTGAACTGTCCCACCTAAGTAATCACCACGACGTTCTTTATTTAAGACAGTCCAATAAATTTTTCCAGTCGTAACGTTTGAATTTATAGATAAGTTTTCATCTATAAAGCGTTCATAATGACCTAAATCTAAGTCAGTTTCTGCACCATCATCGGTCACGAATACTTCACCATGTTGATATGGGCTCATAGTTCCTGGGTCAACGTTTATGTAGGGGTCAAATTTTTGGATAGTAACTTTATATCCTCTAGCTTTTAACAACCTACCTAGTGAAGCAGCTGTAATGCCTTTTCCTAATCCAGAAACTACGCCACCTGTTACGAACACGTATTTAGCTGACATAATAAAAAAATCCTCCAATTTTTTAAATAAATTTTAGACTACTTCTATTATACTATTTTTCTTAGATAAATACAAGTGTTTTTTTTAATTTATCAAAAATTATATGTGAGTTATACACTTTAATGTCATAAAATAGATATATTTCCCATATTATTCCATTTTAATTTACGTTATTGATATATTTAATAAACATACAATATTAAATTTGTATAAAAATTCCAATATAGTATTTTTATATTTATGGATAATAGACCTATATATATACTAATGTATATATCATATATTAAAATATCATAATAAAAGTGACTTTTAGAGTAGATAAACATAGTATGTTATCATATCTTAATTTGATAAACTTTCTTTAAATATGATATTGTCCACTTTTTTAATGATTAATCATTTGACTTTAAATCAATATTGTGATACAATGGCTATATGGAACATAGAACTGCTTTAATTTGCTAACAAATCTATCACTTAGAAATCACGTATTGTGCATAACTCAGTGATATATTATCTATTAGTGGATTACAAGCAGAACATTCAATATTTTGAAAGTGGGCGATTTCAGTATGTGTAAAATTTTAGTTGTAGATGATGAACAAAATATCAGACGTGTAGTCCGTGAATACGCCGAGTTTGAAGGATATTCCGTTGAAGAAGCCGAAAACGGTATGGAAGCCGTTGAACTCTGCCGTAAAAAAGACTTTGACATTATCATTATGGACGTGATGATGCCACGCCTTGATGGATACTCTGCTTGTAAAGAAATTAAAAAGGGTAAAAATATCCCTGTAATTATGCTCTCTGCTAGGGGCGAAGAATATGACAAACTCTTTGGTTTTGAAATAGGAATTGATGACTACGTCGTAAAGCCTTTCTCTCCTAAAGAATTGATGGCTAGAGTTAAGGCAGTACTTAAACGCAATCAAAAAGATGAACATATCAATAAGAACGAAAAGTTAGTATTTGATGGCTTAGAGATAGACATTCCAGGACGTGAAGTCTACGTTGATGGTCAAAAGGTATCTATGACACCTAAAGAGTATGACTTACTTTTCTATCTTGCTAAGAATAATAACATAGCTCTTTCCCGTGATAAGCTCCTTGAAGAAGTTTGGGGTTATGATTTCTTTGGCGATGACAGAACCGTGGATACTCATATTAAGATGCTCCGTGGCAGTTTGGGAGAAAAGTACAGAAAGTATATAGTTACCCTTCGTGGAATGGGGTATAAGTTTGAAGCAGTTGAAAAAGATAAGTAAAAAATTTCAAAATAAGTTAAGTCTAACCACCTATATTTGGGTAGCTTTTATGGGTTTAACTATTGCAGTCATAATATTGATGTGGTTATTTCAAGTAGTATTTTTGCAGAAGTTCTACATCACTATGAAAACTCATGACGTTAAAGAAGCCACAATCAAAATTTCACAAAGCTATAATCATGATGGCTATGAAAAAGTCTTAGATGACATAGCAAAGGAATACTCTGTAGCTATTAGAATAGTCAGCCGTTATGGTATGCGTGATATCTACTCTAATAACGACTATATGAGTGGTGTTAGTATCATACATGGTTTTGCTGATATTAGTTCTTACGTTATGAAAATCCAAAATAGTGATGGCTATTTTTCTGAACAGATATTATCTCCACGAAGTAATACTGATACCATCTTAGTGGGTACGGCAATATATGATAAAATTGGTGACGTTTCTGCATATCTACTGATAAATTCTAATTTAGAACCTATTGGTTCTACTGTAGATATTCTTCAAAGACAGTTAGTGTTGATATCAATAATACTTCTGGTGATTAGTTTTGCATTATCCTATTTTATATCTAAAAAGATTGTCCAACCTATAGATAGAATTACTAAATCTGCCAAACGTTTAGCCGATGGCGAATATGATATCAAGTTTGAAGGTGGCAACTACCTTGAGAGTACTCAACTAGCCAATACATTGACTTACGCATCTAAGCAGATTTCTAAAGTGGATAAACAACAACGTGATTTAATCGCCAACGTTTCCCACGATTTAAGAACCCCTCTAACTATGATTAAAGCCTATGCCGAAATGATTAGAGACTTATCAGGTGATAAACCTGCTAAACGTGAAGAACACTTAAACATTATCATAGAGGAGACGGACAGACTATCGTTATTGGTCAACGATATGTTAGACCTCTCTAAACTTGAAAATGGTGGTATATCTTTAACACCAGTTAAGTTCGATATCATGACTAGGTTGACCGAAATCGTAGAACGTTATAAGGGACTATCCGAAAAGATGGGATATCATATAGTATTTACTCCATCTACTGAGGCTTTCGTGGAATGTGACATCGTTAAGATTGAACAAGTAATATATAACTTAATAAATAACGCTGTAAACTATACGGGCGATGATAAGATGGTTTACATCAACCAAATTAACGAGGAAGATTGGGTTAAAATCACAGTTAGGGATACTGGTCAAGGAATATCTAAAGAGGATTTAAAACTCATCTTTGATAAATATTACCGTGCTAAGACTAGACGTGAAGTAATCGGTACAGGTTTAGGATTATCCATAGTTAAGGCTATTTTGAATAAGCATAAATTTCCATATGGTGTACAGAGTGAACTCGGTGAAGGTACTACGTTTTGGTTTAAAATTAAACGTTGTGAACCTCCTAAAGATGATGAACAACAATAAAAATTTAAAGGCTATCAAAACCACTTGATAGCCTTTTATTATTATCTTAACTATATATTATATATAGTTCTTTTGGAAACTTCATTGTAGAAGTTTGCAGTAGATACATATATATAGGTGTACAATGGCGAAAGCACTACAAATGATATGATATTTATCACTATAGTAGGTAATCCCATAAAAGATAGTACCGTAAATAGTATAGAAATTACTAAAGCCCCTAAAATTGCCCAACCTATAAAAGATAGTTGTAACTCAAATAAGTTTCCTTTATTACCATTCATTATACGTTGACTTTCTTCTATACATTGTGATGGTGTCCATTCTGGGTGGTCGTGTAGTAGATAAAAACTCATAGAGTATGAATAAGCTTTTATAATTCCTGGAACTATCAACAATAGTGACCATAGTAAGGTCTTAACGGTTACTAAAAGTGATAAGAGGATTACTTTTCCTGCATGAGCAAAACCATCAAATATGGTAGCCAAACTTGGTGATTGATTTCTTGATACTTCTATACAGTACCACAAAAAACCAGTACTTAAGAATATTGTTACTACTTTAATTAAGATACCTACTATTTTTAAAGTAGTATTTTCAGAATCTCTATCTGTGAAAGTACTGCTTAAAGCGTTTGCCAATCCAAGTAGCACATACGCCAACATTGATTTGAAACCTACATTTTTTATGCTATTTTTAGCATTTGATTTCATCTTTTTTAGATTCATAAAAATCCCTCCATTAAAAAATATACCATTATAGTATAATCAGAATGTAAAGTTACATTCTGATTATACTATTATATTACTATGTCAACACTAAAAATTTAGATTACAAGAAGTATTTAACTCCATTTTCAAAGATTTGTTGGTCTTTGATACCTTCAACATTCTTGCAGATGTCTGTACCTTTTCTTTCACTGTGTCCCATCTTGCCGAATACACGACCATCTGGAGAAGTGATACCCTCTATTGCACAGTATGAAGTGTTAGGGTTGTAGTAGATATCAAGAGTTGGATTTCCGTTCATATCTACATACTGCGTAGCGATTTGACCATTTTGAGCCATACGTTCAATTAACTCCTTAGGTGCTACAAACCTACCTTCACCATGTGATATAGCTACTGTATGGATATCGCCAACGTTACTACTTGCCAACCATGGTGACTTATTAGAGGCTATTCTAGTATTAACCATCATAGATTGGTGTCTTGCTATAGTATTAAAAGTTAATGTAGGAGAATTATCTCCCATGTCACGGATTTCACCAAATGGAACTAATCCCAACTTAACTAACGCTTGGAAACCGTTACAGATACCTAACATTAGACCATCACGATTGTTTAAAAGTTCATGAACTTCATCTTTAATTTCAGGATTTTTAAAGAATGAAGTTATAAACTTACCTGAACCATCAGGTTCATCACCACCTGAAAATCCTCCAGGTATCATGATGATTTGAGAACTCTTAATAGCATTTTTAACTCTTTCTACGGATTGCTCAATTCCACTAGATGATAAGTTATTGATTACTATTATTTCTGGGATTGCTCCAGCTTTTTCAAACGCTCTAGCAGTATCATATTCACAGTTAGTTCCTGGGAACACTGGAATTACTACTCTAGGTTTAGCAATATGAACCTTAGGAGTAGGTCTAGTAGTAGCATTGAAAGAGTAAGCCTCAACAGGTTCATTAGAGGTCTTAATTCTACAAGGGAATACTGGTTCTAGTTTACCTTCCCATGCTTTTTGTAAATCTACCATAGACATTATGAAGCTATTGCAATTGATAGTATAATCATTAGTAGTAACACCTATTAAAGTTTCATCTTCTTGAGGCTCTCCATCTAATTCCACGATGAAAGCACCGTAACAAGCGTTAAATAGTTCACTATCAGAAAGATTTTTGATAAATCTAAAACCTAGATGATTACCTAAACACATCTTAAAGATACCTTCAGCGATACCATTACTAGTAATAGTCCAAACTGCTTTGGCTCTACCACTTTGGATTAAATCCTCTACCTTGTCAAAGACTTTCTTAACACTATCAAAGATAGGTAGATTATTTTCATCATACTTAGGCGCAATATAAATGACGTTGTCACCAGCAGACTTAAACTCTGGAGAACATACCTTTCTACTATCTGCAGTAGATACTGCAAATGATACCAACGTTGGTGGAACGTCAATATTTTCAAAAGTACCACTCATACTATCTTTACCACCGATAGAACCACAACCCATCTCTAATTGAGCTTTGAAAGCTCCTAACAATGATGCTAATGGTTTGCCCCATCTTAATGGAGTATTTTGAGTTCTTTCAAAATACTCTTGGAAAGTCAACCAACACTTTTTATAAGTACCACCAACGGCCACAACCTTTGCGATACTCTCTATTACTGCGTACATAGAACCATGATATTGACTCTTATCACTAATATATGGATTATATCCCCAACCCATGACGGAACAAGTAGTAGTCTCACCTTTCAATACTGGAATTTTAGCTACCATACTTTGAGTAGGTGTTAATTGATACTTTCCACCAAATGGCATCAATACAGTACCTGCACCTATAGTAGAGTCAAACTTTTCAACCAATCCTTTTTGAGAGCATACGTTCAAATTAGATACCATAGATATCCAACTTTCCTTATCGTTCTTATAATCGGATTGTGGTAACTCAGAAGGTTCAGCGATATCTATATCAGTGTACTTAGTAGCACCATTAGAATTTAAGAAGTCTCTTGAAAGGTTTACTATTAGTTTATCGTTCCAAATCATTTGAAGTCTAGGTTCTTCGGTGACTTTGGCTACTAAAGTGGCCTGTAGATTTTCTTTGTGAGCTTCTTCCAAGAACTTTCTAACATCTTCTTTGGCGATTACTACTGCCATACGCTCTTGTGATTCTGAAATGGCAATTTCAGTACCATCAAGACCATCATATTTTTTAGGAACGGCATCAAGACTAATCTTCAAACCGTCTGCAAGTTCACCAATGGCAACAGATACACCACCTGCACCGAAGTCGTTACATCTTTTGATTAGTTTAGTAACTTCAGGATTTCTAAACAATCTTTGAAGTTTTCTTTCTTCAGGGGCGTTACCCTTTTGAACTTCTGCACCACAATGTTCAAGACTTTCCAAAGTGTGTGACTTAGATGAGCCAGTAGCACCACCACAACCATCACGACCAGTTTTGCCACCTAATAAGATTACCACATCATTAGGTTGAGGTCTTTCTCTACGGATATTTTCAGCAGGAGCAGCGCCTACTACTGCACCTATTTCAAGACGTTTAGCGATATATCCAGGGTGATAGATTTCTGTAACGTGACCAGTAGCTAATCCTATTTGGTTACCATATGAACTATATCCATTACTTGCACCTACTGTGATTTTTCTCTGTGGAAGTTTTCCTTTGATAGTATCTTCTACTGGTACTAAAGGATTGGCAGCTCCAGTAATTCTCATAGCTTGATATACATAAGAACGTCCAGAAAGAGGGTCACGTATAGCACCACCTAAACAAGTAGCTGCACCACCAAAAGGTTCAATCTCTGTTGGGTGATTGTGAGTTTCATTCTTAAACATTAAAATCCAGTCTTGAAGTTCGCCGTCTACGTCAGCCTTGATTTTTACAGAACAAGCGTTGATTTCTTCACTTTCATCAAGGTCAGGCATAAGACCGTCAGCTTTTAATTTTCTAGCACCGATAGTAGCTAAATCCATGAGAGTTAGAGGTTTATTAGTTCTACCTAACTCTTCTCTAACGTTGATGTATAGGTCATAAGTATCTTTGATATATCCTGTTGGAATGTTTACTGCTTTGATGTTAGTTAAAAAAGTTGTATGTCTACAATGGTCAGACCAATAGGTATCTATCATACGGATTTCTGTAATAGTTGGATTTCTTTTTTCATCGTTTTTGAAGTAGTTTTGACAAAACTTGATATCATCTAAATCCATAGCAAGACCAAACTTTTTAACGAAGTCATCTAGTTGACTTTCGGAGTAATCTATAAAACCATTAAGAGTTTCGACAGTCGTTGGAATATTATAGTTAGTATCTAAAGTTTCAACAGTTTCCAAAGAGGCTTCTCTGCTTTCTACTGGATTGATTAAGTAAGATTTTAACCTATTAAACTCATCATCAGTTAGTTTACCACTAGTGATATATATTCTTGCATTTCTTACTCTACATCTTTCACCTTGGGTTAAGATTTGAATACATTGTTCACAACTGTCGGCACGTTGGTCGAACTGTCCAGGAAGGTATTCAACACCAAACACTCTTTCATCTTCTTTGAGTGTAGGGAGTTCAGAATAAGTAACATCTACGGCAGGTTCGGAAAAAACCGTGTTGATGGCTAGTTCAAAATCTTCCTTAGAGAGTTTATCAACATCATAACGGTTGATAACTCTAATACCATCAAGATTTTCAAGTCTTAAAGCAGTCTTGACGTCTCCAAGAATGGATTGGGATTCTACATCAAAAGATGTTTTTTTCTCCACATAAATTCTAAAAACAGACATTTTTTAACTCCATTTCTCCGCAATAAAAATTGTGTTTATAGAGGCAGTATCATTTTGCGGAAATGATATTCCTATTATTAATAGTATATATTATCAATTGGTAACAATTGAGCCTATACAATAATCACTTTTACACTCTTCTATTTTAACATAAAAAATAGATTTACGCAAACTTTTTCTTGTATTTTCTCTAGGAATTTTCACAAGAGTATAGTTAGGGGTGTATCCATGGTGATATTCTTCCTCATTTTCAAGTTCAAATAGCACTGGATATATCTTTCCAACTTGAGACTTTAAAAATTCTTGTTGTGTTTCATTTCCAATTAAAGACATCTTTTTTGCACGTAGTTGTTTTTCGGCTCTAGTAAGTTGATGTGGTAGTTTATCAGCCACAGTGCCACTACGTCTTGAATACGGAAATACATGGATTTTAGAAAATCCAACTTTTTTAACAAACTCTAAAGATTGTTGAAAATCATCTTCAGTTTCGTTAGGAAATCCGACCATTATGTCAGTAGTGATTGCACTATCTGGGAATATGTTCCTAATCTTAGTTACTAGATTATAGTACTCTTTAGAAGTGTATGCACGGTTCATATCTTTTAAAGTTTTATCGCAACCACTTTGTAATGATAAGTGAAACTGTGGACAAAACTGTTTCACTTTAGATAGTCTAATCAAGTCATCATCTGTGATTACTTCAGGTTCTAAAGAACCTAATCGGATACGTTCAACGCCATCTATTTTAGAGCATAATTCTACCACATCTACTAGACGAATTCCAAGCTCCACACCGTAAAACATTAGATTTATCCCAACTAGCACTATTTCCCTATGTCCCGTTTGTACTAGAGATTTAACCTCTTTTTCAATATCCGATAGAGGCTTAGAACGTATTCTTCCCCTTGCGTATGGGATTATACAATAAGTACAAAATCTATTACAGCCATCTTGAATTTTGATAAATCCTCTAGTTTTAGAAGAAAACTCTCCAACTTTTAGACTTTCAAACTTATCAGAAGATAGGTAATCTTGAACGGAAAATATTCTATTATTCTCTTGAATGTATTTCTTGACTAAATTGATAGTTTCTTTCTTATCCTTGTTACCCGTGATAATATCCACCGATTGAACTTTTTGAGCCTCTTCCCTAAACGCCTGTGGATAACACCCCGTTAATACTACTATAGATTGTGGATAATCTTTTTTAAGTCGGTTCAGCATTTGACGTGTCTTTTTATCGCTTATGGCTGTAACCGTACATGAATTTACTACAAAGATATCTGCAGAGGTTTCATCATCAGTAATTTGAAATCCCTCACCTAAAAACTCCGATTTTAAAGCCTCCGTTTCGCACAGATTGACTTTACAACCAAATGTTATAAAGTATACTTTCAAAAAAAAATCCTCCTTAAATTTAGTATCTAAAAATATTATAATATATAGATGACTAAAAATCAATAGATATTTTTAAAGTGATTTTTGTGAATACTGCATAAAAATTAAATATTTTTTTGTGCAGAACGTAGAAATCGAATTTTTTTGTAACATTTTTCTATCTTAAAGAGTTATATATATAATGTTATTAAAACTAAAATAAGATATTTTCCAAAACTAAGTATTTTGAAAATTTCATAGATTAAATACTTTATTAAATCTGTAATTATATAATAGTTATAATGAATAAAATATCTAAATTATAAAACATAATTAGAGGTATACCAATGGACATTTAAAAAAAATAATAATCGATTAATTTAATTGTTCCCATTTAGAAAATCTTTATTTCAAAGAAGTCTAGCTAAAGCTAAAGCCTAGTTTTAAACTAGGCTTTTTCATTAGATATCTATTTGAAATACATAAATAGTTGACATTTAATCATTCCATTATATAGTTTTCTGCGTTTATCAGCTTTTTTACCAAAGAATGTTTCAAAATCTTCATGAGGTGATATTATATAACTTGGATTACTCTTCCCCTTACCAAAACATTCACCCATTATAGAGTACAACTCTTCAGCCTCTTTGATTTCAAGCAACCTTTCGCCATAAGGTGGATTACATATAGTAATACTATCTTTGATAGGGATAAAACTAGCTACATCTCCTTGATGTACGTGTATCTTACTTTTAATACCAGCTTTTGCGACGTTGTTTAAAGTTAATTCTATAGCATCTGGGTCTATGTCAGAGCCATAGGCTTCAAAGGTAGCATTTCGATTTACTAAGTCTATAGCTCTAGTGCGTTCATCTTTCCAAACCTTTGGATTGCTAATCTTCCAAGTTTCTGCCGAAAAGTGTCTATTGATGCCTGGAGCTATATTCAAGGCTTTTAGACCTGCCTCTATTAAGATAGTACCACTTCCACAGAATGGGTCGCATACTATACTATCTGGACGAACTCTAGCCAAATCCACTATACCACTTGCAAGAGTTTCTTTAATAGGTGCTAAGTTAGATACTTTTCTATATCCACGTTTATGAAGTCCTTGACCACTAGTATCTAAATAGATGGTACATATATCACGCATGATGGAAAACTGTATTTGGACGGTTGCCCCTGTCTCCTCAAGGTAAGATACTCCATACTTAGAAGATAACCTATCTACTGCACCCTTTTTTATAGTCCTTTGACAGGCTGGAACGCTCTTTAATTTAGAGTTTAAAGAGTATCCTTTAACTGGAAAGGCATCATGTTTACCAATAAAGTGTTCTAATGGTAGATTTCTAGTATTATAGAGTAAATCATCAAAGCTATTCGCCTTAAATTGAATTAACTCTATTAAAACTCTTTCGGCAGTGGCTAGACAGTAATTAGCACGAGCAATCATAGAAAAGTCACCCTCAAAAGATACTCTGCCGTCCGAAACTGTGATATTTTCTCCACCAATCTTATTGATTTCAAACTTTAGAACGCTTTCCAAACCGAAATGGCAAGGACAAACTAACTTAAACTTATCCATAAAATAAAAATCCTTTCTGTTAAATGAAAAATATAAGGGTGGATAATCTCTTAAATATCCACCCATAAAACTAAACTATTGACATATTAGTGAGTACCACAATATTCAGCATTAGAAGATTTATAGTATCCAACATCACTAGATTTTGGGCATCTTGAATTAGCAATCTTACCAGTAGAAGTACAGAACCTAGCTTCAATGACAGTATCACATTCAGGATACTCTGCACCAGTATCAAGTTTGTTAGCATAACCACCAATGACATTCTTCCAAATCTGTGCAGAACTTAAACTTGGTGATAATGAGTAAGGAGTATCATAACCAACCCAAATACCACTAACAAAATCTTCGGTTAAGCCTACAAAAGTGATATCATTAAAATCAGAAGTAGTACCAGTCTTAGCACAGACCGTCTTATTTGAAAGATTTGCAGCAGTACCAGTACCACTCTTTACTACTTGTCTTAGAAGTTTATTCATAACGTAAGCAGTCTCTTCATCAATAACTTGATGTTTACCTGTAGAATTATCTAAGATGATTTCACCAGTAGCACTATTTTCAATCCTACTAATAACGTGGGCTTTATTATAGTAACCACCATTACCATAAGGCATAAAGGCATTTACTAGATTTTCAATAGAAATACCTTTATATAAACCACCTACAGCTAAAGCAGAGTAAGTCATATCGCCAGTACCATTTGGAGCATCTTCTGGGGCGAGTAAGTCCATACCAAGTTTTTCTGTGGAGTATGCAAAGACGGTTTCAAGACCTAATTCATCGCAAATCTTAGCAGGGATAGTATTCAATGAACGTCTTAAGGCGTCATAGACGTACGTTGGACTTCTGCTCCAGTTTAAACTATCACCTGAGGTGGTGTAGTTTTTAGGCCAAGCCTGACCATCAACAGTGATACCACTATCCTTAAAGATAGTAGACCAAGTAATCTTATCGTTGTATAATGCACAACCATAACTAGCTACAGGCTTCATAGTAGAACCTACTTGTCTTTCAGATTGTACAGCACGGTTAAATCCTAGATTGTCAGTCTTTTCGCCGATACCACCAGACATGGCTAGAACGTTACCGTCATAATCCATAGCCACAAAAGATGATTGGACTCTCTCACCTTGTGGATTCTTTGAATAAGTTAAGAAGTTATCTCTATTCATATAGGATTCATCTACATACGCTTGCATATCCAAATCTATAGTTAGATATAGAGTATAACCACCCTTATTAAATATAGAAAGAGCTGTTTCTTTGTCAACACCTTCAGTTTCAGCAATCCAATCACGAACTTCATATATAGCAGCGTCCACATACCAAGGAGTAACCTTTTTAATTGGATTTCCATCTTCATCATACTCAATTTCTTCTTCTTCTTCGGTGTCGTCAAATAGTTTGAAATCTGGATTTAGCTTAGAGAACTCTTCACTATTAGTAAATATCAACTTTTCTTCAAGAGCATCTTCATACTGTTCGGGTGAGATTACACCATTTTCAAACATCTTAGAGAGTACGTACTCTCTACGAGTAGCATTTTCTTCAGGATTGTTCAACGGATTATACTTAAATGGGTCTTTAGGTATAGATGCTAAACAAGCTGCCTCAGCTATAGAAAGTTCTTTAGTAGTCTTTCCAAAGTAGGCTATAGAGGCTGCCTCTATACCGTTTAAGTTGTTACCATCTACACGACCAAAGTATATACAGTTTAGATAAGACTCTAATATCTTATCTTTAGGATACTTCTTCTCAAGTTGCATAGCACGGAAGATTTCTCTAATCTTACGTTGTGAACTTACGTCATCTTCACCAGTGATATTTTTAATCAACTGTTGAGTAATGGTAGAACCACCCTGTTCTGAACCGTATATGTTCGTAAATATGTTGACGAACGCTCCAAGAGTTCTCTTTAAGTCTACACCATCATGGGCATAGAAACGTTCATCTTCTGTATAAACGAATGCGTTTCTAACGTCTTGAGGGATATCATCTATAGTTACAGGGATACGTTGTTCACCATTGGAAGATTTTACTTTATATACTAAATCTTCAGTACCATCTTTATCTACCGTGTATATGTATGAGGCATATGACATTTCATAATCCATTAGACTAACGTCTGTAGTAGTATCCATAAAGCTCAACACGTATAACACGAATGCTACTACACAGACCGTTCCAGTAATCACCAAAATTAAGAATATCGATATTATAGTAGTAACTACTAATGAAACTAACTTTTTAAATACAAACCAAATATAATGTGCTGGTGATTTTCCTTTTTTAGCCTTCTTTTTAGGTTGTGATGATGTATCTTGATTAGACTCATCTTTAGATTTAAAGAATGAAAATTTAGCATCTTTTTTAAGTTTAGAGGATTTATCGTCGGAAAGTTCATCATAAGGGTTTGATGTCTCTTGATGGTCGTCTTCTTCTTGGGAAATGTCTTCATCTACTGGACTTTCTTCAGTCTCTTCATCAATTTCTTGAGGTTCTTCCTCATTATCATTATCTATGATAGAACCTTCTTCATAATCGTCTTCTTCATAGTCTTGATATTCGTCATCATCATAATACTCATTATCATCATCATAGTATTCTTCGTCATCGTAATACTCGTCATCATTGAGATATTCGTCATTGTCATTATAATACTCGTCATCAAAGTTCTCATCATCTGGAAGATTATTTTTATCTTTATCTTTCATTAAATGGCTCCTTTCGGCTAAGAAAATATATATTTAAGATTTTTAATCATTCAAAAAAAACTTCATTCCTACATTTTTTTATTATACCACACAAAAAAACATTTGTTAAGTGGTTTTTTAAATTTAGGCACATTGAATAAAAGATAAAAAATATTCCAAGAATAAAAATGCAAAATAAACAATTGAAAGGATTGGTTATCTTTATGAGTAAAGTAAGTTTGTTAAATATTAGTATCGTAGTTATTGGACTTGTGATATCTTTCGTAATATTGGGAATGGCTTACAACGATGTCGATAACGTTACCGAAGCAGATACTATAAACACTACAGTCCCAATAGAAGAACGTTCAGGATTTATGTTAAAAATCTATGATGATAAAATAGGTGTCTTTAGAACACCATCTGAAACACCTTACTCTTACTTAGATACTGACATTTCTTATCTTAATGAGTATGACAGAGAACTTTTATCCAACGGCATAGAAGTCACTACAGAGGAAGAGTTAAAATCTTTAATAGAGGATTTAACCTCTTAAATAAACTTTTAATCTGCATCATAAGAGAGTGGGTTAGAACCATTCTCTACATAATGGCGAACATCACTTTTTATTGATTTTTTCATCAATCTTATCTTGAATTTTTCCTTGTGTTTCTTCTATTTTATCTTGAATTTTTCCTTGTGTTTCTTCTATCTTAGATTGTAACTTTTCTTTGGCATTGTCCATATTGTCGTTGAATACGGCCATCTCTAATTCAAGATATTTCTTCAAATGTTCCGAAAGTGAATGTTCAGATTTAAACGCAAATATAAAAGATTTTTTCTCTTTATACTCCTCTTTTGCTAACCTAATAGAACGTTTTAACTCTTGATATTTTACTATAATATCATGGTCAGTAGCAAACTTCTTAACTTTAACGAGTATCTGCATAGAGTAAACAACGTCTATAATAAATATACCATAGAAAAATCCAATAAAGAATGAAAAAGCTAAATGCTCAGCCAACCAATATAAAGAGTTTAAAATGTGTGGGTGTATCAAAAAATAGTAGATTGCACTTAAAATCGCCCAATAGAACGAAAACTTTGGACAGATTATTCCTTGAACGTTGCCCCATTCATTAGTATAATCCCAAAGTTTGACCTTCATTCCTTTTATGAATATGATACCTGCAATATATTCAATAATGGTCATAACCATAGACATCAAAATAAATAAGAGGGTTTTTTGTAAAGCATCATTTTCTATAAAAGATACGTTTATTTGTGCCAATAAGTACATAGCGACTAATCCAAAGCCGTATAGAGGTAAGTATGGCCCTACCAAAAAACCTGGATTAATCCATTTTCTTTCAGGGTTCGCCTTAGATATAAACTTTCTATAAAAAAGTTCAATAATCCAACCCACAAGACTACCTATAAAGAATATAAAAGTTATAATTAGAAAAAATCCCATAAAAACCAATCCTTTTAAATAATAAGATAATATCGGAATAGCATTTTAACTGCTGTTCCGATATCTTTAGTTAAAATACTATATCTTCTTTTTCATGGCGTTTAGGTCTTGACATTAAGTTTTTTAATGAATTTCTAACACTATCACCTTGAAACAAAATCTTATATAGTTGTTCGGTAATCGGCATAGATACACCTACAGTTTGAGCCAACTCCCAAGCAACCTTACAACATTCGTAACCTTCTACAGTACCAACCATAGTAACTGCCTCTTGTGGTGATACCCCTTGACCTATCAAAACACCTGCTCGATAGTTCCTACTATGAATACTTGTGCAAGTAACGATTAAATCACCTAAACCAGTTAAGCCAGAAAAAGTATCAGTTTTAGCACCCAAAGCCACACCTAAGCGAACCATCTCAGCAATTCCCCTAGTCATTAAAGCAGATTTAGTATTATCACCATAACCCATGCCATCAGAAATGCCCGAACATAGTGCGATAATATTCTTTAAAGAACCACCTATCTCACAACCTATAATATCGTTATTGACGTATATTCTAAATAGTGGATTACTTAAAGTCTCTTGAATACTTTCGGCATACTGTGGATTGGTCGAAGATACTACTACTGTAGTTGGAATGTCTCTAGCCACTTCTTCGGCGTGTGATGGCCCTGATAATATCACTATTTTAGATTGTGGAAGTTCATCTTTTAGAACTTCACTCATACGCTTATAAGTGCCATTTTCAAGACCTTTAGCAGTGTTTACGATTATCATATCATTGGTGATATATTCGGCAGACTTCTTAGCTACAGAACGTACAAATTTTGAAGGTATTCCAAATATTACTATTTCACTACCCTTGATACAACTAATATCATCAGTAAGTTTTATATCATTCGGAATTGGAACGTGTGGTAACTTTGATTTATGTTCACCATACTTTTTGATGTCTTCAATCTCTTGAGTAAAGTTAGACCATACCGTAACGTTATGACCGTTTTTATTACACATGATTGCTAAACTTAATCCAAAACCACCAGAACCTAAGACTGTAATCTTTGCCATGTCATTAGACCTCCTTTTTACTCTTTATATGGAACTTATTTTCAGTTCCGTTTTTCAAACGTTGTATATTAGTACGATGCATATATATCAATATGATACTTGTGCCTATTACTAATATTGTATGTAAAATAGCTTCTTGTAATGTGAAACTATCTCTTAAAGTTTGTGATACTAGTGTTATCACTGGATATACTATCGCACTAGATATACTCGCTACAGACACATATCTAGTAATGGCAAGTACCAATATAAAAAATGGAATTACTATTGCAAAAGTCATAGGGTCTATAACTAATAGTATGGAACTTGCTACTAATACACCCTTACCACCTTTAAATCCATAGTAGATTGGAAATATATGACCTAATATTGCAAAAAATCCTGAGATGTATCCCACAAAGATAGTATTGTGACCATCTGCTAAAGGTTGCCAAGATATTCCTAAGAAATTCATTAAATCGGATAATCCTGTACCTAAGAAGTTGAAAATCAAACGGCTTATAATCACTGCTATGATACCCTTAGTTAAATCACCGACCAAGGTGCATAGAGCTGGAACAGCTCCATAGCATCTAAAGGTATTAGTTAGCCCTGCATTCTTACTACCTTTGGTACGGATATCTTCACCTTTTAAAAGTTTTACAAATATTATAGCTGAATTGCAACTACCCAACAGATATGATACTATCGCACATAATAACAATGCTAAAAAAAACTTTCCCATAAGAAAAAACTCACCTACTTAACATCTTTGCCATTACCACGTTCACGGGCTATTAACTTTATAGGAGTATTATCTAACTTGAACGCAGTCCTAATTTGATTTTCAATATACCTTCTATATGAAAAGTGGAATAAATCCAGTTTATTGCAGAATATCACAAAAGTAGGTGGATTAGTTGAGGCTTGTGTCATATAGTATAACTTTAACCTTTTACCCTTATCAGATGGTGGTTGTACTCTAGTAGTAGCCATAGCAAGAACATCGTTAAGAGTACCCGTGGTAATCCTTGCAGAGTGTTGCTCGTATACATGATTAATCATGCTATATAGTTTTTCCACACGCTGTCCTGTCTTAGCAGATATGAATATAAATGGTACATAAGACATAAAACTAAAATCGACTTTTAGCTTTTCGAGAAATTCATTCATAGTATGAGTATCTTTTTCTATCAAATCCCATTTATTGATAGCCACTATCGATGCCTTTCCTTGCTGATGGGCATAACCTGCCACTTTGCTATCTTGTTCAGTGAAGCCAGTTTCTGCATCTATCATGATTATACAAACGTCTGCACGGTCTACAGCCATATAAGCCCTAAGGACACTATAATGTTCGATGCTCTCATTTACTTTAGACTTTTTTCTAATACCTGCAGTATCTATAAAGACGTATTTGCCATCTTCATTTTCTATGATGGTATCAGTAGTATCACGGGTAGTACCTGCAATGTCCGAAACGATGGCACGTTCTTCACCTGATATTCTGTTAATCAATGATGATTTTCCTGCATTAGGTTTTCCTATCACGGCGACTTTTATATACTCACTGGAATAGTCTTGATGGTCTCCTTGTGGTAACAACTTGATAACTTCGTCTAGCATATCACCAGTGCCATGACCGTGTACTGATGATACTGCATAAGGTTCACCTAATCCAAGATTATAAAATTCATAAAATTCCATAGGTGGTTCGCCAACGGTATCGCATTTATTTACGCATAGAATTATAGGTTTACCACTCTTTTGTAACATACTAGCTACATCATAGTCACTGGCAGTAACGCCCGTTTTGATATCTGTCACAAATATGATAACATCAGCTTTATCAATAGCTAGTTGAGCTTGTCTACGCATCTGTGAAAGAATGATGTCATCAGTTTTAGGTTCAATACCACCAGTATCCACCAACATGAATTCATGATTTAACCATTCACATTTAGAATATATTCTATCACGAGTAACTCCAGGGGTGTCCTCTACTATAGAAAGCCTTTGACCTATTAACTTATTAAACAGTGTGGATTTTCCAACGTTTGGACGTCCAACTACTGCTACTACTGGTAATGCCATAAAAAAATACCTCCTTTATACCTCAATACCTAAGATACCATCTAATAGAGCGAAGCCATCATTGTCTATTTTGCGTACCTTGATATTCAACTCTTTTTCTAAATCTTCCAAAGTGATATCATCTAAAAAGATATCTTCATCTACTTTAAACATGGATTTCGATAGTAATAACTCTTGTCCTAAATCCTTGCCTTTAAGTTGCTTGATTAAGTCTTGAGCAGTTATCAAACCCGTTACTGTGATTTTCTCTCCAAAGAAGTCATTTTTAATAGGGTAAACTTCACAACTTAGATTATTCCATCTTTGAATAGCTTTATTCACCAATTGGGATATTATTGGATATGGTGAATATCCTGTAGCTATAGAAACTTTTCTATTTTCGATTAAATCATCGGCGAGTTCTAAAGCGTCGTTAAATTCATCGATGAGAGAACGGAGCATACCAACACCATTTTCAAACTGTGGATAGTCCTCATAATACTCTTTAGATGGTAACTCACGTTCAGCCAATAGGAAAAATTCATCAGATGGAAATACCATTCTAGTGCCATACTCTTTGAAAAACCTATCTTGATACTTTTGCATAGTATCTATTACACGTTCTGCACTTTCTTTGGTAAAGTTTTCCAAAGGATATAGACCTTCACGATACTTAGACAATCCAACAGGAACGGCAGCCACACTAGAAATGTTAGGCATCAATTTGCCTAAATCGGATAGTGTCCTTTCAAGTTCTGCACCATCATTAATGTTTGGACATAGTACTAGTTGACAGTTTAACTTTAGACCTGCATCGGTCATCTGTTTTAGATACTTTAAGGTTTCACCTGCAAAGCGATTGTGCATCATCTTGCAACGTAGCTCAGGATTAGTAGTGTGAACCGAAACGTTGATGTTTAACTTCATCTTGATAATTCTATCGACATCTTTTTGGCGTAGATTGGTTAAAGTAACGTAGTTACCTTGTAAAAAAGATAGTCTAGCATCATCATCTTTAAAATAGAGAGTTTCACGCATATTAGGGGGCATTTGGTCTATAAAACAGAATATACACTTGTTGTGACAAGTTTTCTTGTTATCCATTAGAAAACTTTTAAACTCAAGACCTAAGTCATCGTATTCACTTTTAGTGATATCAAAGGTAAGGATTTCCTCACCACGCAAAACCTTCACACTAACTTGATTTTCAGCAGAGTAAAACATATAGTCAAGGACGTCTTCTATTTCAAATCCATTTATAGATATGAGTTTATCAAGTTTTTTAATCTTAGCTTTCCAAGCAGGGGAACGCTTCATAACTCCAGTGATTTCAACCATAATAAATAAGTAACCTCCGTACATAAAAACAAAGAGGAAGATTATTGTATAAATCCTCCTCCAAATTGTTTTTCAATCCATGCACCAAAACGAACTAATATAACATTAATAGATATAAGGTGCAACGAAAAAAAGGGATTAAGCCTCGTGCTTAATAACTTCAACACCTTTATAAAAACCGCAGTTTTTACAAACTCTGTGAGGTACAGTTAAAGCACCACAGTTAGTGCATTTACTAAATGCAGGAGCATCTAATTTCCAAACGTTAGAACGTCTTTTATCGCGTCTAGCCTTGGAAGTTTTTCTCTTTGGTACAGCCATGTTTGGCACCTCCTTATTTGTCAGCCCAAATGGGCGATATATTTAAAGATTAGTTCAAGCAACCACAATCGCCATCATTAAGATTAGCACCACAGTTTTGACATAGTCCCTTACAATCATCTTTACATAAGATTTTAGTAGGTAGCTGTAGTAACAAATCAGAAATAGCAATTTCGGTAATGTCTACGAAGTCGCCATCAGCAAGGATATAGTCATCATCATCTTGATTATTACTAACCGACTTAACGATAGTATGCTTAAAATCATAAGAAAATTCACGTTTAAAAGGAGTTAGACATCTATCACATAATAAATCAAGAATACAAGTAACGTTAAAATCTAAGGTCACTATACCTGCACGATTATAGACTTCACCTTTTACCGAAACAGGTGTATCAAAAGTGAAACCACGGACGTCTTCTAGCTCTTGTAATGGAACTTTTAAATCAAGAGTTTTCTTCTCGCCAACTATATTAAATACTTGTCTAATATTTAGTTTCAAGATAAAGCACCCAACTTTCAAATAATATTACATCATGCGACATTACACTACTATTTTAACATAGAAAGACCACCTTGTCAATAGTTTTTTTGAAATATTCAAAAAAGGTGGAACTTTTTATTAGAACGTCTTAGATATAATCACATATGGAACGCTTCAATTGAAGCGTTCCAGTATGAAAAACCTTTTAATAGATTAGTCTAAGTACTTGGTAACAGATGCAGGAAGTTCGTCATTATCTGCAGAAACTGTAAAAGTGATAGTTACATCATTCTTAGAGATTAATGCTAACTTATCTAACATAGTGCCAAAGTCTTCATATTCACGTCCTGCAATCTTGAAGATACCATCAACGTAGATTTCGTTAATATCATAGTTACCAGCCATGAGACCAGCAACGAAACCATAAAAGTCACCATAAGAAGTTAGGTTGAACTCTTCTGTATCGCATTTTCTAACTTTACGACTGATAGCACGACCTAGAGAATATCCCTTTTCAATAGATACGATACAACCTTTATTAGTCTCTACAGATTGATTAATAGTATCTATTAAGATTTTAGTCTTACCAGTACCTTTTTTACCTGTAATAAGTTTAATCATAGAAATTACTCCGTTCTGCCGTTAGGACGGCGTTTATTTTTATATATTAAGTGTTAATTAATAACCAAGCTTAGCTTCAAGAGAAGATTTCATATCTTCGTAACCTGGCTTACCTAGTAAAGCAAACATATTCTTTTTATAGCTTTCAACACCTGGTTGATTGAATGGGTTTACTCCTAGAGTATATCCAGATACGGCACAAGCCTTTTCAAAGAAGTATACCATATAACCATAGTTAAATTCATCGATGCCATCAAGTTCAAGTATGATGTTAGGAACTCCACCATCAGTGTGGGCAAGGATAGTGCCTTCAAAAGCCTTTCTGTTTACTACAGACATATTTTGGTTAGTTAAGAAGTTCAAACCGTCAAGATTTTCAGCATCGCTTTCAAGGAATAGGTCTTTTTTAGGAGTTTTGATATCCATAACGGTTTCAAACATAACCTTAGAACCATCTTGGATAAACTGTCCCATAGAGTGTAAGTCAGCTGAGAAGTTTACTGCATCAGGTAGTAGACCTTTACCATCTTTACCTTCACTTTCGCCGAATAACTGTTTATACCACTCAGCCATTTGAACGAAGCAAGGCTCATATGATACTAACATCTCAACAGATTTACCTTTTCTGTATAGAATGTTTCTTAAAGCTGCATACTTGTAGCAATCGTTATTATCGAAGTCTGCCATAAAGTCATTTTGAGCTTGTCTAGCACCTTCCATAATCTTATCGATATCACAACCTGCTACTGCGATAGGCAATAGACCTACTGCAGTGAGTACAGAAAAACGACCACCGACATCATCAGGGACGACAAAAGTTTCATAACCTTCTGTAGTAGCTAGTTCCTTAAGAGTACCCTTAGATTTATCAGTAGTACAGAAAATTCTGTTTTTAGCTTCTTCTTTGCCATACTTATCTTCAACTAGCTTTTTGAACACTCTAAAAGCTAGAGCAGGTTCAGTCGTAGTACCAGACTTGGAAATGACGTTTACAGAAAAGTCTCTACCTTCACATATGGAAATAATCTCATTTAGATAGGTAGAACTTATATTGTTACCTGCAAAAAAGATATCAGGAGTATCTTTCTTTAGATTATTATAGTACTGTGATTTCATAAACTCAATAGCTGACCTAGCTCCTAAGTATGAACCACCTATACCAATAACTATCAAAACGTCTGAATTTGATTGAATCTTCTTGGCAGCTTTTTTAATCCTTTCAAACTCTTCCTTGTCGTAGTTAGTAGGAAGCTCTAACCAACCTAGAAAGTCGCTACCTTGACCATTCTTTGAATGTAATGTATTCACAGCAGTTTCGATTTGTGGCTTGATACCCTCAAGTTCATCTTTGCCTACGAAACTGGCAAGATACTTAGTATTTAACTTAAGTGACATTTTTAAAAATCCTCCAAACAGATTATTTTTTATATACCTTAATTGTACTATACTTTTTTACTTTTTGCAATACAAATATTATATTATTGTTTATTTTCACTAATAAAATCTATTAATAGTTGTGTATTTTATACAACCGTCTTAATTTGGATATTAAATAATAAAGTTGAGATATCTCAAAAAATTGGCATTATGGAATAGAAAAATACCCATAATGCCATACTTTTGTTATTTTCTGTCATTATTGCCTACCTATTCGATAGGCTAGACATCTAGTTTAAAACTAGACTTTTAATATTACAATAATAATTTAATTTCCAATCATATCAGTTAAGTCGGATACAACGTCAACGACATCAACTGCCTTACCCCTTCAATTGCTTGATGATGGGAAGTATGGTCTTAAAGAGTTAGCAAATTGAGGCATTGGCATAGTCTGTAACCAAACGTGACCAGGACCAGTAATTTTAGTATTGAATAGACCTTCACCACCGAATAAAGCATTACTTACACCTTTAACCATTTCAACGTCTATGGAAACTGAACTATCCATAGCACATAGATAGCCCGTATCTATTAATAATGACTCTCCAGGGTCTAAATCATATTCAATTATAGAACCATCGACTTCAAGGAATAACATACCGTTTCCCGAAAACTTCTGCATAATAAATCCTTCACCACCGAAGAAACCTGAACCTACTTTCTTTTGGAAGAATATCTCCATATTAATATTCTTTTCAGATGCTAAAAAAGCTGACTTTTGTGCTACGATAGTTCTACTAGGACTTATGTGTATTGGTAAAATTTGACCTGGCATACTAGAACCAAAAGCTATTTCACCAAATCCACCTTGAGCAGTATACTCATTTTGGAACATACTTTCATTAGTTAAAACTTTTCCAAATAGTTTACTAAATCCACCACCTACATTAGTAACCATTTGCATATTAGCACTCATCCAAGTCATAGCACCTTTTTGGCATACTACGGTTTCTCCGGGATTTACTCCACATATTACTACAGGAAAGGGAGTTCCCTTAATTTCATATTGCATTAAAATTCCTACCTTTCTAAAAAGTGTCATAATAATATTGTCTCAAATATAGGCGTCAAGAAATGAACATTTAGACGCATATTAATTAGAATAAAATAGTTCAACAAATTTTACACTTAAGATTACCAAATAATAAATTTATCGTCGTCATCTTTTTCATTAGGGTCAACTCTGTCCCAGTTGCCATAGTAGTATTTGTCATCTTCGGCACTGGAATCATAGAAAAGTTCACCATTTCTACCTCTTACATAGCTTGGAAACTCATCAGATTTTGAGAGGTTATCTTCTTCATCATATTCATCTAAAAATTCATTATCTTCATCATTTGGAAGGTTGTTTTCATCTTCACTATCATTGGATAGACTATTCTTTTTATTTTCATCATTATTTTGGACGTAGCAAGCTGAATTTAGATTATTTACTTTAGCAACCTCTAAATTGATAGATGGTTCTAAGGTCATAACACTAGCTATAATCATAGCACCAGTACCGACTATTAGTGGCAAAGAAGTTTTTTTCGTCAAATCTACATTATTGTTGATTGAGTTATTTTTGTTGTCTTTTAAGTTACTCATAAATATCAGAACCTCCAGTTCCTAGATTAAAAACGGTTTATATATCTTCTGTTCTCTCTATAAGATTATAATACCATAGTAAATTGGAAATGTCAAGTAATTTTTGGGATAGTTTTGTGAAAATCTATAGAAAAAATAGTATTTAAATTAACTTTTTTTATATGGATAGTAAACTTATATTTAATCATTTCAATTCCGTGAAACCGTATGGCGATAACTCTTTTAACGTATAAGATTTTACATCTTTACCATTGAATAGTATTATCTTAAAGTCTTGAGTACAAAATTCGTTTAACACTTGAAGACAAGCACCACATGGATAACAATATTCTGTTAGATTTTCGTTCAATCCACCTACCACACATATGGCAGAGAAGTCCCTATATCCTTCAGATATCGCTTTAAAGATTGCAGTCCTTTCAGCACACATTCCCAACGGATATGATACGTTTTCTACGTTACACCCATTGAATATCTTTCCATCTTTAGTGATTAAACTAGCTCCAACAGAAAATTTAGAATAGGGTACATATGCTAACTTTCTAACTTCTAAGGCGTTGTTGATTAATACTTCATATTCCATCTTTTTGACCTACTTTCTAAAAAAATTATCCGATATATATATAATATCGGATAATTATTAAAACTATGTTAAAATTAAGAGACTTTAGAAAAAAATTTTATTTAGTGATAACAGTCTTAACTATTTTGATAAATAACAGATAACTATTAACTTTTTCCTCCTAATGATATCTCATCACTTCCAGCAAAACCGCCTATTCTTTCAGCAAAATTTTCCGATGCCTCTTTATCTTTATTTCTTCCATTTCTACAAGCGGAATAACTGAATACAACCTCGCCACCTACTAAAACAAAGTTTACTTGATATCTATCCCAAGTTTTTTTGGATTTACAAGTTAAATTAATCTTGTTTTTTGAGAACTGTGGTTCTTTACCTTGACGCATATTAGGATTTTTAACTGCATTTTCATCTATTATACCTTGACCTGCTAAAATCTTGGCAATTTTTATGCTAGATGTACGAATTTCATCATCATCAACATACACATAACCATGGTCTTTATCTTCTTTCTTATTTCCCCATGGATTGCTATAATCAATACTATTATTAATGTCGAATGCCATAGCCTCTTGAAGAATAGTATAAATTCTACGAGCATTAGCCACATCAACTTTATTATTTGCATACTCAATATATTGCATAAGTGATGGAACAATCATAGCCGATAGTACGCAAATAATAGCTATTACAGTAACCAATTCAACAAGAGTAAATCCTCTAAGTTTGTTAATATTTGATTTTTTCATAATATCACCTCGGAAATTAATAAAGCATATACTATATGATTTCACATAGATTTTTGGATTTTAATGCCTTCCAATATGGTACAAGATACAAAAAGTAAATAATCAACGTCTTTGATACTTTCTAGGCAATTATCACAAAATAGTTTATTTTTTTTATTTATTATTAGTAATTTGTTACTATCATTCTAGCATATTTTCATTGCTTTGTCAATATATATTACAAAAAAAATTATCCGATATACAATATCGGATAATTTTTAAAAATATGTTAAAATCAAAAGACTTTGAAAAAAATCCTATTCAGTGATAGCAGTCTTAACGGCTTTGATAAATTGACTAACGTATGGTACACTATCCAAACCATGTTGAGCAACTATGTTTACTATCGCACTACCTATGATTACGCCATCAGCATATTGTGACATCTCCTTTGCCTGTTCTGGTGTGGATACTCCAAAACCTATGGCACATGGGATATCTTTAGTTTGTTTTACTAATTTAACCATTTCACCAACGTTAGTTGTTATTTTTTTTCTCATGCCAGTAACTCCCATAGAAGATACACAGTATACAAAACCAGTAGCCTCAGAGGCTATCATTTTAATTCTATCATGGGAAGTAGGTGCTATTAAAGATATGAAATCAACATCATACTTTTCAAAGATATCGCTCATTTCGTGTTTTTCTTCGAAAGGTATCTCTGGAATGATTACTGCACTAATTCCACAAGCTACACATTCTTTGGCAAAGTTTTCAATTCCGAAGTTAAACACTGGATTTGCATAGGTCATAAATGCTAATGGGATAGTTAATCCATTATCACGAGCGTGTTTAACCATAGTTACAATCTTTGTGATGTTAGTTCCAAGTTGTAAAGCCCTTTCACTAGCCTCTTGGATTACTGGACCTTCTGCAGTAGGGTCAGAGAATGGTATACCTACTTCTATCAAATCTGCACCGTTGTCTTGGATTGCAAATAGTAACTTTTCAGTCAAATCGAGACCGAAGTCACCAGCTGTTACGAATGGAATAAACGCTTTTCCATGGTTAAAAACTTCTTTAATATTACTCATATAAATCTTCCCCCTTGTATCTAGCAATAGCAGCGACGTCCTTATCGCCACGACCTGATAAGTTTACTACTATGATTTTATCCTTATCCAAAGTTGGAGCGAGTTTCATAGCGTATGCAACGGCATGAGAAGATTCTATAGCTGGGATAATTCCCTCAATCCTTGATAGATATTCAAAAGCTCTAACGGCTTCATCATCTGTGATAGCTACGTATTCAGCCCTACCAATATCCTTTAGATATGCGTGTTCTGGCCCTACTCCTGGATAATCCAATCCTGCAGATATTGAGTATACTGGAGCTATTTGACCATTTTCATCTTGACAAAAATAGGATTTCATACCATGGAAGATACCTACTCTACCCGTAGAAAGAGTAGCAGCTGTTTCAGAAGTGTCAATACCTTTGCCACCTGCTTCGCAACCTATTAAACGTACAGATTTATCTTCAATAAAGTTGTAGAAAGCTCCCATAGCGTTAGAACCACCACCCACACAAGCCATTACAATATCAGGAAGTCTGCCTTCTTTTTCAAGCATCTGTTGTTTAATTTCCTTGCTTATGATACTTTGGAAGTCTCTAACTATAGTTGGAAATGGATATGGCCCCATAGTAGAACCGATTAAATAATGAGTATCTTCCACACGATTAGTCCATTCACGCATAGCAGAGTTTACAGCATCTTTAAGAACTCTCGTTCCAGTTGTAATTGAATTTACTTTAGCTCCTAAGAG
Source organism: Oscillospiraceae bacterium (assembly GCA_051893615.1). Taxonomy (GTDB): domain Bacteria; phylum Bacillota; class Clostridia; order Oscillospirales; family Ruminococcaceae; genus UBA5884. The sequence continues at coordinate 277,922 of JBJFHM010000013.1, forward strand.
TTTCATTCTATAAACGTTCAACGCTTGACGCTTAGTATCTTCTTCACCCATAAATATTTCACATTCCATACCGAGTAACGCTGCTGCAGTAGCAGTAGCTACTCCGTGTTGACCTGCACCAGTCTCAGCGATTAATCTAGTTTTACCCATCTTTTTGGCAAGTAGTGCTTGACCTAGAACGTTATTTAACTTATGTGAACCAGTGTGGTTCAAATCTTCACGTTTTAGATATATCTTAGCACCACCCAAATCTTCGGTCATATTTTTGGCGTAGTATAGTAAAGATGGTCTACCCTCATAATTGTTTAATAGTTCGGTCAACTCTGCATTAAATTGAGGGTCATCTTTGTACTTGTTATAAGCGTTTTCTAATTCGATTATGGCGTTCATCAAAGTTTCTGGGATATACTGTCCACCATGGATACCAAATCTACCTTTTTGATTTGACATTTCTAAAATCTTCCTTTCATAATATAAATTTATAAGTTAATTTCTAACTTTCGATATAAACTCTTTAACCTTGTTATAGGATTTATAATTACCATCTTCAACAGAGGAACTGACATCTACTGCAAACGGATTGCACATATCAATTGCCTTAGATACATTATCAGAAGTCAATCCACCAGCTAGGAAAAATGGCTTGTTAATCTGTGGTATTATAGACCAATCGAAAGTTTTACCACTACCACCCACTATATTAGATACATATGTATCTAATAGTAGATAGTCACAAGGGAGGCTATCTGCTTTTAAAATTTCTTCTACAGATTGAACTCTAACAGCCTTTGTAATAGGTTTATTAACCTTAGACTTTAAATCCAAAATATAGTTGATACCTTCACTACCATGTAGCTGTACTAAATCTATGATGTTTTCGTCACAAAACTTAGATATAAAATCAATGTCAGCGTTGACGAACACTCCAACACATTTGATACTACTATCTAAATGCGATTTTAATTCCTTAGCCTTATCAAATGTGATGTTTCTTTTACTCTTTGGAAAACCCAAAATAAATCCTATATAATCTGGTTTAAGTTCGTTACAGTATTGAATATCTTCAACCCTAGATAATCCACAAATTTTAACTTTTGCCATTATGATATCCCTTTCAACTGATTTAAGCACTCTCTCTTATTAGATGAACGCATAAATGTTTCACCAATTAAGACAGCATTAACATTGTTATCTCTAAGTTTAGAGATATCTTCAGCAGTTTTAATACCACTTTCAGCTACAAAGATAATATCTTTTGGAATTTGTTTCCTTAGATTGATAGAGTTGTTAATATCTACTTCAAAAGTTTTCAAGTTTCTGTTATTTACTCCAATAACTCTAGCACCACTTTTTAAAGCAGATTTTACTTCTTCACTGTCATGAGCTTCTACTAGAGCAGTTAAACCGAGAGTATCACAGATAGATATATAATTTTTAATAGTATCAGTATCTAAAAGTGAACAGATTAATAATACTGCTTTTGCCCCTACTACATGAGCCTCATATATCATATACTCATCGATGGTAAAATCTTTTCGGATAGTTGGAATACTTACAACTTCATTGATTTCCTTTAGATACTTAATATCACCTTTGAAATATTCGGGTTCGGTGAGTACAGATATACAATCTGCACCTACTTCTTGATACTCTTTGGCAATGTCTATATATGGAAAATCTTTGGAAATCTCCCCTTTAGATGGCGATGCTTTCTTAACTTCACAGATAAAGGCAATATCATTCGATTTATTAAGTGCTTTCTCAAACTCAAAGTTAGATTTTGCCAATGATAATGCCTTAGACTTCATCTCCTCTATGGAGACAATTTTTTTACACTCTGCAATACGCCTTGATGTACACTCTGCAAGAGTATTTAAGATATTACTCATTAGTCTCTTCCTCATTAGAAGTTTCTTCATCTTCTGTGATAGTATCTTCTTTAGTTCCTTCTTGATTGTTATTGGTAATAGATACACTATCAAGAACTATATCATCATCATTTAAATCAACTATAGACTTTTTCTTATCATCTTTCTTTTTGACATCTCCATTTAGTTCTTCTGTTATTTCGTCAAGTTCATCAGTGATGTTACTTAAATCATCTTTAATACTGTTTAGCTTATTTTGGATTTTTCTTAGTTTGCTATTATTCTTGTTATTATTCTTGATAAAAAATACTATAGCTATTATATTTGCTACAGATAGTATTAATCCTAAAACTTTCATAAGCTTATTATTCATGATATTTCCCTCCATTATTAACTATTTATTTGATAATTCAATAAATCTTTCAAGTTGTTTCATGGCGTTGCCATTCTCAAGTTGAGTTTTAGCCATCTCGATACATTCGGAAATAGTTCCCTTACCTGCAATGTATAGACATACTGCAGAATTTAATAGTACTACATCACGCTTAGCACCAACCTCTTTACCACTTAGGATATCTAGTGCAATTTGCTTATTGATTTCAGGTGAACCACCTATTAATTCTTGAGGTGTACAGAGTTTAAAACCATAATCCTCTGGATTGATTTCTAAATCTGTGAAAGTACCATTATCGATAAAACAAGCGATAGTATTAGTAGTCAATGTGATTTCATCTAAGCCATCGTTTCCATACACTACCATTCCTTTAGTAACTCCCAACTTTGATAAAACTTCTGCCATAGGTCTAACTAAAGATTTACTGTAGACTCCCATGAGTTGCATATTCGCCCCTGCTGGATTGGATAATGGTCCTAAGATATTAAATACTGTCCTAATCCCTAGACCTTTTCTAACTGGTGCTACGTATTTCATAGATTTATGATACTTCTGTGCAAACATAAAACACATACCAATCTCTTTTAAGATTTGCTCACTCTGTTCTACTGGGATATCTAGCTTGATACCTAAACTTTCTAAACAATCTGCAGAACCACACTTACTTGATACACTCCTATTTCCGTGTTTAGCTACTGGAACTCCACAAGCAGAGATTACAAATCCTGAAATAGTTGAGATATTAAAAGTAAAAGCTTCATCACCACCAGTACCAACGATTTCTAAAACCTCAAAATCGTGATTTAGATGTACTCCAGCTTTACGCATACCATTTGCACAAGCTGTGATTTCCTCAACGGTTTCACCTTTCATTCTCAATGCCGTTAGATAACTAGACATTTCAATCTCGGAGGCGTTTCCACTCATGATTTCATTCATAACTTCTTCAGCCATCTCATAGGATAAATTCTTATTATCTACTAAAAGTTTGATAGCATCTTTAATCATAAAAAATCAAATCCTTTCTATTATGATATTTATTATAATCTAATGTTCAAAAAGTTTCTTAGGATAGTATCGCCACAAGTTGTGAGAACACTCTCAGGGTGGAACTGTAATCCATAGACTTCATAACCCTTGACTTTTACACCCATAATTTCCCCTTGTAAATCTTCAGATATTACTTCTAAGGTATCAGGAAGGGTACTTTTTTCAGCTATTAAAGAGTGATATCTAGCAACTTCTACGACCTCTGGAAGTCCTTGGAAAAGTTTACAAGACAAATCTAACTTAACGGGAGTTTTCTTCCCATGGATTAGTTTAATCGCATGACAGATATTCGCTCCATTTACCTCACAAATTCCTTGATGTCCTAAGCATATTCCCAATATTGGATACTCACCTTTTAATTCTCTAGCGACTTCCTCACTGATACCTGCATTTTTAGGATATCCAGGACCAGGAGAAATTATTATATGACTAGGATTTAACTTTCTAATCTCATCAATGGTGATACTATCGTTTCTAAATACCTTAATATCAGGATTTATTGAACCTACCAATTGATATAAGTTATATGTGAAACTATCATAATTATCAATCATTAAGACCATTAATCATTCACCTCCATAGCGTCTAGGATTGCATTGATACAAGCCTTAGCCTTGTTTTCACTTTCAAGATATTCATTTTCAGGAACGCTATCTGCTACGATACCACCACCTGCTTGGATATATACTCTATCATTTTTCTTGACTGCCATTCTAATGGCTATGCAAGTATCAAGATTACCAGTAAAGTCGATATATCCTAAAGCACCACCATAGATGCCTCTAGGTAAGTCTTCAATCTCCTCTATGATTTCACAAGCTCGAATTTTTGGCGCTCCTGAAAGCGTTCCTGCCGGTAAGATTGAATTTACACAACTGTAGGCATCATATTCAGGTTTTAACTTTCCTTGAACCTCTGAACATATGTGCATAATCTTAGAATACTTTAGAACTTCCATGTACTTGGTAACTTCTACAGAACCTATTTCCGATATCTTTCCTATATCGTTTCTGCCCAAATCCACGAGCATATTGTGTTCGGATAGTTCTTTTTCATCTTGCATAAGACCTTTTTCAAGTTCTAAATCTTCCTTATACGTGATACCCCTAGGACGTGAACCTGCTATTGGGAAAGTAGTAACCGTACCATCTACAAGTTTTACCAAAGTTTCAGGTGATGTTGACATCAATTCAACGTCATCGGTTTTCATGAACACCATATATGGTGATGGATTAGTAGTCCTTAAAACTCTATACGCATTGATTAGACTATCTTTATACTCGCACTCAAAACGCCTTGATATTACTGCTTGAAAAATATCACCATCTATGATATATTCCTTAGTCTTTTCAATCCTCTTGCAATACTCCTCCTTGGATATATTACAAGTGAATTTAGGTTTGATAGTCACTGGAAAATTTCCTGTAGGCATATCAGATATTAACTTTTCAAGTTCTCTAATATCTGCAAGAGCCTTTTCATAGTTTTTATCCACGTTGTCAGTAGACATATTTACCACTATACAGATTTTCTGCTTTAGATGGTCATATGCGATAACTTTATCAAATAACATTAAATCATAGTCGTTAAAATCACTTGATTTGAGTTTTAAGACAGGTTCAGCATAACCAATCATAGCATAAGAGAAGTATCCAACTAAGCCACCAGTGAAAGTAGGCATATCCTTAAGCTTAGGGGATTTATATTGTGACATGATATCCCTAAGAGTATCATAAGGGGCAAGTTTACTGATGGTCTTTTCTCCATCTTTTTCAATTGTGACTACTTGATTTTTACAAGTAACTCTTACTATTGGATTAAATCCTAAGAAACTGTATCTACCCCACTGAGTACCCTGTTCAACGCTTTCAAGGAGAAAATACTTATCATACTGGTTAGCGATTTTTCTTAGTAAGGTTATAGGAGTAATAACATCGGCATATATTTCTCTACATACTGGAATAATAGTGTAATCTTTAGAAATTCGGTCAATCACACTGTAATCTGGTTTAATCATAATATAAACACTTCTTTCATAAAAAATCAACAAAAAAAGCCCTTGCCCCCAAAAACATGGGACAAAAGCCGTAAAATCTAACTTCTGCGATACCACCCAAATTGCCACCGATATTTAAATCGTGTGACCACTCTGTTATGCACTATCATGCACCCTCATTTGTAACGGGTTGAGTTCCCGTCAGTTACTACTAACGATAGATTTCATAGAAAAAAACTATCACTTTCGGACTGCCCTCACAGAACCATTCAATAAAATCTCACTGTTGATTTTCACCAACCATCAACTCTCTGTAAATGATAAAATCTACCTACTATTTCTGCTCAACGGTTTGAAACGTATTAAACTAAAACTATAATATAGTATACTCATTTTAAACTGTTTTGTCAACTGTCATTATTCACAAAAAATATTGAATTATATAGTTATTTTGCACAATATCAAGACTATAGATAAAATTTCTGCCTTTTACCGTTATTAAGATTGATTTTAATGTCAATCTATTAAAAAATCTTGACGTATTTGCTCATTTGTGATAAAATAGTATTAACATCTAATGATGTTAAATTTAATTTAGTAAGGTGTTTCATATGGACAGTTTTATAGTATCGGCTAAGTATAGCTACGATTTAAAGACTTTAGTCATCTTTAGAAACCTTTTAAAAGATGGCGTTATTAAAAGGTTTGTTTCTTTGCTAGAAAGTATTGAAAATAAACAATCTACAGTAGAGCAACTTCAAAACTATTCAGAGTTCGTTTCTGAACTGTATAAACATAATACCAACTTTACAGAGTATGTTTTAAGTAAAATCTATGAAGATGAAAACGTATTTGTACATAGTAAGTGCTTACATAAAGCATCAAATACGACCTTTGAAGAGTGCGTTACCCATGAATTGGATATCTTAAATAGTATTTCTAGGATACAATCTAATGAGATTAAGTCTCATATAGATTATAGTAAGTATCTACCAAGTTGGGAGACTAGTTCATACAACTTTAAAGATGAGTATTTTCTAAGAATTAACAATATTTCCTCTTATGGATATGGTATATTTGCTCAATATCATATGTTCATAGTAGAAGATGGTGAGATAGTACCTATAAAGTATCCTGATACTACTAGACTTAGTGATTTAATAGGCTATCAACGTGAAAGACAGATAGTCATTGACAACACTAAGGCTCTATTAGAGAATAAACCAGCATCTAACGTACTATTATATGGCGATGCAGGTACTGGAAAATCATCAACGGTTAAGGCTGTGGTCAATGAGTTTGCAGATAAAGGTTTAAGGATTATCCAAATGCAAAAGAAGAATATCCACGACATTCCTAAGATTATGGATACTCTATCTATCAATCCATTGAAGTTCATAATCTTTATAGATGATTTATCTTTTAACAGTGATGATAATGACTTTTCAACTTTAAAAGCCATCTTAGAGGGAAACGTATCATCTAGGGCAAATAACGTAGTAATATATGCTACTAGCAACAGAAGACATCTAGTTAAAGAGAGCTTTTCCGACCGTGAAGGTGACGACATTCACTTTAATGATACTATCCAAGAGTTGACTTCCCTATCCGAACGTTTTGGAATATCTGTTAAATTCTCAAAGCCTGTTAAGAAAGACTATCTAACTATAGTACATGAGTTGGCTAAGGTCTATAACATCAATATGGATACTGAAGAGTTAGACATATTGGCTGAAAGGTTTGTAATCAGTAGAGGACGTTCTCCACGTTCTGCAAAACAGTTCATCATGACTTTAAAATGCAAGTAGCATCATTTTATATTAACTCTTTAAGATACTTTTAAAACCTTCTTGAATACCATGGATTAAAGCATCAATATCTTCGGTGGTGTTAGTCTCACAGATACTTATTCTTAAAGCACTATCAGAGTGTTTATCATCTAAACCGAATTGACCTAATACACCACTCTTTTCACCTTTTGAACACGCTGAACCACTTGAGATATATACGTTCTTATCCTCTAAAAAATGAAGCATGATTTCACTTCTAACTCCTAGCACTGATACATTTATTATGTATGGTGATGCGTCCTCTTTAGAGTTTATAGAAACATAATCCATAGAGGATAACTTCTCTAAAAGGTAATCCTTTAAGTTGGATACATACTCAAAACGTTCCTTAATACTAGGATATAGAATGTCAGTAGCAACTCCAATACTTGCAATGTTTGGAAGTGCTTCTGTACCACTTCTAAAGCCTTTTTCCTGTTTTCCTCCCAAATTATGTTTGGATATTCTAACGTTCTTATCTACGTATAATACACCACAACCTTTTAAAGCGTGTACTTTATGTCCACTTATAGATATTAAATCTGCTTTGAGAGTTCTAACGTTTATAGGAATTTTTAAAAAACCTTGAACGCAATCACAATGAGTAATAGTTTCGGGATACTTCTTTTTTATGATAGAGTAAGCCTTATCTATAGGAAGGATATATCCAGTTTCATTGTTTACTAGCATACAACTTATTAGACAAGTATTTTCATCTACTGCATTTACAATATCTTGAGTGGTGATTTCGCCGTTTTTATTAGGAGATATCCTGTAGACTTCATATCCTAGTTTTTCAAGTTCATTGAAACATTCCTTAACGGAAGCGTGTTCTATAGTAGTAGTGACTACTCTCTTCTTTCGTTTACCATAGATTTTTGGCGTTCCTAATATTGCAATGTTAGAACTTTCAGTAGCTCCAGAAGTAAAAAAGATACTATCTGTAGTACAACCCAATGCCTTGGCTATGGATTTTCTAGCATTATCCATATAGATTTGAGCGTTTAATCCCATTCTATGCAAAGATGATGGATTTCCAAAATCTTGAGTTAAACATCTGTTTACTACTTCAACTACTTCATTAAGGGGTTTAGTAGTTGAAGCGTTATCTAAGTAATGAATATCATTCATAATGTAAACACTCCCATGTATTGATTTTTTTGAGTTAAACCTAATATTTATTAGTTTAAATCAAGTAAGATGTATATTTAATGGATAATATTATACCATAATACTATGATATTTGCAATATCTACTTAAATACACATAAAAATTTCAAAAAATTGGGATACTATATAATATTATATTTTGTGCAACTTTTCACATAAAAATTCAACACATTATTGAATTTTATTGATATTGCTATTAGTAGTGTTTTATATTTGGCAATGTTTATAAAAAATCACCGTTAAAATGTACATATTCACCAATTGTATTTTTTAGAAAAGAATGCTATAATGTTTATATTATATGGTATGCCCTGTATTGTATAAATATTTTTGGAGGTGGTAAGATGAGCAAATTTTCTTATACTGCTAAAGATGCTTCGGGAACTGTCAGAAAAGGCGTCCTAATAGCCCAAGATGAAAAAGACTTTAATGAACAGATGCGTGCTAAAGGTCTTTTCGTAGTTCAGCATGAGGAAGATGCTTCTGGTACGCGTTCAGCGTACAAATTTTCAACTAAAGACCTTGCCTTTGACTGTAGGCAAATGGCTGCTATGATGACTTCAGGTCTTACTATAGTTAAGACTTTGGAAATCATATGTAAAGAACAACCTAAAGAACAAGCCAAACTTATTTGGCAAGATATCTATGAGAACGTTCAAAAAGGTGAATCTTTTTCAGCTGCATTGCAAATGCATGCAGGTTCATTTCCACAGTTTTTGATTAGTATGGTTGGTGCTGGTGAATCCAGTGGTTCTCTTGACGTAATCATGCAGAGAATGCAAGACCACTATGCTAAAGAAAACAAAATGAACAACAAGATTAAAGGTGCTATGACTTATCCTATTATATTGATGTTACTCTGTATAGTAATAGTAATAGGTATGTTTACTTTTATCATGCCTACTTTTAGGGATATGTTCTCTAGCCCTGATGCTATGCCTGCACTTACTAGAGCTATGTTTGCTTTTAGTGACTTTTTAAAATCCAAATGGTACGTATTGTTAATAATCGTTGCTGCTATAGTGTTTGGTCTTATGTATTTGTTGAAGATGCCTGAGTTTAAAAAGAAATGGGATAGAATATTAATAAAAGGTCCTTACTTTGGTCCTTTGATGGTTAAGATATATACTGGTCGTTTTTCAAGAACTTTATCATCACTATACTCAAGTGGTCTACCTATGGTAGAGTGTTTACAAAGAGCTTCTGACGTTCTTGGTAACTCATATATATCAGAAAAGTTTGAAACAGTAATAGATGAGGTAAAACAGGGCGAACCTCTTTCGGCTGCTATTCAAAGAACTGAAATTTTCGATTCAATGTTTTGTTCTATCATCTACGTAGGTGAAGAGTCTGGTGCGTTAGATGATATCCTTGAAAAATCTTCCGACTACTATGAAGAAGAAGCAGACTCTGCTATCTCCAGTCTAGTTGGTATGATGGAACCTGTCATGATTATTATCATGGGTGTTGCAGTTGGTTTAATCGTTGCATCTGTTCTTCCTGCTCTATATGGCGGTATGGACGGTATCACAGAATAGTAAAACTTATTAATGAGAGGTGGATTTTTTAAATGTTATCCTTCGATATTACAGATAGAAACGTGCGTATCATCAAAGGTACTGAAAGTAATGGAAAGATAAAGATACAAGCGTCAGCAACTCTTGACCTTGAAGAAGGTCTTATTGAAAGAGGTATTCCTAAAGACCCTGTTCTATTATCTACAAAACTTAACGGAATTTTAAAACTCAAAAGAATTGCCGATAGAGAAGCAATCATGAGTATCTCTTCCAACCAAACTATATTTAAGGAACTTACAGTTCCTAACGTTAAAGGCTCTGAGTTTTCTAAGGCAGTCTCCGATGAGATGCAAAAGAGCGTTTCTGTAGTTGACGATACTTATAGTATATCTTATACCATAGTTAAAAAAGATGGTAACCTAAAAGAAAATAAAGACAATAAAGATGAAAACGCTCCAACCGATGTTACAGTACTTGCTACGGCTTGTCCTCATAACATCATAGATGCTTATTTAATAGTATTTAAGTATCTAAATATAAGTTTAAAGTCCATAGTAGTTGCTAATAACTGTATCACTAAGGTTTTGTTAGCAGACTCCAAACTAAAACAGAAGATGCCATTCATGGCAGTTCAAATTGATAAAAACTTTATCAGTATGAACGTTTACCAAGATAATCAGTTGTCTTTTTCACGTTTTGCTTCCATAGATGATAGTGACTACAGTGAAAGTGAAGACTACATAATGGACGCTATCCACGACAACGTTTTCCGTATGTTGCAATTCCAAAGGAATAGAAGTTCCGAAACTATCAACCATATAGTATTCTATGGTGATACTAGCGAACGCTACAGAGAATTGGCTGACGATATGGAACAAATGGGTTTAACCTCTAGTGTAATTGCCGTTCCACCATTGATTACTGGTTATGAAAATCTTGAATTTTCTAACTATGCTAATGCCATCGGTGCGATGTTCAAAAGAGATAAAGATACTGAAAAGATTAACCTCCTTGAACTCGGTGGAACTGCTGCTATAGTTAATACTAAACTTAATGATGACAAATCTTTTGGATTAATGTTAGGTGCTGTAGGTGGTGGTGCAGTCGCTATAGTTGCGTTGATATCCATAGTCTTAGGAATTACAAACCATAACTTGGAAAAGAATATAGAAACTTGTCAACAATATATCAACTCACAAGAAGCTATAGATGGTTTGGCTAAACATGATAATCGTACTGCGATGTTAGAAAATGTTAGAGCTTACAAAGATGCTGCTAAGGTAGCTTCCGATGCGTATAAATCTAGACCAATCTTGACCAATGAAATATTGACTAAACTTGAAGAGTTAGCTACAGGTGTTGATGCTTCTATTAAGTATTCTAATATCAACTATGTTGATGGTATTTTAACTATCCCAGTAACTGCCAATGGAAGTAATGAACCTGTTCAAACCATTCCTAATACTTTAGCTAAGGCTATCGCTGATGATGGCACTTTCTACAATGTTGACTATGTTGGTTACAATCTAAACACTAATACCACTGATGCTACCGTAGTAACCAATCCAGATGGTACTACTACTACCATTCCAGGTACTGAACAAAAAACTATCGATTTTAACCTAGTTATGTATCTAAAGAGCGATGTGGATAGTATCGTTTCAGATTATGAAGTTAATGAGGAAACCATCATTGATAATACTGTTACTGATGGTACAACTAATCAAGAGGAGAGTGCTAATTAATGAAAACTACATTATCATATAGAGATAAGATTATATTATTAGTTATTATTGCAGTTGCTATACTATTAGCAGGTATATTTATCTTTATTAGACCTACAATGGATAAAATATCTACTAACAAATCTACATTAGCTACTTCCCAAGCCGAAGAAGAGAGAATTAGAGGCATCATAGAAGAAATTCCTACTATAGAAGCCAACATTAAAACTGAATATGAAGATGCTAAGTCACTATCTAACGGCTTCGCACAACATAGAGAAACTTATGATGCAGATTCTTTCATTCAAAATCTATTTACAGAGAACGCAGTACAAATAAACTCTATAAACGCTACACCTGCTGAAGCTGAAAATATTGAATTTTACTATTATACCCCAAACGTAGTTACATATCCTTTGTTCGAGGCTGCCGACATCAATGGAGATTTAGCTAAGGAAACTACTGAAAAATTAAAGGCATCTACATTACTTTCTGAAGTAGAATTACAACAAGTTGAAGCATACTCTTTGAGTATATCTTTTAAAGGACAAAAAGCTGGTGTTACTAATCTATTGAACGCTATCAAGGATTTACAAGAAAACGTACTAGTTACAAACTTTAACGTAGATGATTATACTTTTGGTGAAACTCAAACTGATGCTACTCTAAAAGGATACTCTACTGGTACTATGACTATCAAATTCTACGTTCTTGAACCTTTAGCTGAACCTTCTTTAGATTAATCAGCTTCTATTTTAGGAAAGGTGGTATTGTTTTATGAAGGAGGAAAAATCTATCCGTAGAGGAAAATCCTTAAAAGGAACAGTTCTTTTTACGGTAGTTGCCGTCATGATGGTTATGATAGTCTTCGTTATGGCAACTCTTACAATAGCTGGTGCAGCTAATAAACGTGCTTACTCTAGCTATTCCAAAAATCAAACTACCTATACTGCAAAATCTGTTCTAGATGCTACTCTACAAGCCATGTGCCACGATACTAGCATTGCCAACTCTGTGGCTAATGCTAGTACTACTGGTACTACTTTGAGTGTAACTCTTCCAGATGAAAGTATGGGTACTGCTGTAGTTACTGCTAAAAAAGTTGGTACTACTCAACAGCTAAACACAAAAACTGGTGGTTATGAAAGTAAAGATGTAGTTCTTCTTTCAGCTACTGCTACTCTCGGTGATGAAACCAGTACAGTAACTAACTATTTTGTATTAAATCCAGTTGAGCAACCTGACGTACCTTCTGGTATAAATAAGGCATTAACCGTTTTAGGTGATATCGATAATGGTGATGGTATCAATGCTTTTGGTGGTGCATCTGTTGGTATAGGTATCAACGAAACTAGATGGGATAATAAACCTGCTCGTACCTATAAAGTATTTACAAACAATAACCCAAGACCTGCTACTGGTAACTTTGCTATCAATGGTAGTTATAGGAACTCTTCTAGTTCTAGTGATACTATGTATCTTTCAAATAGACAGAGTTTTAACGTATTTGGCGACTTGTTTGACAACGATGGTTCTCCATTTTCAATTCAATCCGTTGTAGATGTTACTACTGCTAGTAGCTATGATGAACTTCCTTATATCTTTGTTGAAAGAAGTTTTGATATTAATAAAAATTGTACTATTGGTGATGCTACCCATCCAATAGTAGTATACTGTGGTGGTAACTTCCTTGCTACTACTGACCTTTCAAGGGCTGCTTCATTATACTCTGATGTATATGTATACAACTATGACTTTGGTGCTATAAACAATGACTATACTGGTGATGATACTTTTGATGCCTATCATTTTAACAGTGATATGTTTACTATTACCGTTTCAAATACTAATATGAGTTCTCAGAAAAACGATAATTCTCCTAGTCAGTATGGTGTTAGTAGAATAGGTAGTAATAATAATGGTGCAGGTTTATTGGAATGGGCATCTAGTATAGTAAATGGTTCTGCAGGTGTTTCTACAGGTGGAAACTTCTATACTGAAGGTTCTTTAATACTAAATAAAGCTACCATCGGTGGAGATTGCTACGTTGGTGACGATTTAGAAGTAAACGGAAATCCAGAAATCAAAGGCGTTTTAACCGTTGAAAATGATTGCTATATCAAGCCAAGTGTCAATATGCAAGTTGATTACTTCGACGTTGACCCTGCTAAACTATATGTACAAGGTAATCCTTCCATTAATGGTGTACAGTATAACTCTGTAAGTGGTGCTAATGCTCTAGAAAAGAATACTAACTTTAAAGATGAAATCAATGGTGCTAACAGTACTTATGTATATACTTACGTTGGCACTGGTGGTGATTATACTGTTGATAAAGAATGGGACGGAACTCCTAAATATCAAAAAGTTGCAATGGGTAAAGGTGATTATAAAGAAGATTATGTATATGATGACATTAATGGTACTTGGGTAGAATGTACTAATCCATATTATGCTCCTGATACAGACGTTAAATGGTGGGAAGTAGGTAAAAAGTATAATCCATGGGATAGTTTTGGTGGTAAGTATGATAGTTATGACCACTATAGAAAAGATAAAGTCTATGTTGGTGCTGGCTTAGGTGATTATAAGTTGAAATATAAATCTGTTGCCCCTGGAACTGGTGACTATACTAGAACTGAAGTTCCTGGTAGTGACCCACTTTTAACTACAGAATTTCCATCTAATAGAACTTTAAAAGACGTTATAGACTTTGTTGATACTCCTCAAGACATCTTAGAAGAGTATACCGAAGATGATGGTTCTGGTACTGGTACACTTAAGTATAAAAATTCCGATTATCCTACTACTAACCCTAACCATACATCTACAGTATATACAAGTTATAGTAGTGCCATCTTAAATGGTGCCTATGGTGTTTCAGCCGATGTTTTAAGGAATGGTGCTTTACAAACTCCAAATAGTGAAGGTTATTACGAAATCTCTGAAGATTGTACTTTAGAAGGTAGCTTTGAAAAGACTAATATGCTATTTAAACCAGGTACTGGTACTCTTTGGATTGAACTAGGTGCAAGTTTCACAGATGGTAACGGCTTTAATTTTGTAGTAGATGACTCCCAAGGTGGAACTGTAAATTTCTTCATTCCTGATAATACTTCTGTAAACATCTGTAACAATAGCAAGATTTGGACTAAAAAATATATGGACGTTTATAACACTCTAAAATCTGGTGGTTCATACACTGTAGACTTCTATCAAACTACTATTAATACAACTACTGGTGATGAAGAAGTAGTTTTAGATGGCATGGGTAATCCAGTAATAGACCACACTGAGACTTATAACAATCTTACTTTATTTGGTAGTATTCCTAAATTCTCTTCAATGACTGAGTTCATTCCACATATTAATGTCTATAGTGGTGAAAATAATGCAAGTTTAAAATTTACTAACAACAGTTTCTTAACTGGATACATTCTTGCCCCTTATTTGAAAGGTGAAGTTTCCACTGGTGGTTTACAGATGAATATTGATTACGCAGATAATCAAACTATGACTAAAGTTCCATTTTCTAACGCTATGACACAAGTTATAGGTGCTGTAGTCGTTGGTTCTGATTTTAAAACTGCTAATGCAAGTACTTTCGTATTCGTAGCAAAGGATACTTCAAAGTCTTCTAGTTCTACTCCACCTCTTGCAAATGGTGATACTATACAGATGTATTCATCTACATACCAAAATAGTTAACAAGGAGGACATTTTTAATGAAAAAGAAAAAGTTAAAAGGTATGACCCTCGTTGAAATAATCATAGCTATGGCGGTATTGGCGATTTCTTCAACTGTTATGGCTACGGCTTGTTCGGGAGTTGCCAAAACAAAAGTTAGCACTAACGCATTAAATAAAAGGATTAACTATCAAAGTCCTAAGGCTGATAGTCAGATGACAGGCTCATCTGACTTGATAACCGACAATACTATAGTGCCAACTTCTATCAATGATGCTAGTAATAATCCTATAACTGACGCCAAAAGTTATATAGAAATCTCGGACGGTTCTTCTACTTGGAAAGCCATCGGCGACCTATATGTGGTTAAAGATGATACTTCCTCTGCCCGTTATGATACTAACAATGATGGCGTGGTAGATGCTAATGATGAGGTTATAGACTATGGTTCTGGTTCTATGGATACATCTTCTCATAAGTTTAAATTTTTCCAAGTTACTAAAACTTACAAGATGGTAAGTAAAACAAAGTAGGTGGTGCAAATATGAAAAACAAAAAGTTAAGAGGTTTTACTCTAGTTGAACTGATAGTAGTAATGGCAATCTTTGGAATTATAATGTTTGCAGCACTTCAATTGATGCTTCCTGTAGGTAATCAATTCCGTAGTACAGCAGAATATGAAGGTGCTAGAGCCTCCATAGATAACATTAAAAGATATTTAGATGGCTCTCTACGTTATGCAGATAGAGTGGTAATCTGTGTGGGCGACGACTATATGGACGCTAATGGCGATATAGATGAAACTATTATTAAAAATCAAGTAGGTATATTTGCTGAACGTTTTACTACTTCAGTACATTCAGGTATCAATGATTCCAACTCAAATCCAACAGATATTGACATCAATGTAATAGCCGTAAGTAACACCAATAATGGTACTCCAAATGTGGTAGGCACTGATGGTACTACTAATATCGATATCTATGGAAATACTGGTGGTACTGGTTCAGTAATGACTGGTGGTATCATTTCAAAGTACGTTTTTAAACCTAATACAGATTGGTCAAGTTCTATCAGTGGCAGTGGCACTAGTGCTATGGTTACGGTTACGCCATCATATGAGCAGTATGCAGTCAATGAGGGCTTATATTCTGACTATGGATTTAACATCTACTTAGGTAGTTATGAGTACGTTAAAGATACTACTGGTGATACTCAACTTTTAACCCCTATGGATTATAATACTACACTTTCTTCAAGTAACGTTTCATTTACTATCGATGTCTTTAAAAAGTGGCAAGGTAATTATAAAACTCTACAACAGTCTACTACGTTGTCATTAGGTTTAGTTAATATCATTGATAGCCCTAACGATTGGATTACTGTTAAAAAGTATAAAACTAATGGTGGCGTAAACATCGCATTGACTGCTAATGATATAGGTCATAATGATGAAAATCCTTTAGTTACAGGCGACGTTTATGGCGTTCATGACCCTGACAAAGTTGAAGAAATCTACACCGTTGAAGATTTAGGCACTAGATTTAACGTTAAACAAAATGATATCTCTGGTAATCCAACACAAATAAATGATAACTTCTTTATTATCTATACTACACCAAAGAGAGCTAGTGACATAGTATAATCTTTAAGTTTCTAAAGACGCTTTAATTTTCTAGATAACAAAAAGCAGTCGGAACGAGATTGCTCCGACTGTTTTTTAATATTAACATGAGTTTAATAAGAAAGTTAATCTTATTGAGTTGATGTTTATATTAATAACATTGTTATTCAAAAGTTAAGAAGTTTAAAACGTACCAATCTATAAGTTGATTTCCAAATAACATGGAAATCGCTATACCTATAGATAAGAATGGTCCAAAAGCAAACTTTGAATTACCCGTTACACGCTTATAGATAACTCCACATATACCTGCAATGATTACTCCTAAAAATGCAGACAATCCAATAATTTTAGGACCTACTACTAATCCAGTGGATAACATTAATATGGTATCTCCTAATTCTATACCACGAATTTTTTCACCAGTCTTCTTTTTCATGTATGCCCCTGAGACTTCACCAATTATAAAGAATGGAACACTAACACATAAAGCTCCAATAATACGTTGAATTATAGTAAGGTCATCTACTTTGAATATGGCTGATGGTATCGAAAGGATAGCTATTCCAATCAATAGTCGCATATCGATTTCAAGGGTATTCCAATCCATAAAACCTATAACTATCAAGAGTGAGAATAGTATACAACTGATAACTGCTTTAACAGAAAGTCCAAAAACTGCAAATGATACTATGTACATAATTCCATTTAGTCCTTCTACTATTGGATATTGTATGGAAATCTTTGCACCACAGTTTCGGCATCTTCCTTTTAGTAAAATCCAACTAATTAGTGGAATGTTATCATAAGGTTTAATCTTGTGACCACAAGACATACAGTGCGAAGACTGTTTCGACAAACTTTGATTTAATGGTAATCTTAATATTACCACATTTAGAAAACTACCAATACATATCCCATAGATAAAAACGATAAAATAAAACAGTACAAAAAACATAGGGTCTAAATATTCAACCCAGTTCATGGCTAAACGCCTCCTTAAAGTGTATATTGTATAGTCTTATTTTATCACAAAAGTTGGATAAATACAATAAATTTGAAAAATATATTAATATAAGCGTCCATTCGCTCATAGCTCATAATCGTTGATATTCTTTTAATATCAATTTTGAATATACCAAATATTTTAAAATGGAGGTTTTTAAATTGAGTAGAAACAAACCAATAGGACAGTATCTAGTTGAACAAGGTTTAATATCTACGGAACAGCTAGAAGCTGTTCTAGAAAAACAAAATGAATTAAGGGAAAAAGGTTCTCCAAAACGTTTTGGCGAAGTCATTGTAGAGTTGGGAATTTTAAGCGAAGTTAGATTTACTCAAGCATTGGCAGGAAAAATTCACGTACCTTACGTAGATTTGAGTAATCCTGACATTATTGATGAAGAAGCCATATCTAAAGTACCTGAACAGTTAGCTAAAAAGTATACTGCTATAGCTTTGAGTATCCAAGGTAGTAAGATTACTATCGCTACCGATGACCCTATCAACTTTGACATTATTGAAGAAATCAAGTTAGTCTCTGGTATGGACTGTAGAACCGTATTAGCGACTAAGAGTGCTATCAATAAGGCAATAGGTCGACACTACTCTATGCAAAATGTTGATACCGTTATGGAAGGTGTAAACGCTCTTGCAGGTGAAGAAGAAGTAGATGCAGAAGCTCAGGACAGAATTGATAATGCTCCTGTAGTTAAATTAGTAAATACTATCATTGAAAACTCCTTCCGTGCAGATGCTACCGATATCCACATTGAGCCTTTTAAAACGTTTACTCGTATACGTATCCGTGTAAACGGCGACTTAAAAGAACTCATGAATGTAGGTAGTAAGATACATAGTGCTATGAGTACTCGTATTAAGATTATGAGTGGTATGAACATCGCTGAAAAAAGAATACCTCAAGATGGTCGTTTCACACACGTAGTAGATGGTACTACTATTGATAACCGTGTATCTTCAATTCCTACAGTAAATGGTGAAAAGATAGTTATTCGTATCCTTGCCACTGGTAACTTCGCTCTTAGAAAGATTACCGACCTTGGTATGACTGACTACAACTACAAAATGTTTGAAGATATGATTAAATGTCCACATGGAGTTATCTTAGTTACTGGCCCTACTGGTTCAGGTAAGTCTACTACACTATACGCTGCACTTGGTGAACTTGCTAAACCTAACGTAAACGTAGTTACCGTTGAAGACCCTGTAGAAAAAAATATTGAAGGTATCAATCAGGTACAAGTTAATGAAAAAGCTGGTATGACTTTTGCAGCAGCATTACGTTCAATCTTACGTCAGGACCCTGACATAGTTATGATAGGTGAGATGCGTGACTCCGAAACTGCTGATATAGCTATCCGTGCAGCTATTACAGGTCACTTGGTTTTATCAACACTTCACACTAATGATGCAGCTTCTACTATCGTACGTCTAGTAGATATGGGTGTACAACCTTACATGGTATCGACCTCACTTATTGGAGTTATCGCTCAAAGACTTGTAAAGGTTCTTTGTCCTAAATGCAGAGTTCCAAGACTCTCCACTGATGAAGAGAATGCTTTAATGCACGTATCACAATCCGTTACGGTTTACGATAGTAAGGGTTGCACTGAATGTGGTGGTACTGGTTACAGAGGAAGAACTGCTATACATGAAATCATACATTGTAGTGCTGACGTTTCTAAACTAATCGCCAAAAACGCTGGTAAAGATGAAATAGAAGAACAAGCTAAATTAAATGGTACACGTCTACTTAGAGACAATATCTCTGAGTTGGTTATGCAAGGCGTCACCACTATGGACGAACTCGTAAGAGTTACTTACACAGTATAATATATTATCTTATTTTAGGAGGTTTCCCCCATGATTGATGAAGAAAGAGTTATTGACATTGACCGAATTCTTGATGAGGTTAGAGTTCTAGGTTGTTCCGACTTACACTTTACTAATGCTATTCAACCTATAGTAAGACTTAACGGCTCACTTAGAAAACTTGGGTCTTATCCTGTTATGAACGAAAACATAGTAGTAGATATTGCTAATCAAATGGTTCCCGAAGAGTTAAGAGAACAGTTTAGAAAACATATTGATACTGACTTCTCTTATACTACTAAAAGAGGCTATCGTCACCGTGTAAATGTGTATAGACAAAGAAATCATACTGCTATAGCTATTCGTCTACTTAGAAATGATATCCCTACTCTTGAAGATTTGCACCTACCTGATGTTATGGCTGACTTTGCTATGCGTCCTAGAGGTTTGATACTCGTTACCGGCCCTACTGGTTCAGGTAAATCCACCACCTTGGCAGCCATGATTGATTATGTTAATACTAATCGTTCAGCACACGTTATCACAGTAGAAGACCCTATAGAATACGTTCATGAACATAAGCGTTGTATGGTAAATCAAAGAGAAGTAGGTCCAGACGTTCCTGACTTTGCTGCTGCACTTCGTGCTGCACTCCGTGAAGACCCTGACGTTATCCTAGTAGGTGAGATGCGTGACTTTGAAACTATATCAGCAGCCATAACAGCAGCTGAAACTGGTCACTTAGTATTCTCAACCTTACATACTACCAGTGCATCGGATACTATCAACCGTATCATAGACGTTTACCCTGAACATCAACAAGGTCAGATTAGAACCCAATTGGCAAGTGTTTTAGTAGGTATCATATCACAGACGCTTTTGCCTAAATGTGATGGCTCAGGACGTGTCGCTGCGTTGGAAATCTTGAACGTTACTGACGCTATCTCTGCCATGATTAGAGATGATAAGGTTCACTTGATACAATCCTCTATTCAAACTGGTAAACAGTTCGGCATGATGTGTCTTGACCAAGAGTTAGCTAGAATGACTAAAGATGGTATCATCTATGAAGCTGATGCTCTTGAACGTTGTCACGATAAACAAGAATTCTATCGTTTCTATAATGCTTTATAAAATGTACATATGACTTTAAAATCCCTTTGATAGAAATATCAAAGGGATTTGTTAGTATCAATCTAGGAGGTTTAGTATTAACTTTTTCAATGCTCTTGAGAAAGTCATCTTTTTGACGTCGTTAGTAGAAATTAAATCTGTCCTATAAATCATGGTATTATCGATATAGAAACAAACTTCCCCTAAACGTTGATTCTTCTTAATAGGTGCAGAAACATATTCAGGTAAAAACACGACGTTTTCAATATCAGAAGCACCCTTAGCAATCGTAATAGATTTCAGTTCCCTTGGTTCAACCATGATGGCAAAATCCGTACCATTTTTGACTTTTAAAGGTTTCATCAATTCAGATGAGAAAGACGGTTCTGCTGTAACATAAGAATTAAAACCTTTATTAAGTAACTTCTTTGCAATAGAAAAACGTTCATCTTTATCTTTACAGTTTAATGCAACTGCTATGTAAGAAGTTCCATTTTTTTCAGCTGAAGCTACTATTGAATATCCAGACTTTTCGGAATGACTAGCCTTTATACCAGTTAAGTTCTCATAAGTTCGTGTTAAATAGTTTTCATTTACTAGTTCAGTTGCGTTATCTCTAAGATAGTCCATATAGGTTGAGGAAATTTTAGAAAGGTAATCATATTGAAGAAATTCGCACCCTAAGAGTGCCATATCGTATGCAGTTGAGTATTGTCCATCTTGGTCATAACCACAAACATTCTTAAATAGGGTGTTATCCATGCCCAAAGATTTTGCCTTTTCATTCATCAACTTGATACACTCTTCTTCACTACCTCCAATTTTTTCTGCTAATACTATAGTACTATCGTTAGCATTTCCTATTAACATACCTTTTAATAGGTCTTGAATGGACATCTTTTCACCTTGGAGTAGCCAAATAGTAGCACCTTCTTTGCCTTGAGCGTTGGCTGAAGCAGTAACTTGAGTATCTAGGGAAAGCTCTCCATTAGATATTTTTTCAGCTATTAAGACGGCTACCATCAACTTATTAAGTGTTCCTACCTGCATCTTTATGTTAGAGTTTGCCTCTTCTAATACCTGTCTTGATGTAGTCTCCATCAAGATGGCATGGTTTTCACTTTCACTTTCAGAGGATACTCTTAAAAAATTAACATTTGAAAATACTATTACTATAGCAATAGTTATGGATAGTATCTTATTTATAAAAATCACCCCATAAACATTATATGATTATGGGGTTCTAAAAATGTATGAGTGTAGTATTATTATATGATGTACTCTTTAATCTCATTTTCAAACGCTGTGGCAGATTTGTCATTACTTTCTACTACTACGATTATTGGATTTGCAATATCTAAAGAAAATACTCCCATTAAAGACTTTCCACTTACTTTGTACTTGCCTTGAGTTAGGATAATATCAAAGTCATACTTACTAGCGATTTTTACAAACTTTTCAACTTCATCAATCTTTTTAAACTGAATAGAAGTTTTCTTCATTAGATAAACATAAGGTTGAATTTCCTTGGAAAATTCTTGGGTAGAAACATTTTCTTCATTTACGATAACTTCAATAGGTTTAATAATATCAAGTGAAAGTATACCCATTAAAGATTTACCATTTACTTCATATTTACCTTGAGAGAGTGTAACATCAAAATTATACTTTTCAGTAATTCTTACAAAGTTTTCAATGTCTAGTAGTTCTCTAAAATTTATGATTATATTTTTCACTATAAACAATCCTTTCTGATACATAAGATGTACTATAATATTATATACAAAAAAAAATAAGATGTCAACCTACAAAATACACTAAAATTAATTTCTATAATAGATTGAAAAAATATCACAAAAAGGGGAACATCTATTGGATAGACGTTCCCCTATTTTCCTTACTAAACGTATAAACCACTATTAGTGATATCTTTAATGACTGATGAAGTCTCTAAAAAGTTTTGTGATAAACAGAATAAAACTCCTAGACATAGTCCAAAACCAATAGCAATCAAAATGGATTTCACCACTAAAGATACTACCTCATCTCTATTAGAACGCTTCCTACTCTTAGGATATTCAAAACTATCATTGGAAAGTTGCTCATAGATAGTTTTAAAATAGTCATTTGAAGTATTGAAATCACTGTCAGTATAACTTTCTATGGGAGTGTCATCATTTAAGATTTTTTCAATGTCAACCATATCGACGTCAAAAGTTTTAGAGTTACCATCTTTTTGGTTAATATAGTATCTAATTAGATTGTCCAAGTCATCACCAGTTGAATTAAAAAACTTGTCAAGAAATTCATCATCATTCATGAAAAATCCTCCCAAGAGACGTTATTAATTTTGGTCGCCATCGAATTTGGGCGTAGGGGCTAAAAACAGAGTTCCCACTGACTTATTTTCAAACAAGTCATACAGTTGTTCTGGATTGTTACCATTCATAATAACCATATCAATGCCGTTTTCGGTTGCGATTTTACCAGCATTAATCTTAGTAGCCATGCCACCAGTTCCCAAAGATGAACCTGCTCCACCAGCTATATTCTCAATGTAAGCACTAATTTCTGTAACTACTGGAATTAATCTAGCATTTTCATTTTTGTGAGGGTCTGAACTGTATAGACCGTCAATATCTGATAAGATTACCAATAAATCTGCATGGCATAACTTAGCCACTACAGCTGATAGACTATCATTTTCACCGATTTCTAATTCCAACTCATCTATAGCGACGGTATCATTTTCGTTTACTATTGGAATAACTCCAAACTCTAAAAGACGCTTGAATGTGTTTTCAACGTTCTTTTGACGTTCGGTCTCTATGATGGTCTTAGTAAGAAGTATCTGTGATACTGTAATGCCATACTCATCAAATAGATTGTCATACATATACATCAATTCGCACTGACCTACAGATGCACAAGCCTGTTTGGATTGCGTATCTGTAGGACGTTCCTTTAAGCCAAGTTTTCCAACTCCTAAGCCTATAGCCCCTGAAGATACTATTACTATCTCTTTACCAGAATTGTACAAATCTGCGATTACTTTCACTAAACCAGTCATTCTCCTTAGATTAATCCTACCAGTCTTGTGGGCTAATGTAGAAGTCCCTAACTTTATGACTATTCTTTTTTTATCTGCAATACTAGACATTTAGATTTAAGTCCTTTCATTAAAAAATCTGTATCTTTCCATGATGTAATTAATTTACTCTATTAACGACATTACCATTTAAAAATCCTTTTAGATTGTTCAATACTATATCCATTAAACGTTGACGTGTCTCCAAAGGCGACCACGCTACATGAGGTGTGATAACTACATTTGGAGTATCTATTAAAGGAGTATCAGGTGACATAGGTTCTTGATTTAAAACGTCTAAATAAGCCATTGAAATCTTGCCGTCTTTTAGAGCTTTGGATAATGCTAATTCATCAACAGTGCCACCACGGGAAGTATTTATCAATATGGCATTTTCCTTCATAAGTGATAAAGTCTTATCACATACCAAATTTTTAGTTTTATCAGTTAAAGGACAGTGCAAAGTTACTACATCGGCACGTTTAAAAGCCTCCTCTATGGAGACTATCTCATAAGGACAATTATTAGGGATAGTCCTAGTATTGATTAATACTTTCATACCAAAAGCGTCGGCTATCTTGCTGACTTTCTTTCCTATACTGCCATATCCTATAATGGATATGGTCTTTCCAAACAGTTCATAGGTATCATAAGGGAAGTACGAAAATGTGGGAGAAGAAATCCAATTACCAGACTTGACCTCCTGATTATACTTTTCAACCTTACTATAATGGTTAAGTATCATAGCAAAAACGTGCTGAGCTACTGCATTAGTTGAATATTCCCCTGCGTTACACACTGTGATGTCTAAATCTTGTGAGGCTTGGATATCTATATTATTATAACCAGTGGCAAACAATCCAATATATTTTAGACTTTTACAACTTTCCATAACCTTTCTAGTTATTGGAGTTTTATTACATAACAAGATATCAGCATCACCTACCCTTTTAATGATAGTATCATCATCATAGGGAGTTAGGTCGTAAACGGTTAAACTTTCTGAAAGTGCCTCTATACTATTATAAGATATATCATTACTCATAGACATAGTAGACCAATCTGTTATGACGATATTAGGCTTTCTTTCCATCTTGATGTTGCTCCTGTTCTTTTTTAGCTTTTTCCTCTTTCCTGCCATTAGAAAACAACATAATCCCAATGACTATTACTAACACTAGTTCAACAAATCCAATTAGGTTGAACACTACACTAGATGAATTTGCATATAGTATCAATGGTAATGGTATAGCTATGGCACTCAATAATTGATATGGTTGCTTTAATCTTGAATATTGCATCAAAAAGAACAGTACTGATATTACTGTAAATATCATATGAGCATTAAACGATATTGGAAACAAACCTGCATTGATAGTATCCAATAAAAACACCTCCTAAAATTCATATAATCTTTCAAACTCTATTATCTAGCTTAATTTAGAGCGATTTAATATTTTCTAATCGCTCCCAAAAGCAGTTATAAGCGATTATCTGTTTACCTTTTGGAAAATCTAAAGCTTGTTTTTTATAGGCTCTAAATAGTTGTACAATTCTCGGGTCACTATTTATTCTGCTTTTATATAGAACAGGTATTTGAGGAAAGTCATCTAAAAATATGGTGCAAAGACAAATATTTTTAAAATCTTGTAAAAATCTTTTAGAAAGATTTTTATTCATAGGTTGTGCCTCTGGACGAACTACAGAACTTAAAAATTGAAGTACATTATCTATACTATATTCTAATATTCGATTATCTAACACTAGAATATAGTGTTCAAAATCTTGAAACATTAAGAAGTTTTGCTCATCTTTGATTATGATGTCACCATAACCACTAACCACAGCATGACCTTGTAAATTTGTAGTACAAACAGTATCTTTCAAGAAAGCATAGTCTAACCTACTGACTTCTTCATACCTATTTAAAGGTTCTAAACCTTGAATGTTAATACGTTTCTTTATAAAAGATAAATCTGCACCAACTTCTAAAATACATTGGAACTGTTGGCGAACGTCATAGTTGGATAGATTTACCATAAAATCGCCTTGATAGTTTACCAAAGTTTGCATAAACTCCAATGAGTGATTTACTATATCTTGTTTAAGGTTGATATCCATAAGACTATTCCCATTCTATAGTTGCAGGTGGCTTAGTAGTAACATCATAGACTACCCTGTTTATATTCTTAACTTCATTCACTATCCTAGCAGATACCCTTTCTAAAACTTCATAAGGGATTTTAGCAAAGTCAGCAGTCATAAAATCTGTAGTAGTAACGCCACGAAGTGCTAAAGTATAGTCATAAGTTCTACCATCACCCATAACGCCAACGGAACGCATATTTGTCAACACTGCAAAATATTGATGTATGTCTCTATCAAGACCAGCTTTGGCAATCTCTTCACGGAAGATATAATCGGCATCTTGGAGAGTTTCAAGTTTTTCGTCAGTGATTTCTCCGATAATCCTAATAGCCAATCCAGGACCTGGGAATGGCTGACGCCATACCAACACAGGTGATAAACCTAATTCAATACCAAGTTGTCTAACTTCATCTTTAAATAACATTCTTAACGGTTCTATGATTTCTTTAAAATCTACATAGTCAGGAAGTCCTCCAACGTTATGATGAGACTTTATCACTGCAGAATCTCCCAAACCACTTTCGATAACGTCAGGATATATAGTTCCTTGTACTAAGAAATCTACAGCACCAATCTTTTTAGCCTCTTGTTCAAAAACTCTGATAAATTCCTCACCTATGATTTTACGTTTAGTCTCTGGGTCAGATACTCCCCTCATCTTAGCCATAAATTGAGGCTTAGCATTTACTCTAATAAAGTTGATATCCCAATTAGCAAAAGCCTGTTCAACTTCGTCGCCTTCATTTTTACGCATAAATCCGTGGTCTACAAAGATGCACGTCAACTGCTTACCTACTGCTTTTGACAATAATGCAGCTGCGACGGAACTATCTACACCACCTGATAATCCTAATAGAACCTTACCATCACCGACTTTTTCCCTAACCTGTTCGATAGCTGTTTTAACATAATCTTTCATAGTCCAATCGCCACTAAATTGGCATACGTTATATAAGAAGTTATGCAACATCTTAGAGCCATCAACTGTATGGTTTACTTCAGGGTGATACTGCACTGCATAAAGTTTCTTATCCACGTTTTCCATAGCACCAACAGGACAGTTCTCAGTATGTGCAATAGACCTAAATCCCTTTGGAAGTTTAGATATATAGTCTGTATGGCTCATCCATGTGATACTTTCATTAGATAGTCCTTTAAATAACAAAGAGTTAGTATCAAAATGAGTTTCAGTCTTTCCATACTCGCTAACTGGTGCAGATAATACTTCACCACCTAAAGTATATGCCATCAATTGGCAACCGTAACAGATACCCAAGATTGGTAATCCCAATTCAAAGATTTCTCTACTAATATGTGGTGAATTTTCATCATATACGCTATTAGGCCCACCCGTAAAGATTAACGCCTTAGGATTCATTTCCTTAATCTTTTCTATGGGAGTTTTGTAGCTATGCACTTCACAATATACGCCACATTCACGAACACGTCTAGCAATCAACTGATTGTACTGTCCACCAAAATCTAAAACTATACAAAGTTCATGTTTCATAGGTTATAAGCCTCCAAATAATAGATATCCACAATAATGTGATTTTCAAAATTATACACATAATATTATACAATCAAAATAGAAGATTGTCAACTGAAAATTAAGTATAAAATCAAAATAGGAGATATCCCCTATTGGATACCTCCTTTAACACACTAATTAGAAAAAGTTGGAGTGATATACTCTTTAAACTCATTAACGGTCATGGATTTGTAACTATCTACAATATGTTGTGCTTTGCTCGGTGTATAGATTTCAAAACCTATTTGCCAGTCCGTGCCGTTCTCTTGATTGTACTCATCATATACTACAAGATAGTCTTGTAACTGGTCTAGATAATATTGATTATACTTATTACCAACAAGCAATTCAGTAGTACCATCACTATATAGTCTAACAAGATTGCCTTCATTATCAGTATAACGGATATATTCTTTAGTCTGTCCATCGTCTAGTTTTTCAACTACCTTTGGATAGTATTCAACATCTTGTGGAATGGTATAAGTAGTATTGCCTTTTTCATCTACGGTTTTTTCCATGATACTATTGTTATACTCTCTAGATGTAAGATAGTCATATAGTTCTATTCTCTCCTCAAGAGTGCCTATATTTTCAGAGTCGTAGTGTTCTGCAACGTATTCAGGATTATTCATATACTCTGTATCTTCTACAGCTTGGATTTCTTCCACTGGACTATAAAATGATGTAGTAACTATTAAGCCTAATGCAATTGTTATCAATGGATATTTCACTTTCATATAAAAATCTCCTTTAAAGCACTAATTAGAAAAAATTAGTTTTATGTGCTATATCAACTAACCATTTGTAATTTGAAATATCAAATGTTCTTTAAACTCTTCAACGGTCATGGATTTGTTAGTATTTACAATTTCTTGAGCCTCTTTTGGGGTGTAATATCTAAAATCAAACTCATAGTTTTCATTACACAATTGATTGGCTTGATTTAATGCAGGAATATAGTCTTTCATTTGGTCTACATAATATTTATTATACTTTTCTCCAACTGCTAATGTAACCACGCCATCTTGATGTAATCTAACTAAGTTATTTTCGGTGTCAGTATATTCAATATAATTTCCAAGTTCATCAGAGTACATAATATATTGAGGAACTCCCTCTTTAGCAACATATTTTACACTATTATCTTCATTTGTAATTTTATCAAAGGTACTAGCACTATACTCATCAGAAGTAAGGTAATTGTATAGCTCTATTCTTTCTTCAAGAGTGCCAATATTCTCGGGGTCATAGTGTTCTGCAACGTATTCAGGATTGTTTATATCCTCCACGGCTTGGATTTCTCCAACTGGTGGATTGTATACCGATGTGGTAACTATTAATCCTAATGCAGTAGCTATCAATGGATATTTTAGTTTCATATAATCCCTCCTAAACAAAACATTAACCTATATTACCAGTTATATAAGAGTCAGTAGCATAAAAAATAATAGTCTTTGTAAAAGAAGTACTTACACCATTTGTAGTAGTCTTAATGCCATTCATATCCATAGTGACACTTTGACCACTTACTGAGTAAGATTTATTTTTAATACTATTTACTTTGAAATATGTACGACTTGTAGTAACATGAGGATTAGAATATATACTTATTTCAGCAGACTTATCATAATACTTTACGTTATTTGCATAATACGTTACTGTTGATATAGTAACATAATTTCCTGATGTTGTTCCATTATAGTACCACGTTTGATTAGAAATCAAACTAGTTCTAGGTGAAATAATACTATCATTAAGGTTTACTTCATTATTATCTTTGACAACCACTAAAACATCATCATTAAATAATTTTTCTGATTCTTCAATGCTTTCAGTCATGTAACTATTAAATTCTTCAATACTCATAGAAGTATAAAAGACAACTGCCTCTTGTAAATCTTCATTTGAATAATCACTAAAGTTGAATACATACTCTGTTCCAAGTTTTTCATTAACTTTTTCAAGTTCTTCAGCATATGGTTCAAGCACTTCTGGATAATTTTCTATTAACTCAGTGCTATTAACATCTTGTTCAGTTGTAATAGCACTAACGTTAATATTAGAAATTAATGCCATAGTAACTAAAGCCATAATAGTTGATATTACTTTTTTAAATTTCATAACTATATCGTCCTTTCTATAATTTATTTTATGAATTTATTATATATTATTTTTTTAAAAATGTCAATAAATTTTCTACAAAAATATAAACAATCTTTACAGACTGTATTTGTTAATATTTCACAAATAGAACGACCATCTAAAATTAGTTTTAGATGGTAAATCTATTATTCAAAGATATTAAACTGCATAATCAAGTTAAAAGAGTTTAGCCTAATTTGAACACCATCAGAAATGAAAGTTGCGTTACCTTTTGGAATTAAGTTTCCATTAGGTGAGTACATACCATCACAAGAGTTGTTTACTAACACCCATCTATTGTTATAATAGTAGGTATACGCCATGATAGTTCTGTCAGCACGTTCATCGGGAAATATCTTATTTGATAAGTGCCATTTCATTATTGGAGTTTGATTTTCTGCAATCATTGAACCTATATTATAATACTTATCTTTATCGGTCTGTTTTTGGGTTAAAAAGTTTATCTGTAAGATATTCTCCTTTACTCTGGTTTTACAAAACGGACATACTGGATTTCTAACATCTTTAATGACGAACCACTTCTTTTCACAGTTCGGATTACTACATGAATGTAAAATATCCCACGTTTTAGAAAGTCCATTTTCCCATTCAAGTGCAGTCGGTCTCAAGTTTGGATTGTGTAAGCCATCTACAAAAGACTTTAAAAATAAAGTTTCTAACGGTTTACCCAAATCGGAAATAGTGATTTCTAAACCGTTCGGACGGTTTGAAAAATCTGTAGGATTTTCAATAAAGGTAGCTTGTTCACCAAGGGCAAGAAAGTCATCATTTTCAGCAGAGTTGCAATCATAGATTTTAGGGCCATCTAATAGAGGGTGTCTGCATAGAAGATACTCATAGATTAATACGGCTAGTGAATGTAAATCAGTATAGATAGACGGATAAATTCTAGCATCATCATTTAATATAGACGTTGCCAAAACTTCAGGAGCTATATAACCTCTAGTCCCCATGACTTCAGGAGGGTACACATTAGGAACTACTAAGGAATCCACGTCTATGACTACACATGAACCAGTCTTTGGGTCTATGAGTACGTTCTTACAGGATAAATCTGAATGTGCTAATCCTGCCTGATGTAACCTTCTAATAGTTCGTGATAATAGTACACAAATCTGTAACATAGAGCGAAAGTCTCCTAATTCAGAAGCCCTTAGATACTTCCTTGAATTACCTGTAAACCATTTACTATTCTTATCTTTGCCATTTAAGTTCATTCCTTGTATCTTAGATGAATACTCATCAAAGAAAAAATTTTTCGGATAACATGGTGAAACTATCCCTAAACCGTACTTTCTATGATATACTGTATCTAAAGGCCAACAGAAGCGTTTCCTAAAATATTCAGCAGTCTGTTGGGTGTTTCCTCTAGCACCACCGTCTTCCTCGGATACCGTTGGATTATATTTATGGATAATTCTATCTAAACGTTCTTTTACAAAGTTACCTTCTATAGAAGACTTATCGTTAAAAAACTGTACTACCATAGACTTATCTAAAGTAAAAAAGGTATATTTCATGCTACCTCTTGGAGCGTTATCAGTAACGACGAATAAGATTTCTTCTCCACTAGATGTTAATACTGCTCTATCTATCTTCTCCATGGATTTAAAAGTTCACCTCTATGTAAATAATAATATTGGAACGGCTGGAAACCGTTCCATAAAGTTCTATTTTAAAGTTCTGTAAATAAAAAGAGTTCTATCATCAAATGAACCACGCTTAGTATAGTTATCTAGCCAATTTTGGAGATTTACACTTCTATCACTACTAAACGACTGCCCATATACAGATACTGCATTTCTAGTAAAAGAAGTATCTTTCCAAAGGGTTTCATCACTGATATTGAAAAAGTCTTGAATATCTTCGGAATAGGCTACAGAAATATCTTTAGGATTTTCTTCTATAGTCTTTTGTTCCCTAATAGGAGGGACTATCTTAATAGAGCTATCATCTTTGATATCTATAGGTATGATGGAGTTAAGTTGTAAATCCCTATACAGTATAGCCGATTTATTGTTATTTGGAAAATAGTCATCAGCAACGCCATCAGTAGCCAAGATTATAGCAGACGTTTTACCCTTACTAATCTTAATCCTTCTTAATAGGTTAGATGGTTCTATAATGTTAGACGTAGTAATAAAATCAGTTTCACCACTAAAAGCACCACTATCGGATACCCCTAAGATTTTAGTACAAGTATCGAAAGTGTTGCTATCGTTGATAGAACATATTAAACCATCACCAATCTGTAAAGTAGCTATGAAAGTCTCAACACCGTTTGAAGTTTCTATTGGAATGATTACTGCCGTTAGTAAAGTACAAGATAAATCATTTAAGGTGATATCCCTTTCCACCTCTTTGATATAATCCCATTTCTTGGAGACTTCCTCATACTTATTAACTAAGGCATCATAACTAGATTTTATTGCATTTTGCATCTCTACGGCTAGTCTGCTACAAGATGTATTAAACAAACTATCTGTAACGGGTTTGCTTAAACCGTCCATAAATGAACCATCTTTTAATAGACTTTCCAAAGCCTCTCCCATAGATTTAGTATACTGTGTAGTGACTTCCTTAGAACCTAATCGAGAAAACTTCTTAGAACCTGCACCATCGGAAACGGAGACTATACAACAGTTTTCAACTAATTTAAAACTGAAGTTGTCATCACAGTTAGAACCATCATGTTTATGCTTCTTGCCTCTAACCCTTGATGCCAATATCTCTGCATATGGTGAAGAACTCTTTTCTGTGATATATTCTGGGAAAGGTTCAACACTACTCAAAATAGGATTATACTTCCACATTGATGAAGTTTTATTAATAACTTCCCTATCTGTAAGAGGTTTAGTATCTTTTGAAGTGTTGTCATCATTCTTTAAAGGTTGGTCATTCTTTTTAGATTTCAATAAATCCACCTCACTATTATTGATATCGACATTTATATTTGGTTTGTTATCAGGAAAAGGACAAATATCATTAACAGTTAGTGGATTATCAGGTTTAGGAAAAGGACACTCATAGTATACTTTTTTATCTTTCATAGGCATAGGCATATCGTCGTCATCTTTTTTTGAGAAAGCCTTCTGTAACCTTTCAAGATTTTTTTCATTTTCTCTAATCACAGTGGAAAAAAATTTAATAGTATCATTTTCAAACTTGTTTATATTGTCCTCGGAGAATATATCTTTTAAAGGATTAAACTCATCACTCATTAGAAAAACTCCTTTACTTATGGAATGATAGTAAATGCCGGTGGTGGTGCAGGTAAATCTATAGGTTGATTAGGTTTAGCATCTAAGGAGTTAGAAGAAAGTTTTATAGAGTCTGATACCCACTTAAAGAACTGTGACAAGTCACCTGCAGACAGATTGTTTAACATAATAACATTGTCAGTTATCTGTTTTAGGACACTGGCATTAGCATCAGCACCAGCACCACAGGCGATAATATTCGCAGGTTTACTGGATTTTAACTTCTGAGCCTGTTCTTCCCAAGTATCAGTAGGAACGCCATCTGTTAAGATGAACACCAATGGACGCCAATCTCCCTTAACAGTAGATGAATTTTTGACCACTTCATTTTCTATACACTCGGATAGTAGTTCAAGACCTGCTCCTAAAGAGGTTAATCCACTAGCTTCAATCTGAGGTTCTTTAAAAGATATCAACTCAGTAAGTGGACATTGTTGTACTGCTACACTACTGAAAGTAATCACAGATATATAAGCAGTCTCTAAAGCTTGAGGGTCTGTTCTAAGCTCCATCAAGAGTGCCTTGATACCTTGTCTTACTGCTTCAATAGGTTCACCTTGCATAGAACCAGAGGTATCCAACAATAGATATACTGGTAACCTTCTTGAAAAATTAGCCATAATAAAAAACTCCTTTTATTTAGTGTTAATTCAATATATTCCAAAAAGTATGGAAACTTTTTTAAATATATTATAATAATTATATATCAAATTCATAGATATGTCAACTTTTAGTGTATAACATTCACAAAAATATTTTATTTTGTTACTTTTTTTGGATATCTATAAACATACTTTCAACCCTCTAAAAAATGTACTTCATAGAGGATAATCCATAACTTTTGTGTTCATTTCTTGATAAAACTATTACTATTAAATTACAGTATTGGAAAAAATGTCATAATAAAATAATAGAATTGTTATGAAATATTAAACTTGTAGCCATTTTTCTGTTATATTTTCTTGATATAATTAATTAAGTCAAAAATAGAGTAATAGAGAAATATCAAACAACAATAATATATTCCAAGATTGGAGTTGAATTTAATGAAATTAAAAAAGAAAATTATACCTTTTATTCTTGCCCTATCTATGATGGGCTTAACTGCCTGTGGTGGCAGTAGTGATGAGAAAGCCTTATACTCTTCTCCTAACAATAATGTCGGTATGGCTGATTATGAATACTATTCTAATGATGCCAACAGTGACAGTTATGACGATGTCGCTGAATATGATGGTGCTTCTGCTAATACATATCAACAAAACAGTAATGATATCAAAACTAATGGCAACTTCGAAGAACCTACTTCCGAAAACTATGCTTATATTCAAGAAAATGGGTTTAAATCTGCTAAAAGTGAACCTCTTTCCACTTTCTCAGCAGATGTAGATACTGCATCTTATACTAATATTAGAAGGCTAATCAATGATGGTTACCAAGTTCCTGAAAATGCCGTTAGAATTGAAGAAATGTTAAACTACTTTAACTATGACTATCCTCAACCTACTGAAGATATTCCATTTAGTTCCACAGTAGAAATATCTAATTGCCCTTGGAACGAAAATAATAAACTTATGTTAGTTGGTTTAAATACTGCCTCTATGGATACTGAAGAAATACCACCTTCTAACATTGTATTCTTACTAGATGTATCGGGTTCTATGTCCGATTACGATAAACTTCCTTTAATTCAAGAGGCTTTCACCATGTTAGCAGAGAATCTTCGTCCTTGTGATAGGATATCAATAGTAACCTATGCAGGTCAAGACGAAGTAATCCTTAGTGGTGGAGACGGTAATGACATTCAAAAAGTTAAGAATGCTATAAACAATCTAGTGGCAAGTGGTAGTACTAATGGTTCAAGTGGAATTATCACTGCATATGAGTTAGCAGACAAGTATCTTATAGAGGACGGAAACAACAGAGTAATTTTAGCTACTGATGGAGATTTGAACGTAGGCATCACTAATGAAGATGAATTGCAATCACTAATAGAAACCGAAAGAGAAAAAGGCATATATCTTTCAGTATTGGGAGTTGGTTCTGGTAATCTAAACGATAGCCTCATGGAAACGTTAGCAGACAATGGAAACGGTAACTATAGTTATATAGACAATATTAATGAGGCTAAAAAAGTATTACTCGATGAAATGTCTAGTACACTGTACACTATCGCCAAAGATGTTAAATTTCAAATAGAGTTTAATCCAAAGTACGTAGATACGTATAGGTTAATTGGATATGATAATAGAGTATTATCCTCAGAAGATTTTAATAACGACTCCAAAGATGCTGGGGAAATCGGTGCAGGTCATACGGTTACAGCCTTATACGAAGTATCTTTAAATAGTATCCCCGATGACACCCTTGGTTCTACTTCTAACGATTGGGCTACTTTAAACATTAGGTATAAAAATCCTAATGAAGATGAAAGTAATCTAATACAGAGTGGTATCAATGAAGGTTTCTACTCAGAAACGCCACAGAACAACTTGAAATTTGCCAGTGCAGTCGCAGAGTTTGGTATGCTATTAAAGAACTCCGAACATATGGGAAGCTCCACTTATGAAGATGTAATATCTAGGTTAAATGAAATTCCCAACCTTAAAGATGATACATTAAAGTCCGAACTTTTAGACCTAGTATCTGCATATAAGTACCTATTAGATACTAACTCTGCCAATGAGTATTATTATTAAATACTATTTGCTACCTCCATTTTTTCCTTTTTTCATAGAATATGGGAGAACTGAAAGTTTTCAGCTCTCCTTTTTAATAATATTTTTCTTGAAATTGTAGAAATTCCATGATATAATATTATTACTATGAATTCTTAGTGTAGGAGTTATCATATATTTAGGGAGGTTTTTTTATGTCAGATAAAGTATATTCTGCTAAAAATCCAAAAAAAATGATTAATATGTATATTTTAGAGGTCTTAAAAAAGTATTCAGATTGCGACCATCATTTGAAACAACAAGATATTATTGACCTCATCAAAAAAGATTACAACATAGAAACTGAAAGGAAAGCTATATCAGTTAATATTAGTAGATTGGTAGAGTTCGGCTATGATATTGTTCGCCAAAATGGATACTATCTTAGAGAACGAGAATTTGATGATAGTGAGCTACGTCTATTAGTGGATAGTGTCTTATTTTCCAAAAACATTCCAACGTCACAGGCAAAAGACTTGATAGAAAAGTTAAAAGGGTTATCTAGTAAATATTTTTCTATGAAGGTCAAGCACGTGGCAAATCTTAACGCCATGGAACACACTAGCAATAAGCAATTTTTCTACAACATCGAACTATTAGACGAAGCCATCGATAAAGAAGTACAAGTTGAATTTATGTATAACAGATATGGCGAAGATAAAAAACTCCACCCTAGAAAAAGTCATAAGACACTGTTTAATCCTTATCAGATAGTAGCATCTAACGGTAGATACTACGTTATTGGCAACGTCGACAAATATGATGAAGTAGTCTACTACCGTTTAGATAAGATTACTAACATTAATATATTATCTTCTACAGTTAAACCCAAGGATAAAGTTATCGGATTGGAAAATGGTTTTAATCTACCAAAACATATGGCAGAACATATCTATATGTTTAATGGTGAGACTAGAAAGGTCTCATTTAAGATAGATAAATCCCGTTTTGATGACGTCGTCGACTGGTTCGGTACTGACTTTAAGATAAGAACTTCTACAGATAGTTATTACTTAATATCTGTAGATGTAAACATCAACGCCATGTACTATTGGGCTTTACAGTATGGTCCATATGTGGAAATAATCGCACCTATTGAATTAAGGAACTCTTTAAAAGATACTATCTCTAATATGTATGAAAAGTATAAGTCCGATAGTTACATCTTAGATAGAAGTGTTAAAGATGGTGATATTATCACTGATAAACCACCTATACAAGAATAGCTATGAATATTGTAAGAGACGTTAAACACTTCATATCCCAATTTGATGGTTTTGAAAAGATATCTAGTGGACATATAAATCGAACTTTTAAAGTCTATACTCAAGATGGTAACTATATAATGCAATACATCAATGGAGAAGTTTTTTCCAGTGTTGAAAGTATCATGAGTAACATATCGGTAGTGTGCGACGCTTTCAAACGTAGAGGTATCCCAATACTTGAGTATTTAACCACCAAAGATGGTAATACTTATGCCATAACTACTGATAATGAATATATCCGAATGTGTAGGTATATAGAAAATTCTATATCTTTGGATTTTTCTAACGACTTAGAATGTATCTGCAATGCAGGTGTTGGATTTGGACAATTTTGTTATAATCTATCTAATGTAGATAGCTCCAAAATAGCGAATACTATACCAAACTTTCATAATACTGAATACTATCTAAATAGAGTACTTAACTATAAGGATATACCTAAAAATATAGATAGTATCTTAAAAGATATATATATGTTAAGAGAATTTTCCAAAGTTACCCAATCTATGAACAAGAGAGTAACTCATAATGATACTAGATTTAGTAACATCTTATTACATAAAGCTACTAAAAAGCCTCTATGCGTCATAGATTTAGATACTATCATGAATGGATACGTCGCCTACGATTTCGCAGATGGTGTACGTTCTATCTGTAAAGGTTATGATGGTCTTTTAGATATATCTAAGTTTAGAGCCTTTTCTAAAGGATTTTTAACATATCCCATAGATATAGAGGATAAGTCTATATTGATAGATAGTATAGTATCAGTATCATTGGAGTTATCATCAAGATACTTGTATGAATATCTAATTGGTGGCAACTATTTTAACCTCCCTACCATAGAGGAAAATTTAACTAAGGCTATCATCAACCTTGATTTTTCAAAGGACGTTATGAATAAAAAGTATATTATGTTAAAATCGGAATGAGATACTCACTCCGATTTTTATTTTTTAAACCTATTGACTTTTATAGCAAAGTGTGATATTATTATGATATCATATAGAAATCAATTTAAAAAAGATAAAAGCATTATGAAAAATATTTTTGAAAAAATGTAATATATACTTGACATTACTCCCTCACAATGATATAATATCATCATGAGGTGATTACATGGCTAAAAATTTAAGGTTAAAATCTGCTAGGGCTATGCTCGATATGACACAACAAGACCTTGCCAATGCCGTTGGAGTTACTCGACAGACTATAAGTGGTATCGAAAAAGGAGAGTATAATCCAACGATTAAGTTGTGTATATCCATATGCAAGGTTCTTGGCAAAACGCTCGATGAACTTTTTTGGGAGGATTGATTTCTTATGATGTTACATAAAAAAGAATTCGAAATGTATGATGAAAGACAAATCCGTGAAAGAGGTATGATTTTTAAACTATCATTCTTTATATTGGTAGTCTATAATATGATTACTGCTCTTCTTAGTGAGTATACTCCATTTTGGTTAGAACATTTTAGTAATTTTCAAAGCAACTTTATTGGGATAATATTCACAACTACTATAGGTTCTATATTAATGATTGCTAAAAATGCGTACATATCGCCAATAAATCCAAAGGTTTCGCACATTTCAGTAGGTCTTATAACTTTTTCTAGTATTACAATATTGATAGGAAACGCTAGATACTTCGACTGGTTTAACTTGATAATATCTATATGTATGATAATGATATGCTTCACCTACTGGATTAAGTTCTTTATCGATAAGAAAAAAATTAACATTGATGACGAAGATTAAAAAAGGAGTTTTCTATTATGTCTAAGATAGTATTTTTTAGTATCCATGCGTATGGACACACTAATCCAACTTTGCCAGTAGTTAAGGAGTTAATCAATAGAGGACATGAAGTTTGGTACTACTCTTTTAAGGAATTCAAGGAAAAAATCGAAAATACTGGAGCTAGGTTCTTAGAATGTGATAAGTATTTACCACCACTATCCGATAAAGACGCTAAAAAAATTGGTAAGGATTTCACTCTATTGGTGAATATGTCCGTCGATACTACCATAAACATGGAAAAAGATAATGTTGGCAAACGTTTAAAACAATTTAATCCTGATTGTATAGTATTCGATAGTGTTTGTACTTGGGGAAAGTTATTTGCAAAAAAGTTAGATATTCCATACGTGTGTTCTACTACTACTTTTGCGTTCAATCAGCATACTGCAAAACTTATGAAACAAGGATTTTCTGAAATCTTCTATATGTTCACTGGTATGCCTAAAATGATAAAAAAACTCCACGAACTAAAGCCTCTAGGTTACAACGTAGATAAACCTCAAGAAATCTTCGCAAATGATAACGATACTAATACTATAGTGTATACTTCTAAGGAGTTTCAACCTATGGCAGATACCTTCTCCAATAAGTACGCTTTCATTGGAACTTCTATATTTGAACCTACTGAACATCTTGAAAAGAGTACTCAAAAGACTATATACATATCTTTGGGAACTGTACTAAACGATAATATTTCTTTCTATAAAGAATGTATTTTAGCGTTAAAAAGTAGTAATCTAAGGGTGATAATGTCTGTCGGTCAAGGTACGGACATTTCTAAGTTAGGTGATATTCCTAATGAGTTTACAATCAAAAATAGAGTAAATCAAGTAGCCGTCTTAGAAGTTGCCGATTGCTTTATAACTCACAGTGGATTTAACAGTGTTAGTGAAAGTCTATATTATGGTGTTCCAATGGTACTATATCCACAACATAGTGAAGAGTTGGCAATCACTAATAGAGCCGTCGAAATGGGTACAGGTGTTAAATTAAAGGGTGAAAGTGCCAATCTTATTAGAGATGCAGTTTTAAAGGTTTTAGAAAACCAATCTTATAAGGAAAATTCTGAAAGACTATCTCAAAGTTTAAAAAAATCGGGTGGAGCGAAATCAGGAGCAGATTTTATTGAATTAATAATTAATAAATAATAATTATTAATTAATCAAATAAAGGAGTGATTTTTTTATGGCAATCTTAGAAGTGCAAAATTTAAAGAAACAGTATGGAAAATCTAAAGTTTTCGCAGTAGATGGCGTATCTTTTAGCATAGATGAGGGCGAAATCTTTGCCTTGATAGGTTCTAACGGTGCAGGAAAGACGACTACTCTAAGAATGATATCTACATTATTGCAAGTATCTGAAGGAGACGCCATAGTAAATGGATATAGTGTAATCAAGCAACCCGAAAAAGTTAGAGAGTGCATTACATATCTACCAGATGAAGCTGGTGCTTACAAAAATATGACTGGATTACAGTATCTAAAGTTTATGGCTGGAATGTTCTCCACGGATAGTAATACCATAAATCAGTATGTGCAAACGGCTATTAAAACCTCCACTTTAGGAGAACGTATCAACGATAAGATATCCACGTATAGCCGTGGTATGATTAGAAAACTTTTACTATCCCGTGCAGTGATGACCAAGCCAAAGTTAGCCATCTTAGATGAAGCTACTAGTGGTTTAGATGTTATTAACGCTTTAGAAATCCGTCAAATGATTAAGGATTTAGCTCACAATGATGGAATGTCTTTCCTTTTGAGTTCTCACAATATGCTTGAGATTGAGTTTGTATCCGATAAAGTTGGAATTATGGCTCATGGAAACCTAATGGTTACAGGAACTCCAAACGATTTAAAACAACGTTATGATGCTCCAAACCTTGAAGAAGTCTTTGAAAGGGTGGTAAAGAATAATGAAATTCTTTAATCTATTTAAAAAAGAACTTAGAGAGATGCTAAATTCTAATATGATTGCCAGTATGATAGTATGTTTCGTATTGTTCAGTGTAATAGGTCAAGCGATGACATCTAGTGTAAATGATTTAGAAGAAAAAAGTAAGTCAATAACCATCTGTGATTTGGATAGTACTGACTTAACTAGCAACATCATCAAAAGTTTAGAAGATTATGGTTATACAGTAAATCAAATGTACTTAACGGACTATCCAAATGAGGTAGACATATCAAAACAGGCTGAGGGAAAGAGTGTATTAATCATTCCAGAGGGGTTTACACAATCCATTGAGAGTGGTTCTGTTGCAACTATAAAGAATGTTGGAACAGTTGAAAATAACTCCGTGATGGCTCAAACCCAAACCTACACTTATATGGACGTTATCAATAATGTATCTGCAATAGTTAAAGATATCACTATGCAAAAAAAGAACGCTTTCAGCTCCGAAGAGTTAGAGTTTTTAGACAATCCTATAACTTTAGATGAGTATACTGTAGTAGGTGAAAAATCCGAAAATATAAGTTCAGGTACTATAAGTTCTATCTTGATGTCTCAAAGTATGTTTATACCTATAATAATATTTATAATAATAGTTTTTGCCTCTCAAATGATAGTTACTGCTATCGCCACCGAAAAGATAGATAAAACTCTTGAGACGTTGTTATCTACACCAATATCAAGGGTAACCGTGCTAAGTGCTAAGATGTTATCTGCTGGGTTAGTATCTTTGATAAATGCAGTAATCTATATGTTAGGATTAGGCACTGCTATGGGTTCAATGTTTACTAATACTAGTACTGAAACCATCACTACAGGATTTTCCACTACTCAAGCCATGATATCTTTGGGCTTGATACTAAAACCTTTAGACTATATCATCATTGGATTAAACATATTTTTAAGTATCATGATAGCGTTATCATTATCTATGATTTTGGGATTATTCGTAAATGATATTAAATCTTCACAAATGGTAATAATGCCAGTAATGTTCTTAGCGATAATCCCTTATTTGATATCCATGTTAGTAGACGTTTCAAAACTATCTCCAATAGCGAAAGTTCTCCTAAATTTGATACCTTTTACACATACGTTTAATGCTAGTAACAATCTAATGTTTGGAAACTTGAATAGCGTATTAATTGGATTGGTATATCAAGTG
The DNA here is from genome assembly GCA_051893615.1 of Oscillospiraceae bacterium. Taxonomy (GTDB): domain Bacteria; phylum Bacillota; class Clostridia; order Oscillospirales; family Ruminococcaceae; genus UBA5884. The sequence goes on from JBJFHM010000013.1 coordinate 319,818, forward strand.
ATAGTCTTAATAATCTGTATGATAATCTTAGTTAAATTGTTTAAATCCGATAGAATTTTAACTGCTAGTCTTAACTTTGGAAAGAAGAAATCTTTGAATTAAACATATAAGGCAATCCAATGTTTAGGATTGCCTTATTATTATATTTAACTATTTTCTTGTTCTAAGAGTTCCTCATCTTCTAGCATCTGCATAGCTTTTATGAAAATCGCACATTCAAGACGCTTCTTTTCCATTTCACATGAAAGTTTATGAGATGTTAGGATATCTCCCATGTATTGATAGTTGTTAGCATTACAACCACCACTACAATAGAATTTTGCCCAACACTCCTTACATTCTGGTTTATTGTAAACGTGAGCTTGAGAAAACTTCTTTTTCATATCCAAGTTGAAAGTACCATCATCAAGATTACCCATCTTGTACTCTTCAATTCCCACGAATTGATGGCAAGGGTAAATATCTGCATCTGGAGTGATGGCAACGTATTCATTACCACAACCACAACCTCTTAGACGTTTAACTACACATGGCCCTTGGTCTAAGTCTATCATAAAGTGGAAGAAGTTGAACTTTTTACCACTCTTGCGACTTTCAATCAACTTAGACGTCAACTTTTCATATTCGCTAAATACGTCAGCTAAGTCGCCCATAGTAAGGGCATAATCTTTTTTAGGGTCAGCAACTACGGGTTCTACTGAAATTTGGTCAAAACCAGCTTCATAAAGTGAGAAAACATCTTCGGAGAAATCAAGATTATACTTAGTAAAAGTACCACGGACATAATATTCTTTATCTCCACGAGCATCTACTAACTTTTTAAACTTTGGCAAGATGTTATCATAACAACCTGAACCATCGACACGTTTGCGAACACGGTCGTTTACTTCTTTTCTACCATCTATAGATAATACTACATTGTTCATCTCTTTGTTGATAAAATTAATGTTATCATCATTTAATAGAGTGCCATTAGTAGTGATGGTAAATCTAAAGTGTTTGTTATACTCTTTTTCTTTGGAACGAGCGTATTCTACTATCTGTTTAACTACATCAAAATTCATAAGAGGTTCGCCACCGAAAAAGTCCAATTCAAGATTTTCCCTATTTTCAGACTTTTCAAGTAAAAAGTCTATAGCTTTTTTACCAGTTTCAAAAGACATCAACTTTCTACCCTTACCGAAGTCACCTGTAGAGGCGAAACAGTATTCACATCTAAGGTTACAGTCATGGGCGATATTTAGGCACATCGCCTTAATTGGTGATGGCACTACGTGTTGAGCATACTTTTCATATTCGTCATTGGAGAAGAGTATCTTATCCACATATAGTTGATAGATTTCTTCATAACATGATATGATATCTTCCTTATTATAGATGGTTGAAAGGTTATCAATAATGTTTTGTGGACATTTCTCACTTAGTGGAGGTTCAATATTATCTAATATGTCGTAGGTCAAGTCGTCTACTATATGAACGCCACCACTATTTACATCTAAGACTATGTTGAACCCATTTAATTTATACTTATGTATCATTAAAAAAACTCCTTAATATTTATTATAGTACGATAAAAAAACACGGCAAAGAAGGACATAAAAGTCCTTATATGCCGTAAGCGTCTAAAGATGGAATAAATCTATTATCTTTCGCACTTTTGGTTTGCTACTGTACAAGATGTCTTACAAGCAGATTGACATGATGCTTGACATTTACCACAACCACCAGTCTTAGCTGTTTCTTTAAGATTAGCCTTATTGATAGTCTTAATGTGTTTCATTACAAATCACCTCACAATATATTCTTATACATTAATTATAACATACTATTTGGCATATTTCAAGTGATTTTTAACTAAAAAATATCATTCATTAAAATATTTAATTATTGTACAATATTCTAATTGATTTATTATGCAATATGTATAAGTATCTAATTTGGATTGGAATATATTAGTATATATCAGGCTACGTGACTATTAGCTGATTTTATTCCACCTATAATACTACATATTAGGGATATCACCACCTTGCATATTTTATTATATATATTAAAATTTTTAATGAATATCAATCCGAAGACTATCATAATACTAGATATCACTATACCACATAGAATTCCAGAGATAATGCCTATCTTTTGACGTTTTATACTCGAAAGATATCCTGCAATATAACTACCTATTCCTAGAGACATCACAGACATTAAAGAGACTACCTTTATACTAACATCTATGTGGGATACTATCAATGCACATATACACATACTAACAAATATAGATAACATACCAACCATAGAGGAGACCATTATATTCATATTATAGTTTTCTAAGATGGATTTTTTCCTTCTTCTATGTGCTTTCAAAATAATCCCTCCATTGATATATACTACATAAAAAAATCCGAATAGTACATACTATTCGGATTTTATAAGTATTATTCATTAAATATTAATCTTTTAGAATGTCATCTTTCTTAGATTTTTTATGCTTATCTTCTTTGTCAGGTTTAGTATCGGATTTAGCTTGTACTTGTGCCTTACTATTTTCATGTTGAGTTAAGTTTTCCTTGATAGCCCATTTTTTAATTCTAAGTTTATTTCTTTCGCCACCAGTTTCTATGACTACGGTATCATCAGTTTGTCTAACTACTATTCCTACTATACCACCAATAGTTTCTATTTCATCACCGATTTCAATACTTTTTCTCATATCTTCAGCTTCTTTTTCTTGTTTCTTTTGAGGTCTAATCAAGAAGAAGTAGAAGAATATTAATATTAAAATCATAGGCAAGAAAGTCATAATTAATGAGCTAGTAGTATCAGGATTATCAGTTCCACTGGCTAAAGTTATTAGATTTAACAAATCCATAAAAATTGCTTCCTTTCTAACGTTATAATAAAATATAGATATATTATATCATATTGAATGGATAAAAACAAGGGTAATTTAAAAATATTTTTAAGTCGTTAATGCACAAAATCTACATAGATGTGTATTATATCACTGATTATCATAATATTACAGTAAAGGTTACCACATGGTTAGAAGTTGAGCTTACTGAAATACTTCCATTATGATTTTTTATTATGGATTGTGCTATATTTAACCCTAATCCATGACTACCATTATTATGATTTCTAGACTTATCTACACGGAAAAATCTCTCAAATAGGCGTTCTTCCATACCTTGTGGAATATCTTCTCCGTTAGTATTGATAACGGTCAACTTAATCTTATCTTTAGTATCACGTTTTAGATTAACCGTAATCTCAGCATTAATATCTGAATGTTTTATAGCGTTATCCACTAAGATGTTCACTAGTTGTTTGATACGGTCCTCATCACCACTATAGAGAATGTCTTCCTCAATGTTATAATTTAAAGTTTTGCCACTTTCAAAAGCTATGGTTTCAAAAACTAAACATATTCCAGAAACTACATGACTTATATTGAACTCACTTATAATCATTGATACTTCATTAACGTCAGATTTTGCTATGTACAATAAATCACTAACCAATTTGGACATTCTAACTGTCTCAGATTTAATGTATCTTAACCACTTTGATTGATTTCTAACAGTATCTTCTTCATTGGCTAAAATAACATCAGTATTGGTTGCAATTACAGTTAATGGAGTTTTTAACTCATGGGAAGCATCAGCGATAAACTGTTTCTGTTTATCCCAAGCCACGGCGATAGGAGTTACTGCCCATGATGCTAATAACCAACTTACACCAAACAATACTATTAATCCAAGTGTGCCTACAACAATAAAGATAGCTAGTAGTCTATTTAAGGTAGAAAGTTCAATAGCTCTGTCAAGAAATACGATGTCATAACCATCATTATCTTCCTTGTCGAATACTGCATATCTAAATTTTACATCATCAATTTCTACTTTACCTGACATAACTCCACTAGATATTATATTACCTACTGTCTGTTCCAACGATATATTGTTACTAGATTCAAAATATTGGTATGATATAGTTCTGATATCTCCATCTTTATCAGTATTTACATATATTGTATTCCTAGCAAGATTTCCTTCATATTCAATGATAGGTTCTTTCTTACGAATTGAACTATTTTTAAAAATATCTTCATTTAATATTATACTATTATTTGTAGTATCATTAGTGGTTTGTGGCGTAGTACTGGTAGTAGTAATCGTAGTAGTTAAAGTAGTCTCTAAAGTAGTGGTAATATCAGTAGTAGATGTAGTTTCTTGAGTAGTATCTATAGTAGTTTCGGTTGTAGTATCTGTTAGAGTATCAATAGGTAAGGTTTCATCGTACGTAGTATCGGTGGTTTCTTGAGTTTGAGGTTCTTCAATAGGTACTTCTACAGTAATAGGTTCTGTCGGTTCTAAAGACTCTAATTCAGGTGTAGTAGTTTCAAATGGAATATCTACTTGAGGAGTATCAACGTTAGAAAAAATGTTGATGTTAGTAGTCACATCATTGATAGGATTATAATCATTTTGAGGTCTTTGATTTTCCCAAGGTGGTTCATAGAAATCATCTTGGTAAGGAAAATCGTCTGGATTTTCATCGTCAAAATCTGGAGTATCAGGTAGTTCAGGAATAAAGTCATCATCATGATGGTTTTTATTCTTATCAAAGTCTTCAAAATCGTTCCAAGAGTAAAAATCATTAAGGAAGTTATCTTTTTGTGGCAAGTTGAAGTTTGGAAAATGTTCATCTTGGATTAAGTCATCATCAAAGTTTTCAAGATATTCATCATCTTGAGAATAGCCCTCATTAGCATTTATGATACTAACATTATCTGTAGAAAATTCTATAATCTTTTTAGGTGGACTACTCATACGTTCATTATCTCTAGTGTTATTCATAAGAGCTAATTCCATAATCTGCTGAGATTGATTATCTTCAGAATGGTATACTATTATATATATTCCGGCTAAAATAGTGAACAAAAAAATTGAAAGTATAGTCATATAAATTATGATAAATCTTCTTTTTAGACTTTTAATCATAAAAAAATCACCGTCCTGAGTTATTCTAACCTATATCCGACACCACGAACAGTCTTTATAGAAACCTTTGATTTAATATGAGATAACTTCTTCCTTAAAAAAGATATGTAAACTTCTACGTTGTTATATTCAGCATCAGATTCATAACCCCAAATCTTTTCTATTAACTTTTCCTTACTGATTACCATTCCATGATTTTTTAAGAAAAATTCCATAATGCTATACTCCTTCAACCCTAATTTAACTGAATTTCCATTACATTCCAATTCATAGGTTGAAAGGTTTAAGGATATATCCTCATGTGATAAAGTATTTTCTACTATAACTTTTGCTTTTCTTCTGTACATGGAACGTACTCTAGCAAGAAGTTCTTCAGTGGCGAAAGGCTTGGTTAGATAGTCGTCAGCACCTAAATCTAGACCAGTTACTTTGTCAGCGATTTCATCTTTAGCTGTTAAGAATAATACAGGTGTTTCAATTCCATTCAACCTCATATTTTTGAGAACATCAAAACCATTCATTTTCGGTAGCATGATATCTAGTATTATGACATCATAGATGTTAGTTAAAGCGTTATCAAGACCACTTTCACCATCATTGGAAACATCAGCTATATAGCGATTTTTATAAAATATTTGTGCAAGAGCATCAGCAAGAGCCACTTCATCTTCTATAATTAAAATTCTCATAAAACAAAACCTCCTATAAGGGTAATTTAAAATATTCATCAATGATTATTTTAGCATATCAATCTTAAAAAAGTCTTAAAATTTATAAAAAAGGGGATAACTTAAAAGATATCCCCTTAATCATATATTGGATTTTATGCTTTAAATATCCATTCTATTATGAAGCATATCCATTAGGTTACTGTTCGTTACTTGGAACATTCTCATTTTTTACTACTTGTACATTGTTATAGATATTCATACCAGTACCAGCAGGGATAAGTTTACCAATGATAACATTTTCTTTCAAACCAAGTAGTTTATCAGATTTACCCCTAATAGCTGCATCTGTAAGCGCCTTTGTGGTCTCTTGGAATGATGCTGCCGATAAGAAACTTTCACAAGTAGAAGCAGCTTTAGTAATACCTTGTAACACTGGAATAGTAGTTACTAACTTTATACCAAGTTCGCCATTATCTATTCTAGCTTGAAGTTGTTGATTTACAGTATCAATTTCGCTAATTTCTACTAAGCTACCAGGTAATAAGTAACTACTTCCACTATCGTCGACTTTAACCTTACGGAGCATCTGTCTAACGATAACTTCGATGTGCTTATCATTGATATCAACACCTTGTAGACGGTAAACTTTTTGTACTTCGTTGATTATATAGTTTTGTACTTCCATAATGCCAAGAATGTTTAAGATATCTGTAGGGTAACAGTTACCTTCAGTAAGTCTAGTGCCTTTTGAGATAAATTCACCTTCACGAACTCTTAACTTATAACCATAAGGAATTAGATAAGTCTCACTGATGGTTTCTAAAGTAGGTTCGCCCTTTTCATTCTTACCATTTAAAGTATTAGTAATGATTACATTCTTAGTAGTCTTAACTTCTTCGATATGAACACTACCATCAATTTTGGAAAGGATAGCAGCATTTTTAGGTCTACGACCTTCAAACAACTCCTCAACACGTGGTAAACCTTGAGTGATATCTTCTGCAGATGCAATACCACCAGTATGGAAAGTTCTCATAGTCAACTGTGTACCAGGTTCACCTATCGATTGTGCAGCTATGATACCTACAGCCTCACCAACAGAAACTAAATTACCATTAGCCAAGTTAGCACCATAACATTTAGCACAAACACCTGTTTTAGCTCTACAATGTAGCACAGAACGGATTTTAATTCTCTTTACACCCATGTTCACGATTTTATCAGCATCATCGGAAGTCATAAGTTTGTTCTTAGATACTACTACTTCACCTTTTTCATTCTTTAAGTCTTCAACTAAGTATCTGCCTAATAGACGTTCAGATAGAGGTTCAATCATTTCGTTACCATTCTTAATTTCAAATACTTCGATACCGTTAGTAGCACCACAATCTTTCATTCTAATGATAACTTCTTGAGATACATCTACAAGTCTACGGGTTAGATAACCAGAGTCAGCAGTTCTCAAAGCTGTATCGGCTAAGCCTTTTCTAGCACCACGTGAAGATATAAAGTATTCCAAAATGTTTAAACCTTCACGATAGTTGGCTCTAATAGGCATCTCGATAGTAGCACCTGAAGTATTTGCGATAAGTCCACGCATACCAGCTAACTGTCTAATTTGGTTGATACTACCTCTCGCACCAGAGTCAGCCATCATAAATATTGGATTATACTTATCTAAGCCGTTTTTTAGTGCTTCAGTTACGTCATCGGTTGCCTTATTCCATATAGAGATGAACCTCTTGGACTTTTCGGAGGCTGAGATATAACCATAATCGTATTGTTGGTTAATGACTGCGACATCTTGGTCAGCCTTAGCAAGGATATCTTTCTTTTCCTTAGGGATTTCAGCATCACAAACTGCTACCGTGATGGCAGCACGAGTAGAATACTTAAATCCAAGAGCTTTAATCCTATCTAAGACTTCGGAAGTAGTAGTAGTTCCATGTATTTTGATACACCTTTCAATAATATCAGAAAGTTGTTTCTTTTTAACTAAGAAAGCTATCTCAAGGTCGAACTGCTTATTGGAGTCCGTTCTATCTACATAACCTAGATTTTGAGGAATATTCTCATTAAAGATTAATCTTCCAACGGTACAATCGATGATTTTAGAAACCTTTTTACCACCAATATCTTTGGTAACTCTAACTTTAATCTTAGCGTGTAAAGATACTGCGTGTTCATTATAAGCCATTAAAGCCTCATTTATGTCACGGAAAACTTTACCTTCACCTATTTCACCATCTTTTTCCATAGTTAGATAGTAAGAACCTAATACCATATCTTGAGTAGGTACGGCAACAGGACGACCATCAGACGGCTTCAATAGATTGTTAGCAGCTAACATCAAGAACCTAGCCTCGGACTGTGCCTCTGCAGATAATGGTAGATGGACAGCCATTTGGTCACCGTCGAAGTCTGCATTATAAGCAGTACAAACTAATGGATGAAGTTTTAAAGCTCTACCTTCTACTAAGACAGGTTCAAAGGCTTGTATACCTAATCTATGAAGTGTTGGAGCACGGTTCAATAGTACTGGGTGGTCTTTGATTACATCTTCAAGAGCGTCCCAAACTTCAGTAGATGCTCTATCAACCTTCTTTCTAGCACTCTTGATGTTGCTAATATTATTATCCTTGTTATCTACTAAGCGTTTCAATACGAAAGGCTTGAAAAGTTCTAGAGCCATCTCCTTAGGTAAACCACATTGATACATCTTGAGTTCAGGACCTACGACAATAACTGAACGACCTGAGTAGTCAACACGTTTACCAAGTAAGTTTTGTCTAAAACGTCCTTGTTTACCCTTGAGCATATCAGAAAGAGACTTTAAAGGTCTATTATTAGGGCCAGTGACAGGTTTTCCGTGTCTACCATTGTCGAATAGGGCATCTACGGCTTCTTGAAGCATTCTCTTTTCGTTCCTAATGATGATGTCAGGTGCATCAAGTTGGAGCATCTTCCTTAAACGGTTGTTTCTGTTGATAACTCTACGATATAAGTCATTAATGTCGGAGGTAGCATATCTTCCACCATCGAGCATTACCATAGGTCTAATATCTGGAGGTATTACAGGTATAGCGTTTAATGTCATCCAAGCAGGTTTGTTGGTCTGTGGATTGTTAGTGCCTGAAAGTCTAAAAGCCTCAATAATTTCTAACCTTTTAAGAAGTTTAATCCTCTTTTGACCATTAGGAAGTCCTTCGAGTTCGCCTTTTAACTCATTGGAAGTCCAAGTTAAATCATCAACCCAGTATTCAACTATATATTTAGAGTATTCCTCATCATCTTTTTTAACGTTCTTGGATAGTATAGAATATAGATACTCAGCACCTGTAGAATACGTAACAGAACACTTGTTAGACTTTCCAGCTTCAAAATTGTATTGGTCTACTTCTTCAACATTGTAGTATTGATTTTGCTTGAATTTAGAATCTGCCTTATCAGTAATGACACATAGTTCATTATCAAAGAAATCGTTAAACACCTTAGCAGACATACCCTCAAAAAATTGAGAAAACTTATCAAAGTGGTCAAAAATGTATTCACATAGTTGTTCTTTAAATAAAGATACTATATAGTCAGAACCAGAAGAGAGGACTATCATAGGGAAGTGATGTTCTTGAGCATCTAAGTTGTAACGCATTATATTAGTTCTAACTTCTTTTCTGCTGACTACTTGACCAAAACTATATTTAGAATTAGCGTTATCTACTATGACGGAGTAACGTTCAGCTATAAAGTCTTCAATCTGTTCATAGCTCAAACCAGTTATAGAAGATATTAACTCAATATTTTGCATAATATAATGGTTGTATCTAGTAGGGTCATACTCATCTAAGAGTTTTTGGATAGCTTCAGCACCCATATCAGCATAGAAAGCATCTTCACCATACTTTTCTACAAAGTCATAATATTCACTTTCGGTTAGAATCTGTTTCTTTAAAAGTTCTCCAGTGTTTCCAGGGTCTACAACGATATATTTAGTAAAGTAAAGGATTTCTTCAAGTCTCTTTTGAGAGATTTCAAGCACTTGACCAATCCTTGAAGGAGTACCCTTAAAATACCAAATATGTGAAACAGGAGTAGCAAGTTCAATGTGTCCCATTCTTTCACGTCTAACTTTGGCACGAGTTACTTCAACACCACACTTATCACAGATAGTACCTTTAAAACGGATTTTCTTATACTTACCACAGTGACATTCCCAGTCTTTAGTAGGTCCAAAAATTCTTTCACAGAAAAGACCATCTTTTTCAGGCTTAGTAGTTCTGTAGTTAATAGTTTCTGGTCTTTCAACAACGCCATTAGACCATTTTCTAATCTGTTCAGGAGATGCAAGACCAATATTAATGGATTCAAATACGTTAAATTCCAAATTATTATCCTCCTACATATTTTACCATAGCGAGATATCCCCTAACATTATAGGGGATTACGCTATAAACGTTAAATAAACTTCTAATATTATCTATTAATAATCGAGACTATCATCAAAATTAAATTCTCCACCATCTGTAATAGCATTTAGATTGTCGTCATCATCTTCATTATCGTCATAATCTTCTAAATCATCTTTTTTGGAGGAGCTGTCATTATAGTCATCAATATTAGAGCCGTCGTCCTCATGGAAACTAGAATCTTCACTGTCTAAATCCAAATCATTTATAAATGATGCGTCAGACATAGCAAAACTGTCTTCCTCTTCGGAATTAGTATAATCTTTATCATCGGAAGGACGGCGAGGGCTTGACTTAGTAGGGATATCGTCATCGAAACTTTGTTTAAGGTCGATTTCCTTGTTATCCTTATCGAGTACCCTAACGTCGAGACATAGAGACTGCATCTCCTTAATGAGTACCTTGAAAGACTCTGGTACGCATGGCTTAGGAATGTTTTGACCTTTAACGATGGCTTCATAAGTGTTTACACGTCCTATAGTATCATCGGATTTAACCGTCAATATCTCTTGAAGAGTGTAAGCTGCACCATAAGCCTCTAAAGCCCAAACTTCCATTTCACCAAACCTTTGACCACCGAACTGAGCTTTACCTCCAAGTGGTTGCTGAGTAACTAAAGCATAAGGTCCAACTGAACGAGCATGGATTTTATCATCTACAAGGTGATGAAGTTTTAAGTAGTACATATAACCTACTGTAACTTTATTGTCGAAAGGCTCACCTGTACGACCATCATAGAGGGTAAACTTACCATCTTCGTTGAAATCCACACCGTTGAATAGCATATTAGGGTCATCTACTTCATGAATCTTCTCATTAGCTAGACGGAAACACTCACGAATATCTTCCTCATGAGCGCCATCAAAGACTGGTGTCATAATCTTCCAACCTAGAGCCTTACAAGCCATTCCAAGATGTACTTCCAAAACTTGTCCTATATTCATACGTGAAGGTACGCCCAGAGGGTTAAGAACGATATCAAGAGGAGTACCATCAGCAAGGAAAGGCATATCCTCAGGAGGTAAAATACGAGATACTACACCCTTATTACCATGACGTCCTGCCATCTTATCACCAACAGAGATTTTTCTCTTTTGTGCTATATAGCATCTAACGAGTTTATTTACCCCCGGAGCAAGTTCATCACAGTTTTTACGAGTGAATACCTTAACGTCGATTACTACACCACTTTCGCCATGAGGTACTTTCAATGAGTTGTCCCTAACTTCCCTAGCCTTTTCACCAAAGATAGCACGTAATAGACGCTCTTCAGCAGTGAGTTCAGTCTCACCTTTAGGAGTAACCTTACCGACTAGGATATCACCAGCATGGACTTCTGCACCTATTCTAATGATACCATTTTCATCTAAGTCCTTGATAGCGTCATCACCAACGTTTGGAATATCTCTAGTGATTTCTTCTGCACCAAGTTTAGTATCTCTTGCTTCTATTTCGTACTCTTCAATATGCACTGAAGTGTACATATCATCACGTACTAGACGTTCATTAAGTAGTACAGCATCTTCATAGTTGTAACCTTCCCAAGTCATGAAGCCGATAAGTGCATTCTTACCAAGAGAGATTTCACCATCACAGATACCTGGACCATCAGCAAGAACTTGTCCAACTTTAACTTCCTCACCAACTTCTACTATAGGTCTTTGATTTGTACAAGTACCACTATTAGAACGTTTAAACTTAGTCAACTTATATGTGTGTTCTTGATAGTTTTCATCTTTAATTACTATGTGGTCGGCATCTAAAGATATAACTCTACCATTATGTTCAGATACTATACAAACGCCAGAGTCTACTGCAGCTTTATACTCCATACCTGTACCAACTATTGGACTTTCTGTCACTAGTAATGGAACTGCTTGACGTTGCATGTTTGCACCCATTAAGGCACGGTTAGCATCGTCGTTTTCTAGGAATGGTATCATAGCAGTTGCAACTGATACTACCATCTTAGGAGAAACGTCCATAAAGTCAACCTTATCGTTATCTACTTCAAGGATTTTATCTCTATAACGGACGTTTACTCTAGGACGAGCAAACTTATTATCTTCAGTAAGAGGTTCATTAGCTTGAGCTACTACATAATTGTCTTCAACGTCGGCAGTCATATATACGACTTCGTTGGTTACCACACCTGTAGATTTGTCAATCTTTCTGTAAGGTGCTTCTATAAAGCCATACTCGTTAATCCTAGCAAAGGTTGCTAAGTAAGAAATAAGACCTATGTTAGGACCTTCAGGAGTTTCAATAGGACACATTCTACCATAGTGACTATAGTGTACATCACGAACCTCGAAACCTGCCCTATCCCTTGAAAGACCACCTGGACCTAATGCAGATAACCTTCTCTTATGAGTAAGTTCGGCTAAAGGATTAGTCTGGTCCATAAACTGTGAAAGTGGAGATGAACCAAAAAACTCTTTAATAGCTGCAGTTATAGGTCTGATGTTTACTATAGAAGATGCAGAAAGAGAGTCAGAATCTGCACTTAATTGGTTCATCTTTTCACGCACGTTCCTTTCCATACGTGAAAAGCCTATTCTAAATTGATTCTGTAAAAGTTCACCTACTGAACGGATACGTCTATTACCAAGATGGTCTATATCGTCTACAGTACCAACACCGTCACATAGGTTTAGGAAGTAACTAATAGTAGCAAATATGTCATCTAAAATGATGTGCTTAGGAACTAACTCATCTACACGTCTCTTGATGCTTTCTTTAACCTCTTCCATGTCACCATTAGCATTTTCTAAGATGTCTATTAAAACCTTAAAGGATACTTTTTCATTGATATCATACTCTTCTGGATTGATGTCTACATAACCAGTAATATCGACCATACCGTTTCCAATAATCTTAACTTCTTTGTCGACCATACGAGTCTTATACTCACCAATCTCATTTTGGTAGTATTCTTTAGTTTCTACTTCTATGAAGGCTTCATAGATACCAGCCTGTTCAATTTCAAGAGCCTTTTCCTTGGAGATAACTTCCCCAGCTTCTGCAAGAAGTTCACCAGTTAGAGTACTTATCACAGGTCTAGAGAGTGTATGACCTTCAAGACGTGAGGCAATACCTAACTTTTTATTGTATTTATACCTACCAAATCGACAAAGGTCGTACCTTCTAGCATCGAAAAATAGGTTGTTAAGATGCTGAGTAGAACTCTCTACTGTAGGAGGTTCACCTGGACGTAGCTTTCTATATACGTCTATAAGGGCATCATTAGTATTCTTGGTACTATCCTTGTCTAAGATAGTTTGGCTTAACCTTTCATCTTGACCGAATAGCTCAAATATTTCTTCATCTGTGCCAACGCCTAAAGCTCTAATAAAGGTAGTAAGTGCAATCTTTCTGTTTTTGTCGATACGAACGTAAACGACATCATTAGAGTCCATTTCATACTCAAGCCATGCACCACGGTTCGGAATGACTGTCGATTTAAATAAATCCTTACCAGTTTTATCCTTTTCACAAGCGTAGTACACACCAGGAGAACGTACTAATTGCGAAACTATGACACGCTCTGCACCGTTAATAACGAAAGTACCACTATCGGTCATTAAAGGAAACTCGCCCATATATATTTCAGAAGATTTTATCTCATTCTTTTCCTTGTTATATAATTGTGCAGTAACGAATAAAGGTGCGGCATAAGTTGCATCTCTTTCTTTACATTCAGCTATAGAATACTTTTTCTTATCTTCATCAATTCTATAGTCAGTGAAGTTTAGAACTAGATTGTTGTTATAGTCCGAGATGGCAGACATATCACGGAAGACTTCTCTTAAACCTTCCTCCTTAAACCATTTGTAAGAATTTTTCTGTACCTCGATAAGATTAGGCATTTCAAGTGCTTCGGTAATCTTTCCAAAGCTCATTCTGGTATTCTTTCCGAGTTTTTGTGGTTTAACATTCACCATAAGTTCGGGATTACCTCCTTTTTGTAGTTAGAGCCAAAAGGCTTGCTTCAATCCACATACTATTATACATATACATGATAGAATACTTTAAACAACTACTTCTTAACTACATAGCCAAAACTTGACTAAAAGTTAATATCAGTAAGAGTTATATATTCTACTGATGCCATACTCTAGTTTTAATATAACGTCTGTTAGAAAAAGTCATAATATCTAGATTTTGGCAATATACATCGTATGTAAAAAATACTTGCTTTTTTCCATAGATATGTTATAATCTTTTTAAGAGATTACCCACATATCATGGGTGTATTCATTACGATACATTTTATAATTATACTATATATTTTAAAAAATGTCAAGTATTTTTTCTATATTTTTTATTATTGTCTTTTATTTGTAACTTTAAGAAAGAAGGTTTTATCCCATTATGTTTGCTAAGATAAATAGTATAGGCTTATTTGGATTAAATACCTATAATGTAGAAGTTGAAATAGTTATCAATAGAGGTCAACCTATGTTTGATTTAATAGGTCTCCCTGATGCTTCTATTAAAGAAAGTAGAGAAAGGATTAAGTCTGCTTTACGTTCTGTGGAGATTACTTTTCCAATTGCTAGTGTTACAGTGAATTTAGCTCCTGCAAGTACTAAAAAGAGTGGTTCTGCACATGATTTGGCGATATTAGTATCACTATTAAAAGCCATGGGATATATTTCCCAATCATTAGATGATAGTATCTTTATAGGTGAGGTCTCTTTAAGTGGTGACATTAGGGCAGTCAACGGTGTATTACCTATGGTCATTCATGCCAAAGAACATGGATTTAAATCTGTATACGTTCCTAAAGATAACGCCTTAGAATGTTCGGTATTACAAGGCATTAATATCTATCCAGTAGAGAATATTAAGCAACTTTTAAACCACTTTGATGGTACATCACCTATTACTAAACGAGAGACATATACCATCGAAGAAACTGCCTTTATTTCAAACCTAGACTTTGCTGACGTTCGTGGACAGTCTGCCGTTAAATATGCCCTAGAAGTATCTGCCTGTGGTGGACATAACGTTCTATTGATAGGTTCTCCTGGTAGTGGTAAGAGTATGTTAGCCAAACGTATGCCTACTATATTACCTCCTATGACTTTCCAAGAAAGTATAGAAACTACTAAGATACATTCTATTGCAGGTATGCTAGATAGGTCTAATCCAATAATAGTACAACGTCCATTTCGTTCTCCACACCATAGTATATCGGCATCAGGATTGGTTGGTGGTGGTAGTATCCCACAACCTGGTGAGATTTCGTTAGCACACAATGGACTTCTATTCCTTGACGAATTAGCTGAATTTGATAAACACACTCTTGAACTACTACGTCAACCACTTGAAGACCAACAAGTAACTATTTCCCGTGTAGCTGGAAGCGTTACCTATCCAAGTGAATTTATGCTATTGGGTGCTATGAACCCTTGTCCTTGTGGATACTTCAATCACCCACACAGACATTGTACCTGTTCTAAAAATGCTATACATAAGTATCTATCTAAAATATCAGGGCCTCTATTGGACAGGTTCGATATCCATGTCGAGGTAAACCCTGTAGAATTTGAAGACTTAGTATCTAATACACATGAGGAAACCTCTAACGATATTAGAAATAGAGTTATCAAGGTTAGAGAAATTCAAAATCAACGTTTTAAGGGTACTGACATCTCTTGTAATGCTAGAATTTCCTCCCAAAAGATGGCAGAGTTTTGCCCTATGTCTAAAGATGCCGAAACCTATTTAAAAAATATCTTTGAAAAGATTGGACTATCTGCTAGGGCTTACAGTAAGATTTTAAAGATTGCCCGTACTATTGCCGATATGGACGGTTCTGAAGTTATTAAGAAAACTCATATAGCAAGGGCATCACATTTTAGAAGCTTAGACCAAAAATATTGGCAAACTTAGTTTGATTATCTACGTATACAAAAGAAAGGATTTTTACCATGAGTAATATTAGATTAATCGCTACCGATATGGACGGTACTCTATTAGATGACTACAAACAACTCCCTAAAGATTTCTTTAAACTTTTAAATATTTTAAAATCTATGGGGATTGAATTTATCATAGCTAGTGGACGTTCTTATGTTGCCTTAGAATACATCTTTGGAGAGTATGCAAAAAGTATGAGTTTCATATGCGATAATGGTGCATATGTAGTAATCAATGGAGAAGTAGTATCTGTTAGTATTATAGAACATCAAACCGTTAAAGATGTTATCAAAGAATGTTATTCCCTTGAAAATGTTAGTCCAGTATTATGTGGTATGGAAGATATCTATTATAATAAATCAGTAAAGCGACAGTTCAAAGAGGAAATCAATAATTTTTACATTAACTTCACTGATGTCGATGATGTCCTTAATATAAACGATAATATTTTTAAAATAGCTATCTGTGATTTGTTAAATCCGTTAAAAAATAGTTATCCCATACTAAATGGAAAGTTTGGTGATACTCTATCTGTGGTAGTATCGGGTGAACGTTGGGAAGATGTTATGAACAAAGGTATTGATAAAGGTTATGCTTTAGAAATTATACAAAATAGGTTAAACGTATCTATTGATGAAACTATGGCTTTTGGTGACTTCTATAACGATATCCCTTTACTAAATAGAGCTTATTACAGCTATGTCATGGATAATGCCAATAATGATATGAAATCATATGGACGTTTTATCGCTGATAAAAATTCTAATAATGGTGTAGTAAAGGCAATCTGTTCAAGGTTAGGGGTAGCATTATGATAGAAAAGTTTAATCAATTAGGAGATAGTAAACATACCTTTTGGGACTATCTTAAACGGTTGGATAAGTCACTATTAATAGGCGTTTCAATATGTGCTATGATTAGTATACTATCCTTATATTCTATATATATAAGTCAAGTAATAGAGATTACAGAAAATCAATGGTTTATACAGACCATCTCTGCATTGATTGGGATAATATCATGTTTTATAATCACTGCTATAGACTATCATAAGTTGGCAAATCTTTGGTTTTTATACGTTCCGATATCACTAATATTAGTTGGATTAACCTTCACATCTTTAGGATATGGACGTGGTGATGCCGATGACATCGCTTGGATACAAGTAGGTTCTATAAGTATCCAACCTGCCGAACTTTTAAAAGTAGCTTTTTTATTGTCATTTTCGTTACACTTATCTAAAGTTGGAGATAACATCAATAACTTTGGACACTTCCTATTATTGTGTTTACACGGCTGTATTCCAGTCGGATTGGTAATACTACAGGGCGATTACGGTACTGCCATCATATTTGGCTTGATGTTCGCCATTATGATGGTATTCGCTGGACTTTCTATCAAATACATCTTACCCATATTGACATCAATTCCAATAGCTTTATACTTGGTTTGGACGTATCTTTTAAGTTCTGTCCACAAAGATAGAATTTCCGTATTGTTAAATCCCGGTTCAGACCCTCTTGGAATTGAATATCAGCAAAACTTGGGTAAGTCTGCCATGGCTCAAGGTGGCTTAATTGGAAAAGGTCTATTTAAAGATGATTACATCTTCGTTCCAGAAATGCACAACGACTTTATTTTTGCGTTTGTGGGGCAATCTTTGGGATTTGTAGGGTGTATGATAATACTGTTAATCTTTGCATTTATATGTATCAAAATTTTAATGAACGGAAAGTCTGCTAAAGACTCCCTTGGTAGAAACATCTGTGTTGGAACTTTCGCAATGATTTTTACTCACTGCTTTATGAATATTGGAATGGTTCTTGGTGTAATGCCTGTTATTGGTATTCCTCTACCTTTTATGAGTGCAGGTGGTACTGCTATGTTATCTATGTTCATAGCCATTGGATTAGTCTTAAGTACTCATTCACATAGAGAAAAACAGAAGCGTATGTTTTATGATATCAATGAATTTTAAAGGTGACTAATTATGAATATCTTTAGGGCTGTAAAGAAAATAATGTATCTTATGTAGAAAAATCCTTAAAGAATGGAAACGGTATCAATAAAAGATTAAAAAATGGTACTACTCCATTGATGTTATCTGTTAGATTAAACTACTATGATTTATCTAAATACTTAATATCCAATGGTGCAGATGTGAACTCCATTAAAAAAAATAGCATAAATCGAAGTGCCTTCGATTATGCTAAAAAATACAATCCACAATTAATAGAAATTTATAATAAATACAACTTTAAGGAGGATTTTTAATCATGCTGATAGCATATTTAGAAAATCATATTGACTTTATATCTAAAATGATGTAAAATATCCTTGTAATACTTTTTAGAAAAGCGAGGAATTATTATGAAAAAACCTTTCGTTACAAAGGAATTGATAGAAAAAATTTCCCAAGAAATTCCTACACCTTTTCACATCTATGATGAAAAGGGTATCAGGGAGAACGCTAGAGCATTATTAAAGGCGTTCTCTTGGAATAAGGGATTTAAAGAATATTTCGCCGTTAAAGCTACACCAAATCCATTTATTTTGAAGATACTCCAAGATGAAGGTTGTGGTACTGACTGTTCATCTTATACTGAACTTCTTATGAGTGATGCCTGTGGTTTCCATGGTCATGATATTATGTTCTCATCTAACGTTACTCCTGCCCAAGATTTTCAACTTGCTGATAAGTTAGGTGTAATTATCAACCTTGATGACTTCACCCACATAGATTTCTTAGAAAAGACTATCGGTCATATACCTGAAACTATCTGTTGCAGATACAATCCAGGTGGACTTTTTAAGATTGAAAATCAAATTATGGATACCCCTGGTGAGGCTAAGTATGGTTTTACTCATGACCAACTCATTGAGGGATATAAAATCTTAAAAGAAAAGGGTGCTAAGACTTTTGGAATACACTCATTTTTGGCAAGTAATACTGTAGCCAATGAATATTATCCAGTGTTGGCAAAGATTTTGTTTGAAACTGCTGTAGAAATCAAGGAGAAGACGGGAGTTAAAATCAGTTTTGTAAACCTATCGGGTGGAGTTGGAGTTAATTACAGACCAGAACAAGCTCCTAACGATATCGCAGTGATTGGCGAAGGTGTTAGAAAAGTCTTTGAAGAGGTCATGGTTCCTAATGGCTTAGGTGATTGTGCAATCTTTACCGAACTTGGCAGATTTATGTTAGCACCTTATGGACATCTAATATCTAAGGTGATACACGAAAAACATACTTATAAGGAATATGTCGGATTAGATGCTTGTGCTTGTAACTTAATGCGTCCAGCAATGTATGGAGCGTATCATCATATTACAGTTTTGGGCAAAGAAAACGAACCTTGCAACCACAAGTATGATGTCACTGGTGGACTTTGCGAAAACAATGACAAGTTCGCTATCGATAGAATGTTACCTAAGATAGATATCGGTGATTATGTATGTATCCATGATACTGGCGCTCATGGTTTCGCTATGGGATACAACTATAATGGTAAACTCCGTTCAGCTGAAGTTCTACTAAAGGAAGATGGTTCTTATCAATTGATAAGACGTGCCGAAACTCCTGAAGATTACTTCTCAACTTTCGATTTTACCAACTTCTTTAAGAAATAATTAATAATATATAACATATAATAATGGGGTAGATTTTTTAATCTACCCCATTTTATTATAAATCTTTTATAATATTAAAGGCTTTTCTATAGTCATTTTTAATTAAATAATCTATAAACTTACTCTGTTGATTAGAACTCATTGCTTGATATTTTTCCTTTAATACATTCCCATAACCCGTTGATACTGATACATTGGAATGCTCCATTTTATAAGCAATTTGTTCAGGAGACAATCCTCTTGCTTCATCTTGAGCGTCCATTATTCGATTGGCTGTTCTACTTAAACCTTCACCAACTATTGAAAATAAATCTCCAAAAAAACCCATTAAAAAATCCCCCTATATGATTTGACTGCTATCTAAATGATAGATACCTCTTTTATCTTGTTTACAGAAAAAACCTGCATCTTGGAAAAACTTATAATATCTATTAGTGCATCTTTTACACTCATATCCATTATTTATTAAATAACTAACTAAATTAGATATATTTTCAGTACTATTATTTAATCTTCTATACATAGAACTATGATATTCGCTAGTAAATCCATATCGTTCTATTTCGTATGCAAGTTCTTCGATAGACAATTTATCTATTTCGCTTTTTCTGTTATCAATTTCTTTTGCTTTTTTATGTAAATTATCAGCAAAACTAGAAAACAAACCCATAATAAACATCTCCTTTAAATTTAGTGTGTAAATATTTGAAATAATATATATATTATTCCAATCACTAAGCCAATTGATAAAATAACTTTTATCGACCTTAATAAAGATATTATCCATAAAAGTAATAAAATAATAATAATTCCCAAAATTATATAATGCATAAAATATCCCTCCTTGAAAACACTAAATAATATATCTAAACGGATATAAAATTTATTTATTGTTCATATTATATACCTATTTGGATATAAAGTCAAGAGAAAATTTTAATTTGTGATATAATTTGTACATAAGTAATAAAATAGGAGAGGTGTAATTATGTACTTTTTACAAAGATTAAAAGACTTAAGAGAAGATAATGACCTAACTCAAAGTGATGTTGCCAAATTATTAAAGACCACTCAACCACAGTACTCAAGATATGAAACTGGTGAGAGAGAAATACCCGTAAGACATTTAGTGACTTTAGCAAAATTCTATCAAGTTTCTATAGATTACATTTTAGGATTAGTCAATGAAAAAAATTCAAAAAGAATGGGATAGTTTTAGACCTATCCCAAGTATTATATTAATAATCTGCATCTATGCCAAAGGACTGGCATAATCTCGGAAGTCCGCCGTTGTACCCAGATACTACGGGATTAATCTTCCAAGAGTTTTTATATCTGTAAAGTTCTGCGACTATTACAGTCGATAAGTTCCCTAGATTTTGAAGGGGAATTTTAAAGAGTTCATTTCCGTTTAAGTCGAATATGCTAACTATAGGATTTATTACTGTAGAAAAGTTCTTATTATATCCACCCTTATAGATTGAGTAACATATAGAAATCTTTTGAACATCTAAAGGGACTTTGTCTAAATCAGTGATTATAGAGTTATCCCCTTGGATACATACGCACATATTTAAAGCATTAAGATTTCCAAAGAAAACCATATCTTCATCGTAACGAGTATTGTTAGTATTGTCAGTTAAGAATATGTAGGGGTCTATATCCAACCTATTTCTGCTAGATTGTGAGTAGTTTAATTTAAATATCAAGTTAAGGTTATCAAGATTAACACGTTCACCACGTCTTAATACTTTACATTCAACCACTTTTGGAGAGGTATCCACTTTAGGAACGTTTAAGTATAAGATGTCGCTTGTAGCGTTAGTATCTACGGCATCATAGGAGTACACTTTTTTATTAATAGACTGCTCTGCTTCGTTAGAGACTTGTCCATCTATATAGGCTCTTCTGTTAAATTTTGATTGGAATAATATTTCACCATAAATCATAGAGTTGTCATCAAGTGAGACGGTTTTAATAGTCAAATCGTTGTAGCCGGTGCGTAGATTAGTAGGTTTTATAATGAAATTATTCGATTTACTTAATATGGTACAATCTTCAGGAGTATACACACTCAATAAGAAGGTATTTTCACAGTTGGACTTTAACTTCCCTAGATGTATCATTCTAGGAATATAATACTTTTGCTCATCTGCGACACCTCCAAAGATTTCAACGTTTTCTATTATAGTATCATGTTGAACTTTCAATACAGAATAGTTACTCTCAAAACCTGCAATAGAGGTCAACTCTAACCTTAGATTTTTTAACGTCACTCCATTAGATTGTACTATTAAAACAGGAAGTTTTTCATTCCAAAGAGTAGTATTATTGCCAATGATGGTACAAGGTCTATTGATAGTAAAACTTTCTTTAAATTCGCCACTTGGAAGATTTATAATACTTTTCCCTTTAGAAAATTCTTGTTCTAAGAGGTTTTCCAAAATATCACCACCAAAAAATTAATTTTAGGGAATAGCTCACTTTCGCCATTCCCTAAAATGTTATTTGAAATTTGAAAGATTAAACATTTACACCATATGCACGACATAAAGCCTCTAAACCACCTTGATATCCAGAAGCTACAGCATTAAACTTCCAATCATTATTATGACGATAGATTTCACATACTACTATAGCAGTTTCGATAGAGAAATCTTCCATTAAATCGAAACGGAGAACCTCTTCACCGACCATATCTTCAGCAGTAGTCATCTTTGCAACTCTGACATAAGCGTTAGAGACTTGTCCAAAGTTTTGTTTTCTAGCTACTGCATCATGAATAGTAACGGTAATAGCTATCTTTTCGATGTCTTGAGGCATCTTTGAGAAGTCTATTAAGATAGTTTCGTCATCGCCATCACCTGCACCAGTGAGGTTATCACCCATATGTTGAACTGCTTCATCACGACTGATTAGGTTGTTATAGAAGATAAAATCTTCATCTCTTAGAACCTTGCCATTAGCACCTAAAAGGAAAGCACAAGTATCTAAATCGAAGTCGTAACCACCATCATACTTGTTAGTATCCCAACCTAGACCAACGATAGCTTTAACTATACCCTTATCCAAACTAACCCTTTGACCTTTTGATAGACTTACTGCCATTTAAAAAACCTCCTAAGATTTTAAAATATATTGTTTATAAGGATTGATTTAAACCAATCCAAAAATTCTATTTAAAATGGTTTACTACTTTTGATATTCCAACATCAGTTAGACCATCACCAATAGCACTGAACTTCCATTCACCATCATGACGATAGACTTTACCGAATATCATAGAAGTTTTATCACAATATGTAGGTTCATTTGAGAGGTCAAACCTACAAAGTTCTTTGTTACCGTTGTCTATATCAACTATACGAATGAAGGCGTTATTAATCATACCAAAGTTTTGATTTCTAGTATCGGCTTGATAGATAGTAACTATAAAAACTATTTCATCATATTTAGAGGGTAAATCATTGAGTCTAACCAAAATTTGTTCGTCATCGCCATTACCTTCACCAGTGAGATTGTCCCCTTGATGAACAACTGCTCCACTATTATGTGATAGGTTTGCAAAATATACTACATCATTGTTAGAGACACACCTACCATTAGCATTTAAGAGTATAGCAGAAGCATCACAATCTATATTAGCTTTTTTAGACTTTTTCCCAAATAGAGTAAATTTATTCTGTGTAGGTTGCTCCACTTTATCCCAACCCAAACCAACCATGATGTTTTTCAATCCATTACTTTCTTTAGTAAGTGATATTTTCTGACCTTTTTGAAGATTTACCATAAGTATAAAATCCTTTCTTAATGAATAATTCTACATAAATCGGTTAGCCATTTGGACTATACCACCATCGTTAGTAGCCTCACCAATGGCACTGAACTTCCATTCACCCTTATAGCGATATAGTTCACCAAAAATCATAGCAGTTTTACCATTATATGTAATATCTTCAGATAGATTGTATCTGCAAAGTTCCTTATTAGTATCATCATCTACTATGCGAATGAAAGCATTTTTGATTAATCCAAAATGTTGCTTTCTCTCTATAGCTTGATATATAGTTACTACGAATATTATTCTTTGGTATTGACTAGGGACGTCTTGTAAATATACCTTAATCTGTTCGTCGTCGCCATCACCTGCACCAGTAAGGTTATCGCCTTGATGTATAACAGAACCACTTCTATGTTGTAGATTATTGTAAAAAACTACATCTTTACTATTTACACACTTACCATTTTCGGAAATTAGTATAGCAGAAGCATCACAGTCTATATCATTGGTAGTATTTCCTAATATTGATGCAAAAAATCCAGTAGATTTTTTTTCTACTTCGTCCCAACCAAGACCGACCATTACTCTCTTTAATGATGCATTTCCCTTAGTTAAATCAACCTTTTGACCTTTTTGTAAGTTTACTGCCATTAAAATATCCTCCTTTGAAATTAATATTATATACAATTTTTGAGTAGTACCAAAAAAATCTATTTATATTGTACAACTTTTTTCAGTAAAAGTCAAGATATTTCTGTGAAATGTATATATTATTTGTACGGAAAATATTTGATATCTTTGAGATAGTATGGTTAAAAATATTTCTATTTTTTTCTTGATATTTTAATGTTATTTTAATCTTTGAGGCGTATACTATTAATTGTGGTAAAAATCCATATTAAAACATAATATTGTGGAAGGGAATGAAAATTTTTGAAAAAGTTTGGTCTTAATGATAAGCAAGTCGAAGAATCTAAAGCCAAATATGGTACTAATAAGCTGAGCGAAGTCGCCGGTGAAACTTTTTGGGACAAGTTAAAGGGTAATCTTGCTGACCCTATGATAAAGATACTCATAGTAGCTTTATTAATAAACGTAGTCATCTTTTTATTAGGATACTTTGGTATAATTGAAAGTGATGTTGAATGGTACGAACCTATAGGTATTGCAGTAGCTATTGCATTAGCTACCCTAGTTTCTACTTTCTCTGAATTTAGAAATGAAAACGCTTTCCAAAAGCTCCAAGAAGAAGCCTCTAAGATTACTTGTAAAATCTATAGGAATGGTGAGATTAAGGAAATCCCTATAGATGATATCGTAGTAGGTGATGCTATCATGTTACAGTCAGGAGACAAAATTCCAGCTGATGGTATCATAATCGATGGCACTATTAAGGTTGACCAATCTGTATTGAATGGAGAAGCCAAAGAAGCTAAAAAGATAGCTATCCCAGAAGGTTGGAAAGATACCGAAACTACTACGGACTTCTTAAATGAATACAAAGTTTTTAGAGGCTCAGTAGTATGTTCAGGAAACTCCGTTATGCAAGTAACTGTAGTAGGTGATAAATCCGAATATGGTAAGATTGCTAAAGAACTTCAACAGAATGATGAACGTGATAGTCCTTTAAAAGTTAAACTTTCAGCATTAGCCAACGGTATCAGTAAGTTTGGATATATCGGTGGTGTAGCCATTGCTGTTGCATCGTTGATACAGTCTATAGTATCTGCAGGAGGTTTCAGTCTATTCTTTGCTTCAGGTATCGGAAATGTAGTTACAAGTATATTAAATGCTGTAATTTTAGCAGTAATCATCATAGTAATGGCAGTTCCAGAGGGTTTACCTCTTATGATAGCCCTAGTATCTGCTATGAATATGAGTAAGATGTTAAAGGATAACGTCCTAGTTAGAAAAGTCAATGGTATAGAGACTGCCGGTTCACTAAATATCCTATTTAGTGATAAGACTGGTACTATCACCAAAGGTAAGCTAGAAGTAGTAACCTTTATTGATGGTGCTTTAAATGAAGTATCTAAGGCTAGTGAGATTAAAGGTGAACTTGGAAAACTCACTGCAGTGGCAATTCATAACAATACAGATGCCGTAGTTACTCGTGATGGTGACAACATCAAAGTAGTAGGTGGTAACGCTACTGAAAAAGCCGTTTTAGGTTTTGCAGTTGAAACCGTCCCAGATGTTAAACTAACTAAGGTTACATCTATACCATTTAATAGTACTAATAAGTACTCTGCAACACAGGTTAAAGGCGATTATAACTATACTCTTATTAAGGGCGCTCCTGAAAAGATACTTCAAAGATGTAAGTACTACTTTGATGAAAAGGGCAATAAGGTCGAATTTAAGACTGCTAAACAACTTGATGATAAAATCAATCAGTTTGCCGAAAGGGCTATTAGAATGTTAGCTCTTGCCGTGTCCGAAGATGCCCTCGGTGAAGATAGTCTCCCAGATGGAAACAACTGGATTTTATTAGGTGTCTTAGGTATCCGTGATGAAGTACGTCCAGAGTCTGTAACTGCAATCAAGAAGGTTAAAGAAGCTGGTGTTCAAGTAGTCATGATTACTGGTGATAGAAAGGAGACTGCTGTTGCCATCGCTCGTGATGCTGGTCTTTTAACTTCTGATAAGGAAAAAGTCTTCACTTCCGATGAACTTCAGAAGATGTCCGACGATGAAATTAAAAAGGTACTTCCTGATATTAGGGTTATCGCTAGAGCTTTACCTACTGACAAGAGCCGTCTAGTCCGTTTAGCTCAAGAAAAAGAGCTAGTAGTCGGTATGACTGGTGATGGTGTAAACGACTCCCCTGCCCTCAAAAAAGCTGATGTAGGTTTCGCTATGGGTGGTGGTACTGAAGTAGCCAAAGAAGCTTCCGATATCGTAATATTAGATGATAACTTTAACTCTATTGAAAAGGCTATTTTGTATGGTAGAACCATCTTCAATAGCATTAGAAAGTTTATAATCTTCCAGTTGACTATTAACGTCGCTGCCGTATTGATTTCGTTCGTATGCCCATTACTTGGTATGGATAGTCCATTAACAGTAATTCAAATCTTGTGGGTAAATCTAGTTATGGATACCCTCGCTGCCTTAGCGTTCGGTGGTGAACCTGCTATTGACAGATACATGAAAGAAAAACCTAAGAGCCGTTCAGAAGCTATAGTAAATAAGTATATGTGGAGTGCTATCATAACTGGTGCTATATGGATATTTATCTTAGGTATAGGTCTATTAACTTTCACTCCATTACAGAAGGTTTTCGTTGAAAACTATGATTTTGGTACATCATTATTCCATATACCTGACCTAAATTCTCCTGAATTTTTGGAACTTGGTACTGCTTATTTTGCATTCTTCATATTCTCAGCAGTGTTCAATGCATTCAACGCTAGAACCACTGAGATGAATCTCTTTGATAACATAAAAGGTAATAAAGGTTTCTTAAAGATTTTAGCTATCATAGTAGTAGTACAGTTTATTATGACTTATCTAGGTGGTAGCGTTATGAGATGTCATGGTCTAGACTTTATGGAATGGATAGTAGTATTTATCATGTCTATTTCAATAATTCCAGTGGATTTGATTAGAAAAGCTATAGTTAATAAAAAGAACTAATCTAACTAATTAAGATTTCCCCCATAAAAGGTATAATTTTCGTGGCAATCCAGTATAAACATTGGATTGCCACCTTTTATTATAAGATTTTCTTCTTCTTAAATATTATTATACATATTATCAATACTATTATACTAACGGCAATCACAAACGGATAACCGTTTTTTAATTCGGGCATATTTTCAAAATTCATACCATACCACCCTGTAATCAACGTTAGTGGATAGAATATAGTAGAAATTATGGTTAAGAACTGCATATTGTCGTTCTGTTTTTTATTGATTTTATCATTATTAGCTTCTTTAACTTGTGAGGCGTAATCTAAGAGTTGTTTAGTCTTATCCATAAGTCTGTCGGCTCTGTCAGTTAAGATGCCGAAGTATCTTAATTGGTCTCTTTTGAAGAACTTATTTTCATTTTCTTCAAGTTCTTTGCAAAGGTCAACAATCTGTTCGTAGTAGGTGCGTAGAATAAGAAGCTGTTTTCTTATAGGGATAAACTTTTCTTGAAAGTTTTCTTCCTTATCATGTAGGATATTATCTTCAAGGTTCATAAGAGTATTTTCAAAATCGTCCATTAGACCAGTACCTCTATTGATAAAGTATAGTATGAAGTTATATAGAAATCTTTCTTTAGTATCACCTTGATTTGAACTTCTTTGAATAATACTTTTAATCATTCTTATAGCGAAGTTATTGTTATCTACTATCACTACGTGATTGGCATTTATAAATATCATAAGATTGTATCTAAATCCGATTACATCTATTAAACTTGGAATGGATAAAGTACCAAATAAACAACTTAAATGACTTTCCATCTTACAGAAAGATACTTCCGATAGTTTATATTCACCCTCAAAGGACATATTTAACTTTTTTAAAATCTCAAGATATTCACTCTCATTAGATACAGTCACTGAAGAACATTCATGGGATATTACATACTCCAATGATGTTTCTTTTAACTTTTCTCCTAATAGATACGTGGTCAAAACTATCACCTCATTTTTAATATACACTTATATACCATTATAGAATAATTTTATTAAATATTCAAGTATGTTATCTAAAATATAGATTAAAAGTCTATAGCGTTCATAATGATGTAATACAGAATTTTATTAATATCTTAGTATACTTTTTGTTTCCAAAAAATGTATTTCGCATTGTTGTGAACCCTACAGTTAATTTCCATTAACTTAGTAAAATAGTTGTTGACATTAGTATCATTTTGATGTATAATAGTATATAGTTAAAAAACATATCAAGAGAGGCTGAGAAAACAGGTTCTATGACGCCCAGCAACCAACCAATTGAAATTTGGGAAAGGTGCTAAATCCTGCGGATATATCCGAAAGATGTGTATAATCTTCTATGAAAGTTCACGTTTCGGATATCCGAAACGTTTTTTTAATGTAATTCAACACAGAAAGGATTTTTATATTATGGAAAAAAGGTTATTTACTTCGGAATCTGTAACCGAAGGTCACCCTGATAAGATTTGTGACCAAATTTCAGATGCCATTTTAGATGCTATCTTAGAAAAAGATAGTCAAGCTCGTGTAGCTTGTGAAACCTGTACTACTACTGGTATGGTCTTTTGTATGGGTGAAATCTCTACGACTGCTTATGTCGATATTCCAAAGATTGCAAGAGATGTTATAGTCAACATAGGCTACGATAGAGCTAAGTATGGCTTTGATGGTCATACTTGTGCCGTTATGACTGCTATAGATGAGCAATCCAAAGATATCGCTATGGGTGTAGATGAGGCTAAGGAGTACAGAGAAAATGGTGCTTCTGATGATTATATCACTGGTGCAGGTGACCAAGGTATTATGTTCGGTTTTGCTTGTGACGAAACTCCTGAATTGATGCCTATGCCTATATCTTTGGCACATAAATTGGCTCTAAAACTAACCGAGGTTAGAAAGAATGGAACTTTAAGATACCTCCGTCCAGATGGCAAAACTCAAGTTACTATCGAATATGATGAAAATGACAAACCTATTAGAGTAGATACTATAGTCATTTCTTCACAACATTCCCCTGACATCTCCCTAGAACAGATTAGAAAAGATATCATTGACTTTGTAATTAAGCCAACCATTCCAAGTAATCTACTAGATGATGATACTATAATCTACGTAAATCCTACTGGTAGATTTGTAGTAGGTGGCCCTCAAGGTGATAGTGGTCTCACTGGTAGAAAAATCATAGTAGATACTTACGGTGGATACTCACGTCATGGTGGTGGTGCATTCTCTGGTAAAGACCCTACTAAGGTTGACCGTTCGGCTACATATATGGCTAGATACATCGCTAAAAATATAGTAGCTAGTGGTGTTGCTAGTAAGTGCGAAGTCCAACTTGCGTACGCCATAGGAGTTGCTAAACCCGTTTCTGTCTTGGTAGATACTTTTGGAACTGGTAAGGTATCTGAAGATAAGATTTCCCAAGTAGTAAACAAAATCTTTGATTTAAGACCTGCTTCCATTATTGAAACTTTAAATTTAAGAAAGCCTCAGTATAGAAAGTTAGCTAGTTACGGACACATGGGCAGAGAAGATTTAGGCGTAGCTTGGGAAAAGACTGACAAAGCCGAAACCATCAAGAAAGAATTGGGATTATAATTTAAGATTATCTAAGATAACAGTCTATTAAGGAACGTCCTTGTGGCGTTCCTTTTAACTTAACTATTCTAAAATAGAAAGTATAAGCATATACTATACTTAGAATATCACAGGAAGGACGTGCCTAACTTTGAAGAAATATATAATATTATTAGTAGTATGTGTTTCCTTATGTTGTGTAATCTTCATCACTAAGGATAAGATATCACATAAAGATAACGAAACTACTCCAGATGATGGCAGTACACTCATATTTCAAGATGATACTACTAAAATTGAAACTACTACTGAGAATAGTCAAGACTTTATCATTCCAAATGATATTTCTTATAATGCCTTAAATTTTGGAAATCCTAAGGCGATGTGGTTCTCATATATGGATTATAGCACTATACTATTAGACAAATCCAAAGAGGAGTTCACTCAAACCATGGACGAACGCTTTAACAATGCCAAAGATTTGGGAATTAATACTGTATACGTTCAAGTACGTTCTCATGCGAATAGTTACTATTCATCTGAGTTGTTTCCTAAGGCAAAATATTATAACTCAGAGTTTGACCCTCTTGAAATTATGGTAACTTTAGCACATGAAAAAGGGTTATCAATTCACGCTTGGATAAATCCGATGCGTTGTATGAACACTGAAGATATGAACTCTCAAGATAGTAAGTACACCATAAAACGATGGTACGATACTAAACAAGGTACGTATATCAATGAATGTAATGATTATTGGTACTTAAATCCATACTATGATGAAGTGTGTAATTTCATATGTGATGGTGTAAAAGAAATCTTAGAGGGGTATCAAGTAGATGGTATTCATATAGATGATTACTTCTATCCCACTACCGACCAAAGTTTTGATAATCAAAGTTTTATTGAAAGTGGAAAATCCGACTTACTACAGTTTAGGCGTGATAATGTAAACGCTTTAATCCAACAGATGTATTCAACTATTAAGAGTATCAATCCAACGGTAGAGTTTGGAATAAGTCCACAAGGTAACGTTGATAAAGACATCAATGAACAGTGTGCAGACGTTAAACTATGGGCATCTACTGAAGGATATTGCGATTACATAGCACCTCAATTATACTACGGATTTCAAAATTCTACTTGTCCATATGTCGATACCCTCAACCAATGGGCAGAATTAAACAGTAATTCATCTATTAAGTTAGTAATTGGATTGTGTACATACAAAATCGGCATAGAGGATACTTGGGCTGGTAGTGGCTCAAATGAATGGATTAATAGTACTAACATAGTAAAATCACAGATAGATTTCGCTTTTAACAATCCCGAAGTTGAAGGCATAGCCATATTTGACTATGGCTCAACTTTTGAACCCTCTGGAGATAGTACAATAATAACTAAAGTAAATATGGAAAGACAATCCATTAAAGAAAAGTTAAACTAAAAGATAAAAAATCACGCTTATATAGAATAAGCGTGGTTTTTCTGCTTTAATTTCAACTATAATGTGAATATAGGAACTATCAAGATTAATATATTAAGATATTTCTATCTTAATATTAAGTACTTTAGAACATTATAACATATTTAAAAGAAAAATTCATCATCAAAATGTTACAAAGTTTCATTGAAATAATAGTGTATAATATACAATAACATCACTTTTTAGAGTGTACAAAAGTTTAGTTACTCATAGATATTACTTTAGTATTGACATTAGTATCATTAATGATATCAATGACATTTTTATGGTTAGTGAATACTATCGTTTGATACTGTTCTGAATAGTCCTTTAGGAAGTTTATACCGTTAGATAATGTGCTATCATCATATTGGATAAAGGTATCATCTAAAAGGATAGGTAAATTATCTACGGTTGAGGTATCAGAAACCATTTGAGAGATACCCAACCTTAATGACATAGAAGCCTGTTCAATAGTACCATTACTTAAATAAAGCCAGTCATTTAAAGAGGTATCATCTTTACTAGCTCTGTCGAAAGTTTTTGCGATAGTTAAACTTTCATAAGAAGTACCCTCAGTGAGTTGGTCAAAAATCTTAGAGGTCTTATCATTTAAGATAGATGTGTATTCTTTCATTTCATCAATGGATAGTTTCAAAATTTCAAGGGCTAAATCTACACTGCGACAGAACTGCTCTTCTTTGGCGATAGTCCTTTCAAGACTGTTTATGTTATGTTCAATTTCTGTAACACAAGTTGAGTTTCTAAAGTTAGTTTTAATATCCGAATTTATCAAGGAGAGGTCTTTACTCTGCATATTCAAAGAATATTGACAACTATCTATTTCGGATTTTAATGCAGAAAGTTCTGAAATGCTCATAGGTTCAGGATTATCCTTACCACACATTTCTATAAAGTCAGCAGTGATGTCGGTCAACTTTTCTCTGAGTTCTTCATAAGATTGTCCATTAGTTTCTGCCTTTAGGCTTTCCGTTTGATAGTCTCTCTTGTTTTCTAAATCTCTAACTTGATTTAAGTCGTTATTTAGTGAAGATATCGCCTTAGCCACCTCATTAAGAGTTTTGCAAGGTTTAAACATATTTATATATTGGATAATCTCATTTTGAGCATTAGTAAACTTCTTTTCTGAGTTAGCTATGTCATCAAGAGTGTTGTCAAGTTCGGATTGTTTCTTATCAACTTTGGCTTGTTCAGCAGAAAAGATTTTTTCCATCTCTAACTTTTGATTTTTCCAATATTCAAGATTTTTTTCAAGGATTTTCTTTTGCTCTTCAAGGGTATCTATACCTGAAAGAAGTTGTTCTTCATTAAGTTTTAATAGATTAAGTTGCTTTTTAGTCTCACGTTGTTTTTTTACTAAGAATTGTTGTTCTATTTCAGCATCATAGCGAACCTTTTGGATATTTTCCGTAGCTTTAGATAAAGCTATTTCATCTATACGATTTTTATTTTTCTGTTTTTGTATGGCATTATTCCTTTCGATATAACTCATCAAAGTCATTAAAATGCCAGTACCTGCCATGATTAAGAATAACATATTATTAGCAAATATTACTATGAGTATTCCAAGGATTGCCACAATAACACCAAGCCATATAAAAGAACTTATCGAATTTTGGGAAGTTTCATCTACTATAGGTTTACGAGCATCTTCGAGTTGTTGTTGAGCTATATCTATACGTTGTTGAGCTATCTCTTTTTGGGTTTTAAGCTGTTCATCTACGACACGAAACTCAACATCTGCATTGGTGATTTTTTCAGAATTTTCTGCTAACTCTTTCTTTTTCTCCTCTATGGCGTTATTTAAGTTATCTATGTGTCCGTGAGTATATTCAATCTGTTCAGTGGCTTCATCGTGTAGTTGATGCTCCTCTTGATGAGAGTTTTCTAAACTTTCTTTTAAGTTTTCAATCTCTTTTTTTAACTTATATACTTTGGATTGCATTTGGTTCTTATGTTCTCCAATCTGTTGAAGAGCTATCATCTTTTGCTGAGCGTTGTTAATAAAGGTGTTATCTACTGTGATGTTTTCGTTACTAAGAGCTTTTTTTCTTTTTTCAATCTCTTGGTTAAGGTCGTTAATCTTATCGAACTTAGAGACTGTATTCTTTAAAGAGTTGACCTCTTCCATCATATTTTGGATACTTAACTGTCTTTTTAACTCATCATAACGAGCCATAATTTCATCACGATTTTCTTGTACAGATTGGTACTCTATCTGCATTTGAAGTTTCTTACTTTCTTCTTGTTTAGCAGTTTCAATATCTTCATAGAGAGAGGCAAGTGTAATCTTATTCTTATCTAAAATACCTATCTTACCACTCTTAGAAAGATAGTTCTCTTTAGCAACGTTTAACCTATCTTGCACCACGTTATAAGAGATATCCTCATCACAAGACTTTATTAGATTAGTCAATACTTCAGTAACTTTTTCGTCATCTGCATTGACGCCAACTTGATTTATAAAAACACTCTTTTTGAAAGATTGCTTATTTAAATTCAATAGATACTTTCCAACTTCATTATTTTTAGGAATTTTTTCATCTATGTTATCGGAAGTATTAAAAAGATTTACGATATCAGTATTATTGGAGTTTCTAAAAATTCTATGAAGAATATAGTCTTTACCGTTTAGGGAAAAGTTTATAGCACCACCCATTTCGCAATCAGAGTTGTTAGAACGATACTTCAAACGTTCATTAGATAACGCATCAGAATTTCTATCAATAGATGGTGAACCATAAAACATCATTTTAATGAAATCCATTATAGTAGACTTTCCGTTTTCAACATTGGTATGTATTACATTTAAATTCTTATTAAAACTAACATGAAAGTCTCTAAAACTTCCAAAAGATATGATATCTATACTATTAATTATCATTAAAGATAACCTCCTTATCAAAAGCATTTAAACCCACGTACAGAGCTTTTTTAAGACTTTCTTTTTCAAAATCATCGATACTTTTGTTAATTCTATCTAACATATTTTTAACGAACACTCCCTTTAATGAAACCTCCTTGGATAGTAGTTTAAAGTCTATCTTAGGTAAGGAATGGTTAGTGACATCGCAGTAAAAGACTAACTCACTTAAAACTGAAGAGATGTTTTGACAGTTAGGTATATAGTTTTCATCGGTGAAACCGTCTAAAACTATCTTATAAAGATTGTCATAATAGTTGTACGCAAAACTTCTCTTTAGATAAGTTTTTATTTCACCAATAACATCACTGTCACTAGTAGCAGAGGTTATATCTAAATTAATTTCTATTAAAACTCTCTTAGATATCGGTATTAATTGTAAATCACATTTACCCTTTGAAATAGTCCCATAGTAGATGCCCTTTTGACCTTGTTCATCAAACCCATGACCTTCTGGACACCCAGAATAAGCATAAAAAGTATTTTTTGACTTTTTAATAGGTGTAGTCTTATGAATGTGTCCTAAAGCTAAATAATCCATATTAGAATTGCCTATCTGTTCTAAAGTGATTGGATTATATCTACTAACTTGATTTTCATTTTCTAATAAATCACCGTGCATAACCATAATATTGATATAGTCATCTTTAGGGACATTAATCTTATCGAACCTAGGCATTTCCATATAAGTACTGGTAAAAGAAGTACCCCATAATCTAAGTTTCATATTTGGAAATTCGATACTTTGGATTTCCTTTCCGAATATGAAAACGTTTTTAGACCAATTATTATCACATAGAGGGCAATCTGCTGATATGTAGTCATGATTACCTCCACATATAGACACTATAGTATCAGGTATATCCAAGAAGCACTGTTTAGCAAAGTTAATAATAGATACGTCTACTCCATGATTTTCAAATAAGTCTCCTGCAATCAATAGGACGTCAACGTTCCTTTCTTTGCATATTTCCGTGATTTTTTTAAAAGTATTCATAATTTCTGAACGTCTTATCTTAGCATCAGCATCTTTTAGGAATGGTATACTTGCACCTAAATGGATATCACTGCAATGTATGATAGTAATACCGTTTTCTGAATGCGATTTAGCTTTTAAAAGTGGACTATCCTTATGATAAGATATGTTATTTATATCCATAGTTAATTATCCTTTCACAAAACTGATTTTTTTTAATCCCCTATTAGAATTAAGTATATCATATTTTAAGTAAAAAGTAAATGCACCGAATTAGAGATTTAATCTTTAGTTTTTTGTGCAAGTAGCCCACTTTATCTAAATATCTATGATATACCTTTAAGGATTTATATCTAATTATTGGATAAATACATATGGACTTTTAATCTATATTTTTTAACTAGTTCATTTTGAAAACACCTCTTTAAAATATGTTAATCCAAGTTGTAAAGTATAGTATTTGCTATACTTTCAGTAGATACATAATCACCATTGTTTTTATCCTCTATGACTATACAAAAGGCTATAGGGTGATTAGTATCAGCATCAAAGCCGACTAATAGGGAGTTTTCTTTTTCTCCGTTATCAACTTGGGCAGTACCACTTTTTACACCCACTTTAAAATCTGGTATGGATTTTGAATACTTATCTTCACCATTAGTTAGCATAATTTCCCTAACCTTATTGGCAGTTACGCTTGAAAATAGAGTGTTGGTATAGTCTGTGATAGCCTCATCATATTTTTTTCCGTTTACGTTTAAGACATAGTCTATTAAGTATGGATAAGTAGCTCTACCAGTACCATTGGCGATAGCACTCTGCCACATCATTAATTGACATGGACTAATCATAGTTTCACCCTGTCCGATACAACCCCATTGAGTGTTAAAATCCGATGCGTTTTTTAATGTAGTAGATGCCGTTTGTACCTTAATCCCATTGATTAAAAATGTAGTACTTTCCTCATCATTAATAGAATATCCCATATTTTTGTAAGTTTTGATTATACTATCTAAACCAAAAGATTTATCTTCAACTAGTTGTGCAAAGAATGGATTACAACTATTTTCAAACGCTTCTATGATATTTTCTGTACCGTGACCATCTAAATTATGACATTTGATATCAGTATTAGATTGATTAGTATATATTCCATTACAAGTATATTCCATAGTACTAAGAGTATTCCAACCGTAGTGTTCTAGTGCAGAAATCAAAGTAGATACCTTCTGCGTAGAACCAGGAACTGTCTTTATAAAGTTTTTACACAATAGACTTCCTTGTTTTAAATCTTCATAGCCTAGGACTACATCAACAGATGGTTTACTAACACAGACCAATATCTCACCAGTGATATAGTTGTAGGCAATGGCACAACCATCTTTAGAGCCGAAAGCGTCATAAACCTTTTGATTTGCTTCATGGTTTAAAGTGGTATATATACACGCTTGACCATCTGAAAAGTTGATGCCCTGAGTAAAACTATAGTTATTTAACTTTTCGACATTTCTAGCTACTAACGTATTAGTAGCTTGACCTTGAGCATCTCCTATGATATTTCCAACGTCTCTAAAATGTCCATATGAATATTTTTCGTCATAATCAGCATTGATATCAAATAGTATGTCACCGTTTCTATCATAAACGTATCCCAAACTTTTTGAGTTAGAGTTTACTATATAATAGGACGCTTCAAACTGAATTTTGACAAATAAGATAAGCATACCTATTAAGAAAGCTATCAACATAAGCCATATTATCTTTTGACATCTAGTGATGTTTTTCAAGGTTTAACACTCCTTTCTACTTCTCATAGATTTGAGATGCTTTTAAAAATCCGACTAAGAAGCCACAAGACATCATAGAACTTCCTCCCATAGATATGAACGGTAAAGTCACTCCAGTAAATGGGATTAGGTTACAACTTCCAAAGATGTTTAAACTCATTTGTGCAATGAATACGGCGACTACTCCCACTACCAAAGTACTATGATAGTATGAATGAGGCATATTAATCAAAGAGGTACATAACATTACTATCAACGATAATACTGCCATGATACCTATAAAAAATCCCCATTCTTCGCAAATAGATGAAAATACTATGTCGGTATCATATGCAGATATTTTATATAGAGTTCCATAACCTGCACCTTTTCCAAACCAACCACCCTCTGCTATAGCTATGAGTGCTTTACACTGTTGATATCCAGAACCAGACTGGTCTGCCCAAATATCGACGTGTAGACGTTCTTGAACGTACGCAGGAGCAAAAGTTAAAGCACATACTATTCCAACTATCCCTAAGATTACTAATACTATTATACTATTCTTAGATAGCTTAGTCTGTGGATAGCATATCCTAGTAAGTAAAGCACAAAATCCTACAGCCATGAAAGTAGGTAAACTTCCTAAGTCTCTGCACCACCATTGAAGAGCAAAAATCCCTACAGTTAATAGAAATAGTAAGATATTATCAGGAACGTATTTAAAACGTCTTAATAAGGTTTTTCTTCTATGTTGCTTGGATAGTGTCGTAGCACACAATATGACGTATACAGGCTTTAAAAATTCTGATGGTTGAATAGTTATAATTTTTAAATCTATCCAAATACCACGGTCGCCCGTCAATAGTAGTATGGATAACATTATTAAGATAGCCAATCCATAGATTAAAGGCTTATTCTTTTCCAACTTTTCATAGTTTAGAGCTATCTTACAACCTATTTCCATACATATTAGGGCTATTACGGATAGTATAGCTTGTTTATACGAAAAACTTACCTCACCAAAACACGATTGAAATATTATACTCATATTTAGTATGAACAACATGATGTAATCTAAACTATAGACTGATTGCTTTCTTAACTTTATGATTACACTATAGACTACATCAAAAAGTATTACAAATGCCGAAAGTATTATAGGAAAGATTATCTTTTCATAGTTACCCTTAAAAAATACCACTAGTAACATAGATATATGAGAAATTAATATCATAGAGGTGACTGAAAAGTAATGTACTTTTATTTTAGATTTCGTACTACTCAAAAAATATCACTCACCTTCCTGTGAATTTTGTAATCTATGAACACTATGTTCAACGGTGAAATGTTGTTCACCAAAACGAATGTCGTCACCCTCTTGAATTGGAGTGATATGTTCTACAGGTTGACCATTTAGGAAAGTTCCATGAGTAGACCCCATATCTTCTATACACCATATTCCATTCCTTAAAGTTATTATAGCGTGATATCTTGAAACGGTTAGGTTTAAACACTTGATATCACAAGAGGGGTGACGACCTATTAAAATCTCATCTGATTTAAATAAGAAGTATCTATCTCCGATAGCTAAACCGTAGGGTGTTACTGTTTGTAGTCTTTGCATGGATACTAGTCTTTTTTCTTTATTCACTTTTAATAAAAATATCACCACGAAGATGTCTATACATATTAGAGTAATCAAACAGGCTAAGTTATTCGATGAATGTAACTTATTCCCAAATTCTATGAGAAATTCTTTGATGTTTTCAAGGTTTACATTTTTTAAATGTTCTTTTAAATTTTCAATAAAACTTTCAGACATGAAAAACCTCCCAATTCTGAAGATACTTATTTCATTGTATCATAAAAAAAGAATTTTTACAATACCAAATTTTTCTAGTAATATTATCTTTTATTCGTGTTATAATAATATCAAGATACACAGACAGATTGAAACACATCTAAAAAAGTTAATTAAAGGAGATTTTTTATTATGAGCAATAATAGTAATAATTCTAATTCTAAGATGAATGCACAAACTAAGGAAGCTATGGAACGTTTTAAAATGGAATCTGCTAATGAAGTGGGTGTAAATCTAAAACAGGGCTACAACGGTGATTTAACTGCTCGTGAAGCTGGTTCTGTAGGTGGTCAAATGGTTAAAAAGATGGTTCAAGCATACAAAAATCAACAACAACAACAATAAAGATTTTTAAAGCCCCCTATAAAGTTTTATCTAAAAACGGTTAGAACTCCCATCTCTTTGATGGGAGTTCTTTTTTTAATAAATATAAAGAAGTTTAGCAAAAGCTAAACTTCTTCAAAAGCACAATTGTATATAAGATATATAAGATTATTCTTCACCATCTTCAAGATTAGATAAATCCTCTAAGAGTTCCTTATCAAGGGCATCATCAATAGAAGTAGTCTCTTCTTCATCATCGATGCCTTCAAAATCGAATTCAAGACTTTCACCACATTCACATTCAATACCACCTTCGTCGAGCATATCCTCAGTTAATAGGATAGTTCTACCACAAGTTGGACATACAGCTTCATAAAGTTGAGAATTGTCAAAGTCATCTTCATCATCTTTGAAATCATCTTCAAGGTTGTCATTTTCGGAGTCATCAAGGTTGAAACCGAAAACTTCTTCTTCAACCTCTCCTAAATCCTCATCAAGATTGTCACAGAGTTCGCTCAATTCATCAACTTGATTTTGTAAGTCGTCGATATGAGCTACCATTTCGTCCATAAGGTCAGTCATCTTGTCGATTACTTTCCATTCTTTAGAAGTCTTGTCCATTTCGAGACCGTCGATATAACCTTTTAGATAGGACATCTTTTCAGTAAGTTTCATAACTATAAACTTCCTTTCACTATATAGATATTCAAAATATATCATATAATTATAACGGAACGACTTTTTGAAGTCGTTCCATAATTTACTCAATCATCGATTAAGCTCTACCCATATATTCGCCAGTTCTAGTATCGATTTGAATTCTTTCACCCTCATCAATAAAGAGAGGAACTTTAACTTCTGCACCAGTTTCAAGTATAGCAGGTTTAGTAGCATTAGTAGCAGTATCGCCTTTAAAACCAGGGTCAGTCTTAGTTACTTCCAATTCTACGAAGAAAGGAGGCTCTACACCGAAAACCTTACCTTTATAGGATAATATCTTACATACCATTTCTTCCTTAACGAACTTAAAGCTATCACTAAGGATAGATGCATTTACAGGTAACATTTCATAAGTTTCCATATCCATAAAGTAGTAAAGGTCACCATCATTGTAACTGTATTGCATGTCTTTTCTTTCTACATAAGCAGTTGGGAACTTAGCAGTTGGATTAAATGATGTTTCAACTACTGCACCTGTGATTACATTCTTATACTTAGTTCTAACGAAAGCAGCACCTTTACCAGGCTTA
This sequence comes from Oscillospiraceae bacterium, assembly GCA_051893615.1. Lineage (GTDB taxonomy): Bacteria > Bacillota > Clostridia > Oscillospirales > Ruminococcaceae > UBA5884. The sequence goes on from JBJFHM010000013.1 coordinate 360,136, forward strand.
ACGTGTTGGAATTCAATAACTTGAACTACTTGACCGTCCATTTCAAAAGTAACGCCATTTCTAAAATCTCCAGCTGAAATCATAAAAATTTATACCTCCATTGATAAACATTATTTTATGGGCTAATGTACGCCTCATCTTAAATACATTGTACCATATTATTGAATAATTGTCAATGTACTACTAACATTTTTTTGATACTTCTTTAACATACTACAAACAGATTAACTCCTTAGGACTATGAGTTAAGTTCTCTACACCGTCATCAGTTAGATAGATAAAATCTTCTATGCGAACACCAAACTCATTTGGAATATATATTCCCGGTTCTACGGTTACTATAGACTTATCTGTTAAGATATTCTCATTATTAGGAGACATCACTGGAAATTCATGGATTTCCATACCTACACCGTGTCCTAACGAATGACCAAAACATTCACCATAACCCACCTTAGATATCACTTCACGAGCAAAATTGTCGCCCTCTTTACCTGTGATACCAGTCTTGACGTTATCTAAAGCTACTTGCTGTGCCTTTAAGACAATGTTATATATTTCAACCATTTTATTGGTTGGATTTCCTACACAAATAGTTCTAGTCATATCACTGTGATAGCCATCTACTACAGCACCATAGTCCATTAGGACGAAGTCACCACTTTGAATTCTATAGTCTGATGGCACTCCATGAGGCATAGAAGTATTCTTTCCACCTAAAGCGATAGTATCAAAAGAGAGAGTCTCAGCACCATGACTTAACATGAAGTAATCCAATTCTAGGGCTATTTCCTTTTCAGACACTCCTACCTTGATATATTTTAAAATATGTTGAAAAGCCTCATCGGCTATCTTTTGAGCCTTTTTAATCTTTTCAACCTCATCTAAAGATTTTTTCGTCCTTAACTTAAAGATATTATTACTCAACTCATTAGAGTAATCTATTTCGATGTCTAATAGTTTGTTGTCAAGTCTTTCAAAGTCATCTAAGGTCATGTAGTGGCTTTCCACTGAGACCTTTTCAACGTTATGTTCCTTTAAAATTTCGTATATTTGATTGATACTATTATTCTTTTGTAAGATAACCTCACAATCAGTCACAGATTTTTTAGCTTTTTCTATATATCTAAAATCTATGATTAGATAAGCAATATCTTTAAAACATAGTATAGTACCTGCCGAAGATTTCATACCACTAAAATATCTTCTATTAATGTCGGAAGTGATGATAGCACAATCCGAATCTTCGGGAATAGATTTCATTAACTTTTGGATATTATTCATTTTTAGAACCCTCTAACATTCTAACCAAGCCCATAACTCCTAAGATATAACTATCACGACCAAAACCTGCGATAGTTCCCTTACATACAGGTGATATTACTGAATTTTTTCTAAAATCTTCTCTTGCGTGTACGTTACTGATATGCACTTCTATCACTGGAATTTTTATAGTAGCTATAGCATCACGAATGGCATAACTGTAATGAGTATATGCACCTGCATTTAATACCACACCATCACAATCCAAACGGGCTTGATGTAACCTATCTATGATTGCCCCTTCATGGTTAGATTGAAAGATTTCACAATCATATCCAAGACTTTTAGTGTAATCTTCAATCATGGTATTTAATGCTGTGTATGATTGGTCACCATATACATTAGGTTCTCTTTCTCCCAACAGATTTAAGTTAGGGCCATGAACTATCAAGATTTTATTTTTCATAAAAAACGCTCCTTTACACATTATGATTTATATAACTTTTTAGGTAATAAAGGTTTTTCTAAGGTTCTTTTTATCTTAAAGAAAGTAGTGGTTTCATACTCTATAGGAAATACGAAGATACTCTTAATACCTTTGAGATTTGCTCCTAAGATATCAGTAAAAATTTGGTCTCCCACTGCACAGATATTGTTCTTAGGAACGTTCAAACGTCTACACGCTTCAGAAAATCCTTTAGGTAGAGGTTTCCTCCCATTAGATACAAAATCTATATCTAGCATATTGGCAAACGGTTGAACTCTTTCAGGACGGTTATTAGAAACTATCATCAATTTGATGTTATTGCTTTTTAAAAGATTAATCCAGTCCAATATCTGTGGCTTGATGTTTGGATTATCATGAGTAGTCAAAGTATTGTCAACGTCCAAGATTAAAGCCTTGACATCAAACTTATTAAGGATATCCATAGAGATATCACATACAGAATTTAACGCAATAGTAGGTTTAAATAACATAGATAGAAACAAATCCTTTCCAAAAACGAAAAAGCGGACACAAATGCCCGCTTTTACCATGCTAAAATATCAACGCTTATTAATATTTACGCTTACATTTCAACTTACACGCCTATTAGAAACGTGACATATTAATACTTACGCTTACGAGCAGCCTCAGACTTCTTTTTACGCTTTACTGAAGGCTTTTCGTAGTGTTCTCTCTTACGAACTTCAGCAAGAGTACCATCTTTAGCACAGGCTCTTTTAAACTTCTTAAGAGCGTTGTCTAAAGATTCATTCTTACCAACACGAACTTCTGCCATTTTATTCCCTCCCTTTGCCACTAAGACAGAGGTTTATATAATACTAATCATTTAAAACAGGTTAAAAAGTATATATTTATATATTTATCTATTTTAAATGTTAATTATCTAAACTGCATAATTTCACCATTGAAAGTTTAATATCAATGATGTATTTATATTATACCACACATCAATATAAGATGTCAAGTGCAAATTTAACTACTTAAAAAAATTGGTTATTTTGCTACAAAATTCACTAATTTATTTGGTACATATATCTGTTTTACTACATTTTTACCTTGAATAGCTGAAGAAACTTTTTCATCAGCCATAGCCATTTCAAGGACGGCATCTTTTTCAGCAGATACTGGCACTAATAACTTAGTTTTAATCTTTCCATTTACTTGTACTACTACTTCAACGGTTTGGTCTACACATAGAGCCTCATCGTATGATACCCACTCCTGTTGATTAAGTACACCATCAAAACCTACTATTTGATACAACTCCTCAGTGATATGTGGTGCAAATGGATTTAACAAGATTAACAAGGTTCTAAACTCTGCTCTATTGATACTCTTAGTAGCAGTGATATCGTTAAGTAAAGACATCATAGTAGCGATAGCCGTGTTAAACTTTAAGTTTTCGATATCTTCGGAAACTTTCTTGATAGCCTTATGGAAGTTAGACTTTAACTCATCTCTGTAATCTTGACCATCTATTACACAATCTTGTAAAGCCCAAACTCTATCCAAGAAACGTTTGCAACCTTTGATACTATTCTTACTCCATGGAGCAGTCTTTTCAAAGTCGCCTATGAACATTTCATATAGACGCATAGTATCAGCACCATATTCAGCGACCACTTCATCTGGGTTGATGACGTTTCCCCTAGATTTTGACATCTTTTGATTATCTTCACCTAAAATCATGCCATGGCTAGTACGTTTCATATAAGGTTCTTTAGTAGATACTACTCCAATATCATATAAGAACTTATGCCAAAAACGTGAGTATAATAAGTGTAGAGTAGTATGTTCCATACCACCATTATACCAATCTACAGGAAGCCAGTAGTCTAAAGCCTCTTTAGATGCCAACATATCATCATTGTGAGGGTCACAATAACGCATAAAGTACCATGATGAACCTGCCCATTGAGGCATAGTATCAGTTTCACGCTTAGCAGAACCTCCACACTTTGGACAAGTAGTATTGATAAAACTCTCTAAGTTAGCTAATGGACTTTCACCATTATCTGTAGGCATATAACTATCGACTTCAGGAAGTGTTAAAGGCAACTCACTTTCAGGAAGACCAACGTATCCACACTTTTCACAATACACTACTGGAATAGGTTCACCCCAATACCTTTGACGTGAAAATACCCAGTCACGAAGTTTATAATTGACTTTCTTTTTACCAATCTTGTGTTCTTCAAGATAGTCCTTCATTAACTCCTTAGCCTCGTCTACGGTATGACCGTCCAAGAAGCCACTATTCACCATGATACCAGTGGCACAATCAGTGAAAGCCTCTTTGGTAACGTCTCCACCCTTGACTACCTCTATTATTGGAAGGTTAAAGACCTTAGCAAAGTCATAGTCACGAGTATCGTGTGCAGGTACTGCCATGATTGCACCAGTACCATAACTCATAAGAACGTAATCTGAAATAAAGATTGGTATCTCCTTATTATTTACAGGGTTGATAGCTCTAACACCTTTTAATTCAACACCAGTCTTTTCCTTAACCATTTCAGTCCTTTCAAAGTCGGACTTCCTAGCAGACTTTTCTTGATAAGCTCTAATATCATCAAGGTTAGAGAGTTTATCTGCCCACTTTTCTATGATAGGGTGTTCTGGTGAGATTACCATATAGGTTGCACCAAATAGAGTATCAGGTCTAGTGGTATATATGGTTAGAGTATCACCAGTAGTGGTAGTGAAATCCACTTCAGCACCAGTAGAGCGACCTATCCAGTTAGTTTGAGTAGCCTTAATTTTATCTAAATAGTTTACTTCGGATAAGTCATCAAGTAATCTTTGGGCGTAATCTGTGATTTTTAACATCCATTGGGATTTTACCTTATGGATAACTTCTCCACCACAACGTTCACAAACTCCACCGACTACTTCTTCATTAGCAAGTACTACCTTACATGATGTACACCAGTTTACAGACATCTCTTTTTTATAGGCTAGACCTTTTTTAAACATCTGTAAAAAAATCCACTGTGTCCATTTGAAGTAGTCTTTATCAGTAGTATTGATTTCTCTATCCCAATCGAAAGAAAAACCTAAGGACTTCAATTGACCTTTAAATCTTGCAACGTTGTTTTTGGTAACTATTGCAGGGTGTATCTTATTCTTGATTGCAAAGTTTTCAGTAGGTAAACCGAAAGCGTCCCAACCCATAGGAAATAGAACGTTATAGCCTTGTAATCTACGTTTACGAGCAACTATATCCATAGCAGTGTAAGGTCTAGGGTGACCTACGTGCAAACCATTTCCAGATGGATATGGGAACTCAACTAACGCATAATATTTAGGTTTAGAATAATCATTAGTAGCTTTAAAGGTTTTGTGTTCGTCCCAATAGTCTTGCCACTTTTTTTCGATGGCTAAGAAGTCATAATTTTGCATTTAAAACAATCCTTTCTAAAAAATATCTATTTTAGGTATTACTCATAGAAGTGTCGAAATATGCTTTGATATCCTTATTTATCACTAAGAGTATTGCACATACTATATCTATGATACCCTCTATGAAGTATATTAGATAACGATTTAATCCAAGGTTAGAAACGTTTGTGCCTATGTGCATCAATACTGTGATACCCAATACTATAGCTATAGCATAGTTTCCATACTTAATGCCAATAAATAGCACTATAGCCATCAAGATTGGCAATATTAGAGAAGAAAATCCATTACCTAATATCATATTTAAAACTGCCTTCACTATGATGTATATTCCCATAACCACAGAATAGATTTTACCAGTTTCAGTATTACCCATAAAAAATCAGTCCTCATTTATAAGATTTGAAATATCTACTTCTTGACCGTCAGCCCAAAGGCGTTCTAGTTGATAGTATTCTCTAGCATCTTTATGAAAGATGTGTACTATAATATCAGAGTAATCTAAGATAATCCAACTAGCAGTAGAATAGCCCTCCGTTCTAGTAGGCTCTACGCCCTGTTGAGATAGTTGAAATTCTACTTCATCTGCAAGTGATTTAGTCTGTGTCGTACTACTACCATTAGCAATTACAAAGTAATCTGCCAAGATAGTTAAGTCGGAAATCTTAATTACTTTAATATCTTGAGCCTTTTTTCTATCAAGAATTTTAACGATACTTTCTAATAGTTTTTCTTGTGTCATCAATTGACCACCTTTCCAAAAAGTTTAAACATTAAATATTAATCATCTTCATCTTCATCATTATCATTATTATCATTCTTGTCATTTCTTGGGATACTCTCAGTATTACCACTAATGATGTCTGCAAAGTTATCTTCAACGGCATCGTAATAACTTTCAGTATTTCTAAGTTCTTTCAAATCTAGGTCATCAACATCTACGTCTTGCTGATAAGGTCTAAAATACTGGTTTAACATTTCAGCAAACTCATCTTCATGGACGCTCCAAATATAGTAGCCATTGTATTGCTTAGGTGATAAACTTTCACCAGGTATCATTCTAACGGTTACATCTTCCATGGTAACGGTTTGACAGAAGTCTGCAATACTACCGACTTCACCCATAGACATATCCGACATTACATACTTTTGAATGGTAGGAAATATGGATAAGAACTTCATAGAACCCATATCCTTAAGTTTATTCATAGCAGCAGCTAGAAATAGTCTTTGAGCCTTAACTCTACCGATATCACCCTCGGAATAATCATGACGAAAACGCACAAACCATTCCGACTGTTGCCCTGTTAAAGTCTGCTCACCTGCTTCAATGATTTTATCAGCTTCGTAGACTATTCTCTCTGGAACGTTTATAGGAATACCACCTATAGCATCTACTACAGGAGGAATATTGTTACAGTTAATGGCGATATACCTATCTATTGGAATTTGTGTCATATCACGAACTTTGCTGACCACCCTATTTATAGGGGTTAAACTTTGGTCGCCATAAGCGTATACAGAGTTGATTTTTCCTGTAGTACTACCTCCGACGTAAGTATCTCTTGGAATTTGTAATATGTTAATCTTCTTATTTTTGATGTCGAACATTACTAACATCATTACGTCGGTATTTTGACCTTCTTCATCAAAACCTAGAGCCAATACTGTAAATTGACCTTCTATAATTTGGTCTAAGTCTAAACCGTCATCATTCATAGTTTCGTCATCTAACTTTATTGAATAGTCGTTAGTATCCTTATTTAGAGTACCCTCACCCTCTGATAAAGGTTTCCACTGCTTGATAAAAAACTTAGCAACAAATCCAATGAATAATATACCTATAATCAAAACTAATAAAATGATTAACCGTTCTTTGGTACTCATCTTGACACGCTTTACTTTAGCCATTTAAACAACCTCACTTTATAGTTTTATTCTTATAGATATATGAATAGTGATTATACGCTTCTATAGTGTAATGTGGAAGTAATCCATTTTTGGATATTACGTCAGTTATTGAAAACTTTAGAGCTTCAAACATAGCAGTATCTATATCATCATAAGCGAGTTTCCTCATACGTTTAACGTCCTTGTAGTCTCTATCGATAGAGATTAAGTCTGCAAGGTATACTATCTCTTCAACTCGGGTCATACCTGCGTGGGCTACTGTGTGAAATCTAACAGCGTTTATGATATCTTTATCACATATACCGAGTTCATTCTGTATATACCAAGCCCCTGCAATACCATGCCATAATGGTTTAGATGCTAACTCCGAACGACTTACTGGAAAGATACTATCTACTAACATTTGCTTCATTTCCGAATTAGGAAGTTCCTTACAAATATCATGGACTAATCCAGCATAAGTGCATTTTTCAACATCTTCACCATTCTTTTCGGCTAAAATTCTGCACTGCTCCGATACGTTCAAAGAGTGTACATATCTCTTCTTTGATAACCTCTTCTCTAAAAGTTTTTTAGTTTCCTCAAAGTTATAATTATTAGACATATTTCTATTTAAGACCACCCATCACAATAAGATGAAAAATCAAATAATTACCAAATTCAACGGTACAGATTATTTGACTTTATATATTGTACTACTTTTTCATCTAAATTGCAAGGATAATATTTATTAAAAGCAATATTTTTTCTAATCTCAGTGGAAGATACTTCTAAAGGTTTAACTTTCGGTATAACTATCTTACCATATCTTGAAAGCTCCCTAGATTTTTCTAATAGGGAATTATAGTCACCATCTTGACGGGATATGACTGCTAAAGTAACTTTAGACATTATCTCAATATAGTCTCTCCATTGGTCAAAAGTTAGGAACATATCACTGCCTATTAGTAAAAATAGATTATCGTTAGGATACTTCTCTTTGAAATGTCTAACCGTATAGATACTATAACTTATCCCTTCCCTTGATAGCTCAAAATCACTGACCTCAAAATTAGGCAGATTTTCTATAGCTAACTTACACATATTAAACCTATGCTCATTAGATACATACTCATCATTGCTTTTATGTGGCGATATCTTAGAAGGTATCAATATAGTCTTATCTAGATTGATGGCACTATTTACTGATTTCGCCAAATGTATATGCCCATTATGTATGGGATTAAAACTCCCACCAAATAATCCAATGTTCATTGGATTACCTCTTAAATTCAATCACAGGTTCTTTTGGATTTCTTCTAAAGAGTACTATCTTTGAACCGATAACCTGTACTACTTCTGAACCTGTAGCGTCTGCAATAATTTGACTAGCTTCTTTAGAAGTATACTCAGAGTTGTCCAAAACTCTAATTTTAATTAATTCTCTAACTCTTAAAGCATCGTCAACTTGTTTTATAACGTTATCCGAGATACCCCCCTTACCAATTTGTAGGATAGTTTCATAGGTACTAGCCAACCCTTTTAAATATGCTCTTTTTTTACTATCTAACATTAAAATTCTCCTCTATGATACTATTTATTTAAAACGTATTATATCTAGGAACGGTTAGAACCGTTCCTAAAGGTTATAAAATCTCAACCAACTTTTTCAAAGCGTTGCTTCTGTGACTTATCGAATTCTTTTCATCTGCAGAAAGTTCTGCAAATGATTTAGTCCCATACATAAATATAGGGTCATATCCAAAACCGTTTGAACCTTTTTTTTCAAAACCAATGTAACCATCTACAGTTCCACGGACGGTTTTAGCGTCTCCATCTGTGTTGATATAACACATTGCACAAACAAATCTAGCTTCACGAAGTTCAATAGGGACGTTCTCCAACTTAGATAATATCAAGTTACATCTATCATCGTCGGTAGCGTTTTCACCTGCGTATCTATGAGAGTATACCCCTGGTTCTCTATTAAGATATGCTACTTCAAGACCACTATCATCTGCAATACATGGCAAATTAGTCATATCATGGATTGCCTTAGCTTTTATAATAGCATTTTCTTCAAAAGTTTTGCCAGTCTCCTCTATGTCTGTTGTGATACCACAATCTGCCAAAGATACCACCTCAAAACCCTTTGGAGATAAAATCTCACTGATTTCACGTAACTTATTCTTATTATTAGATGCTAAAACTATCTTCATAATAAAAAAATCCTTTCTATTTCTTTTTCTTATTATTTTTATCTTTTTTATTAGATTTATCCTTTTTGGATTTATCTTTATTTTTGCTAAAAAGTTTACTAAAGAAACTTTCTTTCTTCTTAGTCTTTTCTTGGACTTCTTCAACTACTGGATATTCGTCTTCATAATATTCATCGTCGTAGTACTCATCATCATAATACCCACCATTTTGATAATATCCGTCATCTTCGTAGTATTCACCATCTTGATAATATCCATCATCGTCATAGTACTCACCATCTTGATAATAGTCATCTGGAATAGGTTCAAACTCTTGCATATTTGGAACTGGTTCATCTTCTATAACGGTAGGAGTATCTGCAATGATAGGTTTAAACTCTTCATTTGGATTTACTTTCTTAATCTCTATAGTTGGTGAGAAGTCTTCAAAATCTTCAAAGTTTTTGGTATCTTCAATATACTGTTCATCAATGTTTGGTACATATTTTTCTTCACTTCTTGGAACTGGTTCAACTGATAATTTTCTCTCTACCTTTTCTACCTTTGGAATTTCCTCAACTGATGACTTCTTCTCTACCTTTTCTACCTTTGGAGTTTTCTCAACTGATGACTTCTTCTCTACCTTTTCTACCTTTGGAGTTTTCTCAACTGAT
>JBJFHM010000013.1:370170-412837 GCA_051893615.1 Oscillospiraceae bacterium
GACTTCTTCTCTACTTTTTCTACCTTTGGACTTCCTTCGATAGGTGGAACGTCTGGAACTATAGTAAAATCTTCTTTAGTAGTGACTTCACCATCTTCCATAATTCTATCATAGTTGGATTTTTCAGCATTTTCAAAATCCATATCAAATAAAGCCTTGACAAAATCATGACTATTAAAAGGTTGTAAGTCGTCTATCTTTTCACCTACGCCAATCAACTTAACGGGGATATCCAACTCATTCTTAATAGATATCACGATACCCCCCTTAGCAGTACCATCTAACTTAGTTAGTACTATGCCCGTGATGTCTGCAGTCTCACTAAACATCTTAGCCTGATTAACTGCATTCTGTCCAGTAGTGGCATCTAAGACTAAAAGAGTCTCTCTAGCACAACCCTCAGCCTGTTGCGATACTATCCTATTAATTTTAGAAAGCTCATTCATTAGATTTTTTTTATTATGAAGTCTACCAGCAGTATCACAGATGATGATGTCTGCTCCACGAGCTTTTCCTGCTGTGATAGCATCAAATATTACAGCTCCAGGGTCTGAACCCTCACTATGCTTAACCAGTTCAACACCTGCACGCTTAGTCCAGATTTCAAGTTGGTCTATGGCAGCAGCACGGAAAGTATCAGCAGCAGCGACTAGAACCTTTTTTCCCTGTTGCCTATATTGATAACACAACTTTCCAATAGTAGTAGTCTTACCAACACCATTTACACCTATAACCATTATTATAGATGGTTTAGTCGAAATATCTATTTCAGTATCTTCGCCCATCATTTCAGCGATAATCTCCTGAATAAGTCCCATAATTTGATTAGGGTCAGTAATACCTCTTTCTTTAACTCTTTTTCTAAGTAGTTCACAGATTTCAACGGAGGTATCAACACCAATATCACTCATAATCATGGTTTCTTCTAATTCTTCAAATAAATCTTCATCTATTTTAGTAAAAGAGTTAATGACCTTTTGAAAGCTAGAAATCATGGCTTGTTTGGTCTTCAAAAGACCGTCCTTGATTTTTTGGAAAAAGTTCATAAAAAATTCGCTCCTTTTAGTAAGTTAAAAGTTTTCATTTGGAATATCATTTTGTTCCATTTTAAGCAGTTTAGAAACGCCATCTTTTTGCATAGTGACACCGTATAGGACGTTAGCAGTTTCCATAGTTCCACGCCTGTGGGTAACTACTATAAATTGGGTTTTATCGATAAACCTATTAAGATATAACGCATATTTGCGTACATTGACCTCATCAAGTGGGGCATCTATTTCATCAAGAATACAGAATGGTGAAGGTTTTAACTTTAAAATAGCAAAGTATATGGCAATAGATACAAACGCCTGTTCTCCACCAGAAAGAGAAATCAAATTTTTAATTATCTTTCCAGGTGGCGATACTAATATTTCTATTCCAGAGTTTAGAATGTCATCTTTATCGGTTAAGACTAGTTCAGCAGTACCACCACCAAAAAGTTCTATAAATATCTGTTTAAAGTTTTCATTAATCTTGTAGAAGTTTTCTTTAAAAAGATTTTTCATATCTTTAGTTAAACTCTCTATAAGTTTTTCGAGTTCAACCTTAGATTTCTTCGTATCAGATAATTGTTCATTCAAAAATTTATACCTTTTAGAGACTTCCTCAAACTCATCAATAGCAGATACGTTTACGTTACCCAAAGATTTTATAGATAACTTAATTTCTGCTAACTCTCTTTGTGCTGATTGAACGTCTTCTACAGGAGTAGCAAACTTTTCAGCCTCAGAAAAGGTCATTTCATAGATATCAAAAAGTTGCGAAATGATGTTATCATAGTCATTAAGACTATTCTTCCTTTTTTCATCAAGACGGATTAGTTCCCTTGATAAACTCTCTTTATCGTTGTTCAAATTCTTTAATGATACTCTAATTTGAGTAATCTGTTCCTGTTGCCTATTATGTACGTTCTGCCAAGATTGTATTTCACTTTTTAAGGTTTCTATCCTATTAGATAACTCACTTGATAAGGTTTGACTATCTAAAATATATTGTTGTTTCTGTTGAATAATTCCCTCTTGTCTAAAAATTTCCAAATCCAGATTACTATTTTCTTCATTTAAGTTAGAAAGTTTGTCTTTAGTATCGTTTAGGATATTTTTAAAAGTTTCCAAATCTTTGGAATTTTCAACTTGCAATACTTTCAACTTAGATACTTCATTTAAAAGAACGTCTCTTTTTTGGGAAAGTAAGTTCTTTTCCAACATTTTAGAATTATAAGTATCTTCTAAAACGTTTAGATTGGTCTCAAACTCCTTGATGTTCTTTTCGCTCTGTAACTTTTTATCAGTAGAATTTTCTAACTTACGTAATAATGTAGATTTAAGCATATCGGCAGAGTTTAAAGTATTTTCATATTGAGAAATAGTATCATTTAAACGTTTTAAATCGGCATTTAGTTTAATATCCATAGATTTATTCTCCATGATACTACTATTAAGACGTTCTATATTTAAATGAATATTATCTATTTCACTTTTAATGGAAGCTATACTATCTTGTAGAGTTTTTTCTTCTGTAGATAGATTATCCAAACTTTGATTTAAAGCATCTATTTCTGACTTCCTTGAGAATACTCCTTCAGAGTGTACTGCCGAACCTCCCGTGAAAGAACCTCCTGCATTGATAACTTGACCATCTAAGGTGACTATTTTAAACCTATATCCATACTTTTTAGATACTACACTTGCACATTCAAGGTTATCCATTATGATGATTTTTCCTAATAGGTTATGTTTAATACTATCGAACTTGGGTTCACATGTTACTAAATCACTAGCGATACCTACATAACCAAACTCATCTTTAATATTAGTGACGTTAAAATCTTGTGATTTTATGGAAGTCAATGGCAAAAACGTTGCTCGACCACCATCTTTAGATTTTAAGTATCTAATACAACTTTTTGCGACATCTTCATTTTCGACTACTATATTTTGTAAAGTTCCACCTAAAGCGACCTCTATAGCGATAGTATACTCTTGATTAGTCTCTAAAAGTTGTGCCACAGAGCCAAAAACTCCTTTTAACTCCCCTTTTTTAGATGCTTTCATTATCAACTTAACCGATTTTGAAAATCCTTCCATAGAGTTTTCTAACTCTACTAACAGTTTAACTCTATGTTGTTTTTCCTTAATCTCTAAGGAGATATTCTCATAACTTTCACGAATGGTATTTAATCTACCATCTTTATTGGATAGTAACTTTTTAAAACCCTCTAATTGATTGTTAAGCTCAACCTCTTTAATACGGCAAACCTCAAGGTTAGAAGTCACCTCTATGATTTCTTTCTTATAGTTATCACAAAGGATTTCTACCTCTTTATTGTTAGTTTCCATACTATCTAGTTGAGATTGCGTTTCCTCAATTACAGTCTTCACAGATATTAACGTTAAATTCTCATTTTGAATATCATGCTTGATTAGGTTTATTTGACTTGATATCTCTAAAAGTTCATCATTTAAGGAATTAAAGTTTTCATCTGTACTTAAAAGAGCATTATTTAAAGTATCAATTTGTGAAACGACATCTTTTAAGGAATTATGCATACTATCTATATTAGATGTAAGCTCCTCAACCTTAGAGTTTAAACTATCTTTATTGATAAGGTTATCTTCCTTAGATTTTTTTAATTCTAAAATTTTCTCATTAGCGTGTTGAATGTCATTTTGATATACCACTACGTTTGAACTACTCTCCGAAAACTTCTGTTGAGAAGCCATCAATGAACGTTGTAACTCATCAACTTTAGCAGAGCTTTCTTGCATCTTTATGTAGCCATCTTGCATACGACTTTCGCTAGTTTCAATAGTACTTTCCAAATCGTTATATTGCGATTGTGCTATATTAATCCTTTCGTTGATACCATCTAATATAGACTTTAAATCATTAATCTTAAATAACCATATAGAGACTTCTAAACCTTTCTTATTTTCCGAAAGTTCCACAAACTTTTTAGCTTTCTTGGATTGCTCCTCTAAAGGTTTAAGACGACTTTCTAACTCAGAGAGTATGTCATATAAACGAAGCATATTATCTTCTGCAAGAGATAACTTCTTTTCAGCCTCAACCTTTTTGTATCTAAATTTAGAAATTCCACAAGCCTGTTCAAAAATTTCTCTACGTTCTAAACTCTTTGAAGATACTATTTCAGCAATCTTTCCTTGACTTATTATAGAGTAACCATCTTTACCAAGACCAGTATCCATAAAAAGCTCATTGATATCTTTAAGACGTACAGATTTACCATTAATTTTACACTCACTATCACCACTACGATATATACACCTATTTATAGATACAGTATCTTGTTCTATATTTAAACCTCTGTCGGTGTTATCTATGGTAAGTGTGACACTTGCAAAAGCACTCGGATTTCTTGACTTAGTCCCTGAAAAGATAACATCTTCCATCTTATTCCCACGTAAATTTTTACTAGATTGCTCCCCTAATACCCAACGGATAGCATCACTTATATTACTTTTTCCACTACCATTTGGCCCTACTACGGCAGTCATACCAGTATCGAAAGTTATTTCAATCTTATTGGGAAAAGATTTAAACCCTTGCATCTGTAATGATTTTAAACGCATATATATTAATCCTTACTCTAAACTATTAGATTACATTCATACTTTTTTAGACAATCCAACCTTGAAAACCAAACGTTGATACCCTTACTTTTAAAGTACTCAACATTAGATTTCTTTTGACCTATTGCCATACTATAGTATCTACTAGATACCATAAAACCATAACTTTCTTTATTAGGATTTTCCTCAATCTGTCTTTCCATGATGTTTCTATAAATCCTACTTTCACAAAGTTCTCTAAAAGCTGGGTGATAGTATCCACCAGTCATTTCGGCTTCCACGAGTTCCGAGGCGTGTAATCCACACTTAATAACCTTGATACAGTGTCTATCAAATTCGGTTAAAAGGTTGCTACAGATGTCTACCATAGTATCTAAATCGTATAGTTTGTACTCCCCCGACAGTCTCAAACTATCAAGATGAGTACCTTTTAACACTACTGTTGGATATATCCTAACAGTCTTAGGTTTGAGTTTTATAATTTCTTTCATAGTGTAATACTCATCTTCGATAGTACTTTTATATAGACCGACCATCATCTGTAGACCTAGTTCAAACCCATAAGATTTTATCAAATTACAGGCATTATAGACATCTTGGGCAGTATGACCTCGCCTATTAGCTGATAGCACTTCATCACGCATGGATTGACAACCTAACTCTATCGCAGTAACGTGATACTTCTTTAAGATATCTAAAATTTCAGAAGTAATGCTATCGGGACGTGTAGAAATCCTAATACCTAAGAACTTATCTTTTCCTATAAACTCTTGGACACATTCAAGAAGTGCTACCATATATGAACGCTCTATGGCAGTGAAACTTCCACCAAAGAAGGCAATTTCAGTGTTAGACTTATCCCTAATTTGATTGAAAGCCTTCTTACAAGTCGCATTAACTTCCTCTATGGTCGGTGCAGATTGGCTTCCACTGATAGTATGCTGATTACAAAAACTACACACATTTGGACAACCTACATGTGCTACAAATATTGATACATTATTATGAGCCATATCCCATTAACTCCAAAGCCTCTTTAGCTGCCATCTGCTCAGCATCTTTTTTACTCCTTCCGATACCCTTACCTATGACGTTTGAATTTAAACATACGTTCACGATAAAGTGTTTATCATGGTCAGGACCTTGTTCGCCAACTAAGATATACTCTATCTTCTCTTCAGGATTTTTTTGAATAACTTCTTGAAGAACGGTCTTGAAATCGTTGAAAACAGGAGGATTATTAGTAATATCTTTCGGGATAAATCCTAATATATATTTTTCAACAGGTTCAAAACCGCCATCTAAATAGATAGATGCTATCACTGCTTCAAAGGCGTCTGCCAATATTGATGGTCTTTCTCTACCACCAGTATGTTCTTCTCCTTTGCCTAATAAGAGATACTCCCCTAAATGTATCTTCTTAGAAAATTCATATAGAGCTTTTTCACACACTAAAGATGCCCTCATCTTAGTCAATTCGCCCTCTGGTAGATGCTTATAATGGTTAAATATATGCTTCGATACCACTAATGATAGTACGCTATCACCCAAAAATTCAAGACGCTCATTACTCTTTCTATGCTTTTTATTCTCATTGGCATATGATGAATGTGATAACGCCTCTATTAACAACTTTTCATTCTTATAAGTATAACCGATAATTTCCTGAAATTTTTTAATATCAGATGTCATCTATACTTCAACTCCCTTTAAATATTAGATTTTATAGTATCTATAATTTTGCCATCTACACACTGTTTAGCCTGTCGGATAGCGTTGTAAAAGGCTCTAGCATCAGAACTGCCATGTGCTTTAATCACTGGCTTAGATATTCCCAATAATACTGCTCCACCGACTTCTTTGTAATCGACCTTATTTTTAAAGTCCTTAACCTTATCCATTAGAAGTAACGCCCCTAACTTGGATTTAAATCCACTCGTCAACATGGATTTTAACTCATTACTAAAGAACTTTGCCATACCTTCATAAAGTTTTAATGCCACATTACCAGTAAAACCATCAGACACTACCACATCAAACTTACCACTAGGAATTTCTCTAGCCTCACAGTTACCACAAAAGTTGATAGGTGCTTTCTGTAAAAGTTTATAAGTATCTTTTTCTAACTCTCTGCCCTTGGTATCCTCAGCACCTACGTTGATTAATCCAACCTTTGGATTTTTTATATTCATAACTTTTTCCATATAGGTACTACCCATAATAGCAAACTGGACTATCATCTCTGGACGACAATCGACGTTAGCACCTGCATCTAATAAGATAAAGTATCCTTTTTCATTTGGCATAATAGGTGCTAAGGCAGGTCGTTTGATACCTTTAATTCTCTTGGCAATAAAAGTCGAACCAACTACTAACGCCCCTGTGCTACCTGCACAGACGAAAGCGTCACCTTTATCATCGGCAAGCGCCTGTAAGCCCACTGCCATGGAACTGTTCTTATACTCTTTGATAACCTTAGTAGGTTCTTCATGGATATCCATAATGGTCTCTGCATGGATAATTTCCATACCATCAAGAGATATATTATTATCTTTTGCCACTTGTTTAATCTTATTTTTATCTCCCGATAGTACTACATTAACACCTAACTGTTTAACAGCATCGGCACTACCTTGTATTACTGCTAATGGTGAATTGTCTCCACCGAAAGCATCAACGATAATCTTCATAGTTAATACTCTCCAATCTAATTATAACATATACACATTAAATTAAAATTAAAAGTCAGCTAATTTAAGAGCATCTTCTAATGAATTCATTGCCCTTTTTGAGTACTCTGCATACTTAAGTTTTTTATCTTTAATCCTCGTAGGAAGTTCAGGAAGTATGCCCATATTACAACCCATAGGTTGAAAATCTTTCACGAACTCATCACTGATATAGTTGCACATAGCACCACACATAGTATCAAGAGGAAGGTCAATCTGTGGTTTTCCCAAAAGTTTTCTTGCCATGCTATGACCTGCTATGATGCCACTCATAGCACTTTCAATATAACCTTCAACACCAGTCATTTGACCTGCAAAGTATATCTTCGGATTTTTCCTTAAAGAAAAATCTTTATTTAGAAGTCTAGGACTATCAATAAAAGAGTTTCTATGCATTACTCCATAACGGATAAATTCGGCATTTTGTAATCCAGTAATTTTGGAAAACACTCTCTTCTGTTCGCCAAACTTTAGATTGGTTTGAAATCCTACTAGATTGTATAACGTACCCTCACGATTTTCCTTTCTTAACTGGACTACTGCATAAGGTCGTCTACCTGTACGAGGGTCAACCAATCCAACTGGTTTTAAAGGGCCAAAACGCATAGTATCTTCGCCACGTTTGGCAAGGACTTCTATAGGCATACAACCCTCATAGACTTTAAAAGCAACCGTTTCAAAGTCTTTTAGTTGGACGGTTTCGGCATCTACTAAAGCATTGTAAAATTCAAGATACTCTTCTTTAGTCATTGGACAGTTAATATAGTCAGCTTCACCTCTATCATAACGGGAAGCCGAAAAGACTAAACTTTTATCCAAGCTATCGAAAGTAACTATAGGTGAGGCAGCATCATAGAAGCTAAGATAATCGCCACAATACTCTTGGATAGCTTTTGCTAAACCATCTGAGGTCAAAGGACCTGTGGCTATGATAGTATAGTCATCTTTTGGAATTTCGGTAACTTCTTGTTCAACTACGGTAATCAATGGATTAGACTTTATATTTTCAGTAACTAAGTCGGAAAACTTTTCTCTATCCACTGCTAAAGCACCACCAGCCTCAACGGAGGTTTGCTTAGCACATGGAACTATCAAAGAACCTAGACGTTCCATTTCAGCTTTTAACAACCCAGCAGAGCTTTCTATCCTAGAGGCTTTCAAAGAGTTAGAACATACCAATTCACATAAATTTTTATAGTGATGTGCTGGTGTGTAATTTTTAGGTTTCATCTCATAAAGCGTTACCTCTATGCCATAACTTGCTAACTGCCATGATGCCTCACACCCTGCTAAACCTCCACCTATAACGTTCACTTTCATATTCTATAAATTCCTTTCATATCCACAATTAGGTTTTTCGCATAGGAGTTTACCATTCTTTCCACCCTTTTTAAATAGAGAACTTCCACACTTTGGACACTTATCCTCTACAGGAGTATTCCAAGTCATGAAATTACATTCAGGATATCCCTCACAACCAAAAAAGTTCCTTCCCTTTTTAGACTTCTTTGCGATAACCCTCTTCCCACATATTGGACAAGTTCCCTTAGTAGCTTCAACGATTTTTTTAGTATTGGTACAATCAGGAAAGCCTGAACAAGCGATAAATCTACCAAACCTACCAATCTTGATTACCATAGGTTTTCCACATAGCTCACAGATTAAGTCAGTAGTCTCATCAGGTACTCTCATACGCTTACCTTCCATAGCTTTTTCTGCCTTATTTAAAGTCTTATCGAAATCTTGATAGAATACTTCTAACGTAGATACCCAATCTTTTTTACCCTTTTCGACCTCATCAAGATTACTTTCCATCTTAGCAGTAAACTTAACGTCCACGATATTCTTAAAATGCTCTTCCAATAGTTGTGTGATAGTCTCCCCTAGTGCAGTAGGCTTGAGTTGTTTACCATCACGTTCAACATAGTACTTGGATACTATAGTAGTGATAGTAGGTGCATAAGTACTAGGTCTACCAATACCATACTCCTCAAGTGCCTTGATTAACGTAGCTTCTGTATATCTTGAAGGTGGTTGAGTAAAGTGTTGATTTCCATCTAAGGTTTTAACTTTCAAAGTTTGACCTACTTCCAATGGAGGTAGTACCTTGTTAGTCTCTTCGGTGATGTCTTTGCTTTCTTCATATAGAGCTGTAAAACCATCAAATTTTACGGAATATCCAGAAGCCCTAAATAGGTACTTATCGGCAGAGATGTCAGCAGAGACTGTATCAAGTTCTGCATTAGCCATTTGACTAGCTATGAATCTTTCCCAAATGAGTTTATAAACCTTGAATTGGTCAGATGTAAGACTATCTTTAATCATAATAGGTGAAAGTTTAGGCATAGATGGACGTATAGCTTCATGGGCATCTTGAGCATTAGATTTAGTCTTAAAAACTCTAGGTTTGTCAGGAACATACTTTTCCCCATAGGCTTCTAAGATGTACTCCTTTGCAGATTGTTTAGCCTCGTCGGATACTCTTAAACTATCGGTTCTCATATATGTGATTAAACCTACTAATCCCATACCTTCTATCTCTATGCCCTCATATAGCTCTTGAGCAGTTTTCATAGTCCTTTTCGATTGAAAACCCATTCTTCTAGATGCCTCTTGTTGTAACGTGGAAGTAATAAACGGTGGAGCAGGATTTTTCTTAGTAACTCTTTTTTTAACGTTAATCACTTTAAATTCTGTACCGTCTAAATCTGCTAAGATTTCATTAGCCTGTTCTTCGTTAATGATGTCTTGTTTTTTTCCATCTATGGAATGAAGTTTAGCAGAAAATACCTTCCTACTAGGTGGAGCAGTAAAAGTACCATCTATAGACCAATATTCCACTGGATTGAAGGCTCTAATCTCATTTTCTCTATCGACTATTATCCTAACTGCTACAGATTGCACTCTACCTGCAGATAATCCACGTCTAACCTTCTTCCATAGAAATGGACTTAGTTTATAACCGACTATTCTATCTAAAATTCTTCTAGTCTGTTGAGCGTTTACTAGGTCTATGTCTATACTTCTAGGGGAATTCATTCCAGCTTGAACGCCACTTTTAGTAATCTCATTAAAGGTTACTCTATTGTGGTCTTTTAAGTCAAGATTTAACATATTCGCAATATGCCAAGATATTGCTTCGCCCTCTCTATCGGGGTCAGTAGCTAAGTAAATCATATCTGATTTTTTAGCTAACTTTTTAATCTGCTTGATAACGTCCTCTTTACCTTTCATTTCAACGTAGACTGGTTTAAATCCATGTTCAATATCCACACTCATTTTAGATTTAGGTAAGTCTATAATATGTCCCATAGAGGCTATTACTTCATAGCCATCACCTAAATATTTTTGAATAGTCTTAGCTTTTGCAGGGGATTCCACTATAACTAATGTTGACATAAATAAAATATCTCTCCTTCTAAATACAAACCTTTTGAATTGAAAATATCTTAAAAAGATATTCAAAAAGATTATAACACATAAATTTAAATTTGGCAAATATTATTTTGAATTTTGAAAAATTATTGATATATACACAAATGGTCAAAAAACTATATCAAAGTATATTTATTTCCAAAGTTAGATTTTACTATTCCATCAAGTTCTAAATCTGTGATAATTTCAAACAGTTCCGATATGTCGATACCAGTATCGGTTGAGATATCATCAAGATAATTATATCCTTTTTTTATGGATTGTATTACTAAACTTTGTTTATCATTTAAGATAGGCTTACCTTTTGAAGTGTGATAGTCTATAAACTCTTCTTTTTTATTAGTTTCTTCAGTGATGGTACTTAGATTATTGAATAATACTTCGACCTCTTTTTCGGTTTCTTCTAACCTTTTGAATTTAGGCTTTTCTACCTCCATTTTAGATAGCTTTTCTTTAACATTATTCTTACTCTTAAAGTTGATTTCATCTTTAAATATTGGCGATTCTGATACTTTTTCAGCATCATTAATTTGGATTATGTTAGTTTGTCGCACATTCGATGGGTATGAACCAAAGTATTCGTACATAATATCATTATGACTGAATACACATATAGCACCATCACGGATATATTTTGCTACACCTAAAAATCTTTCATTGAATATATCTGTAGGAGGTATGCAAAATATAGGTTTCCCCATCTTATAAGAATAGTTTGCCGTAATTAACGCTCCACTTCCAAGAGATGCTTCTGTAACGAAAGTTCCATTTCCTAAACCTGCCAAAATTCTATTCCTTTTAGGAAAGTTGCCTCTATATGGTGGAGTATTCGGCAACTGTTCCGTTAAGATTAATCCACCATTAGATAAGATATCATTTCTTAGTGATATTCCACCCTTTGGATAATCATAATCTATGCCACACGCTAAAACCGATATTGTGGGTTTTCTATTATTTATTGCACATCTATGGGCGATACTATCCACACCAAGTGCTGAACCACTTATTAATATAAAGTTCTCCTTAACTAGATTGTCACATATGGTTGAAGTCACTCTTACGGTATAATCCGTTGGATTTCTAGTACCCACTACAGTTAGCAACCTTTCTTGATTAAGTAAACTTAAATCACCTTTACAGAATAGAACGCTCGGTGGATTGTGCATATCCTTTAAAGAACTTGGATACTCCTTATCCGAATAACATATTACGTTGATACCTTTCCTAATACAATCTACTAATAGTTCTTTGGTAGTTTGAACTTCTACTACTTTCTTTCTAATATCATTGGATTGGACATATCTACAGACTTCTTCCACCGTTTGATACTTACTCATCAAATCCCAAATAGTAGGACTCGCCACACCTATGGACATCACTAACCAAAGCCAACAGATTTTTTTATTATACTTTTCACTCATGGTCAATACTCATCTTCCACATAATAATTCCCGATGCCATTGCAACGTTTAAAGAGTTAATATTTCCGTTCATCTTAATGGTGATGGGTTTATCACACATATTAGAGACTTCTTTAGGTAATCCATTACCTTCATTTCCGACCACTATGGCACAACCACCAGAAAATTTTTCTTTTCTAACGTCATTAGGGCTATCAATGGTAGCAGAATACGTAATAATATCATTATCTTTAAGAGTTTTTAGCACAGAATAGATATCATCACAAACCCAACGATTAACCCTAAAAGCTGAACCCATAGTTGAGCGTATCACCTTAGGACTGTAAAAGTCACAAGATTGACACAATATAGCACCATCTAAACCGAGTGCATCGGCAGTTCGGATAATCATACCAACGTTACCAGGGTCTTGTACTTGATACAACACGATATACTTACCATCTTTTTTAAAGTCTATAGGTTCATTTTTAGGGATATCACATATGGCAAAGATACCTTGTGTACTCTCTGTAGATGATATCTTCAAAGCTAGTTCATTTGAAATAATAATACTACTATTTGTTAATTTCAAATCAGCCAACTTTTCAGAGTACTTCTCAAAAGCACTTTCCGAAATTAAAACTTCGCTAATAGGAGCATTCTCATTAAGTGCATCAGTCACTATCCTAAGACCTTCAAGGACGAACTTATTCAAATTCTTTCTATACTTTCTATTGTTGGAGAGTTTAACATACTCTTTTATGATACTATTATCTTTGGATTTTATAATTTCCACTAAAACACTTCCTTTATAGATAAAAATAAATATATTTAAACGAAAACACGCCCCAAAATAAAGAGCGTGTTTTATATTTTAGAAAATCTTAGTCAAAAAAATCTACACGCTCAGAGAACGTGGAAATATTATAGAGCAGATTTAGCCTTTTCAACGATAGCAGTAAAACCACTAGGGTCATTAATAGCGATTTCGGAAAGCATCTTTCTATTTAAAGTGATACCTGCTTTCTTCAAACCGTTCATTAAAGTAGAATAGTTCATACCATTCATCTTAGCACCTGCAGAAATTCTAGCAATCCAAAGTTGTCTAAAGTTTCTCTTCTTTTGCTTTCTGCCGATATAAGCGTAGTTACCAGACTTCATAACAGCCTGTTTAGCCATCTTGAAGTGTTTACTTTTAGCACCCCAATATCCCTTAGCTAGTTTAAGAGTTTTATTTCTTCTTTTGCGAGTCATCATCGCACCTTTTACTCTTGCCATATATGTTCAAACCTCCGATATTCAAATTAATAATAGTCCCACAATTTAGAATAAGCTAAATCTTACTTATAAGGAACTAACTCTCTAATAACTGGAGCATTAGCAGTACTTGCAACGCCCATGTTACGAGCTATTCTCTTACGTTTGTGGTCTTTTTGAGTTAATCTGTGTCTTTTATTGGTGTGTTGATACTTAACAACGCCATTCTTAGTTACTTTAAAACGCTTTTTAGCACCTGAATGAGTTTTAACTTTAACTTTTGCCATGATTTAAAAAATCCTCCTTCTATTTTGATGCCTTAGGTAAAACGAACATTACTAAAGAACGTCCTTCCATCTTGGCAGGCTTTTCAACTGTACCAAATTCAGAACAAGCCTCTTTAAAACGTTCCATCAACTCCATACCCAACTCTGGGTGAGCGATAGCACGCTTGCGAAACCTAACCGATACTTTTAGTTTATCACCTGATTTTAGAAACTTTTTAGCTTGATTTACTTTAGTGTTAAAATCGTTCGTATCGATAGTTGAAAACATTCTGATTTCTTTAATTTCAACAACCTTTTGATTTTTCTTAGCTTCTTTTTCACGTTTAGTCTGTTCAAAACAGTACTTGCCATAATCTAAAATACGGCATACTGGTGGAGTAGCCTGTGGAGCAATCTTAACTAAGTCAAGATTACTTTCATATGCGATTTTCATCGCCTCTTTTGCAGACATTACGCCCAGTTTAGTTCCGTCAACTCCGATAACTAGAATTTCTTTGTCTCTAATCTCTTCGTTGATTTGAAGTTCCTTGTTAGCTATAATTCAGCACCTCCAATAAAAAGCCATTATAAACTTTAACATAAAAAAATTTGAGTGTAGATTACAGCTCCACACCCAAAGACATAAACGTATGCAAAACAAGAAGTAACTTATAATACATACTATGGAAAATATCTCAATAAGTGACCGTTTCGGTTAAATTCCTAACGGTGAGAACTGTGTCTACTTTAAATACCTATAATATTATATCACAATTTTTTGGATTGTCAATATCAGTTTCAATAAATTAACAGTTTATTAACATTTTAACCTTACCCTACTGATTGATTAAATCGGTTATAACCTCTATAGACTTATTTAGTTGTAAATCTTCCGTAGCACTTTCATCAAGGATTACTTCATAATCTGGAGCTAAACCAATCCCATGATAACATTCTCTATCCACTATGTTGTATGTTGCTACGGTTAAGACTAACGCTCCACCATTAGATAATATATGTGTGGATTGCATTACTCCTTTACCAAAGGTATTCTCTCCAACCAACTTAGAGTTTGCAAACTCTCTCATAGCTGATGAGAATATCTCTCCTGCACTTGCAGTCATTCCGTTAGTGATTACTACACTAGGTACTTCAATAACCTTATCGCTATCAGATTTTACTATGACACTTTTAGAACCGTCCTTATAAGTAGCCTCTGCTATGTCACCTTTTGGAAGTAAGTCATTTAAACAACCTTGTACAGATTGAGTATATCCACCAGTATTATTTCTAAGGTCAAATATGAACCCTTTCGCTCCTTGTGATACCAACTCTTGATACACCTCATTGAACTGTTCAGGAGTATTAGTATAAAAATGACTTATTCGTATATAACCGATATCATTGTCAAGCATCTTACCGTCTACAGAGTTGACCTCTATGAGAGTTCTATCTATGGTTATGTTTAACTCCTGTTCACCTCTAAGAATAGTGACATCTATAGTAGTATTTTGCTCACCACTCTTAATTAAGTTGATACTTTCACTAAAACCATATTCGGCAACATCTTTTCCACTAATAGATTTTATGATATCACCTTTTTTAAGCCCTGCCCTTTGAGCTGGAGTGTTGTCAGTTACCTCTTCTATTTGCATATAATTATTCTCTAACTGTTTTATGGTAATACCAATACCAACAGCTTTACCATCGTTTTTTATTTGAGATTTTTCTTGCTCTTGAGGATTTTCATATCTAGAGTACTTATCACCGAGGGCAGAAACGTAGCCACTAATAGCACTATCTAAGAGAATATTCTCATCGTAGTCATCATAGAAAGTGTTTTCTACCATACTTTTGGTTTGTAATAATGGAACGATATCTTTAATGGTTCGATTTAAACTAATGATAGTCTCACCATAGGTTTTAAATATGTATAAATCTAAAACCGTCAAAGTTAAGATACACCCCGATATTAACATCAATATTATTGTAAGTATTTCCATCAGTGAAGTTTTTAACTGAGGTCGTCTTTTAGGTTGAATAGTATCTTCTTGATTTTCTGTGATGTTGATTTCTTGTACTTGTAAATCTTTCTTTCTCATGTTGCTATCTCTTTTCTATACAAAATAATTTAAGATAAAAATGGTAATGGGTCAATCCTTTGACCATTATATCTAACCTCAAAATGTAAGTGATATCCAGTAGAATAACCAGTAGTTCCAACGTGTGCGATTACTTGTCCCCTAGAAACGTAGTCACCTACTGAAACGTCTACAGATTGACAATGTCCATATAAAGTGCAATATCCACCACCGTGGTCTACTATGACATAGTTTCCAAAACCACCACCACAACCACAACTGGAATACTTTGGATAATCATGGCTACAGTTATTTACTGCCAATATTACAGTACCTGCTTCAGCAGATACTATATCTGCACCTGCAACATCAATACCTGATATATCTATGCCGTAGTGCATACCTTGATTATTCCAACTTCTAACTTCATAATATTCTGTGATGGTGTAAAAGTTAGGTACTGGCCAATTGAAAGTTCCTCCAGTTATGTAGTTGTTCACTGGTGGCTCAGTAACCTGCACGATTGGTTCTGGTGTAGTGATTACTGGTGCTTGTGTAGTAGGAATAGTAGTCTGACGTTGACTTTCCTCTATAGACATCGATATACTCTCATACTCCGATTGCGATACGCTTTGACTAGCTACTATACTACTCAAAAGACTTTCTGCCCTACTCTTTTCAACGCTCTGTAATACGCTTATACTATTTGAAATACTCTCCGACTTCTTAACCTCAGAAATACTATTTGCTATACTACTTGAAATACTATTCGCTACACTTTGACTCTGTGATACACTACTTTGAATATAGTATTGCTTAATAGCCTCTTGGATACGTTTTTCCTCTTCTTCTTGCTCATTTTGATACCTTTGTAAATCTTCAATGTTCATATTTAAGGCTTGTTTTTCCAAAGATAACTTATCTAACTCATCTTGAGTATTTTCAAAGTCTGCTGAAAGTTGATTAAGTATGTTAGAAAACTCCTCACGTTTCTGTGTGGATTGGTCTTTTTTGTTTTCAAGTTCTTCTTTACTTAATAACAAGATTTCTTTATCTTCGTTGTAATCTTTAATTTGGGATTTTAAAGTTTCCATTAAGGCGTTATCATGGCTTGAAATCCTAGCGATAAATTCCATCTTAGTTAAGATATCAAAAAAACTGTTAGCTCCAACCAGTACAGATGCCAAACTATCATTACCAGATATATACATAGCTTTTAAACGTTTCTTAAACTGTTCCATATTAGTATCAATATTGATTTTTAAGGCTTCCATTTCCGTCTCAAGATACGCTATATTATCATTTAATGTACTAATTTGACTATCTAAAGTAGAAATTTGATTTTCTACATAGGAAATGTTTTCTTGTTGCAAGTTAATCTTATCACTTAAAGCCTGTTGATATTGCTGTTTAGCACTTTCATCATTTTCGGCTTGTTGTAACTTTTGTTGAGCTTCATCAATCTGTCGTTGAAGTTCGTCAATCTGTTGTTGATTTTCTTGTTTCAAGTCTTCCATCTGTGCAATGGATAGGTTTTCATCAGTAGCAGAAATTCCAACCGTATTGAACACCACCATCGATGATATTAGAGCTATTACAATTAATATCCTTTTTCGTCTCATATGATAATCCTTTCTTATACCTTAATATGCTTACTAGTACTGAAAACACTACCTATAGAACCTATAAAAGCTCCACTTAATAGATAGAACATTGTCAATTGAAAAGCGATGTCCCTTAATTGGACAAATCCACCAACCCCGATAACGTTCCATAAAGACATATCCATGGTTACTATGTCCATTAAAGATTTATATCCAATCCATGTAACGATTAATGAAATTAATCCACCTAATAATCCAGTAGCGAAGCCCTCAATAAAGAATGGTATTCTAATAAAAATGTTGGTAGCTCCAACGTACTTCATTATATTGATTTCTTTCTTTCGAAGCAATACACTCGCCTTAGTAGTATTATAGATTATTACCATACATACCAACGTCAACGCTATGAACAACGCCGTAGATATTATAGAAATAGTCTTCTTTAATTGAGTAAGCATATTCGCAAAATCGTAGGGGGCTTTCACCTTATAGATACTTTTTAATGAATTTAATTCATTAACCGTTTGATTTAGTTTAGAGATATCTTTAACTTTAACACGATATGTATCAGGTAAAGGATTATCATTGCCAAGAGAGTCAAACACTTCTTCAAATCCGTCCATGGTATCAATGTAATTTTGAAGAGCTTCTTCTTTAGAATAGAACGTAACTGCTGATATGTTATCCATGGCAAGAATTTTATTTCCTAATTCTATGATGTTGTTATTAGTGACATCATCATTTAGGAATACCTCTATTTCGTTAGTATCTTCTACGCCTCCTATAAGTCTATTAAGATTGACTACTACTAAAGTGGAAAATCCTACTAAGATTAACGAAACACTTATAACACATATAGATGCAAAAGCCATCATAAAGTTCTTTTTAATGTTAATCAAACCTTGTTTGATTAAGTAAATTAGATTACTTATATTCATAGTTCAAGTTCACCTCAAAAGCGTTAGTGAATTCGATAGTGTTATCATTGACACTTATTATAGACTTTTGAACTTCATTGTCTGCATCAATGTAGTCATCGAATATGATGTTACCATCTTTTATAGTGATAACTCTACCACCAAAATATTTAACGATATCATGTTCATGAGTAACCATCAAGATGGTAGTACCACACTTATTAATGTATTTCAACATTTCTACTATTTCATAAGACATATTAGGGTCAACGTTGCCAGTAGGTTCATCAGCTATTATCAAACTTGGATTGTTTGCTAAAGCTCTAGCTATAGCTACTCTTTGCTGTTCTCCTCCCGATAACTCCGTAGGATAAGATTTTATCTTTTTAGTCAAGCCCACCATATCTAAAACGTATGGAACTCTTTGTTTTATGAACTTTATAGGACGATTTGTCACTCTAAGTACGAAAGCGACATTATCATAAACGGTCATATTAGGAATTAATCTAAAATCTTGAAAGACTACACCTATAGTTCTGCGAAACTTAGGAACTTGTCTAGGTTTTAAGTTCCTAAGGTTATAGTTGTTTACTATGACAGAGCCTTCATCAGCGTTTATCTCTTTCAACAGTAGCTTAATTAGAGTACTCTTACCAGCACCAGAAGAACCTACTACGAAAGCAAAGTCACCATCATTGATACACAATGACACTCCTTTAAGAATATCTACTCCCTTTTGATAAGAAGCAAATACATTATTTAATTCTATCATAAAAGTTATCACCTCAACTTATATATTATATTACCGTTTAATGATGGTTATGTGAAAACATAATATTGCAATTAAATTGCCTGACATACTTTAAATAGATAGGTACATCAGGCAGAATAGTATTAATTGACAGTTGGATTTAGAACTTCATAGGGTTAGCAGATAGATACTTTCTAACCATTAAAGCTATCTTAAATATTATAGCATGGTCAAACTCTCTAAGGTCAAGACCAGTAAGTTTTTTAATCTTTTCTAATCTATAGACTAACGTGTTTCTATGCACAAAAAGTTTCCTTGAAGTTTCGGAAACGTTTAGATTGTTTTCAAAAAATCTTTGGATAGTAAATAAAGTTTCGTGGTCTAAAGCATCGATGCTACCACGTTTAAAAACTTCTTGAAGGAAAGTTTCACATAGAGTAGTAGGCAAATGATAGATTAATCTAGCAATGCCAAGATTATCATAACTAACTATGACCTTATCAGTATCGAAGACCTTGCCGACCTCTAAAGCCGTTTGAGCTTCCTTAAATGAACGTGCTAAATCTTTAACGCCAGTTACTATAGTACCAATACCTACGTTTACTCTAGTATAGAATTCAGAACTCAAAGTATCAGCGATAGAACGAGCCAACTTTTCTAAGTCCTTGGACTCTATAGAACTCTTAACCTCCTTAATTAGAACTATATCCGTTTCAGTGATGTTAAAGACAAAATCCTTGCTCTTATCTGGGAAGAGGTTCTGAATGACATCATAAGCAGAAATGTCGTTAGCAGATACTATCTTGATTAAGAATGCTACCCTAGAAACTTCAGCATTAAAGTGAAGTTCTCTAGCCTTAATGACTATATCACCTGGAAGAATATTATCCAAAACTACGTTTTTTATAAAATTGTTTCTGTCATACTTTTCATCATAGTAAGTTTTAATGTTAGACAATGTTATGGCTAAGATATTTGCATAACGACTAGCAGTATCATCAGTACCCTGAACGAAAACGGCAAACTCTGGTTTTTGATGTGTTCCAAATGCTTTATAAGTATAACCATCTCTAATAAAAGTCTCGTGAGACTCGTTTAAATCTATGGAAATATATTCCGAAGTAGCACCAATTTTAGTTAAATCACTACACGCAATAATGGTAGATTGCTCATCAATTACCCCGATGGTAGTATCAATAGCATCACGCATTTGGTGTATCATATTTTGAAAAAGCCTATTCGACATTTATGATAACAACTCCCTTAACCTTTTTAAATTTTATTATAATCCACACAATAAAAATTGTGTATACTGTTCATATGTTACAAATTAATTATATCATAGTAGTGAGAATTTGTCAACATTTTTTTAAATGGGATATCATACTACCTACAAGATTAACCTTAAATATTTACATATCTAACCATAAGATAAATTGTAATAGTACTGTAATAATATAATTATTGATTTGTAAACGCTTTTGTGATATCATAGTATTGTAAGAACGTTCAAGCAATATTCCCGAAAGGAGATTTTTTATGGAAGATTTAAAAGAAAGAGAAAAAGTACTTCCAAAAAATAAGAGTGCTAAATCTAAAATAGTTCAGGCTCTTATACTACTCCTTTTGATTGCCTTAATAGGTTGTGGTTGCTTCATCTTTGGGATTATCTTTAGCAGTAACAATCAATCCAAAGAAGAGGAGACTATTCCAACTATAAATTCTACACAAATTACTACAGACATTCAAGCTATTGGTGAACTTGCTACTATCAAATACATATACACAGATATGGGCAAGTTTGAAAATTCTGGAAAGTTTAAAGGATATGATATCCCATTGACTACCAAATCGTTCATACTAAGTTGGAATGGTACTATTAAGGCAGGTGTAGATACAACTGAAATAACTTTAGACATTAACGAGAACTTAAAAAAGATTACTGTAAATCTACCTAAAGCTAAAATCTTAAGTCACGAAACCGACGAAACTAGCATTGAAATCTTTGATGAAAAGAACAATATTTTTAATCCTATAACTTTAGAAGATTACAGCTCCTTTTTTGAGGAAAGCAAAAAGGATATGGAACAACGTGCCATAGACAATGGCATCTTAGAAGATGCCTCAAAGAACGCACAGTCTATGATTACTCAATCTTTGAGCCTTATACCTAACATAGAACTATACGTTATAAACTTCCAAACCGTTGAAGATATCAATACTAAAAATATTGATGACCAAAACGTATAATCTTCACAACTCTTTGAAATAATAGTACTAAGCCATTATTTTAGGCAAATTTCAGAGAGGAAGTTTTTAATATGAAAAAAGTTTTATCCCTAATTCTTACGGGAATGTTATTTACTATATCTTTAACGGCTTGTGGCACTAGTACTACCAGAAACAATATGGATAACGCACAAAACAACGCTATCAATAATACTAATAGGGTCACTTCTGCTACTTCTACGATTGTTACCACTTCTCATACCACTAATACCACTACTAAAAGGACTGAACACACGTCTATATCTACTATCATTGATAACACTAACGTTGACCATACCTCTAATATCCACAATGATAGAGACGGTATAGTAGATGATATTGGCAACGATGTTGGAGATATCGTAGGTGACATTGGCTCTGGAGCTGGGGATATAATCGGTGACGTTGGCAGAGGTGCTGAAACTATCCTAGATGACGTTGGTACAGTAGCCTCCGATATTTTACGTTAGTCCCAATTAGGCGACTAAGGTCGCCTTTAACATACTTTTGAGGTCGATACTATTATGAAAAAAAATTTAATCATATTCTTAAATGTACTCACTATGATGCTAGTAGGTTGTGGAAACTCTAATCAAGAGGGTTCTAATACTAATGATAATATCCTTAATACCACCACTCAAGAAGAAGTTTCTAAAAGTGAAGTAACCCAAAATGAAACCTCTACAAGTGTGGACTTAAACGCTATCGTAGATGAAATTACTTCCAAAATAGAATGGGCTAGTCTCGATACCGTTGAAGATGATGCCTTAATCAGTGAGTTTTTTACGTTAGATACTAACAATCCAAACTATAAGCAACTATTAATTAAACAGTGTCCTATGAGTGCCGTAATCGCTGAAATCATATTGGTTCAAACTAATGACATAAACTCCACTATGGAAGATTTAGAGGTTAGAAAACAGAAACTTATCAATACCGATGCCTACTATCCTGAGCATAAAAGAATAGCTGAAGAAAGTATCGTTGGCAACTATGATGATATAGTATACTTCATAGCCTGTGACAGTGCTAAAGATAGTGAAAAGATACTTATTGAGTATCTTGATAGTTTAAAATAGTTTAAGTATATATCATTTTCCCGCTTTTCAATACAAAAATACTCACCATGATATTACATGGTGGGTATTTTTAACTTAACGTATCTAATTAACAGAAATATATACCTCCATCATAGATATACCAATCTCCATCATACTTAACTACTATTACAGAAACTTCCTCTTCATTTGAGGAGGTTTTTCCTTTATACTTAATAGTAACGTTTAGATTGTATCCTTTTTTAAATTCGATTTCTTCACCATCGGTACATATAGCAGTGGCAGATTGCGAATATTGTGTAAGTTCATTTTTAGTAAGTTTAGTTCTATCATTAATCTTGTATGAAACTTTTAGATTTTTACCATAAGCATCAACATAGGAATTATACTTAGTTTGCATATAGTTTTCACCAGTATCATAGGCAAAAATCATCAAGTCTTCAAGACCATTTTCTATAACGAACGCTGGAAACACACTCTTATATTTTTGATAGTCTTGCTTTACTATAGATTTACAGTAATCTTTCATAACATTTTTATAGCTATTACTCATATTGGCTATAGGTATGATTAATATTAAGATTATCAATATAGCACACAAAACCATTCCTTTATGGTTTAACCTTTTCTTCTTCTTTCTTCTAGCTTGATTTGTCATAGATATCACTTCTTTCTAAATTACTAGATTTATTTTAGAAAATGTTGATTATCCTTTTAAAGTATCAACTTGAGTTTCAGCAATGTTTATTAAGTTCATGATATACCAAGCATTATCAATCTGCATTACTGCGATATTCTTATTCAAGGTTTGATTTCCCGTAGTACCATTTATAGTGATACTTACTCCTAATTGATAAGCATCTTGAATATTATAGTCGATGTTTTCATCATCATTATTGAAGTAGTCGTTTAAGTTAGATACATACTCATCAATAGAGTCTTGTTCCATATGTGTTTTGGTGACCACTTCATAAGATATAGCAATGTTACTACCATATATTTTAGTTATTTCATCGTGCATTAAGTCAAAGTATTCATTAAAACCATTTTCAGCTAGATATCCAAGAGTTTCTTCTATTTCCGAACGTATGAATTTAGGATACGTATTTAGATACTTCTCAGGTTGATTATCCACCATACTAGATAAGTTAGCATCTATAGCACTAACATAGTTAGCATAACCCGTCTTCTTCTTAGAGACTACTTCAGAAATGATTGCTATTGCTACAATCAAAACTAAGCATACCAAAACCACCAATATGATAGTATTTCTTTTCTTTTTAGCTTGTCTTTGTTTATCTAAAATGATTTCTGCATTAGGTACTAACTTTTCACATTCTGGACATTTAATAGCATTGTCGTCCATTTCAGCACCACAAAATCTGCATTGTTTAGCCAAGTCAATTCACTTCCTTATTATTTTCTTGATAATCTATTAATCTATTCATAAATTCAAGGGCGATGTCAAAATTTTTTTGCATCTTTTCAGAGGAGTCAAAAACTTTTTGAACCTTTCTAATACCTATGTATAAATCGTCTGGGATAGTTCCATCATAGTTGATATTTTCTGCAAAGTTAGTACCACTTAGATAATATCCATAATCTTCAACGTTTTCATATTCTCCAAAGTCTTTTTCAAGGTCGTATAAGATATCATCAGGGAAAAGTCTTTCATCACAAGAGCTATCTGCAAGGACTATCATAGAATTAGCTGACTGCATCTCACCAGAGAATTTAGCCATATATGAGGTAAACATCTTATCATTTTCGTCAGTGTCAAGAGGTATATAATATATGCTTACAGTAGAGACATCATCACCATTGTTATCATCTACGAACTGTTCAAAGTAGTCCGACATTTCTTGATAGTTATTATAAAGGTCTTCATTATTAGTAAACATCAATACGACTGCATCAGGTTTAGGGGTAGTCACGGTATCATATATGATAATGCCAAAAACTACAGCCAAAAAGACTACTATCCAAAGCCACCACATATTATGATAGAAAAAGTTAGATACCTTCTGTGGAAAAGTTAAAACTGGTGCTTCTTCATGGACTTCATGTATAGTATCTGAATGGTCTATAACGCCTTGTTTTAACTTAATAAGTTCAATCTTATCCTGTTGGATTTTTTTAGAGTAATCTTCACGTTCTTTTTCATACTCAACTTTTAACTGTTGTTCTCTTAAAATTTCTGCTTGTCTTTCTTTTTCGTCAATCTCCTTGATGGTTTCCAAAAGACTTTTCTGCTTTTGAGGTTCATCAACGTTTTCTTGATGTTCTTCTACTTCATTGGCATTGTCTTGATTTTCGTCTAAATCTTCGGAAATGTTTTGTTTACCGTTATTTTCCAAGGGAAAGCCTCCAGTCCTACACAAAAAATTACAAAAAATGCAGAATGAAAAAAGTTTTAATGATAGTTTTTTACATTCTGCAATAAGTTTTGACATACTTCCCCACCTAAAAAGGTGGGGGAATTTTGCTGATATTAAACGGTTAAGATAAAGGTCTCATAGTAGGGAATAACAAAACGTCCCTAATAGATGGACTATCAGTTAAGAGCATAACCAATCTATCTACGCCAAAACCTAAACCACCAGTTGGAGGCATACCATACTCAAGAGCTGTGATAAAATCTTCATCTACTTGAGCATTGTTTCCACCCTGTTCACGTTTAGCCTTAACCTGTTTTTCAAATCTTTCACGTTGGTCTATAGGGTCGTTCAATTCAGAGAATGCGTTACCCATCTCACGGGCATAGATAAAGTACTCAAAACGTTCCGTAAATGCTGGGTTAGATGGCTTCCTCTTAGCTAATGGAGAGTTCTCCACTGGATAATCATAAATAATTGTAGGTTGGATTAACTTATCTTCAACGAAAGTTTCAAAGAAAGCTATCAAAACGTGACCTTTAGTAGCAACTTCACCCTCTTCAACTTCCACGTTGTGAGCCTTAGCACAAGCACGGGCATCTTCATCAGTAGTCCATTGATTGTAGTCTACGTTTGCATACTTTTTAACGGCATCTACCATAGTTAGACGTTCCCAAGGTTCACCCATCTTGATTTCTACACCTTGATAGGTAATATTATCAGTACCACACACAGATTTAGTAATACTCTTATACATATTTTCAATTAAATCCATCATACCGAAATAGTCAGTGTATGCTTGATACATCTCAATAGAAGTAAACTCAGGATTGTGAGAAGTGTCCATACCTTCATTTCTAAAAATTCTTCCTACTTCATAGACTTTATCAAAACCACCAACTATCAACCTCTTTAGATATAGTTCAGTTTCTATTCTAAGGTACATATCTATATCTAATGCATTATGATGCGTTACAAAAGGTCTGGCAGCTGCACCTATTTCAAGAGTGTGCAAAACTGGAGTATCAACCTCAATGTAACCAAGATTGTCTAGATAGTTTCTAATCTCCTTTAAGATTTGACTTCTTTTAACGAAAGTATCCTTAACGTCTGGATTACAGATTAAATCTACATAACGTTGACGATAACGCATATCAGTATCTTTTAGACCATGCCACTTTTCTGGTAGTGGTAACAACGACTTAGATAGTAGTTCAATCTTAGTAGCGTGTACGGAGATTTCTCCAGTACGAGTTTTAAATACGAAACCTTCAATACCTACAATATCACCAATATCCCACTTTTTAAATTCTTTAAATTCTGCTTCGCCTATATCGTTCATACGAACGTAGACTTGCATTCTATCTGAGCCATCACGAACGTTAATAAAGTTAGCCTTTCCCATGTTTCTCCATGTGATAATTCTACCTGCTATCTTAACGGTTTGACCTTCCATAGTTTCGTAGTTCTCACGAATTTCTATATTTTTATGAGTATAATCAAACTTGGTAATCTCATAAGGATTTTTATTGTTAGCCTTTAATTCATCTAACTTTTCTAGCCTAACCTTTTTAAGTATGTTGATGTCCTGTTGAGTTTCTTCCTCTACAGGAAGATTATTCTGCTGATTGTTTGCCATTTATATTTAACTCCCTATACATTATATTTTAGCCTTACTTTGAAATAGATAATACTTCAAATTGGATAGTTCCAGCTGGAGCATCTACCATAAAGAAATCGCCAACCCTTTTTCTTAAAGCAGCTTTTCCTATAGGACTTTCATCGGAAATTTTGCCGTTTAATGGGTCAGATTCATTAGTACCTACTATCTGTAACTTTTCAACCTGTGTGCCATCTACACGTTTAATCTCGATAATAGAACCTACACCGATTTCTTCAGTTGAGATACTATCATCATCGACGATTATAGCATTTTCTATAGTCATTTGAAGTTCAAGTATTTCAGCCTCTAAGATACCTTGTTCATCTTTAGCAGCATCGTATTCAGCGTTTTCGGAAAGGTCACCATATGAACGAGCTTCTTTTAACTTTTCAGCGACTTCTACACGTCTAACGGTTTTTAAATATTCCAACTGTTTTTCTAACTTTTCAAATCCCGAACGGGACATCTGTTTCTTTTCAGCCATAACAAAAGACCTCACTTTTTAGATTTTTTTTAAAATTATCAATTAATAATTATTATATATTAATAATCGGATTTTGTCAACTGAAAATTAATATATATCTCCATAACTACTAGTAAGAATTATTATCAACGATTAGAAAAATATGTCCCATTTAATAACATGAATTTATTGATTTAATTCCAAATCATGAATTTTCTGTAAATATTCTCTTAATTTTTTTTAAACAGACATATGGTTGTCTAACACCGTGAGTATAATTAAATCGTTAGAAGTCATTATCTTTAAGCCACTCTAAGAAATCAAGGCAAAGATGTTGACCTCTTGGAGTTAGTGAGTTAAACTTATCAATTAGTACTTCATCAGTTTTAGACTTCTCAATTTCCACAACTGATGGTAACAATAGTTGATTTGGTGTAGTTTCAAGTGCATCACAGATTTTCATTAGAACTTCTAAACTTGGAATGGAACGTGCAGTTTCAATACATGATAAGTACTTTTCATTGATATCTGCACGTTCACAAACTTCATATTGTTTTAGTTTTAATTCTTTTCTACGTCTGGCAATGTTTCTGCCCAATAGTTTATAATCAATATACAAAATTATCACCTCGATAAAATAGTAGCAATTAATCTTTTAAAAATAAACTATCAATAAATAGAAATGTTGTTTGTAGTAAGAATTTTTTGCATACTATACTAATATTATAGTATAGTTGAATTTACGACATTGTTAAGTAAAAATTAAAAGTATGAGTATATTAAAACTATTTTAATAGAAAGGAAAATTTTATATGAAAGTAAAAAAAATAGTATCTTGTATTGGTGCGTTGGTGATATGTGGAAGTATCTTTAACTTCACTCCATTGATTGATGATATCTACAAACCGATTGTGGCTTCTGCTGAAGTCATTTCTACTGGCTCTTGTGGAGATGATGCCACATATACTATCACTGATGATGGCGTCCTAACTATCTCTGGTACTGGTGAAATCTCTCCCTTAATATCAAGTATAGGCGATATTAATATTATACATAGTGTTACATCTGTTATAATTGAAGATGGCATCACTTCTATTGGTTATCATGCCTTTGATACTGCTGTAAATTTTTCTAATATTACTATTCCAGAAAGCGTAACTTCTATAGGTGATGAAGCATTTTCTAATTGTCATTCTTTAACTGAAATTACTATCCCAGAAAGTGTCACTTCTATCGGCAAAGCAACATTTGTAGGCTGTACCTCTTTAACTAAGATTACCATTCCAAAAAATGTCACCTCTATTGGAGATTTAGCGTTCTCAAGATGTGAAAATCTAACAATATATGGAGAAAGTGGTTCTTATGCTGAAACCTATGCCAATGAAAACAGTATCCCATTTGCTTCGATTAGTGATACTCCTATAGAAACCACTATTGATACTACTTCTATTACTCAAACTATAACTACTGCAACTACTACACCAATGACTACTACCATCTATACTACTGCAACTACTACACCAATAACTACCACAATCTACACTACTGCAACTACTACTAACGATAATAACTATAGTATCTCATTTAATGATGGCACTTTAACTATCAGTGGTACTGGAGAAACTCCATCAACTGCTGATTTATTAAAGGTTGTTAGTGGTCGTGAAAACTTGTCGGACTTCTCATCATCGACAGAGCTATATTCTTATAAGACTGAAGTTAAATCTATTATTATTGAAGATGGTATCACTTCCATAGGAATAGGTCAATTCCTCGATTTTTCAAACTTAACAGAAGTCTCTTTACCAGAAAGCCTCACTTCAATAGGAAATGGTGCCTTTGAAATGTGTAATTCTTTAACTAAAATTACTATTCCAAAAAGCGTTACATCTATTGGAGATAATACATTTTACAATTGTGATAATCTAACCATATATGGTGAAAGTGATTCTTATGCTGAAATCTATGCCAATGAAAATAGTATCCCATTTGCGTTAGTCGGTGATGCCTCTGTTACTACTACTAAAGATACTACTACATCTACTACGGAAATTAGCAAAATTTCTAATAGTACTACCTCAACAGATAATACCACTTCAACTATTAATACTACCATCTCTACTACTGATAAAACTACTTCCACTATTAACGATAAGGATATCAGTTCACCTAAAACTTCCGATGGTGGTATAGCGTCAATCTTAGCTTTAAGTGGTATCGTAGGAACTATTGCAATAGGCACTAAAAACAAAAAGAAAGATTAATCATTTATTTAATAGATACATAAAAGTCAACCTCTATGGAGTATGATTCCATAGAGGTCACTTTAAGTAATAATTCTTACCAAGTTCTATTTTTTATCCGACTGTGTGGCTTCTTTCCATGTTTCTTTGAACATACACTAGGTAAAGGTCTACCAGATGTTTTCAATTTAGTCATTTTTCTACCACAGTAACTGCACATATATTCAACCCAAGTTGTGGTATTAGCCACCTTCTCTTCCTCCCTATTGATTTATATTATAACCTAGACATTAGCTCAAATTTTTTTTGTTAAACTCATCTTCATTAATTATACCATCTAATTTTAGTTGATTAAGTTCTTTTATCTGTGTATTAATATTGCTATTTTCTGGGAGCTTGTCTTGATATGTATTAACATCTTCGTTGTATTCTTCATCATTAAGAACTTGAATGTTTCCATTCACTACTTCTTCCAAAAGATTCTTATATTTTTGATGTGATTGTACTCCTGCTTTAACAGATTTGAAAATACTTCCTGTAGCTTTATATTCTTTATATACAGGTATTACAACAACTATAACAGTGAATATCTCATCGACCAATGGTAACATATCTGGAATAACAAGATTACAATATGCTAAAGCTAATGCTATTCCTTTACTACCTGCTTTCATAAATATTATAGAACCTACTAAAAGCAATACACATATAACAGTATCTAAAGCACAACCAAGCCACTACTATTACGATTTTTAACCACAAAGGCATAGCATTTATTTTTTCACCAAATTTTTGTAGAGAAGTTTTTTCTTCCATAACAATACTTCCTTTCTAATTTTGATAATTTTATTATAGTTATGATAGTGGATAACCATATGTCTGTTTAAAAAAATTCACAGAAAATTCATATATTTGATAAAGAAACGGAGAATTTCTCTTATGTTTCAATTTATCTTGAAATCTTAAAAAAATTTTATAAAATAATAAAAAAACTCTTGACAAATTATTTTTTTTGTGATATACTAATTAAGTCAGTTAGGGGTGTGGTTCAATGGTAGAATAGGGGTCTCCAAAACCTTTGACGTGGGTTCGATTCCTACCACCCCTGCCAGTTTTTAGAAAACAAAAACCCTCTTAGGTATGAGCCTAAGAGGGTTTTTTCATGTGATTGCGTATTTTTTGGAAGTGATTGGCTTTTAAATCTATTTAAGATTAATTGAAAGTAGTTTAATCTATTATGGCAACATTTTGCCACCAAATTGATTTTCGGTCGCTTCAAGGTCGTCAAAAGTTGAATTGGTCGCTTAATTTTCTCCTATAAATTGGAAATTATCACAAACTTGATGAGTTCCTTAACTTTTAAAATTTTTTTGGATTTTTTCTTAAAAATTAAGGTTTAATCTCGTAGATACGTTAATTTTTAATGTGAAATGGCATCTCATAGAGGTGACTTTTGGCTACGAGGGTTCATATCCCTTCTATAAAAGCTAAATATTATGATTATAATTTGATATCTTCGTCGCTGATTAAAGGTAATTAGGTACTTTAAATTAATCTAACCTTAAAACCTCATTGATACGTTACTTTTTAGTTACCGTTTAGATTACCTATCAAAAGTCGCCTACCGTTAAGATGGGAACTTTCTATGTGATTACCTTTAACAGTATCATTTGTAAGTTTTGGAATATCTAGCTTAGAGAGTAAAAATATCCAACTACCGTTACTTTTGTGAAGATAAATCATCTATAATTACAATTAGAAGTCTTTATCTGTGGTATGCTAATTTGTTGATGTTTTTCTTCTAAAGTTTGTATCTATGCGATTAAATTTATTAAATGTTAAAATATCGTTGCCAATTTGATGGCAAAAAAATAAATATGATTATATTTATCCTCTAGGTTTTTTAAGCCTAGAGGATTTTTTTTATTCTCCAAAAATTTTCTTATTGATTTTATCTGCAACATCATCTTCAACGCTTTTTAGAACTTCTGTGTAGGTATCTAAGGTAGTTGAAATCTCACTATGACCTAAAATCTTTTGGATTACCTTTGCAGGAACTCCTGAACCAAGCATTTGATTAGTAAAAGTATGCCTAATATCGTGAAAACGGATTTTCTTTAAATGATTTTTCTCTATGAACCTTTTAAACTTCTGTGAAAACACATCAGGACGGTAAGGCTCTTTGCTACCATTCATGTGAACTATGTAATCATTCTCGCTAAAAGATTTATCACAGAGTTTAAGTCTATCGTATTCAGCTTTTAGATAATCGTAAAGACTACTTGGTAAGACTATTGAACGTATTCCAGCTTTGCTTTTAGGTGTCTGTGTTAAGATTTTATTACTAGGCGTTTGAACTCTATTCTCTGTGATGTTAATTCGTTTTTATAAATGTAACTGATTGCCTTTAGATTTATTACAATAAGAATGAACTAATTGAGCGTTTTCTAATATAGTTCGACCACCCTTAGAATATGGAATTATATGGTCTACTTCACAATCATTAAAATTTAAAATTTTTTGTCCACATACACCACATTTACAACCGTCGTAAAATAATTCTTTTTTTTGTTCTTCAGTAAAACAGCGACTATCATATATATTCAAGGAATTTTGTTCTACAATTTTCTTTATAGCATTATATATTATTTCAATTCTTGTAGATGTTTTTATTCCTGAATTTGTACCTCTATGTATGCAATCATCGTAATTGAGATTGTTGTTTTTTATATCTTCTATAGCGATTTTAATTTTATCCGCATTATTAATAATATCTTGTTTCCTAAAAGAAGCAAATGATACCATAATAGAATCATAAATAGAACTATTAAATGAACGAATAATTTTTCCATTTGTATGATTATATGAACTAAAAGCTTCTTTACCTAAAACTTGTTTTACAAGTCTAAAAGTGTCTAAAAATTTTTTCTTTAATTTTTTGATTTCTTTATCATCATCATTACTATGAATTGACATATATTTATTCATTGCTTTATAGAATGGAGCTTTTATATATCTATAACTTAACATAGTAAAAAATTTTAATATTTGTTCTTCATAATCCATTCTTTTATTTTCATCTTTGAATAATTCGGATAATTCATTTTTATTTTCTTTTACAATATCTTTTAGCATTGTATTAAATGTACCACGGTATATACAATTTCTAATTTCTTGAGGTTTTAATTGAATTGAA
Organism: Oscillospiraceae bacterium; assembly: GCA_051893615.1. Classification (GTDB taxonomy): domain Bacteria; phylum Bacillota; class Clostridia; order Oscillospirales; family Ruminococcaceae; genus UBA5884. The sequence goes on from JBJFHM010000013.1 coordinate 402,511, forward strand.
CCTTGATTTAATCTTTCAAAAATATCATATTTTAAACTGTTAGATTCTTTAAGAATAACGATTGCACTTAAACTGCTTTGTTTGTATTTCCTTTGTAATGCTTTATCTAGTTCTTTAAACTTTTTACCATCGAGTTCTTCAAAAGTAGAACCCTTTTCTAACTTTAATGCAAATTCGTTATTATAATAACGAACAAATGAAAGTATTCTTTGTTGCCCATCAATAACTTCATAGCTACTATCTTCTTCTTCACTTAAATAAAGAACCGGTATTGGAATACCCATTAATATAGATTCAACTAATAAAGAAGCTTTTTTATTATCATATACATATTCTCTTTGATAATCTGTATCAGTTTTTATATCACCATCTCTAAGCATATCTGATAATGCAGAAATAGTGAATTCACGTTTATCAGTAAAAACTTTATCTGTTTTAATTTCTAAATCCATTAATATTCTCCTTTTTTGATGATATTTCTATTATTATATCATATAAGTATAAAAATATCAAGTAATTTTTGGACTTTATTCATATAAAATAAATATATCTTATTTTTACATAATAATTGAATTAGTTAAGTTGCTGATATTACTTCTAACTTCAATCTTGATTTTACTAATGTAACTAGTATCATATTTGCCAATTATATTGTAGGATAGAAATTTTAAACGATATCCAAGTTGCAATAATTAATATAAAATAATATAGAATAGTCATATATGATAGTATCTAAAGTCTCTAAATAGACAACTTTAGATATCACTTAATATTAATGGAGGTAATATGTTTATGAGTAGTGCAAAAAAATCCAACTAAAATATGCGTTGCTTTTGATAGCAGAGGAGTAAAAATAATTGGATATTATTCAAGTTATAATAAATTTGTGCCTATAGGTGAAGTTATCTATATCAAGTCAATATTGACAACCCTAGAAACTAACGAACAGTATTTTTTATTAACATTTACTGTCAATGGGCAAGAAGTCGAACATTTACTTTCCTGTTCCGATTTTAACAAGGCTGGACTTCTTAAATTAACCAAATATAGTGCAGATATCACTGAAAATAATGTAACATTCTTCATAGATTGGTCACAACAGCAAAAGTATGACATTAATTATATCAAACAAGAAAAATCGCAATATATTCACAAATACGTTGGTTGGGATAATTTTAAAGATACTCCTATATTTAAAGGAAATAAAGTATACTCAAGACAAGAGATTATATCTAACTATAATGGTAACTATCAATTAGAGCCTAAAGGTTCTCTTGAAGGTTGGATTGAACTAATCAAAAATGAAGTTTTAGGACATATCAATCTTGAATTGGCTGCATTATTGGATTATCTAGTGTAATCAATGGATATATTGGCAAGTATGTTGGCTGTGAAAATCTTTTTATAAGTCTACTCGGAGAGAGTACAACAGGAAAGACCACTGCAGGAATGTTAGCATTATCAACTGCAAGTATTCCTGAACAAAATGTGATAGGAAAAGAAACTCATTTTAAAACTTGGAATGCTATCCTAAATTCAGTGATAGGTAATCATGGATTTCCCATCTTGTTTGATGAATTTAGTGCCAATAAGGACTACTCTGTTACAGATTTAGTATACTCTCTAGCAAACGGAAAAGACCGAAGTAGATTAAACAAAGAATGTGAAGAACGTATCACTAGTGATTTTCAAACCACTATAATATCCACAGGTGAGGCGAGTATTTTCAATAAGGCTTCAAAAAATACTGGTCTAAGAGTTAGAGTTTTAGAGTTTGCTAATCTACAATGGACTGAATCGGCTGAACACAGTAATCATATTAAAAACGGTTGCAGACAAAATTATGGTTGGGCTATCTATGAGGTTGTAAAATTTATTCTTAATTGTGAAGAACAAGATATAATTGATAACTTTAATGAATGTCATGAAGAGTTCTTATCAAATTTAGAAAATCCAAATAATTTTAGTGATAGAGTAGCCACTAGATACGCTATATTATTACTAACTGTTCTTATATTTAATACTGCCTTTGAAAAGTACAATATTCAACTCGATTATGAAGCTATATTTGAAGTTTTAATATTCAATGAGGACAACGCTAATAGAGAAAACTCCACCGACTTAGGCAAAAAATCCTATGATAGTTTTATTGAGTTTGTAGAAACTAATCGAGCAAATTTCATTGGTGGTTTAGATGCCAATGGTTGTTACTCAAATGAGTGTTTTGGAAAAATATCTGATGATGATGAGGAAATTATAATCCCTAAAGATAAGTTTATCAATATAATTAAAACTCTTGGCTTTGAGGATACTCAAACTATTCTCAAAAAATGGAAAGATATGAATTTGCTACATCACGATACTGGTAAACTAACCAGAAAAAGAAAATTGTATAATGATGGTAAGACTGTCATCTGTTATGTCATTAAATATGAACTTATAACCCCTCAAGAAAAGAAAACTCTTGAAGAAAAAGAACAAAGGCGACAAGAATTAGTAAATAAAGTTCATAGGCGTAATAATGAACACTCAAAAAACTCTATTGAAGTTGAAGAATGTACAACAGAAATAATCAATGGTGTGGAATATGTAACCGAAGATAATAGTGATATTCATTTTTAAGAGGTATATTATGGAAAATACAAAAGAATTTTTAACTGCTCATGATATTGCTAAGATACTATCAATTAGTTATATTAATGCTTTAAACTTTATCAAGAACAGTAATATAACTTATATTAAGATAGGAAATCAATATCGTGTAGCTACTGATGTTTTTTATAAGTTTACCCATTCAACTAAGAGTAATCTTATAGTAAAGTTAGATTAATCGCAATAGTACAGAGTATATTTTTATACTCTGTACGCTTTAAATATCAAAGGAGTGTTGTTTTATGGCATATACTGGTTATGTAAGACATAGAGATACTAAAAAAGGAAATTCATATCAAATAGTTGTTAATCTGCCACCTAAACAAGATGGCTCACGAAATAGACATACAGAAACGTTTCATGGAACTAAAAAACAAGCTGAAAACGATTATATCAAGTTATTTCACAATATGAAAGTGGAAATATTATTATACCAAACAAATCTACAGTTAATGAATTTTTACAAGAATGGCTTCAAACCTACGTTCAGCCTACACGAAAACCATCTACATATGATGGCTATGTCAAAATAATTGATAGATATATCAAGCATACTATCGGAAATGTTTATCTATGCGATTTATCATCAATTATGGTTCAAAGATTTATCAATAGTCTTTCAAAGAGTTCAACTGTTAGTGATAATCCTTTAAGTCCAAAGACTATCCGAAATATTTTTAATCTATTAAACTGTGCCATGAAAAAAGCTGTAGATTTAAACTTGATTTCAAAATCACCTACAGAAAATATTGAACTTCCAAAAAGAATTAAGTATAATGGCGATGTTTGGGATAGTGAGGATATCAAAAAGGCTCTATCTGTAGCTAAAGGCACTGATATGGAAACTCCATTAATGATACTTTTAGGTTGCGGTATTAGACGTGGCGAGTTGTTAAGTCTTACTTGGAAAGATATTGACTTTAAAAATAGAACTATTAATATCAATAAAAATTTAGTTCAAACTCCAAATAATAAGATTTTAACTCAAACACCAAAAACTCAAGCTGGAATACGTTCCATTCCGATGCCTAATGCTCTATACGAACATTTAAAAGAAAAGTACGAAAAACTCAAAGAAAATGAAAATTTTTCCGAAGAAGATTATTTAGTTTATTTAAAAACTCCTAAGAAGCCATATCGTCCTGATGTATTTTCACAGAAGTTTCAACGTTTTATAGCTAATAACAATCTAAAAAAGATACGTCTGCATGATACTCGTCATACGTTTTGTAGTATCATGTTAAGGGCAAACACTCCAATGAAAGCTATGCAAAATCTTATGGGACATAGTGACTGTTCTTGTATCAATGATATTTATGCTCATATCACTAAAGATTTGGAAGAAGATACTACCAAAAAGATTGATGAACTAATCTTTGGATAGTTTACCAATGAAAAATCCATCTAGGAAAGAAGTTTTCCTAGATGGATTTTTATATCTATGTGAGTTTACCACTTTACCGTTAAATTGTTAAGTATAGTAATATATTTAAAGATTGATGTTATTTTATATATTATATTATTTTTTAACGGTAAAATGGTAAATTAAATATAGGTTTATCGAAAAGGTACATATCTACTAAGTTTTATGATTTACCAGTATCAAGAAATTACAGTTAAAAATTACCACTAACGGATTAATCACAAATTTCAAATATATATTATTATTTTGATATTATCAAATAATATCTATCTTAATATATGGGAAGTGATTTTTATGGCTAAATTCAATTTTGGCGTACTGGTAGGGATTGCTCTTTGTAACATTCCAACTATTGTTAAAGTAGTAAAGGAGGTTTCAAGATATGAGTAAGAAACTACTAAAAATTGCTATTGAAATCTTAATGATAATCATTAAGAAGTAAAGTTATCCCCCAAAGGCTTAAAAAGTCTTTGGGGATTTTTCTATTTTAAGGAGGATTTTTTATGGAAGAAAAATTTGTATGTTCCTGTTGTGGTTGTGAAGTATCTAATTATGATGTTCAGTACATCTATGATGAAATCTTATGCCCAGATTGTGCCGAAGATAAGTGTTGCACCTGCGATTGTTGTGGTGACTTAATCTGGTGTAGCGATGATTTCGGTGAAGATGGTGTAATTCTATGTGAAGACTGCTACAACAATCATTATTGCCGTTGTGAGTGCTGTAATGAGTTACTTAATGAAAATGATGTCTACTGGCTCGATGATGACTGCTACTGTGAAGAGTGCTACAACAATCGTTTAGCCAACGAAGTGATTGAGGATTACTCTTACAAGCCTGAACCTATCTTCTATGGTGAGGGCAATCGTTACTATGGCATTGAACTTGAAGTAGACAAAGGCGGAAGTTACAGCAATTACGCTGAGCAAATCCTAGATACTGCCAATGTTAGAAATCAACACATCTACATTAAAAGTGATGGTTCTCTTGATGATGGCTTTGAAATCGTAAGCCACCCAATGACTTTAGATTACCACATCAATGAAATGGATTGGGAAAGTGTTCTACAGACTGCTAAAAATCTAAGGTTATTACTCTCATGATACTTCTACTTGTGGATATCACATTCACATTAATAGACAATCTTTAGGTGATACTTACGATGAACAGGAAGACGTTATATCTAAAATTATGTATTTCATTGAATTACACTGGAATGAAATGCTTAAATTCTCTCGTAGAAGTGAAAGTAAAATGAATCGTTGGTCTGCTCGACTTGGTTATGAAAAAAAATCTAAAAAGTATCAAATTCATGGCAGAAAATCTACAAGGAAGTTTTGCTATTTCAATCTTAAACCATCATAACACTCTTTACTTAGTCAAAGGTGATAACCCTATCTACTTGATTCACTTTAAATCACTTGGATTGTACCTTTATTCATCTACTAGAGAAATCATGTTTGAGGCTTTAAGGAAATCTAATTTTAAATTTGATTATCAAGAAATCAAACTAGTTGAAGGCGATATTTTAAGCATCAATTCTAAGGGTGGAGTGTTTAAAGACTATTAAGAACTTGGAGGGTTCAAATTATGATTACTATTAAAAATATCGAGGAGTTTGCTAGTATTCCTCAAACTGATTTAACTAGCTACTTGGAGAAAAGGTTCTCCTCTATGATTGAAGAGTATGATTGTACTATTACAGAAATCGGTGAAGTTGAAATCTTCATGTCAATGGGTGAATTTCAAACATACTATGGCAAGACAGCTTTAAGTATGTTTGAAACTATCCAAACTATTGGTGAATATTTACATCTAGTTCTAATCGTTGACGATTATTACACAAAAGATATCTATGTTCCAATTGCAAGGCAGGTGATTTAAATGTTTAACAATCAAAGGTATCTAACGAGAGGTGTAGACATGACTATACCTCTTGAATTACAAATCTTTATGTGGAATTGCATTGATAGTCTAAAGGTTTAAAAAGACTACTTGCAAGTATTTAATCTATCCGTTGTTAATGGTATCCAAAGAGTAGAACACAAGCAAGAAGTTCCTGAGTATCAAAATACTTACTCTATTTTATTGGCTAATCCAGTTGATGCTAAAATCTTTATTATTGATGATGGCGATTACTCTACTATGCTATTAGCTGAAGAATATTAAACTTAAAATAAGTATCCTCTAGGAGTTTAATGCTCTTAGAGGATGCTGTTATTTTTTTATATGTGACAAATTTATAAATTTTTTGTAAATACTAAAAAATTTTTTTTAGTAGGACATACATATGTCTAGTACTGTGAGTATAATAGAGTTATTAAAGGTCATTATCCTTAAGCCAATCCAAGAACTCAATGCAAAGATTCTGACCTTTTGGAGTTAATAATTTAATTCACAAATTATTATTTGAAAATATATAATATAGTTTGACATATAAAAATTTATATGTTATAATATTGTAAAAAGTAAATAAGGAGGTAAAACCTAATGAGTAATAGTCAATTAATAAATACTTATATAGATAATATTGATGATATATATATTAATTCTCAATCAATTATATCTTTGTTGTATGACCTTATAAATTTACAAGGAAAATCTAACATTGATGAAATAAATATTACAAGTTGGAATATTTTAAAAAATGCTAATTACAATAATATTTCGTTTAATAAAAATGATAATCTTATTAATAAAAAAAACTATATAAAAAATTTTATTAGTAACCAGTTTAACAAAATGTGTAATGGATATCAAGTAGAATATGATACCTGCAAATGTGATTTCGTTGCCAAAACTAATTTTATAACTTTAACTATTGATTATCTATTATGTTTGTTTAAGAGTTCTTATTCTAAAAAAGCATCTAATTGTTTAGGATATGATATTAATACTTTTTATAAAAGAATAAAAAATACTAATGAGAGAATATCAAAATCTAAAGATGTTACTAAAATACACGAATTAACTAATGCCTTTATTAGAGATTTTGATATTATATTATCTGATAATGAAGGTAATAAAGAATCTATGTTTTCATGTTTACTATCATATGTTATAACTGTAAAACATTTAAAAGATTTAAATAAATTAAAAGATTTAAAGAAATTCAATAAAAAAATGACTATTATGAGTGGCTTATTACCTGCTGTTATAGTAACACCATTTCTCGTTTTTGGGGGAACATTTTTTACCGTTCCTAGGGTATTATCATTTATAGCATCAGCAAGTAGTGTTAGTGTAATTGGATCAGAGATTATTGGAAAAGCCACAGAAAATAATCTAAATAAATCATATAAAAATAAAACTGAAAATGAAAATATTTTATTTATAGCTTGTAGTTATATTATAATTCGTTGTAATAATTTAATTACAAATATAAATATAAATAGTAATCAGGACTTTGATTTTGATAAAATATAGGAGGGATAATTATGCCTTACATAATGGACGTACCTGAAAAATTATTGCAATTAGTTAAATCGGGTGATGCACAAGTATATGGTTCTATCATTAAAGATACCAGCACTGGTAGAATTTTAGGACATTTGGAAGAAACTGGATTAAATAATATTGCTACTGGAGTAGCAACAGGAAATCCTTTTAACGTAGTTTCTGGAGGAGTTAAAGCTGTATCAAGTGTAGTAGGAAATATACAAAATCAAAAGATAATTAGTCAATTGGCTCAAATAAGTACACAATTGACTTCTGCTGTAACTTTAGGTTGGTAAATGTTGGTTTAGGGGCAGTTACTTTGGGAGTTACTGCCGTTGGAATGGTTGTATTATCTAAAAAGTTAAATAATATAAGCGATGAAATAAATCAAATATCTAAGAAATTAGATGATATTGATATAAAATTAGTTGCAATCCAACTTGGTATAGATGAACTAAGTGAAAATGAATGTAGAAAACTAAATCGAGAATATAATCAATTAATTGGTAGTATGCTTAATATGATTGATAATTTAAATTATCAAAATTATACGGATATTCTTGACAGAGAGGCAAAAGACCTTTTAAATAAGTGTAATGCTTTCCTTAATGATATGATTAGTAGATATATAGATAAAACTAAAATTGTCATCACTATGGAACAATTAATGGCATTCTTTACAGTGTACACTTCTTTTTCAAGAGTATTGTTAGCAAAAGCGTATAAACATACTGGTAGAGTATTAAATCCATTCTCTTATCAAAATTCTATAAGAAGTATGTGTTCAAATAAGGTTATATATTCACTACAAGAACATATATGTACTTCTGCAGAATCTGTATTATTGCCATCTGATTTAAATTTAATTGCTAATGCATATAAACTTATTGTATCAGAAAAGGTCAAATCTATAAAATCATCTGAACAGATTATAAATTTCTTGCCTTATAATGAATTTGTATATATTGATGAAGAATTAAAATCTGTACACAATAAGGAAATTATGTATATAGAATATAATTAAAGTTTCTTCTTATTATTAATTTATTTAAAACAAGCTAATGAAAATTAAACATATCTAATTTGTTTTGTAGATGTTGCCAAGGAAAATTTTTAGATTGTCGCCAAAACGTCGCCTTTTTTGGTGGCGACCTATCCAAATTTGTTTATTTGTGTTGATTTAGCAAAGTATTCCATTGAACTCCAAAACCTTTGACGTGAGTTCGATTCTTACCACCCCTGCCAATAAGTTAAAGTCCGTAGATGTGTTTTCTACGGACTTTTTTTTATTTATCTTTGTGTTTTTTGGTGATTTTAAAGTAATTTAATCTATTTTAATTTGGTTCAAAATAATTTAATCTATTTGGACGAGTTTTGGGCGGAGTTTCCTCAGATAGTCGGTGTCTGGTCGGTGAAATCGGTCGATTTTACGATGGTTTACCCTCATAGTCGAAAAATACCTCAAAAATCTTGATTTTCTTACTTTTTAAAATTTTTTTGGAAAAAATCTTAAAGTTTAAGGTTTAGGCTCTAAAAATCGTTGATTTTTAAGAAAAAATTACTCTTCTAGAGGTGACTTGAACAGATAACCTCCTAACTTTCTGTAATAGTGTTAATAATAGTATTAGTGAGTATCCATGTGTTACGGTATTCGTTGCGTGGTTTCGTGGATTATCCTGTTTAACCTCGTACCTATGTGATTAACTGGATAACACCTACTGACTGGAATTTACTCAATCCACTAAAACCACGCTAATTACTTTGAAGAGATACCTCTACACTGAACAGAAGTTTTCGATTAAAGGTTATTAGGATTGGTGGTATTATTTTCTTTAAGTTCGTATCTACGCTGATTAAAATGCTTAGATTAAAAAAAAATCTGCCCATTGATTGCCTAAAAAAAATTAGCCTTACCTCAATTAAGGGGTAAGGCTATCAGATTATTTACCAAAGATTTGTTTATCTAGCTTTTCAGTGGCATCGATTTCCACTTTCTTAAGAACGTGTGAGTATGTATCTAAAGTTGTTGAGATTTCGCTATGCCCTAGGATTTGTTGTGCAACCTTGGGGGTTATCCCAGCAGTGAGCATCATGGTGGCACAGGTGTGTCTAAGGTCGTGTAGACGTATCTTTTTGAGTTTGTTTTTCTCTAAAAATCTTTTGAACTTTTGACTAAACACATCAGGACGGTTAAACGTGTTCCAGCCTTGCTATTTGGGTCTTTAGTGTAGATTTCGTTGAATGGAGTTTGCACTCTATTTTCCGTGATGTTCAATGTACTCTAAAAGTGAATTATAGGCTCTTTCTCCCACATTAGATGGTGTTTTGTTTAGTGTATCATGTTCGTTATCTAGTAGTAGTTGTAGTATCTTATTACGATTAAAATCTATTTTTAGCACTTTTGATGCTATCTTTGAGGTTAGAAGTAACATAGCATAGTAGACAAGTTAAATATTTTAAAAATTCTGCATATTCCATTAATCTTCCTACAATGCATACTTCTGATAGTTTGAGTTATATATCAGTTCATGTACACATTCTTTTATTCTATGCTGTATTTCACTTGTTCTATCTTTATAAGAAAAAACAATATAATTAACAAAATAACCTATTAAAAATCCAACGATACATTCTAGAACTCTTGTAGGAAATGTGTTTATATCTTGAACAGTTGAACAGGTTATTATCAAAGTTGCATTTGCAAGAGTACAATTTTTTACACTACTTTTAAATAAAAATCTTATTTTTTCATTCATCATTGTAATACTGTAAGCAAAATAGGTAAAAGTTCCTCAATGTTAAAAGTTAAAAACA
>JBJFHM010000014.1:0-2843 GCA_051893615.1 Oscillospiraceae bacterium
GCTCTGGTGAGGTGATTTATATAGCACCTTACGGAAGATATCAATATTACAATAACAAAGGCACTGGAAATAATAATAAAAGTGGTTTACGAGGTTCTTATTGGTTTGAACGCATGAAAGCAGACCACAAGAAAAAAATCTTTGAAGATGTTAAGGAAAAGTTAGGAAGTGACTAAGATGTCAATATCTAAAATGTTAAGAGATTATTTCGCCGAATGTCCTTTACTCGAAGATGGAAAGTTGAATTTTGACTATTTGGGCATAGAACCAGTAGAATATACTATCGAAACCGTTCCAACTGAACCGATTTTCAAAAAATATGTTGATGGTTCTACGATTAGGCAATATCCTTTTGTATTTGCCTCTCGTGAGAGTTTCGGGGCTGACGTTTGGGGAAATATCGATACTGCTGATTTTTATGAAAAATTATCTAATTGGGTGGAAACTCAATCCAATTTGAGAAATCTTCCCAAATTTGAGGACGATTTTAGAGAAAGTTTAAGTTTAGAAGTAACATCTAGCGGATACGTCTTTCAAGAAGATACAGACAACGCTAGATATCAAATACAAATGGTCTTGAAATACTATCAAGACCGAAGATTTACAAATATTTAGGAGGTAAATTATGGGACAATCATTAAATAATTGTCAATTAGTTCAACGAACCGGAAAACTCGCTTTCATGAAGTGTACTGGCGAAAGCATATATAGACGTATGCAAGGTTTCACTGATATATCAAATGCTAAAAATCCAAAAGAGTACGAAAGAGGTTACGTCGATGAGGATTTCGACAGAACTGATATAATCGGATATTCTCCAAGTAAAAGCTATGCTTTCGACAGGTATAAAGGCAATAAAGTATTAGATGACCTGGTAAATCTCACGGAAAATGAATTAGTAGGTCAATCAATGATTAGAAGTATCATCGAAGTTGATATGACTACTACCGCATCAAGTGGTAACGGAATTTGGACTGCTGAAGCTATAATGCGTGATTGGGCGGTTATCCCTGATACTGACGGAGATAGTAGAGATTGCCTAACCTATAGTGGAAGTTTTAAATGTCGAGGTTTCAAAACTGCCGTAAGAGTTACTACTGATGACAACTGGGAAACACTATCTTATGTGGAAGTTGATAAATCTAAGAGTGCCTTTGCTGATGTATCGATTAAAAATGCTGATGGAATTGAAATCGGTAGACAACAAGGAATATCAAGTTTTAGTGTTCTATCCGTTGATAGCACTACAAAAGAATATACTATCAATGTTGGAGCTACTCAACAAGGTGCAGTTTTATCTATAATTAGCACTCAAGGAAGCGTGTTAGCAAGTGGAGTAGATAAGGTATCACATACTGTATTTAACCAAACAGATACGGCTATCTTTACCATTACTTGTACATATCAAGGAGTTACTAATAGCATGAAAGTTTCTGTAACTGTGGTTGATGAAAGTTCTGTATCCACATAATGTTGAAAGCGAGGGTTAATCATGTGGGAAATTAATGGCTTACAAATTGAATTTGATATCGAAGATGTTGAAACTGCTGAAAAAGTTGAAAATGCGTTGACTAACTTATCTAAAGCAAAGGTCGAACAAACTACATCACTAGCCGAAACTATTAGACAAGAATATATACTTATCAAGCAAGTATTTATTGATATCTTTACAACTAAAACTGCTGACAATATTTTTAAAGATATCAAATTAAATCGCAGATTATACAGCGATGTACTATATTCTTTTTACGACTACATAGATTTGCAAAAGAAATCTATGTTGTTAGAACGTTCCAACAGATTAAACAAATATATTCCTAAAAAATAGTATTAGTATAATAAATATATTATATGAAAAGTATCCAACTGAATTGATTATTGATAATATAAGCTATCCAATAGTTACCGATTTCCGTAGCTGGATAGCTTTTTTCGATATGATTAATGATGATATTTTAGAGGATAAAGACAAAGTTATCGCAAGTCTTAATTGGTTTAAGGATAAAGTTCCTAACGATTTAGAAAAGGCTTACAACGGATTAATCTCATTTGCTAGGGCAGATGAGATTAATCCTAAATTCAATAAAAACAGTGAAAAAAGTCAAAATAATAAACAGATACTATCGTATTTGTATGATAGTCCCTATATTTTAGGGGCATTTTTGCAAACTTATGGGATAAATCTACGAAATATAGACTATATGCATTGGTATGAATTTCGTGCCTTGCTTGATGCACTTCCAGAGGATACTCCTATCAAGAAAAGAATGTCTTACCGTTCTGTGAACGTTGCAGAAATCAAGGATAAGAAAGAGAAAAAACGTATCAAGGCTATTCAGCTTGATATTGCACTACCAAGTCGACCTATGTCGGCTTACGAAGTCGGAAACGCATTCGGATAAGGGGGGATTAAATGGCTTATGATGGTGAACTAAAATTCGATACTGGTATAGATACTAGTGGGTTTGAGTTAGGATTAGATAGTTTATCAAATTTAGCAGATAAGGGATTAAATCTATTATCATCTTCATTCAGTGCAACCTTTGAGGGGATTAAAAAGGCAGGTTCAGGCATTTGGGAGTTCATGTCCGATAGTGTTCAAGTTGGACAAACTTTTGAGGCATCTATGTCGCAAGTTATGGCAACTATGGGAATATCTAAAGATACTATCACTGAAGATGGCATAAAACCATATGAAATGTTAAAAGAAACTGCAGAAGAAATGGGTGCAACTACTCAATTCAGTGCTTCACAAGCTTCCGATGCACTGAACTATTTTGCGTTGAGTTTGTCAAGGTCGGATTGGGTGTAATTTCTAGTAGAAATCCCCTCATAGAACGGAT
>JBJFHM010000015.1:0-34992 GCA_051893615.1 Oscillospiraceae bacterium
GCTCCTTATATCTTTTTTTTATTATATCAAAAAATCCATTAAATGTCCACTCCTTTAAAATTTATTTATACTATATTATGTATAAACTTATATCATATTAACTCTTGACTTTAAGATTATAATGGTATATAATAGAAAACTAAATAATAGTTAAGTAAAGGGTGGGTTGTAGATGGTTATAATATTGTCGTGTATATCAATAGCGATAATAGGTTTTCTTTTAAAATGTATATACCAAAATTTAGACAATCCACCTGAAGAAGAAAAAGAAAAAGCTAAAGAAAATAAGGAAGAAGAAAAGCCACCTCCAACTTTAGAAGAAACTTTGATATCTATACTTAACCATTTTAAAAATCATATTAGTAAGATAACTGTCTACTCCGATAGTGTCGTGATTTACTGTTTCAAAAAATCCATTAATGATGATATTTCAGACTTCAACACCATAAAGATTAGATTTATAGAAATAGGTTTTAAATCCATTCCAAATGATGACTGTAAGGAACTACAAGAAAAATTAATCCAAGCTATCATTCCACCCCCTAAAGATGAACCTAAAAAAGATAAATAAAAATCCCCTATGTTTTTATAGGGGATTTAACATACTTAGAACAGTCTTTTAAAGCGTTTCATCAATTTTTCAACGTCCATATTGTGACCTAAGATAACTAGATGTTCATGCCCTAAAAACTTGTAATCTGCAGTTGGTAGAGCAGTAATCTTGTTATTTTCTTTTATTGCCAAAATGTTGATATCATATTTTTTTCGAACGTCTATTTGGGTTACGGACTTACCCACCCAACTATCAGCTACAGGGATTTCATAGATTGCGACATCTTTGCCGAGTTCTATGTAATCAAAGACGTTTTCAATACTGCAACGTCCCCCTAATTTACAAGCTATATCACGTTCGGGATATACCACCTCATCAGCACCATTTCGAGATAGAAACTTAGCATGGATATCAGTACCTGCTTTACTGATAACCTTTTTAGCACCTAAATCTTTTAGTAAGCTAGTAATCTCTAAACTAGATTGAAAGTTTGAACCTATACATACAAAGCAGACATCAAAGTTACCAACGCCTAGTGTTTTAAGTAAATCGACGTTAGTGCAATTACCTATTTTGGCACTAGTGACTAGAGGCATAACTGCCTGAACTTTTTCTTCATTTACGTCTATAGCCATAATCTCATCGCCAAGACTATTAAATTTTCTAACTAAATGATTTCCAAATCTACCTAAACCGATTATTAAAAAAGATTTCAAAATAATATCCTCCAATTAAATGAATTTATCCTATACTAATTTTTTCCATAGGGTTCTGTGCTGATTTCACCCCTTGAACTTTACCAGTAAATATCAAAGCAAAGGAAAGACTACCCACACGACCTAAGAACATCAAGAAAGCTATAGTAATTAGTGAAACGGTATTTAAGCTTTGTGTGATACCTGTAGTCATACCGACGGTATCTATAGCAGAAAAGACCTCAAAGAGTACATCTTTTAAAGCGAAATTTGGTTGAACTCCACATATTATTAAAGCACCTATTAAAGCTAACATAATATTGATAGTAACTACAGAACAAGCACGTTTTAAAACGTCATCTTCCAAGCGTCTACCAAAGATGTTCATATTACTTTCGCCCTTTAGACTGCTAAACAATGATAACAATATTACCATAACAGTAGTAGTCTTTACACCACCAGCAGTAGAACCAGAGTTACCACCTATAATCATATATATTATAGTCAACAGTGTACTAGATGGATTTAAATTCCCTGTAGATACTATCTCAAAACCAGCAGTTCTAGGAGTGATTACAGAAAATAGACTACATAAAACTTTCTGTGAAAATGGCATACCCTCAAGAGTGTTATGATATTCAAAGATTAAAAATAATGGTGTACCTATCAAAGTCATAAAAAAAGTAACGGAAATAGCTATCTTAGAGTGTAGCTTATATTGAGAGAAATGCCATCTATTTTTAGTGATATCGTCCCAAACGAAGAAACCTATAGAACCTATAGTTATCAAGGCACATAAGGTCAAAATCACAAGAGGGTCATTATTAAAATTTTCACTTGCCATAGATGAGGAAGGTTCAAACCTACCATTTAAATCGAAACCTGCATTACAGAAAGCAGAAATCGAAAGGAATAAAGCATTAAAAATTCCTATATCTACGCCCATCTTTGGAATGAAACGTATAGAAAGTAGTATAGCACCAATCGACTCAATGATTATAGTACCCCAAACAATCTTTTTAGTGAGTTTAACTATTCCTCCAATATAGAGTGTGTTTACACTCTCTTGAAGTAGACTTCTTTCTTTTAAACCTATACGTTTGTTCAGCATCATAGAGAAGAATGCTAAAATGGTTAGAAAACCCAATCCACCAATTTGGATTAAACATATTATCACTATTTGACCGAATAAAGTCCAATGAAGATACGTATCATATACCACCAATCCTGTAACACATGATGCCGATACTGATGTAAATAAGGCATTTACAAACCCAACAGATTGCCCATCTCTACTAGCAATGGGTAACATCAATAAGATAGTTCCTATCGTTATTAAAATTCCAAAACCACCTGCTACTATTGAAGGATACCTCATATTAGTAAATTTTCTTAAGTTTTTGTTTCTTATACCCACATATTTTACTCCCCTTGGTTAATTATTGATTAATAAATAATAGTTAATAAAGAGTATCAACTATTTATTATTAATTACATTATACCACACTAATATTAAAAATCAATTAAAATAAAAAAAAAATATAATAAATTAAAGATATCTACTCATATAATTGTAGAGAATGATTATTATACTTAAAGAGTAGGTGAAAAATTATTGAAACACACTATCTTAAAAGATACCATCTCTATGACTATAGTAGATGTAACATTACAAGGGATATCTTTATTAATAAATATATTCTTAACTAGAAAACTTGGTGAGGAATTAGTTGGTATCTTCTCCTTAGTGATGTCTTTTTATAGTACATTTGTAGTAATCTCAAATGGTAATTCTTTCTTATGTGCTAATAGGTTCATATCAGAAGAGCGTGGAAAAGGTAATGGAAATCCAAACACCATATTGATGTATTCTATCCTATGGAGTGGTATACTATCTATAGCCAGTACCGTTCTAATAGTGACGTTTTCTAATCAATTAGGTTATAAACTGCTAGGAACTACAGAATATAACACAGGCATCAAGTTGATAGCTATAAGCCTAATCCTAACTGCTATGATATCTTCTATTAAAGGATACTTCCATGCTCACAGAAAGATAACTACTCCATTGATTTCAGGGTGTATAGAGTTTTTCATTAGGAATATCATAATGGTAATAATGATATCTTTAACTAGTATTAACATCATGATAGTGCTTTCTATAAGTATTTTAATTAGTGAGTTTATATCTTTTGTGTACTTGCTAATTGCATTGCTATACAATCTACATAGTTGCAACAATCCCCCAAAGATGACATTAACTAAATATATAAAAAGTTCTATTCCAATAGCCATAAATAGTGGGATACCTCTAATTTTAAGTACTTGCAATGATGCTCTACTTCCTATAACCTTAAAACAGTGTGGCAGTACTGCTGAACAATCTTTTGGATTGTACGGAATGTTTGAAGCTATAGTATTACCTATAATATTTTTTCCATCATCGATATTGTGTAGTCTTTCATCTATAATGGTTACGGAGATTGCACGGTCACACACTGCAAACGATATCGCTAGAGTTAAAAGAATATCACTTAAAGCGATTAAAAAAACTATATTACTTTCAGTGGTAGTATCTATAGGATTATTCATATTTGGCGACAACATAGCCATATTAATAGGAAGTACACCTTTTTGTGGTAAAGTCGTAAAGATATTATCTCCTGTAGTAGTATTTATATACTTAGAGATTACCTTAGAAAGCATCTTAAAAGGCTTGGGAAAACATGGATTTTCCTCTATTAACTACATAGCAGAATACATCATAAGGATATCTACCCTTTTGATATGTGTACCTCTATTTAAATTTTGGGGTATAGTAGTATCCTACTATGTAAGTAATGTGATAGGAAACTTATCAAGAAGTTATAAAGTATACACTTTAATCGGTAAAAATAGGAAAAATTAACATAAACCATTTGGATAGAATATATTCTATCCAAATTCTTATCATACATATCATAGTTTATAGATAGGAAAAATATTTTTTAATTTTTCTTTGAATACTATTGACTATTTAACCTATTTTGTGATATAATAGACGTTGTCGTAAAAAAATCTTTTTTGAAAGGATAATGATGTTAAAATGTCAGAAAACAGAAATGAATTAAATAAAAACCTTGCTCAAATGCTCAAAGGTGGAGTAATCATGGACGTTACCACTGCCGAAGAAGCTAAAATAGCTGAAGAAGCTGGTGCAGTTGCTGTCATGGCTCTTGAAAGAGTTCCTTCCGATATCAGAAAACAAGGTGGCGTTGCAAGAATGTCCGACCCTAAAATGATTAAGGAAATTAAGAATGCTGTTAGTATCCCAGTAATGGCAAAGGCTCGTATAGGTCATATAGTTGAGGCTCAAATCCTTCAGAGTTTAGGTATAGACTACATCGATGAAAGCGAAGTTTTAACCCCTGCAGATGATATGTACCATATTAATAAACATGATTTCAAAATACCATTCGTTTGTGGTGCTAGAAATCTAGGTGAGGCACTAAGAAGAATTGGTGAAGGTGCTTCCATGATTAGAACTAAGGGCGAAGCTGGTACTGGTAATGTAGTTGAAGCCGTTCGTCATATGCGTACTATGATGTCTGGTATCAACCAATTGAAAAATATGCCTCGTGAAGAGTTAATGACTTTCGCTAAAGATAATGGCGCTCCTTATGATTTAGTCTGCTACGTTCACGACAATGGTAAACTTCCTGTAGTAAACTTCGCTGCAGGTGGTGTAGCTACTCCAGCCGACGCTGCTTTAATGATGCAATTAGGTGCAGAGGGTGTATTTGTAGGTTCAGGAATATTCAAATCATCTAATCCACGAGTAATGGCTAGAGCTATAGTTAAAGCTACTGCTTACTATAACAATCCTGACATTATTGCCGAAGTTAGTGAAGGTATCGGCGAAGCTATGAAAGGTCTTTCAATAGATGAAATTCCACCTCAATATAGACTTGCTGAAAGAGGTTGGTAATTCTATAGAATATCGGTTAAATCTATCACATATAGAAACAGTGTTCTTACCGTTTCTATGTGTGGTGGAATATTCTAAAATGAAAGAAGTTGATAAAATATGAGTAACATAGTAGGGGTATTATCTTATCAAGGTTCAGTAATTGAACATATGAAAGCACTGTCTAAAATTGATAGTGTAACTCCTATAGAAGTCAAAACCTTGGAAAGTCTAAACAAGGTAGACAGGTTAATAATCCCTGGTGGTGAAAGTACTACCATATCAAAACTACTAAGAATTTTCAATCTGTTTGAACCTTTAAAACAACGCATCAAAGATGGTATGCCTACGTGGGGTACCTGTGCAGGTATGATTTTATTAGCTAATGAAATAGTTGGAGAACCTCCACACTTACAATGTATGGATATCACCGTTAAAAGAAATGCTTATGGTTCTCAATTAGATAGCTTCTCTTGTGATGAAACTATCCCTGAATTTTCGGAAAATCCTTTACCATTGGTATTTATAAGAGCACCTTATATCGAAAAAGTAGGTTCGAACGCTAAGGTTCTATGTGAATTAAACGGTCATGTAGTTTGTGCTAGACAAGATAATGTTTTGGTTACTTCTTTTCACCCTGAACTAACACAAGATACTACTATTCATGAATATTTTTGTAATATGTAATAAGAAAGAACGGTAAGAAATCCGTTCTTTTTTGTTTAGATATTTTTAGTTGACAGTTGACAAACTAAACTTTTGATGATATAATAATCTACTAAATACTTATTAATTAAGGAGTTATCATATCATGAAAGAAGTAATCTTATCAAAGTTAAATCAAATAGAAGTTGATAATAATTTCAAAATTATTCACGCTGTAGAAAGTGGTAGCAGAGCTTGGGGGTTTGCTTCAAAAGATAGTGACTACGATGTTAGATTTATCTACGTTCGACCACTTGAATATTATCTACAGTTACAAAAGTTTGATGATGTCTTTAATGGTGAACTTAATCAAACTTTTGACATCAACGGTTGGGATATCCAAAAAGTCTTAAGATTGGCACACAAATCTAATCCTACCATTTTTGAATGGTCACAATCACCAATAGTATATAAGACGTCTCCTCTATTCGAGGAATTAAAGAGTACTATTTTTACTTACTTTTCTAGTAAGTCGGGATTGTACCATTATTTAAGTACTGCAAAATCCAACTATAGAGAATATCTAAAGGGTGAAACTGTTAGATTAAAAAAGTATCTATATGTAGTTAGACCACTCTTAGCTTGTAGATGGATTTTAAATAAACAAACACCTCCACCTATGCTATTTAGTGAGTTGGTAAACACTCAACTCCCTAGCTATATGAAATCACACATAGAAAAACTTTTATCATTAAAAATGCAATCCAATGAGTTAGATACCTACCCAAAAATTGAACCACTCAACGAGTGGATAGAAAAAGAGTTCATACTCTTAAATGAAGAAGTTTCTAAATTAAAAGAAGATAAACATCATGGTTGGCAACCATTAAATGATATTTTCTTAAATATTATTACTCAAAGCCATACGCTCCAGTAGAGTAGTTATTATAATTATTATAGTTGTTATAGTTATCATAGTAAGCAGTAGTCGTGATAGGCATAGCGTATGAATTTGTTACATAAGGTATGTAATCGTCGTAGTATTCAGCAGAGTCATCATAATAAGGATTATTAACGTTGACATCGTAAGTAGTTTCAAAGTAGTTATAAGTAGTATCAAAAGTAACCCAAGCCAAGGTAGTTTGAATAGTTTCCGTAGATTGTCCCCAATATATAGTAGTCTGTTGAGTAGTTTCTTCAGTGGTAGTTTCTTCTTGAGTGGTAGTGGTTTCTTCTTGATAAGTGCCATCTAAGTGGGCGTTTACTAAATCTATAGCCTCATTAAAAGATGTAGCTTCTGTTAAAGAAAATTCTATTGCAATGTTATCCGTATCCATGGAAGTAAATGTCAATTTAGAAGTATAGGCATCAAAACTCCATTTGAAGGCTACAAAGTTTTGATTGGTTTCATCATCAATATAAAAATAGTCATAAGTTAAACCCCATACACCGTCAAGATATTCAGTATTTTCATCTTCATCATCTTTTGAATTTTTATCAGCCATATAGATATAAAAATCTGAATAGTTCCTAGTGAAAAAATCTACATTGATATCGCTTTCACCAACCCAATAGGTTTCATTCTCAATGGAATTTGTCAAGATATTATAGTTAGAAGTGATTTCCTCAGCAATTTCATATAAGTTCTTATCTTCTTCTATTAAAGAAACGTTCATGCCTTCCATAGTCATGAGCATTTCATCATTTTCAAGGGTGATAGGAATATAATCATAGTATGTGATTTGGTCAGTAAGTTTCTCATCAGAATAGACTATGATTTTTTCATTATCTTCATCTAATTCCCAATAACCATCTATATCGATTTCGTACCCTGAAGATGTAACAGCATAAGTAGATATTTCATCTTCTGTCAGTTTCATACTAAAGATATTTCCGTCACCATCACAACCACCCCAAGTAGAGTTTTCTAAACGTTCTTGCATAGTCAACTCTTTTTGAGTGGTAGTAGTAAGTTTAATAGTGGTCATTTTGGTGGTAGTAGTGATATCTTCTTCGATAGGTTCGGAAATTCCTACTTGCGTAGATTGAGTATCATTACTATTACACCCAACTAGCGACAGCAACATACATGATATTATACTATATATAGCAACCTTCTTGAACATTATAATAAGCCCTCCATATTTTTAGGATACTATATATTATATAATAATCTACAAAAAAAATCAATACATCAATTTTACATTCCACTAAGGTGAGATTAAAAGGAATTTTAAAATGAAGACCAAAACGTATCATAGATACATAAGTTTTATTGGGAAAATTAATAAAAGTCGTCTATCATTGAAACCATGAGCAGATTATATCACAAGAAATGATAATTGTCAATATTAAAATTTTAGAAAATTCGTAAATACGTAGTTTAAAGGAGAAAAATAATAGTCGTCGACCTACTAGCAAAAAAGCATCATCATAGGTCGACGACAACATAAAAAATAATCTTAACGGTAAATAATTCAACTATCTTTGTAGATATATCTTCCATATATGGTAGTACTATTCAAAAAGAATATGCTTTTTAGCAAGTAAGTCATCATTAGTGAGGACATCATTTTCAAACTTTTCAATGCCAAGTCTGTCTATAGCCATACCAAGACGTTCTTTTGTATTGGCATTGAGTTTGAACCAAATCATAGTTTTTTCTAAAATAGGGTAGATTTCTTCCTCTGTGACTAGTCTTGATAATGGTGAACCCATTCTAGTCTTTTTGCCCCAAGTTCCACCAACATAGATTTGAAATAGTACATTATTATGAGGCTCAACTGCCTTAAATGGACACTTATTTTCACTACATACACCACAAGTTTTACAGATATCTTTATCAATAACCATTTTACCATCTATTAGCTTTGCTGCCTTTGATGGACACGATTTTTCTATCATACAGACTTTACAACCACGACAATTTTCCACATTGTACTTTGGAACTCTGTGACCTTCGATACCGAAATCGTTCAAAGATGGCTTCATACAACTGTTTGGACAACCACCAATAGCAATCTTAAATTTATGAGGTAGTTTAATATCGTGCCAACCTATGAAGTAATCCTCATAGATTTTTTTAGCCATAGCTTGAGTATCGAAATTTCCATAGATACAAGTCGTTCCTTTACAAGCTGTAACTGGTCGGATTTTGTTTCCAGTACCACCAAAAGATAATCCTTTACTTTCAGCATAATCTATAGCGTTTTGAATTTGGTCATATGGTATACCTTGGATTTCAAGTGCTAATCTAGTAGTTGCGATAACTCTGCCATTTCCAAACTTTTCTGAGATTTCAGAAACTGTAGCCAAATCATTAGCAGAGAAAACTGTTCCAGGAGGTAGAACCCTACCAGAAAAATTTTCAGTACCTCTATTTAAAAGAAATCCTTTAGCTTTAACCTCAGCTATTTGAGATGGTTTTAATTTAGCCATAATATATAACAATCCTTTCATTAAGATGAAATCTTATAGATATAATTCTATCATATGTGATATTAAAAGTCAACGTTTTATAATATTATTTTTCCCGTGATACCACAAAAAAATTATACTTAATAAAAAATACACAAAAAACTATTGACATTTTCAAAAAAATATTATATAATAGTATAAAAGGTAGAGATATAATTCCTACTAAAAAACTATGCTGTAATCTTCTTCATAATATAAACCTCTTTGGGTCGCCTAGGAACGATTTAGGCGACCCACTTTATTTTAAAAAAATTGGAATGGTTTTCTTAACCATTCCAATCAATGTGAATTAATTTTTAGTTTCAATAGAAGTCACTTCAAAATCCTCATTAGTGATGGCTTTTATAAAAGTATCATTTGGGATATCATTTGACATAGTGACATATGCACAACCATTTTCAAGGCTTACTATTGCAGATACTCCATCTATAGCATTTAGAACCTTGGTTACTGTACTTACACAATGGTTACACATCATGCCGTCAATATGGATAACTTTTTCAATCTTAAGATTTTTAGATTTTTCTTTCTTTTCAACCTCGTAATGATACTTACCATCAAAAGTAGGTTTGAACTTTCTTAATCTAAGAGCGTTACAAACGACGAATATAGAACTAAAACTCATAGCGATAGAACCTATTATTGGATTTAACTTCAATCCCAATGATAGATAGAATGCCCCTGAGGCTATCGGGATAGATATGGCATTATAGAAAAATGCCCAAAATAGATTTTGTTTAATATTCTTCATTACAGCTTTACTCAATTGGATAGCAGTAACACCATCTAATAGACTGTTCTTCATTAAGATGATATCTGCAACGTCCATAGCGATATCAGTACCTGAACATAGTGAAATACCAGTATCTGCACTAATTAAAGCAGGAGCATCATTGATACCATCTCCAACCATAATAACTTTTTTACCCTCTGATTTTAATTGTGAAATCACTTTTTCTTTTTCATGAGGTAAAACTTCTGATATAACCTTATCGGCATTGATTAACTTTCCTACATAGTTAGCAGTCTTAGAGTTATCACCTGTTAATAAGATTACTTCCATACCCATATTTTTCAATTCGGTAACAGCATCTATGCTAGATGGTTTTATAGTATCGGCTAAAGCTAACAATCCAATTAGTTCACCATCTAAAGCAAAATAGATGACCGTCTTTCCCTCATTTGATAACTTCTCAACTGTATTTAATACTTTTCCAACCTCTATGTTGTTTTCTTTCATCAACTTGATATTTCCACCCAAGATTTTTTTCCCATTTACCATTCCAGAAAGTCCGAACCCTGTCAATGATTTAAAGTCTTCTACTGGATATACTCCAAACTTAGAACCCTTTTCACAGATAGCATCAGCCAACGGGTGTTGGGATAACTTCTCTATGGAAGTAGCATACTTTAATAGTTGAAGTTCACTAACTTTAATTGGAATGATGTCAGTCACCTCAGGTTTTCCCTCTGTAACTGTTCCCGTCTTATCTAAGACCACCGTGTTCGCATAAGATGTCTTTTCTAAGGTTTCAGCAGACTTTATCAAGATACCATTTTCTGCTCCACGACCTGTTCCAGTCATGACGGCAGTAGGCGTAGCCAATCCTAAAGCACATGGACAAGATATCACTAATACAGAAATTCCCATACCTATGGCAAATCCAAATTCATAGCCCATGGCTAACCATACGATGGTCACTATCAAAGCAATAGAGACTATAATAGGAACGAATACACTGCTAATCTTATCTGCAATACGTGTAAATGATGATTTACTTCCTGCAGTTTCTTCAACTAGTTCTATAATCTGTGATATCATGGTATTAGAACCTACTTTATCAGCCTTAAATTTACAAAATCCACCTACACTAACTGTACCACCTATTAAACTATCACCGATAGACTTATCTACTGGAATACTCTCACCAGTAATGGCAGATTGGTCTACTAAACAGTTACCCTCAATGATAGTACCATCACAAGCGATTTTTTGCCCATGTTTCAAAGTTAAGATATCCCCAACTTTTAACTGTTCTATAGGTATTTCACACTCTTGATTATCTTTTAAAACTATGGCAATGTTAGGAGATAATCCAACTAATTTTTCTACTACTGAAGTGGTCTTTCTTTTTGAACGTGCTTCTAGATATTTGCCAACTGTCACTAAAGTTGGTATCATTCCAGCAGTTTCAAAGTACATATTATGATTTTCCATAGCCATTTCTATATGACCATTCTCAAGATGGTGTATCATGATGAACAAAGACCATAGACTATATACAAATGATGATATCACTCCTAAAGAAGTTAGAGTATCCATATTGGGTGATTTGTTTTTTAATGCCTTAAATCCTCTAATTAGATATCCTCTATTTATAAAAATTAATGGCATAGCTAAGCACAGTTGAAGTAATGAATTTACTGCCATATTTTCATCACCACTTAAAAAACTTGGTAGAGGTAATCCAATCATATGTCCCATACATAGATAGAACAGTGGCACAAAGAATACTACTGATGATATCAACTGTTTTTTAATTTTTTCAGCTTCATCTTGTTTAGGTAATTTTTTTTCTTTTGAGGAATTTTCACCATTAATAGAATTAGCACCATATCCTACAGATACTACGGTATTTATAATATCACTAGATTTTAAAATGGTTTCATCATATTCTACTAACATATTGTTACTCATCAAGTTGACCTTAACGTTAGATACTCCATTAACTTTAGATACAGCTCTTTCAACGTGTGAACTACAATTAGTACAGGTCATACCAGTAACGTTAAACTTTTCTTTAACCATTTAAACTCTCCTTTCCTAATCGAGGGGATTTGAATATATGAACAACTGTTCAAATATATTATATATCTTAGAAGAGCATTTGTCAATAGAATATTAAAAATGATAGAAAAATAGGCTATCTTTGATAAAGATAACCTATTCTTATTAATGATTAAACGAAAATACTTTTAAATACAGAATTTTATATAGAAATCTCGTTAGCGATATTGTAAAGGTCAATAGGAAATTCTTTCTTCATGTGTAGAGCCTCTTGGATATCGAAGTCTACAATCTTGTTATTTTGCATACCTACTACTCTGTTGCCAATACCTTGTTCGAGTAAATCCACTGCGTAGCTACCCATTTGAGATGCTACAACTCTATCCCTAACTGTTGGAGAACCTCCACGTTGAACGTGTCCTAAGACTGTAGCACGGGATTCTATACCAGTCTTTTCTTGAATTTGTGTAGCTATACTTTCAGCACTTTCCTTAATACCCTCAGATACTACGATAACAAAGTGTGTCTTACCTAAAGTCTTAGATTGTAACATCTTCTTAGCAACTTCATCAAGATTATATTCCACTTCTGGAACTAATACGGCAGTAGCACCACAAGAAATTCCAGTATTAAGTGCGATATAACCAGCACCACGTCCCATAACTTCTACTACGGAGCAACGGTCATGTGACTGAGCAGTATCAGTGATTTTATCAATCATTTCACGTGCTGTATTCATGGCAGTATCATAACCGATAGTGTACTCAGTACAAGCGATATCGTTATCGATAGTACCTGGAAGACCAACACAGAGAATACCCCTAGCAGAAAGGTCAGCAGCACCACGGAAAGAACCATCTCCACCGATTACCACGATACCTTCAAGACCTAATTCTTCACACTTAGCTTTAGCCTTTTGTAGACCTTCTTCATGTCTAAATTCAGGGCATCTAGCCGTATAGATACAAGTACCACCACGTTGGATAATACCTGAAACACTTCTTTTTTCCATTTTAAAAA
This sequence comes from Oscillospiraceae bacterium, assembly GCA_051893615.1. GTDB lineage: Bacteria > Bacillota > Clostridia > Oscillospirales > Ruminococcaceae > UBA5884. Next base: position 13,125 of record JBJFHM010000015.1, read on the forward strand.
CGTCGCCACTGATTAAACCACAATAACCACGCCTAATACCGTAAACGTCCATACCTCTATTTAGAGCAGTACGAGCTACAGCCCTAACGGCTGCATTCATACCAGGAGCGTCTCCGCCACTTGTAAGAATACCAATAGTCTTCATTGAAAAAAACTCCCATCTGCACAAAGCAAAAATTTTAAATTTAAAAATCAATTAAGAATTGATTATATTCAATCTTAATATATTCTATCACAAATTTTTGGAATAGTCAAGACAGTTACAATTAATTTGTAATATTGTAAAGATTTTTAGATGATTTTTTAGTAAGATTGCAATGAAAAATTATATTCTAATTTAAAATCGTTTAAAAGGTCTATAACTTCTTGATTGAAGTTAGTCCTTGGTTTAGATTTTGGTATAAATCGTTGTCTTTTATCTATAATTTGGATTTCTATAGGAATGTTTCCTTTAATCTCATTTAACTTAGAACATAATTCAGCAGTTTTCTCAAAATCTTGGGAAGTTATACTTATGGATAATTTTTTGAAAAATCTTTTAGCGTAGTAACACGGATTTTTTATAAAATTCTCTATAGTCACAAGATTTTCTACTATTATAGAAACTTTATCATCTTTGATTGACACTCTACCATTTAAAAATACTACGTTATCTTTAATAATATAATCTTTGCATTGTTCATAGACGTTTGGAAACATCACACATTCCATAGATTGCATAACGTCTTCTACAGTTAAAAAGCACATTTGAGAATTATTCTTAGTAGTATGCTTTTTAAAATCTGTGATATAGCTTATAAAAGATACATTATCTATTGGATAACGGTTAATCAAACTATCATTAATAGAAGTAATAGTATCTAATTTTAAAATATCCGTATATTTGGAGTATCCTTTTAAGGGGTGTCCACTGATATACATTCCAATAGTTTCGTGTTCCATGTTTAGAAGCTCCTCAGTGGGATATTCCTCCATAGGTGTGATAGTAACGTCTTTATTAGCAATAGATGACATCTCACCAAACAAATCTAATTGTCCTTCAATTTCAAAATTGTGGTAACTATCTTGATATAGATTTATTATGTCATCTAAATTGGATAACATCTCCCTCCTATTGTAGCCAAGATTATCAAAAGCACCTGCTTTGATTAAACTTTCTATAGCTTTCTTATTGATATCAAAATCTTTGGTGCGTTTGCAAAAATCTTTAATGGAAATGTACTTTCCATGTGCATTTCTTTCTTGAACTATTTTTTCAATCATACCCTTGCCTAGATTTTTTATGGCTAACAATCCAAACCTTATTTGACTATTCGTAACGGTAAAACCCTCACAACTTTCATTGATATGTGGACTTAATACCTTAACTCCTTCATTTTCACATTCAGAAATATACTCCATCAACTTTGGTGTGTTAGATAGTACACTACTCATCAAAGATGCCATATACTCAGTAAAGTAATGATATCTTAAATATGCTGTCTGGTATGATAAGTGTGCATAACAAGTGGCATGAGACTTATTAAAAGCATACGATGCAAAACTTAACATCTCATCAAAGATATCGTTAGCTATATCATTAGATATCCCATTAGTTTCACACCCTTTAATAAAACTCTCTCTTTCTTGGAGCATAACATCATGCTTTTTTTTGCTCATAGCACGTCTAACGATATCTGCACGACCATACGAATAGTTAGCTAGACTTCTAAAAATCTCCATTACTTGCTCTTGATACACTATACAACCATAAGTTACACTTAAAATATCTTTTAACTTTGGAGTTTTATAAGTCACTCTCTCAGGGTGGTGCCTATTCTCAATATATTTTGGAATACTATCCATAGGCCCTGGACGGTATAATGATAATACTGCTATTAAATCTTCAATATTTTTTGGGACTAATCTAACTAAAACGTCCGTGATACCACTACTTTCAAATTGAAAAACTCCCAACGTCTTTCCTTTTGATAACATATGATAAACACCTATATCATCTATAGGAATTTCATTAATATCAAATTCGGGATTTTTCTCCTTGATATAGTTTTCACAATCTCTAATTACGGTCAAGTTTCTTAGACCTAAGAAATCCATTTTTAATAATCCTAAGCGTTCAAGAGTTCCCATAGTATATTGAGTTACTATTACATCATCATTTTTTTTGATTGGCACTAAATCACTAATAGGAAACGCAGAGATTATAACCCCTGCAGCGTGTGTGGAAGTATTTCTAGGCATACCCTCTACACGTTTAGCGATATCCACAATTTTTTTAGCATCTTCATTAGTCAAGTAAAAGTTTCTAAACTCAGGATTTTCTGTTAAGGCATCATCTATAGTGATGTTCAACTTATTAGGTATAAAATTAGCTATCTTACTGCAAAAGTTATAAGAAAATCCCAAGACACGACCAACATCACGAATAGACGCTTTAGCTCCTAACGTACCAAAAGTTATTATTTGAGCTACTCTATCAGAGCCATACTTATTCGTAACATAATCTATAACTTTTTGTCTGCCCTCGATACAGAAATCTATGTCAAAATCGGGCATACTCACACGTTCAGGATTTAAAAACCTTTCAAAGAGTAAGTTATATCTAATGGGGTCAACTCCTGTGATACCTATACAGTATGCACATAGACTTCCTGCACCTGAACCACGACCTAATCCTACAGGAATATTATTATCTTTAGCATAACGGACATAATCCCAAACTATTAAGAAGTAATCAACGTAACCCATCTCTGTGATTACTCTCAATTCATAGTTTAGACGTTCTACTACCTCACTACTAGGATTTTTCCCATAACGTTGATACATTCCTTTAAAACACATATCACGGAAGTATTCAACGTTGTTAGAGACACCATCAATTTCAAATTTAGGTAACTTTAAAACTCCAAATTCAAAAGATACGTTACATCTATCAGCAATCTTTTTAGAGTTTTCCAAAGCCTCTGGAACGTTCTTAAATAGTGATAACATTTCATCATAAGATTTTATATAAAATTCTTCAGTTTGGAACTTCATTCTATTGGTATCTTGTACGAAACTCTGTGTTTGGATACACATTAGAATATCTTGTATCATTGCATCGGATTTTTTAGTATAGTGGGCATCATTAGTAGCGACTATTGGTATTCCAGTCTCTTGACTGATTTTTAAAATCATAGGCAAAGCTCTAATTTCACTTTCCAAGCCATGATTTTGAATTTCTAAGAAGTAGTTATCTTTTCCAAAGATTTCACGCATTTTTAGGGCTACATCTTTAGCCTTTTGATAATCACCGTTTAATATGTTTCTAGCCACTTCACCGATTACACACCCTGAAAGACATATCAAACCTTTGGAGTACTTTTTTAAAAGTTCGTAATCTACTCTAGGCTTATTATAGAAACCCTCTATATATGAAAGTGAGACCATCTTAATTAAATTTTTGTAACCCTCATTATTTTCGCATAGTAGTATTAAATGGTATGGATTTTTATCGATACTAAACTCTTTATCATGGCGAGTTCGAGGAGCTACATAGACTTCACACCCTATGATGGCTTTAATCCCTTGATTTTGTGCTTCGGTATAGAAATCTATAGCAGAGTATACGTTTCCATGGTCGGTTATCGCTATAGCAGATTGTCCTAACTCTTTCACATAAGATACTAACTCTTTAACTCTACAAGCACCATCAAGGAGACTATATTCACTATGAACATGTAAATGCACAAAATTATCCAAAGATTTAACCTCCCAAAATATTAATAACTACTCACTACTTTGATTTTTCAAAATGTTTAAAGTTAAACTATCACGATTACCATTATAAAACTTATCTAATACTTTTCCGAACACTTCATATTTAGGATTGGCAACTTCAAATAATGTCATACATGATTTCACTTTTACGGCATCTGTATAACCAAAAATTTTTATAGGATTGTCAATATCTAAATTTAATAAAACATTAGAGATTTCTAACAGGCGTTCACGAAGTATAGGATTTTCTAAATATAGTTTAGCCTCATCTAAGCCATGGATAGAATAGAATTTTGCAGTGAAACTTTTACCAAGACCATCTATCTGAGGAAATATGTACCAAATCCAGTGAGTGGTTTTTCTACCATTTTTAACTTCTGTTAAAGCTCTTTGATAGTCTAATTCTTGAGCTTGTAGAAATCTATTTAAACTATTTTCGTCCATAAATTTTTCCTTTCTATTTAAGATTAACTATCATAGTAAGTGCCATCTTTTAGCTGTTGGGCTATATTTGATATCTTTTGTAACCTTCTACTTAATCCCGAACGTCCTATTGGAGCTTCAAACTGTTCGCAAAGTTCTTTTAGAGACATCTCAGGATTTTCCAACCTAACATAAGCAGTTTCTATCAAATTTTGAGGAAGATTTTCAATACCTAAAGTAGCATCTATATATTCGATGTCTTCAAACTGTTTTTTCCCAGTATTGTAGATTTTGTTATAGTTAGCCTTTTCACAGTTTCCACGTCTATTCAGTCTATTTTGGATATCCTTAAAAATTTTAACGTTCATAATCTCTAAAGTAGAACTTTCTGCACCCATAAAAGTTAAGATGTCTTCAATATTTTCACTACCTTTAACATATACTATATAAAAATTCCTACGTTTAGAGATTTTAAAGTTAAATCCAAAACTATTTAAAATCGTTAAGAGGTCTTTCGATAACAACTCTTGTGATACCGAATATTCTAAATGATACTCCTTATTAGGATTAGTTATACTTCCACAAGATAAAAAAGCCCCTGATATAAAACTCATCATATTGTTATTATCAATGTTTCTTAGGTCTATCTCTCTAATTGGATTTATGTTAAACTCTTTAGATATTACCTTTACATCTTGTGAAGATAGATTAAAATAGTATGCCTTAGAATTTCCTTTAATATCTTTTTGATAACTTTCTATTTTAAAGTTTCCACCTAAAATATCATGGATAAGTCTTGGAAAAAGTTCTGCTACAGACTTACTCTCAGTCCTAAAAGATGTTTTTTCATCTTGTGCGAACCTATGGGAAAATAGTAACATACCATATAAACAAGCAGTCTTTTTATCATAATCGGTTAATTTTTTGCAGAGTTCACTCTTTATACTTAATGAAAAATTTTCTTCCATACTGTCTATACTTCCTACTTTCATGATATTTACTTATAGGGAACAGACTGAACTATTCCCTAAGATTAAATCAAGTTACTTTTCGATATCTCTATGTGTAATTATAACCTTCATTCCCTTTTCAATTAGATGTTTAGATAATAACTCCGTAAAAGTCGCTGAACGATGCTTACCACCAGTACAACCAAATCCTATTACTAACTGACTTTTTCCCTCTTGAATGTATAAAGGTATTAAGAAATCTATTAAGTCGGATATCTTATTGAATAACTGTTTAGACTGTTCAAAACTCATAACATAGTTTTGAACACAACTTTCTTTACCTGTATGTTCTTTTAAATCGGGGATATAATAAGGATTAGGTAGACAACGAACGTCAAAAATTAAGTCTGCTTCAGCAGTAGAGCCATACTTAAATCCAAAAGACATAACCTTAACCATCATACTATCGGACTTATTTTTTAAGAATATGTTCACTATCTGTTCCTTTAGTTGAGAGTTTGAAAGGTAGGAAGTATCAAGATAGTAATCTGCCATTTCACGAAGTTCATTGAGTTGTTCACGTTCGTACGTTACTGCCTTACTTAAACAGGAGTTAAACTGTAAATCTAGGGGGTGTTTTCTTCTAGTTTCCTTATAACGCTTAATGATGACTTCATTAGTAGCCTCAAGATAGAGAATTTTAACGTTGATATTCATATTTTCAAGTTCTTTGTAACTTTTTACGATTTCGTCAAACATATCACCAGCACGTATATCTACTGCGATAGCCACTTTAGAATACTTCTCTTCAGAATTTAGGCAGATTTCACCAAACTTGGTAATCAACTTAGGTGGCATATTGTCGATACAATAAAATCCTATATCTTCCAAAACGTTCATTGCATAGGACTTTCCAGCCCCTGAAAGTCCTGTAACTACTACGAATTGCATATAAAATACCACCTTTCAATCAACCCAATATTTTGGGTTCTAATTCTAAAGTATAACCTGTTTTTTCCTTAACTATTTGTATAACTTTATCAGTAAGTTTAAGAATATCATCACAAGTGGCATTACCCTTATTGATGATAAATCCACAATGTTTTTCACTGACTTGAGCATCACCTACGGAAAGACCTCTTAAACCACATACGTCTATCAACCTAGAGGCATAATCACCCACAGGACGCTTAAAAGTACTACCTGCACTAGGAAATTCCAAAGGTTGCTTGGATTTCCTAGCAGTCATTAATCTATCCATTTCAGACTTTATATCCTCATAGATACCCTTAGTGCCTTGAACTGTAACTGATACTATCACACAACTATCCAACTTTGAAAATATACTACACCTATAAGAAAATTGCATATCTTCAACAGAGATGGTTTTAAGTTCTCCATCACTATTGATGTATTCTGCACTTTTCACGATATTTACCATTTCACCACCATAGGCACCAGCATTCATATACAAAGCACCACCGACACTTCCAGGGATACCATACGCAAACTCTAAACCAGTAAGATGGTTATCTAAAGCCATCAAACATAGACTTTTTAATGACGTTCCTGAATATGCTTTAATTTCAGTATCTGAAAGCATTTGAAGGCTAGAAAGTTCGCTTCCAAGGTGGATAACTACACCATCAAAACCACTATCCTTAGCTATGATGTTACTACCATTCCCCATGACCGTGAACTTAACTTGATTATCTTTACAAAATCGGATTAACTTACAAATTAAATCCACACTATTTACTTCTACAAAAATTTTACAATTGCCACCAACTTTAAAAGTCGTATGATTTTTTAAAGGTTCATCTAAAAGATACTTACAATTAGCAGTATCACAAAGGTTTATAATATTAGTAATATATGGCATAAATCAAAATCAATCCAATCTAAAAAGTAATAAGATATATTTCTATATGGAATGGTTTAGAGCCATTCCATATGTAAGAGTTAAAAATTTTAATCCTAAAGATTAATCATCAATATCGTCAATGCTTTTAAAGGTTCTATTTTCTTCCATTTCTAAACCCAATTGATGTAAAAGTTCTTGGGCAGCATTGTAACCCATCTTTTTCTGTCTGTTGTTCATAGCAGCTACTTCCATGATTACTGCAGTATTTCTACCAGGTTTAATTGGAATGGTCAAAGATGGCACATTTATTCCTAATATGTTAGTATATTCAGTATCTACGCCCATTCTGTCATATATTTTTTCAGGGTTCCACTGTTCAAGTTCCACCACTAGGTCAACTTGAGTGGACATCTTAACTGCACCTACACCAAAAAGTTTCCTAATGTTAATGATACCTATACCACGCAACTCTAAGAAGTGTCTAATGTTGGCAGGAGAACTACCAACTAAAGAAGATGTTGAAACTCTTTTAATTTCCACGGCATCATCAGCTACAAGACGGTGACCTCTCTTGACTAACTCTATAGCAGTTTCGGACTTTCCAACACCACTTTCACCCATAATCAAGACACCTTCACCATATATTTCTATTAACACACCATGACGGGTAATTCTTGGAGCTAATTCACTATTTAAGAAAGTTATCAAACCTGAAATGAAAGAAGCAGTAGTATCTTTAGTTCTAAGTAGGTTGATACCATACTTAGTTGAAAATTCGACCATTTCATCAAATACAGGTAAGTCTCTAGTAATTATCAAAGCAGGAATTTTATGTTTAAAGAGTTCTTCCAATTTAGAACGTCTTTCATTTTCCTCTAAAGTATTTAGATAAGCATACTCCATATTACCTATTACTTGAATACGACTAGCATTGAAAAAATCATAGAAGTTACCTGTCAACTGTACTCCAGGACGAGTAACGTCGACTTCATCTATTAAGATTTCTTCAGGGTCTGTAGATGAACAGATTTTTTCTAATTGAAACGTTTCTATAATCTTAGCTAAAGAGACGTTATATTTTTTAGTATCAGACATATAAAAATCCTCCCTGTTTTTTCACGGATAAATTACATATAATATTATAACATAAATCTAGTATATTTTCAAGATATATTAAATCAATTTAATTTAAAAAATAGAGGTCTTTATATATGCGTAATATTTTAAAGCACTTAACTGGTAGATTATGCATTACCATAATCTTGATATTAATTCAAGTAATACTATTGATAACCTTTTTCACTGGTCTATGGAATTGTTCAATATATATACAATTATTATGTAATGTAATAGGTCTGATATTCGTCTTAATCATCTTTAATGGAGAGAGTAATCCTGTTTTTAAACTTTCATGGACTATACTAATATTGGTACTTCCTTTAGGTTGGATTTTATACTTAATCTTTCATATAAATCCAAAGAGTGAAAAAGAAGTCTTAAAATATTCAAACTGCTTAGACTTAACTACACCTTACGTTAAAAATAATCATCAAGATTTGAGTAGTATAGAACAGGAAAATCCTGAAGTTGCAAAACTTTTTAGATACGTTCAAAACACTTCCAATATGGGAACGTTTAGGAATACTGGTACTAAATTTTATCCATGTGGAGAATACTTCTTTTTAGACTATATAGAAGATTTAAAGTCTGCTAAGAAGTACATCTTTATGGAATACTTTATAATATCTTATGGCACTATGTGGAATACCGTCTTAGATATCCTAAAAGATAAGGCTAAGCAAGGTGTAGAAATCCGTTTAATGTATGATGATATGGGAACTATCAGCCAATTAAAATACCACTATGATGACTATTTAAACTCTCTAGGAATAAAGACTGTAGTCTTCAACAGAGTAAGAGCTTTCCCAAATGCTAGTTTAAGTTATCGTGACCATAGAAAAATAACCATCATAGATGGTAACATAGCATATACTGGTGGTTTAAACCTCTCAGATGAATACATTAACTTAAAGGAACGCTTTGGTTACTGGAAAGATAGTGCTTTAAAAATCTATGGTGAGGCTGTCCACTCTATGATTTTAATGTTCCTACAACTTTGGAACTACTCATCTTACAAGGATAAAAATACTGACCTTTCTAAATATTTCATCACCACAAAGAGTGATAACTTCGGTTACGTTCAACCCTTCCATGATACTCCTTTTGATAAATATTTAATTTCCGAAAATGTATATATGGGAATTATTAACAGTGCTAAAAAGTATGTATATATCTGCACGCCCTACCTAATACTAGATAACGAAATGGTCACTTCTTTAAAGATGGCTTCTCAAAGTGGCGTAGACGTTAGAATTATAACTCCTAACATTCCAGATAAAAAGTATGTATACAGTGTTACACGCTCAAATTATAAGCAACTTCTAAACGCTGGAGTAAGAATATTTGAATTTAAAGATGGCTTTATACATTCAAAAACCATCATTGCAGATGATACCATATCTCTAGTAGGGACGGCTAACTTCGATTTTAGAAGTTTCTATCTACACTTTGAAAATGGCGTACTAATGTACAATACTGATGCTACACTTCAAGTAAAAAATGATTGTGTTGAAATGTTCAAAAATCATTGCATAGAGGTTACTCTAAAAGATTGCGAAAATTATCCTCTATGGAAAAAATTAATGGGATTTTTCTTAAAATTAATATCTCCTATTTTATAAAAAAATCTAAGGAACGGTATAAAAGCCGTTCCCTTGATACTTAAAAAAATATAGTTATCTAACTAACTACTGCAATAGATAGTTATTATAGCCCATATCTTCAAGGGCTGAAATGACATCTTTCTTTTGTGATGCAGTCAAGCTACTAACATCTATAGATGGCACTACCTTTAGATTACCTGACATCTTTTCAAAAAGCTCCATAGAAAGTTTTACCTTATTATAAGTACTCTGTGAACTCAAAGAGATGGAGTTTCCACCATAAGAGAATGTAGAAGATAAATCACTTAAAACTATATGAGGCGTCAATATTAAGTTAGAGTTTAACTCATCAGATTTTAAGGCTTCAACCTTACCTTTAAGGGCATCTACCAAAGAAAACTTAAACAATACTTCTTGACCGTTGGCTGACTTTTGAATAGTGTTTAAAACGTCTATAAGAGCAGTATAACGGTTTTCATCTTTAACTAAATCGCCAATATAGTCTAAATCTTTTTCCCTAAAGTTTGGAAAGATTACATCTTCACAAATGATACCCTCAATACCATCTTCGGTCAATTCGGCTGAAATGGCTGAAAGATAGTTTTTAGTATCTTCAGAAAAAGGAGAAAGCCAAGGTTTTCCACCATTTTCTTCGGAGTTATCCCACCATGAACCAGTACCATCTTCAAATTGATAAGCAGACTTCTTATAAGTTTGAGGATATATATTATCATATAATACGCTTATACTAGCATATGGAATAAATCCAGCATCTTTGATAAGTTTAACCAAATCTTTTAAATCGGTATAAGAACCTACTACACCAGAGTTTATAGCAGAGTTAATCTTAGAACCATAGTTCAACATTCCACCCTGTGATTTTAATGGTAAAACTACTATGTTATAAGAGCTATCAACTTTATTTAAAGCAGTTTTTAGGGTATCTTCACTAGAGATATCATCTTCCGAAAGATAGTAAGAGTTACTGTTATTAACACTTACATCATCATAGTTATTGGAGTTGTTATTGTTTGAACTATTATTATCGGTAGTGGAACTATTACTGTTATTATTAGAACCATTAGAAGTAGTATCACCATTTTGACTATTATTGATATTAGTATCATTATCAACATTAGTAGTAATGGTATTACCGTTATTATTACCATTTGAGTTGTTATCACTTTGAGAAGTATCATTACTATTTGTAGAATAGTTTATAGTATTATCATCATCATTACTGTTACCGTTACCACTTTGATTATTATTATTGCTGTTGCTATCCACGTTACTATAGTTTTTATCATAGCCCTGTGTACTGTCAGGGATTACTATGTTACCGTTACCATCTATGATGGTGGCTAAGGTGGTAGTAGTACTTGTACTAGAAATAGTAGTAATCGGTGTAGTGGTGGTAGTGACTATAGTCTCTACAGATGGCGAAACTGTCACAATATTAGTAGAGTTAGAAGTATCATTTGTATTACCATCATTGGGAATGTTTAAATTGGTTGATATACTATCACTATCGCCAATAGTAGAGAGTTTATCGACTAACTTATATCCACCAAATCCAAGACCGATAACCAACACTAAACTAAGAATAGCTCCTGCAACACGCCCTTTATGAAGTTTCCTTTTTCCACGACGACTACCATTGTTATATCTATGATGTTGTATTTTAACGCCTTTATTCTCATTGTTACCCATTCAATCGGCTTCCTTTCACAAAAATTTTAAATAAAAAATCCCTGAACTAAAATAAAAGTAGTGTATATAATGTAAGTATAGTATAACAAAAAAAGAGAGAAAAATCAAGTACAATAAGATTACAGATTAAAAGTACATACTCAATATCATGAGTATGATTTTTTAAACCCATCGTCCACATATAATAGTTATGGTTTCCAATCCTTAAGATAGATTTTTATTCCACAGCATATGAGATTGGAGGGAAAAGTTTTGATAATAGAACAGTTAAGTGATATTTGTGTAAAGTTTACTCTAACACATTTAGAACTTGAAGCATATAATCTAGAATTCGGCTCTATAGGACGTTATGATGCTAACACTCGTACAATGATATCTAACTTAATATATTTAGCTGAAAATCAACAGGATATTAACGTTAATTTTGGGTCATCTGAAGTCTATGTAGAGGCTTTCTCATGTAATAATGGAAATTGTATAATATATATATCCTTAATAGAGAACCACAGTATATATAAGAACCTAGAAAGAAGTAACTTCTTTTTATGTAAAAGTGACAATCTTAACCATTTAATAAGAATGTCATCACAGTTGGTCAAGTTTGCTAGTGATGACATCTCAAAAAGTTCATTGTATCTACAAAATGAAATTTTCATACTATTGATAGAGTGTACTAAAAAATCTTTTGAGAAAATTTTATTGATAGTAACAGAATTTTGTGAATATTCAACCAAACGTCCCACCCTAGAACAGATTAATGAATATTGGTATTGTTTAGCTCAAGAAAATGCCCTTAAAAGGTTAAGTATTTTGAGAACTTAACCTTTTAATAGTTTTACACCATCAACCATACTTTTCTGTTTAAATAGATAACTACCTGAAACGAGTACATCAGTACCAACTTCGGCTACGAGCTTAGCAGTTTCACTATTTATGCCACCGTCAACTTCTATGATGGTGGTATAATGGTTATTGTCAATAATCTTTCTAACTTGTGCAATCTTTTCTAAAGTTTCATAGATAAATCCCTGACCACCAAAACCAGGTTCAACCGTCATAACTAAGAACATATCTACCAATCCGATTAGATGTTCAACTTCAGATACTGGAGTGTTTGGTTTTATAGACAATCCAGCCTTTTTACCAAGTTCATGAATTTTATTTATCACGGCTATAGGATTATCTGTACTTTCAAAATGGAAAGTAATATAATCCGAACCATTGTCTGCAAAATCTTGGATATATTTAATAGGGTCAACTATCATTAAGTGAGTATCTATGATTAACTTGGAGTTCTTTCTAAAAGCCTTCAACACTGGACAACCAAAAGTTATGTTGTTTACAAAGACACCGTCCATGACATCAAAGTGTAGCCAATCTGCACCAGAGTTTTCAACCTGTTTAGAAACCTCTTGAACGTTGGATAAGTCTGCACTTAGCACTGAAACCGATACTATTCTATTATTCTTCAAAACATAAGTCCTCTTTTCTAAGATAATAATAATATTGCTTCATATATAATAACTCAAAATTAATGAAATGTCAATAAAAAAATACTAAATCGGTATGAGCTTACCTCATACCGATTTTTATCTTAAAAATAAAATTCAAGATTATTTGTTAAGATTGTTTATCATATCTTTAAATAGAGCCATAGCGTCAATGGTGTTTTGCCTATCACCGAAAGAGGTTAATCTAAACCAACCAGCACCATTTTTGCCGAAGCCCTCACCTGGAGTGCCTACTACTCCAATTTCATTTAGCATATAGTCAAAAAACTCCCAACTACCCATATCATTTGGACACTTGAACCAAATGTATGGTGAGTTAATTCCACCAGTAAATGATATTCCACATTCACGCATAGTATCAGCTATGATTTTGGCATTTTCTTGATAGTATGATAAGTTTTCTTTAATCTGTTTTAGACCTTCCTCAGAAAATACTGCTTTTAATCCACACTGTACTGGATAAGATACACCATTAAACTTAGTAGATAATCTTCTATACCACCTAGAATATAGATTAGTACCATCTACGACCAAATCTTTTGGGATTACTGTGTAACCACATCTAGTACCAGTAAAACCTGCCGTCTTAGATAGTGAACACATTTCAATAGCACATTTTCTAGCACCTTCAATTTCAAAGATACTTCTAGGATATTCCTCTTGTGTGATAAATGCTTCATAAGCTGCATCATAAATGATTACTGCATCATTTTCGATAGCGTATTCAATCCAAGCTTTTAACTGTTCTCTATTTAAACAAGCTCCTGTTGGATTGTTTGGTGAACATAGGTATATAATATCTGCATGAACTTCCTTATTAGGCATAGGACAGAAACCATTTTTCTCAGTACAATCTGCATATATAATCTTTCTACCACCCATAATATTTGCGTCAACGTATACTGGATATACTGGGTCAGTAACTAACACTACGTTGTCTTGTGAGAAGATATCACCAATGTTACTAGTATCACTCTTAGCACCATCATTGATTAATATTTCATCAGCAGAAACCTCTACATTGAAAGTTTTGTAGTAATTAGAAACGGCTTGACGAGCAAACTCATAGCCCTCATAATCTGGATAACCCTTAAAAGTTTCTTTTACACCTAATTCATCACAACCCTTTTTCATAGCGTCTACTATTACTGGAGCTAATGGAAGAGTAACATCACCTATACCTAACCTAATAATTCTTCTATCAGGATTTGCCTTGATAAATTCGTTAGTCTTGCGAGAAACGTCTGCAAATAGATAGTTAGGTACTAAATTATCAAAGTTACGGTTTAATTTTGCCATTGGAAAAATCTCCTTTATTTTAGATTTATATTTAAAATGTATACTACATTAAAATATTCTATATTTCAATGTTGCCATCAAAGACCTTGATAGCATTACCATTCATAAAGACAGTACCATCTTTTTGATACTTAATCTTTAAATCACCACCACGCAAATGTACTAAGATTTCTTCATCATAGTTACAATATCCATTTAAAACAGATGCCACCACAGTCGCACAAGTACCAGTTCCACAAGCTAAAGTTTCACCACTACCACGTTCCCAGACACGCATCTTTAGGGTGTGATTGTCTAAAACTTCTACAAATTCAGTGTTTACTTTATTAGGGAAAATTTCATGATTTTCAAAGTATGTGCCTATTCTCTCTAAATCAAGATTGTCGATAGTATCCTTAGGCATGAATATCACTGCATGAGGGTTTCCCATAGATACACAAGTCATATTATAAGTAGTACCATTCACTTTCACTGGTTGATTGATAAAAGTATCTAAATCGGATTTCACTGGAATATCCCTTGACTTTAAGATAGCCTTACCCATATCTACAGTAGCAGAAGTAACCTTATCATTGTCGTCAGTGAATAGTCTTATAGTTCTAATTCCACCAAGGGTTTCAAGAGTAACTTCTTTTTTATCAGTAAGGTGATAATCATAGACATACTTTCCAATACATCTAGTACCATTTCCACACATGATACCTTCTGAACCATCATTATTGAACATTCTCATTCTAAAGTCTGCAACTTTAGAGGGCATAATCAAGATTAAACCATCTGCACCTATTCCAAAGTGTCTATCACTTAACCTAACAGATAATTCCTCAGGATTTTCAACAGTTTCCTCAAAGCAGTTTACATAGATGTAATCATTACCAACACCATGCATTTTAGTAAACTTCAAAAAAATCTCCCCCTTGTATAATTAACAATTAATGATTAATTAAATTATGTTGGAATAGTACAAATAAATTAAAAAAATACAAATCTCATGTAATACTTCCTATAACGTTTTATGATTATTAATCATTCAAGAATATTATACTACATAGAAGCAAAAAAATCAATAATAAGAAATACTTTTTTTAGATATTAATAAAAAAATCTTGCAAAAATCATAATAGTATAGTATAATTATCTATATTGCAGATTTTATAGTTATGTTAGAATGAGTAAACAAATCTGCTGAAGTTTCACAGAAAAGAGGTTTTTACTTTGGATTTGAATATGGTTTCATATCTTGCAAAGTTAAGCAAGTTATCTTTTAATGATAATGAATTAAAAGTCATGGCTAATGATATGACTAGCATTATTGAAGTTATGGACACCGTTAAAGAAATGGATATCTCCTATAATGCTATGAAAAATCAAAACGTTTATATTAACGATTTACGTCCAGAAATTAAAGATGATTACCCATCACACCCCGTTGATGTAGAGGAAATCAAGAAGAATACTAGAAATAACTTCCTTAATGAACTCCGTGAAGATGTTAATAAGGAAAGTTTTCCAACCGAAAAAATCTTACAAAATGCTACAAATAGTAAGGATTGCTTTGTAGTTCCTAAAGTCGTTGAATAGGAGTGTGTATCATGGATATTACTACTTTAAAAGTTAGAGATATTCGTAAAATGCTCGACAATAAGGAAGTTTCCTCTGTTGAGATTACCAAGGAATATCTAAATAGAATTAAAAAAATAGATGACAAATTAGAAAGTTACATCACAGTTACTGAAGAAAAGGCTTTATCACAAGCTCAAGAAGCCCAAAAAATCATTGATGAGGGTAATTCTAAAGATTTAACGGGTATCCCAATGGCTATAAAAGATAACATCTGTACTGAGGGAATAAAGACTACTTGTTCATCTAAAATGTTAGGTAACTTCGTACCTCCTTATAACGCTACCGTTATGAATAAGTTAAACTCACAAAACATAGTAATGTTAGGTAAAGTCAGCATGGACGAGTTCGCTATGGGTGGTTCTACACAGACTTCAGCATTTGCTAAGACTAGAAATCCATATGATTTAAATAGAGTCCCTGGTGGTTCGTCAGGGGGTTCTGCATCTAGCGTATCTGCTGGATTGTGTGCCTGTGCTTTAGGTTCAGATACTGGTGGTTCTATTAGACAACCGGCTTCATTCTGTGGCGTTACTGGATTAAAACCTACCTATGGCAGGGTGTCAAGATATGGATTAGTAGCATTTGCGTCATCTTTAGACCAAATAGGTCCACTTTGCAGAGATGCTCATGATTGTGGTATCGTGTTAAACGCCATCGCCGGTTGGGATAGTCTCGATGGTACTGTAGCTAAAAAAGAAGTCCCAGACTTCACTGCCAAGATTGGTCAACCTATTAAAGGCTTAAAGATTGCTCTTCCTAAAGAATTTTTTGCTGAAGGTATTGACGAAGAAGTCAGAAACGCAGTTTTAAAGGCTAGTGATGTATATAAATCCATGGGTGCTGAATTGGTTGAATGTTCTATGCCATCATTGAAGTACGCCGTACCTGCTTATTACTTGATTTCTTCAGCTGAGGCATCTTCCAACCTCTCAAGATATGATGGCATTAAATATGGTCATAGGAGTGAAATTGGTGACAACTTCTTTGATTTAATATCTAATTCAAGAAGTGAAGGCTTCGGTGCTGAAGTTAAAAGAAGAATATTATTAGGCAACTATGCGTTATCCAGTGGATATTATGATGCTTATTATGGTAAGGCTCTAGCACTTAAAGATAAGATTTCCGAAGAATATGCTGAAATTTTTAAGAAGTGTGACGTTATTTTAACACCTACTGCACCATCTGTAGCATATGGAATTGATGAGAACATCTCTGACCCTGTTAAGATGTATCAAGCAGATATCTGTACGGTTACAGTCAACATAGCATCATTACCAGCAATTTCCACCACTTGTGGATATAATAATGATGGTATGCCTATAGGTATGTCTATAATCGGTAAGAAGTTTGATGAAGCGTCAATAATACAAGTCGCAGACGCTTATGAAAAGCAGTTTACAGTTACTGCTCCTAGAATATAAAAAGGAGGGCGTTTTTAAGATGTCTGAATATATACCAGTAATAGGATTAGAAATCCACGCAGAATTATTGACTAATTCTAAGGTGTTCTGTACTTGTAACGCTGAATTTGGTGGAAGTCAAAACTCTAGATGTTGTCCAACTTGTACGGGTATGCCTGGAACGTTGCCAGTAATCAACCAAACTGCCGTTGAGTACGCCGTTAAAGCAGGATTTGCTTTAGGTTGCAACATAAACAAACACTCAGTGTTTGATAGAAAAAACTATTTTTATCCTGATTTACCTAAGGCTTATCAAATTTCACAGTTAAATCTACCTCTATGTATTGATGGTATAGTACCTATTGAAGTTAATGGTAAGACTAAAAATATCCGTATCAATAGAATACACCTTGAAGAAGATGCAGGAAAACTCGTCCATGATGACTATAACGGAGTATCCTTAGCAGACTACAACAGATGTGGAGTACCTCTAATAGAAATAGTTACCGAACCAGACATATCCTCTGCTGATGAGGCTAAGGCTTTAGTTGAAAAGATTTCTCTACTTTTACAATACGTTGGCGTCTGCGACTGTAAGATGGAACAAGGTTCTCTTAGAGCTGACGTAAACGTTTCTATCATGAGACCTACCGATACCGAATTTGGTACTAGAACTGAATGTAAAAACTTAAACTCTATTAAATCTATAGGTAGGGCTATAGACTATGAGATTAAAAGACAATCTAGGGTTCTTGATATGGGCAAGAAAGTTATCCAAGAAACTAGACGTTTCGATGATAATAAGGGTGAAACTAAATCTATGCGTAGCAAGGAAGATGCTCATGACTATCGCTATTTCCCAGAACCTGATATCTTACAAGTAAACTTTACTGATGAAATGCTTGACGAAATTAAGGCAAAATTGCCTGAACTTCCAAACAGACGTTTAGCTAGATATATCAATGAATATGGTCTATCTTCTGCAGATGCTAAGATTATAGTAAATCAAAAGAAGATTTCCGACCTATTCGACGAAACTCTAAAGATTTATAACAATCCAAAGAGCGTGGCAAACTTGATAATAGGTGAACTCCTCAGAAGAATTAACTTAGGTGAAACTTCCGTAGATAATCTACCTAGTGCAATAGATTTTGCTAAGTTGGTAGAACTCTCCGACACTGAAAAAGTATCAAAGAATGATGCTAAGCAAATCCTCAGATTTATGTTAGATACTGGCAAAAAACCTGAAGATATCGCCAAAGATAATGGAATGTTAATCATTAATGATACTGCTAAGGCAGAGGAAGTAATTACCAAGATATTAAATGATAACTCTACTACTGTCAATCAATATGTAAATGGTGAAAAGAAAGTTTTCGGCTTCCTAATGGGATTATGTAATAAATCTTTAAAGGGCGTATGTACTACTAAGAGTATTAAACAAATCTTAGATAGAAAGTTAAATGAAGAAGTTGAAAACTTCTCCAATGTGGAAAAAATCACTACCGTTGATATAGAAAATACTTCTAATACTGCTATTGAAGATAAGTTTACCATCTATGAAAATCCTAACAAGTATATGCCTAAACCTGATAAAAATAACTTCCTACAAGTAGATGGAAAAACTTTAAATAAGGTATTCTCTTTAGAATACGCTAAATCAAATATAGGTAAAGAAATAGAGTTTAAGGCTTGTATCCATAAGGTTAGACAGATGAGTGGTTTCTCATTTGTAGTTTTAAGGACTTCAAGATATTTAATACAAAGCGTGTACAATCCTAACGACTGCAAAGATAGTCTAGATGGTATCAAGGAAGGTTGTTTTGTAAACGTAAAGGGTTTAGTAACTGAAAATCAAAAAGGCTTCTATGGTATAGAGATTAAACTATCATCTATTAGTATGATTTCTAAACCACATTATGAGTATCCTTTAAGAGTTTCCGATAAAAAGTTAGGTTGTGCATTAGATATCAACCTTGATAACCGTTCCGTATCTTTAAGAAATGCTAGACAGAGAGCTATATTTAAACTTCAAGAAGGTATAGTTGGTGGTTTCCGTGAATTTATGATTGACAACGGATTTACAGAAATCCATACCCCTAAGATTGTCGCTCAAGGTGCTGAAGGTGGTGCTAATATTTTCCATCTAGAGTACTTTGATAAACCTGCCTTTTTAAACCAATCACCACAATTTTATAAGCAGACTGCTATTGCATTCTTTGATAGAGTTTTTGAAATTGCTCCAGTATATAGGGCAGAAAAACACGCAACGTCAAGACACATCAATGAATATATAGGTCTTGACTTTGAAATGGGTTACATCGATAGTATGTATGATGTCATGGCTATGGAAACTGCTATGTTACGCTATGTTATGAACTATCTAAAAGAACACTATTCAAACGAGATTGAACTATTAGATGCAGATATCCCGGTGATTGAAAACATACCTTCTGTAACACTATTAGAAGTTAAACAAATCTTAGGAGATAAAGCCTCTGGAAATAAACTCGACCTTGAACCAGATGAAGAGGTAGCTATCTGCAATTGGGCTAAGGAAACTTATAACAGTGACTTCGTATTCGTTACTCATTTTCCATCATCTAAGCCACCATTCTATGCTATGAACTCTAAAGAAGACCCACGTCTTGCTTACAAGTTCGATTTACTCTTTAGGGGTCTTGAAATAACTTCTGGTGGTCAAAGAATTCACGACTACGACGAACAGATAGCTAAAATGAAAGCTCAAGGATTAAATCCTGATGATTTCAAATACTATCTTGAAGCTCACAAATATGGGTTACCTCCACATGGTGGTTTAGGTATAGGTCTTGAAAGACTTCTTATGAAGATTTTAAAGCTTTCTAACGTTCGTGAGGCTAGTATGTTCCCTAGAGACATCAACAGATTATTACCATAATTATATGTTTAAAAATATAGGTGGGCGAAAAGTTTCGCCCATCTTTTATTATGTTAGAATATAAATGGGTAATGCAATTTCAAATATGTTAAGATTACTCAATATATATACCTTTTTTTAAGACTATTCTATCATAAATGCCAAAATACTATCTTTCCAAAAATATTCGATTGACACAATCCATAAAAAAAATTATAATAAATCTATAAGAAAAATTGAAAAAGGTGGTTAATTTTTAGTATGGTTACTATCAAAAAATCTTTAGCTTCTGGACTGTGCATCGCAATGGGAGTGTTTGTATTTCTATCTTGTGATAACAAATATGTGGGAGCAATATTATTTAGTTTAGGTCTATTCTGTGTATGCGAATACAAGTTGAACCTATTTACGGGTATGATTGGTTTTGCAGTAGAAAATACCAAATCACAAGGAGCTAAACACATCTTAGACCTATTAAAAGTAGTAATTTTTAACATGATTGGTATTGCTTTAGTCTGTTTTCTATTATCATTTACAGCAACCCAAGAAACTATCGATAAGGCTACTAACATAGTAGAAACCTCTGTTACATTAAGTCCAATATCTTTATTGATTAAATCTATAATGTGTGGTGTAATCATGTTATTGGCAGTGGATAGGTACAAAAATCGTGAAGGCATCGCAAAGTTCGTAGCGATATTTATGGGAATTCCTGTATTTATCCTTAGTGGATATTATCACTCTATTGCCTATGTTGGATATCTAACTTTAGGCATATGTGGTGGAAACTTGACCGAAAACGTTACAATACCTAAGATTATCTTCGTAATATTGACTGCAATAGTAGGTAATGCAATAGGTAGTATTATTATGAGATATCTAACCGTTGAAAAATCCAAAGAGTTGGTAAACACAAAATAGTATATATCAAAGGATATTGAAAAATATCCTTTTTAATATAAAAATTAAGTGTTGACTTTATCGTTTAATGATGGTATAATAAAATCATGGAGATGTATCGAAGTGGTCATAACGGGGCTGACTCGAAATCAGTTAGGGAATTTAACACTCCCACGTGGGTTCAAATCCCACCATCTCCGCCAAAAAAATCCTATGGATTTCACCATAGGATTTTTATTTTACAAAACTACAATCCTATAAAAAAATTTTTCTAGGATTTATACAAAAAAATTAGAAAAAATCTCAAAAATATATTGAAAATATTCCTTTTTTATGGTAGAATATTATTATATTTGTTTTAAAAAATATTCTATGGTACCGCAGAACTTTTAGAATATAATACAATATATATATATTTAATCTGCGGAGAAATGAGGAATATAAAATGCCAAAATGTAAAAACTGTGGAAATGATGTCCCTAAAAAATTCTCATTCTGTGTGTATTGTGGTGCTAATATGATGACTGGTGAAAAACCTCAAGTAAAATCAGTAGAAGAACCTAAACCAACTACACAAACACATAAAATAGTTGAACCACAAAAAGTATCATTATCACCAAAAGAAGATATATCTACATATATAGAAAATATACCAACATCAAAAGATAATAACAAAAAAGTAGTTGCACCACCTCAACAGAAGTTTGTATCTGCTTCCGATACTCCTAAGACTCCTACTCAACCTCAAGTGCAAGGCAATCCTAACAGAGTACCTCAAGGAGCTAAAGTTACTCCTCCTCCTCAACA
>JBJFHM010000015.1:35092-48119 GCA_051893615.1 Oscillospiraceae bacterium
AAGGCAATCCTAACAGAGTACCTCAAGGAGCTAAAGTTACTCCTCCTCCTCAACAGAAGTTTGTATCTGCCTCCGATACTCCTAAGACTCCTACTCAACCTCAAGTACAGGGCAATCCTAACAGAGTACCTCAAGGAGCTAAAGTTACTCCTCCTCCTCAACAGAAGTTTGTATCTGCTTCCGATACTCCTAAAACTCCTACTCAACCTCAAGTGCAAGGCAATCCTAACAGAGTACCTCAAGGAGCTAAAGTTACTCCTCCTCCTCAACAGAAGTTTGTATCTGCCTCCGATACTCCTAAGACTCCTACTCAACCTCAAGTACAGGGCAATCCTAACAGAGTACCTCAAGGAGCTAAAGTTACTCCTCCTCCTCAACAAAGATTTGTTTCTGCCTCCGATACTCCTAAAACTCCTACTCAACCTCAAGTGCAAGGCAATTCTAACAGAACTAAAACTACTTCCCCAATGGATAGTAAACCTGCATCAGTACCAAAACCAAGTACTACCACAGTGGAGATGGTCAAAGTTCCTGATATTACTAACAGAAATCAAGATGAAGCCAGAACACAGTTAGAAAAATTAGGATTAAAAGTTTCTATTTCAACGGATAATTCAGCTGTAGTAAAGCCAAACTTAGTAATGTCACAAAGTATCCGTACTGGCACTGAAGTAGTAAAAGGTTCAGAAATAAAGTTAGTAGTGAGTGTAGGTTCATGGTCAAAATGGTCTACCGATAAGATTATAGATAACGCTTACATAGTCGAACAAAAGAAAGAATTCCGTTATCGTACTAGAACTAAAGAGATTGAAACTCATGAAAGTAGTGAGAAAAATCTTCCAGGATATACTTGCATAGACCAAAAGAAAATATATTCAGATTGGGTAAATGAAGGTTACTTCACTACTGAACATAGACCTACTTCCGAAACTTGTGATATTAGTACTAATCTACTAGGTTTTAAATATTGTGGATATACTTATGTTGGAAATCAATTCAATATAGATATGTGCTACAGCACTAAGAAAACTGCATTGATTTTCAATCCTGAAACTAAGCCAGAAGATTGGCAATACATGGAAACTGTGCTATATCAAGATATCCTTGGCAAAACCGAAGACTGGTTTCCTAATGATGATGCTGAAAGAAAAACTCCTGCTGGTGATAAGATAGACTGTAACATCAAAATGACTACCTACTTTGCAGATGGTAAGCGTTATGCTATGAAGTTCGGTTCTTTAAGTACTGAATGGTATCTATACCATAGTAGAACTGAAATGGAAACCATCTATACTTACAAGAGAGAGTACTTCACAGATTGGTCGGAATGGTCTGACTGGACTGACAAAGCTCCTCAACAAGATGAACTTAACGAAGTTGAGGCTAGAATTCTATATCGTGCAAGAAGAAAAACTTCTAAAGATAAAAAATAATAATACATAGATTAGAAAACTCTACAAAGGTATCTTTGTAGAGTTTCTTAACTATTTTTTAAGGACTATCTTACCACAATTTTTTATAGCAAACTTGCCATTATCATCATAGATGTATACTTTATCACCTGACTTTATATTATCCAAAAGTAACTGTTCCGATAGTGGTGTTTCTATACTTTCTGCAATCTTTCTTTTTAGAGGTCTAGCACCGTATTCACTAACGGATTTTTCACTAGCTAAGAGTTTTATAGCACTGGCATCAAAGGAGAGTTCAATACCAATTTTGGAAGCCCTCATTTTTAAATCTTTTAGTAATTTAGAGGCTATGCCCTCTAATTGAGTACTTTGCAACTTTTCAAATACTATGATATCATCTATACGGTTGAGAAGCTCAGGTTTAAAGTGATTTTTAGCTTCTTGTATCACCTTATCTTTGATATTCTCATAAGAAGTCTTTTCTGAAAATCCTAAACTACTCTTATTTGCAACACTAGAACCTATATTAGAAGTCACTATTATGATGGTATTTCTAAAATTTACCTTTCTGCCAAGACTATCAGTTAAAAAACCCTCATCTAAGATTTGCAATAGAATGTTAGCAACATCGACATGAGCCTTTTCTATTTCATCAAAGAGGACTATGCTGTAAGGTCTACGTCTAACCTTTTCGGTTAGTTGTCCACCATCATCGCAACCGACGTACCCGGGAGGAGAACCTATTAACTTAGATACGGAATGTTTTTCCATATATTCGGACATATCGAAACGGATTAAACTATCCTCACTGTCAAAAAGCTCACTAGCTAAAGCCTTGGAAAGTTCTGTCTTTCCAACTCCTGTAGAGCCTAAAAACATAAACGAACTGATAGGTTTATTTTCATCTCTTAAACCACAACGATTTCTAGCAATGGCATCGGATACTGACTTTACTGCTAAATCTTGACCTATAACCCTCTTTTTTAGATTGTTTTCCAACTCTAAGATTTTTATACTTTCATCTTTGGAAGTTTTAGAGGTTGGTATTCCACTCCAAGCAGAAGTAACGTCACAGATATCTTGTTTGGTAACGTATATAGTTTTTGAACCTTTCTCTTCCGAATAGATAGAACGGTGTAAGTCTTCTAAAGTAATTCTGTTATTCTGTTGAAAAGCGTCATCAAACTCACTAGGGGATTTACTAAAATTGATGGATTTTCTTAACTTTGCACGAGAACAAGCCTCATCTAATAGGTCGACTGCCTTATCTGGTAGGTATCTATCATTGATATACCTAACAGAATGAGTAACTGCTAACTTTAGCACATCATCAGGGATTATAACTCCATGATAGTTTTCATAGTTACTTCTTAACCCTTTTAATATTGAGATAGTCTCTGTTTCTGAGGGTTCATCTATAAAGACTGGTTGAAATCTACGTTCAAGAGCGTTATCTTTTTCTATTTCGTGACGATATTCAGAAGTAGTAGTAGCACCAATAACTTGTATTTCTCCCCTAGCCAGTTGAGGTTTTAGAATATTAGAAGCATCTACAGCACCTTCAGCAGCCCCAGCTCCTACTATAGTATGAATTTCATCTAAAAATAAGATTATGTTTCCTTGCTTTATAACCTCATTGATACACGCTCTAATCCTTTCTTCAAAGTCTCCTCTGTACTTAGCACCGGCTAATAGTGATGGTATATCTAAAGAGAAGATGTTTTTTTTCTTTAAATCTTCAGGGACTTCACCTTTGACTATCATTTGAGCCAACCCTTCAACGATAGCTGTCTTTCCCACACCTGCTTCACCTATTAAACATGGATTGTTCTTAGTCCTACGTGATAGTATCTGTATAACCCTTTCAATCTCTGTACTTCTGCCGATGACGGGGTCGAAGCCTTTTTTAAACGCTTGTTCTGTTAAATTTTTACCATACTTTATTAAGTTAGGTATCTGTCTAGTATCTATATCACTTGCAGGATTTATAGGCTTAGTATCGTTTGAAATGGTATTCCCTAAACACTCTTTACACAGTTTGTTTATGTTCACCCCTAAAGACTGCAAGATTAGATTGGCTGAACAATTTTTTTCTTTCAATATAGCCTCTAATAGATGTTCAGTGCCTACCAACTTCATTCCATAGGTTTTGCAGATATCGAGAGAACGTGAGAGTATTCTACATAACGCAGGTGTCATACATTCATAAGTTAATATTAACTCTTCACCAGTACCTACAGACGATTTTATCTTTTCGGAAACGTTCTTTTCCGTAACTCTATAAGATGTCAATGTTATATATGCCGTATTAGTACCCTCTTTAATCAAACCCAATAACAGATGTTCACTTCCTACATAAGTATGCCCCATATTACCACTAATTTTAACTGCTAAATTTATAGATGTAACTGCCTTAGAAGTGAATAAATCTAAATTATACATTAAATCCCACCTTTTAAGATTATAATATTATCTATGGAACTGTTGAAAAAAGCTCCATAATGTTTTAAAATTTCATACCGTTCTAAAGGGCATCTTTGATACCATCTTTTAAGAACGGTATGGACATCATTCGCTACTATATAATGATAACATATCCATATAAAATAATTTGTCATTTTATGGTTTACAAAAAATATATATACAATATTTTTAAGTTGTAAAAAATCTGTAAAAAATAGTACTTTTTTAGGGAGATATTAAATTTTATATTAGATATATAAATATGGAATTATTCTACAAAATTAATACCATATTGTTAGGATTTTTAAACATAATATTTAAACATTTAAATCCAAAATATGCCATAAAAATATACACTGCAATAGTATAATATGAATATTTATTCAATAATATAGATACTTTTAGATATAAGTGTCTAGCAATTAGGAAACTTTTCATACATCTCTCTTAGAGTTTTCAACGCCTTTTTTTCAATCCTAGATACGTACGACCTTGAAATGTTTAAACGTTTTGCGACTTCTCTCTGTGTAAGAGGTTCATTACCAAAAAGCCCATATCTATGTGTAATAATCTCGATTTCACGTGGATTTAACGCCATATTAATAAACTTATATAATTGTTCCGAACGGATTAATAAGTCCACATCGTCATTGATATTGCTATCATCTGCCATAATGTCGATTAAAGTTAAACTGTTGCCATCTTTATCTACATCTATGGGTTCATTGATACTAATATTATTAACATTCTTTTTAGTATATCTAAAATGCATAAGTATTTCATTAGATATACACTCCAAAATGTATCTTTAAGTTTAAGAAAAAAATTTCAAAGAATACTAGAAAATTATGTTGACATTTTTTATAAAATGAGTTATAATATATATGCAAGGGAAAACTAAAAAGGTTTTAGTAAAAATCCCTAAACTAAGGAGGAATTATTTTTGAATACTCAAGATACTAAAGAATGGTACGGTTTTAATGAAGGTAAATGGTGCAGTTCCATTAACGTAAGAGATTTTATTTTGAAAAACTTTACACCTTATGACGGTGATGAATCTTTCTTAGAAGGTCCTACTGATGCTACTAAGCAACTTTGGGAACAAGTTATGGAACTTTCTAAACAGGAAAGAGAAGCTGGTGGCGTCCTTGATATGGATACTAAGATAGTATCTACTATCACTTCACACGGTGCTGGTTACTTAAATAAAGATTTAGAACAGATTGTAGGTTTCCAAACTGATAAACCTTTCAAGCGTTCTCTACAACCTTTCGGTGGCATCAAGATGGCTCAAAATGCTTGTAAAACTAACGGCTATGAAGTTGACCCTGAAGTAGTTGAAATCTTTACTAAGTACAGAAAAACTCACAACCAAGGCGTTTTTGATGTTTATACTCCAGAAATGAGAAAAGCTCGTCACAATGCTATTATAACTGGTCTTCCAGATGCTTATGGTAGAGGTAGAATTATTGGCGACTACAGAAGAGTTGCTCTATATGGTGTTGATAGACTTATCGAAGATAAAAAAGAACAACTTGCAACTTCTCTAGTAAGAATGACTTCTAAGAATATGCGTCTACGTGAAGAGTTATCCGAACAGATTAAGGCTCTTGGCGAATTAAAGCAACTAGGTGAAATCTATGGTTGTGATATTTCTAGACCAGCTCAAAATGCTAAAGAAGCTATCCAATGGTTATACTTTGGATATTTAGCTGCCGTTAAGGAACAAAATGGTGCTGCTATGAGTATTGGTAGAACTTCAACTTTCCTTGACATTTTCATTCAACGTGATTTAGATAACGGCGTTATCACTGAAAAACAAGCTCAAGAATACATTGACCACTTCATTATGAAGTTAAGATTAGTTAAATTTGCTAGAACTCCTGAATACAATTCATTATTCTCAGGCGACCCAACTTGGGTAACAGAATCCATCGGTGGTATGGCTCTTGATGGTCGTTCTTTCGTTACTAAGAACTCATTTAGATATCTACACACCCTTGATAACCTTGGTACTGCTCCAGAACCAAACATGACTATCCTATGGTCTACTAAGCTACCATTGAACTTCAAGAACTACTGTGCTAAGATGTCTATTAAGTCTTCTTCTATCCAATACGAAAATGACGATATGATGAGAGTTACTCATGGTGATGACTATGCTATCGCTTGTTGTGTATCCTCTATGAGAGTTGGCAAGGAAATGCAATTCTTTGGTGCTAGAGCTAACTTAGCTAAATGTCTATTATACGCTATCAACGGTGGTATTGATGAAAGAACATTTGAACAAGTTGGCCCTAAGTACAGACCTGTTGAAGGTGACTATCTAGACTACGACGACGTTATGGACAAGTACAGAGATATGATGGATTGGTTAGCTGGTTTATATGTTAATACTCTAAACGTTATCCACTATATGCACGATAAGTACGCTTATGAACGTATCCAAATGGCTCTACATGATAGAGACGTAAAGAGATACTTCGCTACTGGTATCGCTGGACTTTCTGTAGTTGCTGACTCCTTATCTGCTATTAAGTATGCTAAGGTTAAGTGCATCAGAAACGAACAAGGCGTAGTAGTAGACTATGAAGTTGAAGGTGACTTCCCTAAGTATGGTAATAACGATGATAGAGTAGACCAAATCGCTGTAGATATCGTTAAGACTTTCATGAACGATATTAGAAAGCATCACACTTACAGAGATGGCGTTCCTACTATGTCTATCTTAACTATTACTTCTAACGTAGTATACGGTAAAAAGACTGGTAATACTCCTGATGGTAGAAAGATGGGTGTTCCTCTAGCTCCAGGTGCTAACCCAATGCACGGCAGAGATACTCATGGTGCTAGTGCTTCCCTATCTTCTGTAGCTAAGCTACCTTTCCGTGATGCTCAAGATGGAATTTCTAATACCTTCTCTATCATACCAGACGCTTTAGGTAAGGACGATAAGATTTTCATGGGCGATTTAGACCTAGAAAACTTTGACCCTATTCAACTAAATAATGGTTGTTGTGAAGATAATATCCAATAATTTTATTTAAGTCAATAATATCTTCGTATGTGAGAATACTCTAACTTCTAAAAAGAGTATTCTTACAAAAAAAGATATTTAATGTTGGTGTGTAGTACGCCATCAGTTATTAACTGTAAATTTTATATAAAAAGCTACAAATAAATCTATAGGAGGATTTTTAAAATGGCTGAAGTAAATCAAAAGCAAGTTGATAACCTAGTCGGATTATTAGACGGCTATATGGAAAAAGGTGGTCATCACCTAAACGTAAACGTTCTAAACAGAGAAACTCTTTTAGATGCTCAAGCACACCCAGAAAAGTATCCACAGTTAACTATTCGTGTTTCTGGTTATGCAGTAAACTTCATCAAGTTGACTAAAGAACAACAAGATGACGTTATCTCAAGAACTTTCCACAATGCCTTATAATCAAGATTGGTTATTAATCAAAAATCGAAATTAGAATACAATATTGGGGCGGATTTAATATCCGCCCTAATTTAACATTTAATAAAATTAGGAGGTGTTATCCTTGGTTAAAGGATATATCCATTCAACGGAGTCTTTTGGTACTGTCGATGGTCCTGGGATTAGGTTCGTAATTTTTATGCAAGGTTGTCCGATGCGTTGCCTATACTGTCATAATCCTGATACTTGGAAAACTACTGGTGGTACAGAAGTAACTGCTGAATATCTTGTAGATGAGTATTTAAAGTATAAACCTTTCATGAAAAATGGAGGTATCACAGTAACGGGTGGTGAGCCTCTTCTACAGATAGACTTCATAACTGAACTATTTAAACTTTGTAAAACGAAAGCTATCCACACTTGTTTAGATAGCTCTGGAATTACTTTCACTCCACAAGATACTTCTAAATTTGATGAACTTATCAAGTACACAGATTTAGTTATGTTGGACATCAAACATATCGATGATGAACAACATAAAATTCTTACAGGTCATTCAAATAAAAATATTCTTGCGTTTGCTGAATACCTTAGAGATAATCATATCGACGTTTGGATACGTCATGTAGTCGTACCAAACGTCACCCAAAATGACGAATACCTCTATAAGTTGGGTAGATTTTTGGGAACTCTTAAAAATATGAAAGCTCTTGACGTTTTACCTTATCACACTATGGGAAAGGTCAAGTATGAAAACCTAGGCATGGAATACCCTCTTGGTGATACTCCCCCACTATCCAAAGAAGATGCCATAAAGTGTAGAAACGTAATCATGCAAGGTATAGCCGATACTATCAAAGAAGAAAAGAAGCATCTAAATGACCACTAAGAATATATCTGTTGATATTTTCATATAATCTTATTGGTGATTTTTATGCGAACATCTAAACCATTAGAACTAGAAATCTATGTGCCTGATGACGACTTTCTGCAAAATAAGATAAACTCTCTATTTTTGGATATCATAAAGCACAATTTAGATAATTCTAATGCCACACAGAAAGAAAAAATCTCTTATATTGATGGTATCATAGATAGTATAAAATCGGGTTGCAGTTAAATCAACCCGATTTTTATATATATTTTTTTGTCTACACATTAAAACCCAAGATTTATATTATACCATAGTTTCAAGAGTATCAAAACGCCAACCGTCATTAGTTTTTACTAGTACATAGTTACAAATTTCGGTATCATGTGGCATATCTGTTGGTTCTTGATAGTGGAAATAAGCTAAATCAAGTATACCATCACCAGTATAGTAATAAACTTCTGCATGGAACTCAATTCTATCACTGGATTGACTATCTAATACAAAGCTATGACCGATATATTCCATGTTTCCACCTCTAGCACCGTTAATGCCATAGACTTTTCCATCTTGTTCAACGAAGTGACTCATATTGATGTTTTTGTTAATATAATCATCAGTGAAGTACTGTTTAAAGTAGTTTCTAATATCTTCTACGGTTTTAAATTCGGTGTTGGTTATTCTGCTGTAGTATTCGTTGTGGTCTTCGTACTCTACAAGGAAACCATCATTGTCATCATACTTAAATTGGCAACCAAATGCAGACCATTGCTCTATGGAATAAGCCTCTGCGAAATACTGTTGTAAATCCTCATCAAAGAATTGAGGTCTAGCATTATCATCAGTCATATTATAAACTAAATCGTTACAGAACATTCTACTATTTGGGATATCTAAACTTATGATAGATTGAATATCCTCTATTGAAGTAGTGATATTTTCTAATTCTGTAGTTGTAGGTATCGTTGTGGTAATCGTTGGAGTGGTTGTAGTAACTGGTTTTGTAGTCGTAACCACTGGAGTAGTAGTAGTTATCGGTGCAGTAGTACTCTTTGGAGTTGTGCTTTGTGCAGTAGATGTCGTAACCTTAGTAGTATTAGGAGTAATCGTAGTAACCGTTGATACTATTTGTGATATAGTATTATCAACAGTTGAACTTGTATTCTTAATTAAACTGATTAGATTATTATAATCTTGTTCAAGATTACTAGAAGTAAGTTCATAATCACCACCAATACAATAACTAGGGGTATCCACAGTTATATTAGCATATAGACAAGTATCGTACCTATATAGTGTGATATCATAACTACCAACACCATGGGAATATTCAAACTTAGTAACCTTTGGGATAGAGTCTGAATTTTCCTGAACCATTGTTAAATCGTTGGTATACTTCCATTGGAATGTATCGAATAGCACCATGCCGATAGCATCTATATTATCTTTATCATTAATAGTGGTTACTAGTTCGGATTGAGTATCCTGAACGTATACACTACTATTAGGGTCTAAATCGAACCTAATACTGTTATTTTGGTTGATGGCTTTGGATATTGCATCATAAGTAGAATACTTAACTATATAGCATTTATCTATACTTGCAACTTCATTGATAACCCTTACTTGTAGGGTATCCGAACCATTAAAAGTATCTTGATTTTTAAGTGTAAAAAAGTTGATGGTTAAATCCATGTTGTTATTGGTTTTTAAATCAAGATGTTTTTGCACATCAACTTCATTGTTATTTGGGATAACCTCAGAACTTTCTTCCCAACTAGATATATTAAAACTATCTAATATTTTAAGAATATTCTCATTAGAAGCACAACATTTGAACATATCGATACCATTATTCTCTTGTAAATATTCAAAGTATACACTTGATAGGTCTACACCAAACATTTCTTCAAACTTACCATAATCTAAGATGTTGCTATCGTTAGTGATATCAGTGTTATTAGTTACTGTAGTAATTTCGATATCATCGGTTTTGGTATTAGTGCTAGGGATATCATCGTTAAACTTGTTAAAGAACACCACTCCAACGAAACATATACCTACAACTGCCAAAGATGTCGCAACGTTCCTCCACATATGAGAATGTCTTGAAACTTCCTCAACTTGTGTGGTAATGATGTTGTTATCTTCTCTACTATCTTGATTTTGATTTAAGTTTTTAGCCATATTGAGAACCTCCTTTTTAACTCTATCAGGGGCATGAATATTATTAAAGGTATCATTATAATATTTTTTAAACTTACTCATTAAAAATATCCTCCTCAAGTAACGATTTTAATTTTATTCTTGCCCTTCGCAAGTATGAACGGATTGTACTTTCATTCTTTCCCAATATTTCAGCGATTTCCTTAGTTGAATAATCTTCATAGTAAAATAGATGCACACAAACACGCTGAACTTTAGGCAATCTCATCACGGCGTTGTATAAATCTGAGTGTGTCTGTTCTGTAAAAGAGATATTTTCATCTAGGGGTTGTGTACGCTGAAACCAAGGAGATATGAATAGTTTATTACACTGATTGATGGTAACTCTAATCAACCACGCCTTTAGATGTTCCTCACTTTCAAAATCTTTTTTATTGGTTATTAATTTCAATAAAACGTCTTGCGTGATATCTTCAGCGTTATGTGGATTTTTACAACTTGAAAGAGCTATCTTATATATCATATCACTGTAAGTATTAATGGTTTTTTCAATATCGATATTTTTGTTATTAATCACGGTTAATTAACCCCCTAAGTGATTTCTATATATAATATCCTTTATATGGTTGAAATGTTGCACTAAATATAAAAATTTTTACGATATATTTTTCATATACGAAAAATCGGAAACAGAATACTCTGTTCCCGACCATTATTGCAATTATGATGATATTGCCTTTTCTATACATCGTGAAGCATAAGTTGCAAACTTACTACCTTTGTTATAGTCAAAAGTAGATACTGCCTTAATGAGTCCCACTGTACCAATAGAGATTAATTCATCTTGGTCTTTAGACTGTGAATAGTATTTTTTTATTATGTGTGCTACTAATCTAAGATTATGTTCAACCAACTTATGCTTAGCAGAGACATCACCTTGTTGAAGTTTTTTAAAACATTCAAGTTCTTCATCAGGTGAAAGAGGTTTAGGAAACATTCCTAAACTTTCTACATGCAACGAAAAGAAGAATAGGTTTCTCAATATAGCTTGAATTAAAAGTATAAACATAAAAAAAGCCTCCTCTATGGGTGAAATCATCGAAATACAGATATTATAAACTATGCACAAAACAGGCTATTTTATGATATGTTCTAATTAATAATTTATATTGGTATAATATAGGTGTGCTTCAAGATGAGTATCCACAATGCAGGTGTATTGACATTTAGAACGGACATCACCAAAACTATTGATTAACTTAATTTCTATGTATTCTGTACCTTCAGAGACACACTTAAAAGTCCATTTTCCATCTTTACCGAGTAAATTTTCTATAGGGATAGTAGTCTCTTCAGTAACAGTAGTGACATCTTCATCATAGTTATTGTCGTCGTCATCATCGGTATCAATGTTGATATTACCTTCAAGAGTATCACCGTCAGCAAATTCGCCGTAAGCACTTTTTTTAAAGCCATCACCACTAACATATTCTATTACCTTGTTACCATATAATAATGATATAGTATAATAACAGTCTTCTAAACCTTCTTGATTTATAGTCACAAAGTATTCGCCATTATTTTCTGAAACCTCAAAATCGTTAAAAGGGATTAAAGCATTCTCATCTATAGTAGTGATGGCTTCTGTAGTGTTAGATACAGTAGTAACTTGTTCAACGTTGGATTGCTCTAAGTTATTACAAGATGTCAACATTACTAAAGACATCACCATAGGAATAGCTTTTATAAAAGAGGTTTTAAACATATATTTCAATCCTTTCAATAGAAAACGTTATAGGATAATTATACAGAAAAAATATTTTAAAGTCAATAAAAAATCTAGCGACTATTCATTGAATTAGAATAGTCGCTAAAATTATTAAACTTTAATAATTATTCTA
This sequence comes from Oscillospiraceae bacterium, assembly GCA_051893615.1. Lineage (GTDB taxonomy): Bacteria > Bacillota > Clostridia > Oscillospirales > Ruminococcaceae > UBA5884. The sequence goes on from JBJFHM010000015.1 coordinate 47,333, forward strand.
AAGAACTATCAAGATGAAGTAGGTATCTTCTAATCTTTAAGATATCGTTTGACTTAACTTGACCATCTTTGTTTACGTCTGCATTAGTGAAACTTTGACCAGTTAAAGTCTCTAAATGTAATAGGTGTCTTCTAATGGATAGAAGGTCATTTGACTTAACTTGACCATCGCCATTAACGTCGCCTAACACAGTAGAGCTATTTCCATTAGTAGTAGTGTTTGAACTTCCACTAGATGATTGCGAAGTACTAACAGTAGTAACCGTTGTTGTAGTAGTCACTGTCGTAGATGAAGAACTTGAACTATCTGAAACTGATACACTAAGACTAGACTTATCTAAAAGATTTTCACTACCACTAGACCAATCGGCATAGTAAGTAAGCATAATCTGTACATCATCAGTATTAGTAGGAACTTTAACGTCTGTAATAGTTAGATTACCATTGCTATCGAATTTTTTTCCTTCCCAATCGTCATAAGCGTCAACCCAAGTTTGAGTGGAGCTATCCCAATATCCAACTTGACCCGAAGTAGTAGCACCTGGAGTACCACCAGTAATAGTAACTGTAACTGTACCATCATTTCCAGTATTTATATGCATTTTTAGAACGTCTGTACCATCAGAATTAACTTCTAAATCTGTACTGCTGACCATGTTGTCATTATTGTTACCAGAACTTGGAACTGTAGTAACTGTAGTCGTTGCACCACTATTGCCACTATTACCACTAATAACACTAGATACACTAATAGTTGATAAATCACCTTTAACTTCACTACCACTAGA
>JBJFHM010000015.1:48219-58559 GCA_051893615.1 Oscillospiraceae bacterium
TTATTAAAGTAGAAGTACCATCACCATTATCTTTAACTTCGGTTTTCTTTAGTATGTTATTACCAGTATTTCCACCTTGAGTAGTAGTAGTTGTAGTTGTAGTAGTAGTTACTTTCGGAGTAGTAGTCGTAGTTGTAACACTAGTATTACCACTACCACTAGTAACACTAGATACACTAATAGTTGATAAATCACCTTTAACTTCACTACCACTAGACCAATCAGCATAGTACGTTATCATAATTTGTACTTCTTGTTGATTAGTAGGTACTGTAATATCACTAATAGTTAAGTTACCATTGTTATCAAACTTTTGATTTTCCCAATTATAGAGGTCATCTACCCACTTTTGAGCAGAGTTATCCCAATAGCCAACCATTCCTGAAGTGGTATAACCTGCTAAACCTTGCATATTTAGAGTTACAGTAGAATTACTGTCAGTATCTACATAGATTATTAAAGTAGAAGTACCATCACCATTATCTTTAACTTCGGTTTTCTTTAGTATATTGTTACCAGTACTTCCACCTTGAGTAGTAGTTGTAGTAGTAACTTTATCACTAGTTACATTAGTAACTGTTGTAGTAGTAGTTGTTGTTGTTGGAGGATTTACAACAGTTGAACCACCACTTACACCTTCAATAGAACTATCTACTGTTTGACCTGAACCATACTTTAGATATAATCCAGCCATAGCACCAACTATACCAGCATTGTAATCTATAGCTACTTCAGTATAAGTATATTCATTTACATCATCAACATAGTTACCACTACTATCAGGGCCACCAACTAAAGCACCTATTAGGGTATGTGCATAAGGAACTCCAACGTTTTCACTTGGGAAGTTAGAATATCCAGTAGCTGCACGGTGATGAGGTTCAGTTACTGAGTTACTACTAAAACCAGTGATATAACATAGATTATTCTTATTATTACCCATTAAATAATCCATTTGAGATTTAGCCCAATCACCATATTGATTAGTATTGTTATACTTATCATATACTAAGCCTACTAATTGCATAGCAGTGTTATATCTAGCACTACCCCAGTTATCCTGACAGTTGTAGACATTTTCTGCCTTGGTCTTATTTTGGAAAGTGGTCATAGTCTTTTCTACTTGAGACTTCATATCACTCTGTAAATCACCGTAAGGGCCACTAACACCACCCGATTTACTAAAGATTAAGTTTACTGCAGGCCACATATTGCCCCAACATAGAGGCCAATCACTACAGAATACATAGGCGTTGCCACTATCAGTTAAGAACTGACTAGCATCAGTTAGATAAGATTTATCACCAGTAGCAGTGTATAGAGATGCAGCTGCCCACATCAAATCGTCTATGTAGCTATCACTAGAATAGAAACCACTAACGCCATCAGTTGCGACAGCCTTGCTGTTACTCTTAGCAAAGTTATATAGAGCCTTTGCATAGGTTAGAGCCTCACTATCACCAAAGTTTTTATAGTGGAAAGCCAAAGCACCAACAGTATTAGCAACTATATCAGTGGCTGGATTGCTAGAAGTTGCCCAGTATGTAGGTCTATCAATATTTTGGCTTTCTGGTGAACACCATTCAGCATGGTCTGTATTACCATCACCTACTTGATAACAGAAAGCCTTTACAGAACCATTTTCCATGATAGTACACTTTTTGAAGTAGTCTGCAAAGTAAGTAGAAATATCCTTTAAGTGACCATCTTGACCAGTTTGAGTGTAAGCATCTTTAAACTCATAGTAGCCCCAACCCAACACAGAAGCTGCATATGCTTGAGGTAGACCGAACTTAACGTGGTCACCTGCATCATGGAAACCACCACTTACATCTACAGTGCCGTAAGGTGTAGATGCAGTAGCATCATTAGTATGACAATCGTCACGCCAATCCATTTTAGAGCTTTCACCAACTTCAGTACCACACATATTAGCATCATAAAGATACATAGTGTATTGTAAACCTTTTGCATAGTTATATTCACTAACGGCATCGGCAGTTAGTGGAGTACCTACACTCATGATACTTGTAGCAGTCAAAAGGATTGCACTACTTAAAGCTATCATTTTAGAACATTTTTTTGATAATCCCATTTTTTTATACTCCTTAAAATTTTATTGTAATTAACTTTTTCCAAGATGTATCCCCTAACTAATTATATAATACTTTTTAAGAAATGTGAATACTTTTCACAAAATATTTACAATCGAATTGGAAAATTCAGTAGAATTGAAGAATAAACAGGAAAATCATGGCGTTTTTTAGTGATTTCGCATATACTATACTTAAGGAGGTGATTTTTTATTATGATAACTATTCCTATGATATCCTTAACATATGCAAATAAATCTAAGAAAGCTTTGGAAAAATCAGGATATGTATGCGATATAGTTCATAAGGTACAATCTACGGGTTGTGAATACACTATAACAGTGAACGGTTCAAAAAATGATATATTAAAAATCTTAAATGATAACAACATTCCAATTAAGAATATTTTTTAATATATATATATCATGCAGATTGATTGGAGGTGAATTCTGTTTTGATAATCAATTTTGATAATTCTGCTACTAGTTATCCAAAGCCTAAACAAGTCAAAGGAGCAGTAAACTACGCCATAGAAAAATGTGGTGGAAATGCAGGACGTGGTGGTCATAAACTTTCTATGATTACCTCTAATGAAGTATACTCTACAAGAGAAACTATAGCCAACTTTTTTGATGCCTCTCCAGAAAATGTAGTATTTACTCAAAATTGTACACAATCTTTAAATACTGCAATATTTGGAACTATCAAAAAGAAAGACCATGTAGTGATAAGTTGTTTAGAGCATAATTCAGTATCACGTCCAATATACCATCTATTTGAAAATAGGTATATCACGTATACAGTCTTTAACGTAGGTGAAACTGATGAGGAAACTCTAAAGAACTTTAAATCTGCATTAACTTCAAATACCAGTGTAGTAATAACGACCATTGGAAGTAATGTAACAGGTCAAATCTTGCCATTTAAAGAGATAGGTGCTATATGTAAAGAAAGAGACATCTGTTACATTGTAGACGGTTCACAAGGTTGTGGAATATTGCCAATCTCTTTAAAAGATGATAATATTAACATTCTATGTAGTTCTGGACATAAATCCTTATATGGAGTATCATCTTCAGGAATACTAATTTCTGATGGAAAGTATAATATCAATCCATTAACGTATGGTGGCACTGGAAGTAGCTCAAATGCACTACAACAGCCAGACTTTCTCCCTGATAGTTTGGAAAGTGGTACTCTAAATACAGTAGGAATAATATCTTTAAAATCAGGGATAAACTTTATCTCTAAAATTGGATTAAATAAGATATATCAACATGAAAAGGAACTCTGTGACATATTCATAGATGGTATTAAAGATATCCCTAACATGATAGTTTACAGAAATGAAAGTTCAAACTATCTACCGATAGTATCTTTTAATATTGAAGGTGTTCCATCTAATGAGTTAGGAGAGTATTTGAATAGTAAGGGCTTCTGTCTACGTGCTGGATTTCATTGCTCAGCATTGGCACATCAATATTTGGGAACTGACACTGGTACAGTAAGATTTTCACCATCTATATTTAACAATAAAAGAGAAGTTTATCTATTGATTACAACCCTAAAACAATTTGATTACAATCTAAAAAACAAGTGACAATTTGGAAAAAACTCTTGCAATGGTATCTAAATAGTAGTAAAATAATATTATAAACAAATATATTATAATAGACGTTACATGGGCGTTGATATCTACATTTTAACGCCCCATTGCGTTCTTTTATCTAAATTAAAGGAAGTGAATTAAACTGACTATTTCAGATTTTTTTGATTTTATTTTGGATTCTCTTGAAACTTTATTAAACGTAATAAGCTCTATAACCTTCATAGATGCTATAGATATTTTAATCTTAACCTTTTTAATGTATCACTTATTAAAAATTATCCGTGAAACTAGAGCAGGACAACTCTTAAAGGGTGTCGTATGGCTTATAATAATATACTTAGTATGTAAAACGGTTGGTTTAAAATCTATAACGTTCTTATTAGAGAATACTTTAAATGTAGGATTAATCGCCGTTTTAATAATGTTTCAACCAGAATTAAGACGTGCCTTAGAAAAGTTCGGTAGCACTAATATGTCCAAACTTAATCCATTTGCGTTTATGAATGGTGAGATTATCGGCACTTCTGTGGATAAATGGAAGTATGCCATAGATGTAATCTGTGACTCCTGTGAGGAACTTTCTGCTTCTACTACTGGAGCATTATTTGTCCTTGAGCGTACCACCAAACTAGATGTACAGATTAAAACGGGAACTATCATGGACGCTAAGCCTACTACACAACTTTTCGGAAACATCTTCTACCCTAAAACTCCTTTACATGATGGTGCAGTAATTATGCGTGACGGTATAATCCATGCAGCTGCTTGTTTTCTACCTAAACCCGAACGTGAAGAGTTTATAGATAAAAAGTTGGGTTCACGTCACAGAGCAGCCATAGGTATGAGTGAAAACTCCGATGCTATAATAGTAGTGGTATCCGAAGAGACTGGAAACATTTCAGTAGCAGAAAATGGCGTTCTTACTAGAAACTTTAACTCTAAAACTTTGAAAGAGTATCTTTGCAAAAAAATGCTACCTGAATTAGAACCTGAAATCACTCACAAGATTAAAAAAACAGACATTTTTAATAAAAGAAAATCTAAAAAGGAGTAGATGCCTATGCTAAATAAACTTTTAGATTTTTTTAACACTCAATTAAAAAAATCAAAAAAGTATTCTATTAAACAACTTTTATATTCATTTGGTCTAGCAGTCATATTTTGGTTGATAATTTCCATGTCGTTGTATCCGAACATTCAAAAAACTTTTGGAAATTTAAAGGTAAATATTGACTTAACCAATACTTCTGCAGAAGCTAACGACTTGACGTTAATATCTCAAGACGTTGATGAAGTAAAAGTTCAAATCCAAGACTATAGGACTAAGATAGGTAATCTAAAAAGCGATGATTTAACTGTATACGCAGTAATAGAAAACGTTATACAATCGGGAACTTACGAACTTCCTTTAAAGGTAAAAAATAAAGATGGTACAAATCTCAACGCAATCATAACGCCCGAAACCGTTACAGTAGAGTTTGATAAGTACATATCTAAAGAGATACCTATAGAAGTATCTGCACCGAACATCACTGCCAAAGATGATTATATATTAGATGAAAACTCCCCTATAGTCACACCGTCGACTATTAACATCACAGGTCCACAGAAACAGGTTGATAGTATCTCAAAATTCTTAGTCTCTATAAACCAAACCAAAGAATTGGATAACTACTACACCTATCACAGTACCGACAGTGAAGAATGGTCTATATTAGATGAAAACGGTGGAGAAATCGACACCAAAGACTTAATGTTCGATTTAGATGACATTCAAGTGAATTTTCAAGCCTATATGACTAAAACCCTTAAACTAACTTATAATGTTATAAATGCACCATCTAAAAAATTTATTCCTAACTTCAATATGACTGCTGATAGTATCGTAGTATCATCTTCGGACAGTTCCCTTGAAACTCGTGAGGATATCCCTATCGGTGATATAGATATACACGATGTAGATTTAGACTTTTCCAAAACGTTCGATATTCAACTTCCATCGAACTATAAGAACATTTCTGGAATAGAACAAGTTACAGTTTCTTTAAACTCCGATGAGTATAAAAAACGTGAATTCTATAACTTAGCTAATTTTAATATAATAAATGCACCTTCTAACTACGATATTGAACTTATAACTACTAGTATAAACACTGAACTCATTGGACCAGCTGATGAAATGGAATTAATCAATGAAAACGACATCGTTATAAAAGTAGATTTGACGAACGTTCAATTGAATAGTAACATAGTATCTGCACCAGTCACCATAGAATTGACGAACTATCCAAACGTTTGGTATGTTGGAAAGTCCTCAGTATTTTTGAAAGTCACTGAAAAGACGACAAGTTTAGAAAGTACGATATCGACAGTTACACCAAATTTGACTACTATAACTACTAACAGTATTTTAGATAACTCATAAATATATTTAAGAGTTAAAATCCTTTTGTTTATGGCTAACGACCATCAACAAAAGGATTTTTTGTGCAATATGTACAATTTATGACAAAGAATTTTGTACGCTGTATTAGGTAATTGTTCACAAAAAATTAAAATATCTATCACAATTTTAGTTTATAATTAATCAATATAGAATGGTTTAGTTTTAATCGTTTTAGATTAAACCATAAGTAGGCTTTTTATTAAATAAGGAAAGGATTGGTTAAAATGTTAAATGCTAGGCGTGGTTTTAAAGCTACTGCAATCGCATGTGCAGTTCTTTTAACTTGTGCAACATCACAATTGTTTACATCTACAATTAACTATACCAGTGTTAATGCTGTAAGTGTATCATCTACATATGACGTAGAAGAAAATACTGATGGTACTACTACTGGTAAAATTCATATCGACACTGGTGATTATACTACTGTCACTGTAACTTTAACTGGTGGTCAGGCTAGTGCCACTACCTCTGGTGAAGTCGGCTATTGGGACGGAACTGCAAATAAATGGGTTGGCAAAGTCGACACTTGGGAAGAAAAAACTTTCGATGCCAGTGGTAAACTAACACTTACTGTTAAAGTCCCTGCTAATACTAAAGATGTTCAAATTATGCTTACATACTATGCAGATTGGTCTAGTGGTAAAGAAGTTCTACTAGATAAAAGTACTATAAAATCTAGTGTTGAAAGTGGAAGTTCTAGTGGTAATAGTGGCAACACTGGAAACACTGATAATGGTAATACAGGCAACACTGGAAACACTGGAAACACTGGTAATACTACATTGCCATCTAATGCTGAATGTGGTTGGGAAGAAGTAGACCCATCTACTGCAAGTAACGATAACACTAAAAACTTAGTAAACGAAACCGTTAGTGGTGGTAAGAAGACCGTTAATCTCGTACAAGGTGGACAGTGGTCATCTTATGATGAAGGTCAAGAGCCTATCATCTTAGACCAAACTTGGGAACCTGAAGTAGAAGGTCAATATGATACCGATGTCGACAACGAAAAGATTACTAACAGTAACAACTTTATGTTCTCCGAAAAGTTTGGAGTCCCTTCTGGTGCTGAAATAGACCACTTTAGATTTACCTTTGAAAGTGATGAACCTATGTATCAAGTCCAAGTAGGTGCAGGTATATCCGTTAAGAAGGATAGTGAAATAGCTAACAGTGGTTCAACCGATGCTTCTGGTAACGTTAACAAGATTTGGTTCAACGAAAGTGGTACTTTCGACCCTGAAAATGAAGACGATTATGCTACTCTTGAAAATAGCAACGGTAAAAAATACTATGGCTACAATAGAGGTAAAACTGCTGGTGAAACTAACTATCTACAACTACAATGGAATGTTTATGATGATGTTAAACCATTTATCCAAAATGATATGTGGAGCAGTGTATCAGTTCAATATTGGTACGGCGTAGACCCTGCCGATTGGGATAAGATAGATTGGGAAGACCCTAACCACCCTACTGATATTGACCATAAACCTGCTCAAATCAACGTTACAGAGGCTTCTTGCGTTTATAATGTAGAAGAAACTTATGACTATACTGATACTGCTACATACTCTACTAGTCAAACTGCTAATGTTGGTGGTGAAATGGTAGGTGTTAAACTCTCCGATATCGGTTTAACTGAAAATGATACTCCTAAAGCCGTTAAGATTAAGCTAAAAGCTAATAGTGATATTGGTAAGTTACTTTGTGGTTTCGGTGTATCCGTTAGTGATGACTATACTGGTGAAGATGTTACTGACAACTTCTATCAAACTGCAAATCTAGTATATGAAGAATGTAGCGACACTTATGAACTAACTTGGGTAATTCCATCTGAAATTTCAAAGTACGTAGAACCTGAATATGATGCTGAAGTTAAATTCGGTGTTTGGGACGCTCGTGTCGGTGAAAGTGCTTTATCTTCTATAGAAGTTCAAGAAATTTCTGTCGACTATTACACTCAAGAACAGACTACTACTGCTCCTCCTGTTACTACTACTGCTCCTCCTACCACAGTCGCACCTATTGAAGATGGTATTAAGGGTAATCTTATCAACCTAGGTATGGGACCAATAGACCCTGCTGATGATGATGAAACTAGTCCAACTTTCCACCAATTTGAGATTGAACCTATTACACAACTCTTACCTAGCGACTATAATCCATCTACCGATGATATCGCACAGATAGTATTTAATATTTCCTCTCCTGTAGAAATGAAAGACATTACTGCTGCTTGTGGTATCGCAGTTTCACTAGATTGTAAAGATGCTACTGATGAATATTGGTATCAAGGTGATGATTTCAAAATTACTGATACTGGTAAGAATGTAACTATCACTTGGACAGTTCCAGAGAGTATCCGTGAGTATATACAAGAAAGCCAATATGGTAAAGTAAATCTTGGTATTTGGTACGCCGGTGAAGGTGTTGACGAAGTATATCTTGATAGTGCTTATATAGTATACACTTCTCAAAATAATGATGTTACTACTACTACTACATCTGTAACTACTACCACATCTATAACTACTACTTCTGACGATGATGTTACTACTACTACATCTATTAGTGATAATGACGCTACTACTACATCTTCTTCTAGTGGTACAGATAACGGCGAAACCATTTGGGGTGATGCTAACGTAGATGGTAACGTAAAATCCAATGACTTACTAGCTATTAGAAAACAACTTCTTCACCTAGAAGATTTAACTGAACAAGGCAAAATTAATGCTGATGTTAATCATGATGGTCAAGTAAGGTCTAATGATATCATAAAGATTAAGAGATTTTTATTACACTTAATCTCTGCAGATGATTTAGCTAATAACGGTTAATATTTTAACTATATAGATTATATCCCCTCTTAGCATTAAGAGGGGATAATTTTAAAATAATATATAAAATCCGTTCCTAAGTATTAAGAACGGATTTTGCTTTTTAACTCATTTAACTCATCTTTTAAGACTTGAACGTCTCCAGCTTGATTTATAATATACCTTGCTACTAATTTAAGATTTTTATTATCTTCTTCTATAATGCTATTTAAAGATGTAATCTTATTGTTTAACTGCTCTATTTGGATATCTTTACTTTTAATATCATTCTTTAGATTTTCGATTTCTTGTAAATAGTTTGGTGTTCTATCCTTAGAAAGTTCTAAATAAGAGGTTTTTAATACTAAATTTTTAATGACTTCGTCGACCTCATCTAATTTAGAATTAAAATCATCTTTAATATTCTCAAAGTTGATGTTTCTAATAGCCATCTTTAAAGATTTAACATCTTCCTTAAGACAATCTATTTCAAAGACCGTATCATTATTGATGGATATAGTACTTCTTTTATCTTCATTTTGATTAGTCTTATTACTTTCTAATATAGTATTGTTAATAGAGCTAATATCTAAATTGACGCTTTCTTGATTTCTTTCAACTTTATCGATACGTTGTTCTAAGTTTTTGATAGTATCCATTAAGACGTTTTCTAAATAAGAAGAAGTTTTTTCTAACTTTGAAAGTCTGCTAGAGAAAGTATTTACTATATCTAAGGTTTCTAACCTGTTGTATATGTCATCTAACTTATCATAGATGTCATCAATATCATCATCATTATCTTTAGTGAACCAACCCATAAAATTGCTCCTTTCCTACATTTGGATTATAAGTATCCTCTATGTTTAACTACAATCTTTTCATATATTATAACATTAAAGTCGATATTTGTCTAGTCATTGCGAAAGGTTATCTACTAGATTTATTAAAGATTAATATTAAAATAGTGTTCTAAAAACTTGTACCAATACATAATATTGAATATACAAATCTTAGGAAAGAGGTGAAAAGTCGCTAGATATTAAAAAATCAGCGACGTAAACAGTTATGAGTAGAGTATATTATCCAGAGGGTTGTTTAATAAACACTATAGAAAATCAAAATGCAATAAAGAGTAAGACATCACTAAATGAAAGTATGCTAATGGGAAAAATCTTAGAAGGTAGAGCCATAGTCTGTGATAATGAACATAATCTAATAGTAGATTTGCCTTGTATGAAAGGGATAATCCCAAGGGTTGAGGGTGCTTTAGGTATCGCAGATGGCTCTACTAGAGACATAGCCTTGATTTCAAAAGTGAATAAACCTGTATGTTTTAAAGTTATGGGATTTTCTACAAATGAATTAGG
>JBJFHM010000016.1:0-14047 GCA_051893615.1 Oscillospiraceae bacterium
CTATCTTGAAAGTCCATTAGTTTATTTTTCATATTTCTGCGTATTCTTGTAACTAGAGTAATATTTTCATCATGAAGTTTTTCAAACAATTTTGATGAAATATATCCACAGTCAGCAAATATCTTCACATAGATTTCTTTAATCAATGTTGAAATAACGTTCCAATCATGGTCATCAATATTACCCGAAGTTAAGCAAAATGATAGTATTTCACCTTTTCCATTAGTGATTAAATGAAATTTAAATCCATAAAAAAATCCAGTAGAACTATGTTCTTTTTTAGCAAAGTCTTTGAAAACTTTATGAGAGGATATTCTATGATTATCACAAACTTTAATAGGGGTGGAATTTAAAAAACTTATTCCAGAACACTTGCCAAAACTATATTGAATGGTGTATAATAGAAGAGGAATCAATGAATATCTCATAAGTTCCACAAATCTGTTGTAACTCACTGATTTTGTAAAGTATGATTTTAAAAATCCTAAAATTATGGTTTTATAGTAAGATTTAAAATTTCTAAATTTTGATTGATGAAAGTACACAACTATGGTCATTATCTCACTTAAACTTAATGTTGTTTTTGGTATTATTGTATTCTTATCCATTAATAACGATTTTGTGCAGTATTCCTCATAATCTTTGCAAAAATCGTCTATGTCACAGAATATTGGTATTAGTTCTATCATAAAAAACCGTCCTTTCATTTGATTTGTTGTTTTTCAATTACATTATATCAAATTTTGAATGGTTTTTCTATATCTTTTTTCTATCGAACTCACGTTAACATTCACAAATTTAATTCAATTGACGAAAATATTTGTTCTATTTTTCAAGTTGTTTAACTATAAATGGTATACACGTTCAAAAACTTGTGGTAACATCAAAAAAGATTTATCACTAAATGATAAAACATACCATTGTGATTATTGTGGTATCAACATAAATCATGATTACAACGCAAGTATAAATATTAGAAATCAAGGTATGAAGTTAGTAATATTTTAAATATATTACAAAACCGTGGGGCACACGTGGTTATCCCATTGGTACTCACATCTAGTAAGTATCGCTTACACTACAAGGTGTATTGAGTAGGAACCGAATGTCCAGTATATCTGGAAGGAAGACTCCACCTCTTTAGGTGGGGAGGATATCACATTTCCATGGTATTTTTTAGAAATATTTGGAGGTAATACATAATGTATAGAATGTTTAGATTGTTTGGCGAAGAACCAATATTCTTTGATGATACGAAATCGGTAAAGGAACTTATTCAGTATGCGTTTGATAAATTTGACTATTATGAACCAGCAGGTATGGAAATTGTGACTCTATTTCAGCCACAATCACGCACGTATACTGGGTGGTTTACAACAGATACCTCTCGTCTATGTGTAGATAAGATTGAAGATGCGGAAAATCTTTGTATTGCATACCACATGCCAAATGTGTTCTATTTTGCCGAAGGAGGATGGGGGCATCATATACTACACTTGGGAAATCACCCAAGAATAGATAATCCAGTTTTATTGCATTTGAGATTTGATGATTTTAATAATTCCGTGGTAATAAACGGAAAATATACATTTGAGAATATCATAAATTTTTTGAAGCGTACCAATTATCTTCCAAGAGAGGCATGTTCGTTAATAATCCATGCAATCAATCCATATCAGGAGTCCTCTTTTATATCTTTTGACAGTGAGTTATGCGTTTACAATTAACAGAATTTAAAAAGAAGTTGCCTGATTCTGTAGTTTTTATAGAGGTTGTCTAAAATCTTTTGATGAAAATAGAAATAAAAGAAAGAACTAACATAGAATAAGAAGTTTTAAGAAATCGTTCACAATTCTTCCAAAGCCTACGATAATGATTAATCCAACCAAATGTTCTTTCTACAATCCAACGTTTTGGCAAAACTATAAATTTATGTGTTTCTCCACGTTTAATTACTTCCACTTCTGCTCCACAAATTTCTTTTATAGTGTCACTAAATTTGTCACCTATGTATCCACCATCTACTAAAAATTTTTTTACATTAGATAAATTTTCTAAATTTGACATTACCATTTTTATTGCACCATCACGGTCTCCAGTATTTGCAGTAGTTATCATAATTGCATGAGGTAATCCCATTGTATCTACGATAATATGTCGTTTTATGCCTAATATTTTTTTATTTCCATCATAGCCTTTTTCTTCAGGAATATTTATATTTTTAATACTTTGTGAGTCAATTATTCCTAAACTCATTTTACTTTTTCTTAAATCGTTATTTCTGATTATTTGTACTAATTTTTTTTAATACTTTATCTAGAATGTTAATTCCATTTTCATCTTCTTTTGACCATACTGTAAAATAATAGTAAACCAGTTTCCAATCTGGGAAATCTGATGGCAACATTCTCCATTGAATTCCACCTTTAATTATGTACATGACTGCACAAAATACATCATACAAATCTACTTTTCTTGATCTTGTTTTCTTTTTAGCCGATTCTAATTCTTCTCGAATCATTTCAAACTGCTCTCGTGTGATATCACTTGAATAATTATGCATTTTTTTCTCTCCTAATATAAGTTTGTTTTTTATATATTATACACTATTTCAAATCATTAGTAAAGATTTTAGACAGTCTCTTAGTATCAATATATATAGGAATTTTATCTGTGTCAGTGGATATCTCTGCAAGATTACCATTTGTATCTGTAGTTTTTACCGTTATAGTTCCAAAGCATGGTTCAGATGCTTTCATATCTTTATATTCCCAAGTATTTCCAGTGGTCTCATACATAAATGGGATTTCTAAAGTATCTGCTTGAACTTCTTTTATATTGTATATTATTATCTTCTTCACGATATGCATAGTTAACGAAACTTTCAATCTTATATTATACTATCCATAGCGAATTAAGTCCCTTTTTGTGTTGGTTTGTTTCACTTTTTATTTTAACACAAAATTTCTTAATTCGCTACTTTTTTATTATTTTTTCCATTCATAAAAATTGCATCTCGCATCATTGTGAACCCTACAGCTAGATAATGTTAAAATTATACATTCACTTAAATATATAAGTGATGTCCTTAACTTTGCATATCCACACAATCTCATTATAGATAAACTTTTCTTTCTTTTCTCAATTATAAAGTGATACAATATCGAAAAATTTATAACTGAAAGTATAGAAATAAATAATGATATTGACATCATGTTGTAATATATATTAATGGTATGATTATCGGGAAAATGTAGTTCAGGGAATATAAGTGTATTATGTATTTATTCTTATGCACAATTTATTAAATTGTTATATATTGAATGTGTTATATTTCTTTCAAAATTAAATCCAATACTTTCTATAACTAAATTATCGGGAATAGTAAAAAGAGGAACAATTGGAGTTTTATATCTTAATCATTTAATGCTAATACAAAATCAATCAAAGATAATTTTGTGAACAATGAAGACACAATTACGTACATATCCAAGAAATTTTTTTACAAAATACTGTGTTGGAAATTCCGATATAAAAATTAAAATTTTATCGCACTCACATTAATAGATAAAATTTAGAAAATGTCTCTATGATAATGTATAAATCACCTGACTATATGCTAAACTATAATCATAGTGCTAGAAAGGAAGTATATATATATGTATCTATTTGAGATAGTGAAGAATAAGTATAATAAATCTATTGCAGAATGTAGTAATAGAGAAATATATTTCGCTCTATTGGATATCGTTCAACATATGGCGTTAGAAAGACAAAGGTCTAATAATGATGAAAAGAAAAAATTATACTACGTATCAGCAGAATTTTTAGTAGGTAAACTGTTATCTAACAATCTAATAAACCTTGGGATATATGATGAAGTTAAAAGTCAATTAGAAATGAATGGAAAAAATCTTTCGGAAATTGAAGAGATTGAATCTGAACCATCGTTGGGCAATGGTGGTTTAGGTCGATTAGCGTCATGTTTTTTAGATTCCATAGCTACGCTAGGTTTAAATGGTGATGGTATTGGAATTAACTATCACTATGGACTATTCCGTCAACAGTTTAAGGATAATCTACAATTGGAACTGCCAAACCCTTGGATAGAAAATCCTAGTTGGTTAATAAGGACTAAAAAATCGTACACAGTAAAGTTTAAAGACTTGTCTGTGGTTTCAACACTCTACGATATCAACGTTACTGGCTATAACAATAGGACTAATAGATTACACCTTTTTGATATTGATACTGTCGATGGCTCTATCATAAAAGATGGTATTAAATTCGATAAGACTGATATAGAAAAAAATCTAACATTGTTCTTATATCCCGACGATAGCGACGAAAATGGAGAACTTTTAAGGATATATCAACAGTATTTTATGGTAAGCAATGGTGCTAACTTAATACTAGACGAGTGTATCCAAAGAGGGTGTAACCTCTATGACCTATTTGATTATGCAGTAATCCAAATTAATGACACTCACCCAACTTTGATAATCCCTGAACTAATTAGACTACTAATCGAACGTGGAATTGATATAGATACTGCTATCAATATCGTAAGTAAAACTTGTGCTTATACTAATCATACAATATTAGCTGAGGCATTAGAAAGATGGCCTATTAAGTATCTAAAGAAGGTTATACCACAGATAGTACCAATAATAGAAATCCTTGATGATAAGGTCAGAAGAAAGTTCAATGACGATAAAGTATACATTATCGATAAGAACGACTATGTCCATATGGCTCATATAGATATACACTACTGTTTTAGTGTAAATGGTGTAGCTTCACTTCATACCGATATCTTGAAAAATGAAGAATTAAATTATTTTTACAAAATATATCCAAATAAATTCAACAATAAAACTAATGGTATAACCTTCCGAAGATGGTTAGTACACTGTAATCCTAAACTTACTCAATTTATAACTTCTCTAATTGGAGATGGATATAAAACTGATGCTACAGAACTTGAAAAACTTCAAATGTATATCAATGATGAACATGTATTAAATAAGTTAATAGAAATTAAACAAGATAACAAAAAAGCTTTGAAAGAATATCTTTTAAGAACACAAAATATCCTTATTGATGAAAATACTATCTTTGATATACAAGTTAAAAGGTTACATGAATATAAACGTCAACAATTAAATGCCTTGTATATTATTCACAAGTATTTAGAAATTAAGAGAGGAATAAAACCAACTACTCCAATAACTGCAATATTTGGAGCAAAGTCAGCCCCTGCATACGTCATAGCTAAGGATATTATTCATTTAATATTATGTCTCCAACAGATTGTAAACTATGATGAGAACGTCAATAAATATTTAAAAGTAGTAATGGTTGAAAATTATAACGTTACTAACGCAGAGCATCTAATTCCTGCTTGTGACATTTCAGAACAGATTTCCTTAGCATCTAAGGAAGCCAGTGGCACTGGCAATATGAAGTTTATGTTGAATGGTGCTATCACATTAGGCACTGAAGATGGTGCAAATGTAGAAATCCATAAACTTGTAGGAAATGAAAATATATACATCTTCGGAGATAGTAGCCAAACAGTAGTTGAACGTTATAAGAATGGTTCATACGTTTCCAAAGATTACTACACTAATGATAAAGACATAAAGTCTGCAGTAGACTTTATCACTAGTGAAAAGATGTTATCTGTTGGTAATAGAGAAAATCTTGAAAGGTTAAAGAATGAACTTATCAATAAAGATTGGTTTATGACCTTTCCTGACTTTCAAGATTATGTATCTACTAAAGAACGAGCTTTCAAAGACTATGAAGATAGAATTTCTTGGGCTAAGAAGATGCTTATAAATATTAGTAAATCTGGATATTTCTCCTCTGATAGAACTATCTTAGAATATAATCATGATATTTGGAAGTTAAACTAACTTATCTAGTTAATTGGAATGGAAATTTTCCATTCCATACATAATGTGAAAATGTTTATTGATGTCTATAATAACATATAGAAGAATTTCTATTCTAAAGTTTCCATATCGGTATTTAGAATACTTAATAATGAATTTTTCAAAATAAAAGTAGTATATTTAATCAAGGTATCTTGGGAAGATTTATCATTGTTTTTGATTAACTTCACTAACTGTCCTGCAAGGATATCGGTATAAAAATCGCATAAGAAGTTTTTAAAATTGATGTTTTCTATCGTAATGTTCATAGTTTTTTCCAAACTCTCGATTAATTTCATAGTTATGCCATAGAAATCTTTATAGAAGAAGTTTTTTAATTCACCTCTACCCATACTATCGTAGACGCAGTTTAAGATATGCTTATTTTCATTCACATATAATAATACAAAGTTAAAAACTTCGTCATAATCTTGAACTAAATCGGACTGTTTAACAGTATTGATGGCTTCCTGTTCTAAAGTCCATTTTAATAGGTCTTGAATATCATAAAAGTGATAATAAAACGTTTTTCTATTTAGTCCACAATCTTTCACGATTTCACTAACTGTTATCTTAGATAAAGGTTTTTTTTCCATAAACTTTTTTAAAGATGAAGACATCATCTTTTTAGTATTAAAAGTAGTTACTTCATGTTTCAAGAAATCATCTCCTTTGTGTTTATTATACAACTGAGTAACAAATAAATCAATAATAATTTATACCACAATTTTAAAGATTTGTCCTAAAAATACACATATATCCCAGATTGATGGTTTATTTTTATTCCACAAGTGAGTATTATATTATTGTAGATATAAAGAAACTTAAAGGAGTATCTTAATTATGAGAAAGTTCTATGAAAAGGTTACCACTCACCCAAAGTTAATAGTTACTATCTTCATAATTCTTGCGATAATAGGTGTTATCTTTACACCATTGGTATCGGTCAATTATGATATGAATGATTATCTTCCTGAAGATAGTAAATCCACAATATCGTTAGATGTTATGAATGAGGAATTTAGTGGTGGTATCCCGAATGCTAGGGTTATGATTAAAGATGTCACTATTCCAGAGGCTTTAGACTATAAAGAAAAAATGTTTAATATCGAAGGTGTTAGTGAGATCACTTGGCTTGATGATGTTATTAACGTTACACAACCACTCGAAACTCAAGACATCGACACCATAGAAACTTACTACAAAGATGATAATGCATTATTTTCGCTAACTATTGAAGAAGAGTATATTTTAAGTGCAACATCAGAGATTAGAGAAGTCATAGGAGAAGACAATGCTATGACGGGTTCGGCAGTCGATACTGCAGTAGCAACTAATAGTACTGTTAATGAGATTGCTCAAATTGCTACATTTGCAGTGTTGTTTGTTTTAATCGTCTTGATACTTACTACTACATCATGGGCAGAACCTTTTATAATCTTAATAGGATTAGGAATAGCAATCTTAATAAATAATGGAAGTAATATCATTTTTGGAGAAATTTCTTTTGTATCGAATTCGGCAGGTTCTATACTACAGTTAGCTGTATCTTTGGACTATTCCGTTTTCTTGTTACATAGGTTTGAAGAATGTAGAAAATCTACAGATAGCCCTCGTAATGCTATGATTGATGCTCTTTGTCAATCGACAGGTTCTATATTATCTAGTGGTTTAACAACGGTTATTGGATTTATCGCACTATGTTTAATGAGGTTTAAAATTGGTTCGGATTTAGGTTTGGTCTTGGCAAAAGGTGTAGCGATTAGTCTAATTTGTAATTTTATATTTATGCCATCTATGATTTTGCTAACCTACAAGATTATAGATAAAACACATCATAGGAAGTTCGTTCCAAAGTTTGATAATTTTGCTAAGTTAGTTACTAAAATTATGATACCTTTATCTTGTGTTTTTGCAGTGATAATAGTTCCTAGTTATTTAGCATCTAATAGTAATAGTTTCTATTATGGTTCATCACGCATTTTCAACGAAGAAACCAAAAGTGGTGCAGATACTGCTCTAATTGAGGATATTTTTGGAAAAAGTGATACCTATGTCATATTAGTTCCAAAAGATACTAATAGCACACAAAAAGAATTATCTAATGAGTTAAAAGCGTTACCTCAAGTTAGTAGTATAATATCTTATGTTGATACTGTTGGAGAAGAAATCCCAAATGAGTATTTAGATAGTGAAACCTATTCAAAGTTAATATCTGAACACTACAGCAGAATGGTACTAAACATAGATGCAGACTATGAAGGACAGGAAACCTTTAAATTAATCGAAACTATTCAAGATATTACTAATAAATATTATGACGATGACTATTATATGGCTGGTACAGGTGTAAATACTTACGATTTAATGAATACTATCACAAGTGATATGGCCAAGGTTAATCTAATAGCGATTGGGGCAGTATTTATAGTGTTAATATTTTCAATGAAGTCAATTACATTGCCTATAATATTAGTTTTAAGTATTGAAACGGCTATATGGTTAAACTTATCCGTTCCATACTTTGCAGATGAAACCATATTCTATATTGCATACTTAATAATAAGTTCTATTCAGTTAGGTGCTACGGTCGATTACGCTATACTATTGACTGATAGATACCTTGAAAATAGAAAGTCTATGGTTAAAAAAGAAGCTATTTTAAATACGATATCATCAGTAACGGTTTCAATTTTAACCTCAGGAAGTGTATTGACTGTAGTTGGATTTCTTTTAGGATATATTTCAACTCATGGATTGTTAGCTCAACTTGGAATTTTCTTAGGTAGAGGCACTGTGTTTTCTTTAGTAATAGTGTTCTTTGTACTTCCTGCATTTTTATATATCTTTGATGGACTTATAGGAAAGACTACTAAGAATTCAAACTTTTATAGCCAACAAACTCTCTAAAATATAAACGTAACTTTTGGAACGTTCTTCATAGGGCGTTCCAAAAAGTTCAAAAGAAAGGATAATGTTTTATGAGAATTTTAAACAGAACAGTATCAGGGGCATTTGCAATAGCTTTTTTAATATCTGCAAGTGTTCCAGTGTTTGCAGAAACGTCAACGTCTAGTGAAAAAGAAGAAGTTATCTACGTTATGACTGATGCCAATGGTTCTACTAATGGCGTATATGTAGTAAACATCTTTACAGATAATGACATTACAGACTATGGGAATTATACCAACGTTAAGATGCTCAACACTAATGATAAAATCACTCAAAATGGTGATACCATCACTTTTTCAACTGATGCAGAAAAGACGTATTATCAAGGTAACTTAGAAAACGTTGAAATCCCTTGGGATATATCCATTAAGTACTTCATTGATGGTGTGGAATATTCTCCAAAAGACATTGCTGGAAAGAGTGGTCATGTAGAAATAAAGTTTAAAATAGAAGAAAATCCAAATGCAGATAGCCACTTCTTTGAAAACTATGCTCTACAAGCATCTTTTACATTAGATACTGAAAAGTTTACTAATATAATCGCTGATGGTGCTACTATAGCAAACGTTGGAAGCGATAAGCAACTATCTTATACTATACTTCCAGATAAAGGCATTAATACTACTATATCTGCAGATGTCCAAAACTTTGAAATGTCATCAGTTGCGATAAATGGAGTAACTTTAAGTTTAGATATTGAAGTGGATAACTCTGAACTTACTGAAGAAGTTGATGAACTAACCGACGGTATCACTAAAATTGACGACGGTGCAAACGAACTAGCAGATGGTACCAACGATTTAAAAGATGGTGGAACTTCTCTAAAAGATGGCTCTAATGAACTAAATGACGGAGTGATATCTTTAAATGATGGTATACTCTCACTTAATGATGGTATCTTATCCTTAGATGATGGTATAGCTTCATTAAATGATGGTGCTAAGTCTCTTGATACAGGTATCCAATCTTTAAATGATGGTATCGTATCTTTAGATGATGGAATACACTCTTTAAATGATGGTGCTAAGTCTCTTGATGATGGTATAAATACTCTTAATGATGGTATCATTACATTGCAAGGTGGTTTAGATACTTTAAATTCACAATCATCAACGTTAGTAAATGGCTCAAGTGAAGTAAAAACGGCATTGTTGACTATACAAGGTGCTTTAAAGGGAGTATCTGCCAATACAGACCAACTTAAACAGTTGATTTCGGCATCTAGTGATATTAAGAAAGCTATCCAACAGTTAAACGATGGAGCTGAAACTCTTAAGAATAGTGTCGGATATTCTCAATACAAAGGATTAATGGCACAAAATGGCTTGGATATAGACACATTAAAAACTGGAAATTCTCAAGCTATTGAAAGTTTAACTTTACAATTACAAGAATTAAATGCCACACTATCGCAGATTGCGACAGTTCCAGAGATGCAATCACAAGTTGAGCAACTTCAAGAACAGATTAATCAACTAACTAGCATAGTCACATTATTGAGTGGAAACAACGCACTAATTGGAGGTACAGAAACTTATCTAAATGGAGTAGAAACCTCGATAAATCAACTATTTGATGGAATATCTAAATTAAATGAAAGTTACATTCAATTCGACTTGGCAATAAATACACTCGCTGATACTTTAACTACTATGATGGTTAATCTTTCAACCTTAGCTAATGGAATTAATACTTTAACTGAGCAATATTCTACTTTGGATAATGGTATCAATGCTTATACTCAGGGCGTCAACGATGTAGTTAATGGATACTCACAATTAGTTGATGGTTTTTCTCAATTAGCAGATGGCAGTCAAACGTTACTTGATGGTTCTAATCAATTGAACAATGGTAGTGAAGCATTATTAAACGGTTCTAACGAATTGAGTAATGGTAGTAAATCACTAATTGATGGTTCTAACCAACTGAGCAATGGTAGCAAAGAATTAATAAACGGTTCTAAAGAGTTAAATGATGGTAGTAAATCACTAGTTGATGGTTCTAATGAACTCAATAATGGTATTATTGAACTCTATGATGGTATTGTCGAACTAAATGACGGCTCTAATGAACTATACGATGGTACTAGTGAACTCAAAGACAAAACTTCTGATATGGATACCAAAATACAAGATAAAATCGATGATATGATACAATCTATCCAAGGTAACAATGAAGATATAAAATCCTTCGTATCCGATAAGAATACTAACGTTAAGGCTGTACAATTCGTAATTAAAACAGATGAAATTAGTATTGATGATGAACCAGTTATATCCAATAGTGATGAGGAAAATACTAGTTTTTGGCAGAAACTTTTGAAACTTTTTAAATAAAAATAGAATAATAACATTTTCAAAAGAGAAAAAAATGGATATTCAATCTAATCATTGATTTAAGTGTAGTCCAAAATTTCGCAATAGGTTTAATTCTGGTGAATATTATAGAAGAAATATCAAACTCATATCATATTTTTATTATATTTATTCACTTCCTTGTTTTAAATTTTTTTTACAATAACAGTCACTATCTAATTTCACTTTCCATGTGATGGATAATGACTGTTTTTTTATGCCCAAACTTTTTATAAAAGATAATATTTATTTTTTATGTTGATATATTTGAGTTTTGCATTGACCTTTTAGAAAAAATATGGTATAATGTTTATCAAAAGGTCAGTAAGAACACCTCCACCTCGGGAGTAGTTCACTAATCAATTTCCAAAATCTAAATTCTAAACAGTTAAAAGATGGCATATAAAGAACGTATACAAAGTACGTTACTGACGTTGATATGTTCAAAATTGAAAAAATTATAAATTCTGTGATTTTTAAATTCAACAGAAAAAACTAAATAAAGGAGAATAATTATATGAATAACAATAAAACAAATAATATGATTTGGGACGAAAATCCTATTGATGTAACTGCTGAATCTAATTTTATTTGGAGTATAGCAAACAAACTTAGAGGTTCATATATGCCCGATAAATATGGCGATGTAATTATTCCAATGGTAATAATTCGTCGTTTTGAATGTACACTTGAAAAAACCAAGAAGGCTGTTGTTGATATGTTCCATAAGAACGCATCATATCCTTATAAGGCTATGTGCCGTATATCTGGCTATCAGTTCTACAATACAAGCGAGTTTTCTCTTAAGGAACTTTGTAATGATGCTGACCATATTGCATCTAATTTTAAGGCATATATATCTGGTTTCTCAAACAATGTTCAGGATATCCTTAATGAACTTGAAATGCAGAAACATATTGAAAAGATGGACAAAGATGGTTGTCTTTATTCCGTAGTAAAGGCTTTTTCAGAACTTGACCTTAACCCTAATACATATGACAGCATTAAAATGGGATATATCTTTGAAAATTTAATAGGTCGCTTCTATCAAAACGTAGATGCTGGTCAGTTTTATACTGGACGTGACATAATTAAACTTTGCGTATCTTTACTAATTGCAGAAGGTTGCGACGATATTTTTGACGATAAGAAGATTATCACAGTATGCGACCAAGCTTGTGGTACTGGTGGTATGCTTTCTACCGCATTCACGTATCTAAAACACTTCAACTCTACTGCCGATGTTCGTTTGTTTGGACAAGAACTTATGGGACCTTCTTATGCAGTCGGTCTTGCAGAAATGCTTATAAAAGGACAGAACGCAGAAAACTTCCGTCATACAGATACACTAAAAACAGACTGTTTCCCAGATATAAAAATGAGATTCGTTCTTGAAAATCCACCATTTGGAACTCCATGGTCTGGCGAAAGTGCCAAAGCAGGACAAGAAGATGCTGTAAAGAAAGAAAATGCAAAAGGTATGTCTGGAAGATGGGGTGCAGGTCTCCCTGCTGGTAGTGACTCTCAATTACTGTTTATGCAATCTGCTATTGCTAAGATGGACGATAAACTTGGTCGTGCTGCTATCATTTCTAATGGTTCTCCTTTGTTTACTGGTGGTACTGCATCAGGCGAGTCACAAATTAGAAGATGGCTACTTGAAAGCGACCTTATCGAAGCTATTATTCAACTTCCAACTGACTCTTTTTACAATACAGGTATTGCAACTTATATCTGGCTTCTTTCAAAGAATAAGAGACCTGAAAGAAAGGGCAAGATTCAACTTATTGATGCTTCTAATATCTGTCATAAATTGAGAAAGCCTCTTGGCAATAAGAAGAATGAATTCTTATCTGAAGATAGAGCTGAAATTACAAGACTGTATTCAAATTTCACCACAAATGAGCTTGTAAAAATCTTTGATAATACAGAATTTATATATCGTGAATATGCCATTATGCAACCTCTTCAAAGGAGTTATTCTATTACAGAAGAAAGTATTCAAGCTATGATTCAATCTGGTGTTCTTTCAAAACTTTATGATGAAGCAAAAGTCTCCGAATTGGAAGAAAAAGGCGTCTCTATTTCTGCTAAGGAAGAAAAAAAGCTAAATGAATACAAGCAAAACAAGGATAAGTTTGATGAGATTATTTCTATCCTTAGAGCAAATATTTCCGATGAAAAATGGCTTGAACCTGTTTCATTTATTAAATATCTAACGAATATTCTACCTATGGGCGATAAGAAGTTGGTTGAAAAAGTTGCAGACGGTCTTTCTGTTATGGATAAATCTGCTGAAATTCAAAAAGACAAGAAAGGCAACATCATATATGACAAATCCACAAAGGATACAGAAATCGTAAGGTTTGATGAAGATATCGAGGACTATATGGCAAGAGAAGTTCTTCCTCATGTGCCTGATGCAAAATGGTTCTGGGAAGAAAATCTTGGAGCAAAGAAGCCTGTTATCAAGGTTGGTGCAGAAATCCCGTTCACAAGGTATTTTTATAAATATCAACAACCTACCCCAAGTGAAGAACTTGCCAAACAGTTGACTGAACTTGAAGCTTCTATCAATGAGAGGTTTACCAAGCTGTTTGGAGGTACAAATAATGCATGAAATGAAAAGTAGTGGTATCGAATGGATTGGAAATATTCCAGAGGATTGGAAACTAAAAAAGATTAAATATACTCTCCAAATCAGAAACGAAAACAATAATCCAATTAGAAGTAGAAATATTCTTTCGCTTACAGCAAAACAGGGCGTTATTCCACTTGAAGAAAAAGAAGGTGGAGGAAATA
>JBJFHM010000017.1:0-13625 GCA_051893615.1 Oscillospiraceae bacterium
ATCCCTTTTTTACATTTTGCGTGCAGTACTTCTACATTTTACTTGCAGTATTACAATCATTGCCAATATAATCAGTTGATATATAAAACATAATTATCTTCTACCATACGTTTTCATTATCATTAATTATGTCTATACATTCGCTCCAATCAATCCAACTAATATAACCATATTCATTATAATTGTTATTTAGGATATTGTTTTCAATATCTATCTTAATAGATTTGTAAATTAGTATTTTTATCAGTATCTTTTTGATTGTCAACTAAAAAATTCCAATTTAATAACTTCAAATTTAATATATTCTTGTTGAATATTATTCCAAGACACTATAAATGTAGAAATAAATGCTAATGAGACTGTATTAGCAATGATTTTTTCAAATTCATTAAAATTTCTTCTATATATATCAATTTCATTAGGTTAAAATAAACTTTGGTGATTATTATGAAAAATAACTTTAATTTAGGTGACACTCTTATAAGAAATTAGATTAAAAAAAGATTATCCAAGAGAAGGTAGCTTCAAAAACAAACTATCCTAAATATTATAAAGCAGATAATAAAAATAAAGAGTATGAAATAGAAACATTTTTTCATTATAGACCAAAAAAATATTAAATTTTTTTGTCTATGAACGGTTGGGAGATTTTTGAGAAAATCCTCTAAAATTTATCTAGTTGGTTAAATCCGTAGATAGTTTATCTATGGACTTTTTTTGTAAATTCATCATTTATAATAATTTCAACAGAGCGATTAATCCTTTATAATCTTTTTTATATGTTTGAAAATTAATAGTATATCATTGAATTATATTAAACCTAGAATAAATATCCTTTATTAGGAAAATACTTTTTATATATTTTAAATTTCCATGAATTTTTTGTTAATTTTTTTTGACAGACATATGTCTGTCTATCATATTTAGTATAATATAAAGTACAATCATGATAACAATTAAAAATAGTTGATTAAAAGTTGAAAAATTACTTGATATAACATTGGAGGTGTTTCTATATTGAGGGATTATGAAAAAATAAATAATCAAATATCAAGAATATGTGATTTAGAAGAAAAACTTGAAATTCAAGAAGATAGGATTAATCGTCATAGATTTGGTGGCAGATTTAATTCATTTCTATCACGTGAATTGGAAAGAGATACATTAGACGATATTAAAGCAGAATTGGATTTCCAAAAATATTATTTAGAAAAGCTATATGAGAGTTAAAAGTGAATAGTTTATTTTGATGCAATAATTAAAATATTAAGGAGTTGATTTTTTTATGAGTAGATACGATAAAAGAAAATATAATAGAAGAATGGATTTTCTTGAATGGACTAGTTTCTTTTTAGGTATGTTAGACTTTTATATTAGATAAAATATTTAATAACAAAACAATAAGGAGGTGTTTGAAGTATGTTTGAACTTAATTGCTTAACTGGTAGAATTAGTC
The DNA here is from genome assembly GCA_051893615.1 of Oscillospiraceae bacterium. Lineage (GTDB taxonomy): Bacteria > Bacillota > Clostridia > Oscillospirales > Ruminococcaceae > UBA5884. Next base: position 1,457 of record JBJFHM010000017.1, read on the forward strand.
TTGAACAAAATTCTATGTGTTTTCCACATTCTTATGGTGGTTGCGAACCAGCAGAAAGTTGTGGTCCAGATTACGGTGTGAACTGTATGCCTGAATGCGACCCTTCAGATGATGAATAACTATGATAATGATTGTAATCTTGACTGTTTGCCATCTTATTGTAGTATTTTTTTAATTTTGTTCAAATAGTAGCCAATTTAAAATTGGCTACTAAATTTATACTTATATGAGGTGTTTTTATGTTCTATTCTCTAAATGATGATGTATATATAGTTGATGGAGCATCTAAAAGTTGTATTTATGATTTAAATACTTTGAAGTTATATCATATTAATAAAAATCTTTCTGTATTTATAAATAGTATCCTTGGAAAAGATGATAATATTCAACTAAATAATGAAGAAATTAGTATGGTAAATCGATTGTTAGATACTGGAATATTAAAAGTTTCTGAAGAGTATCAATATAATGATATTATGCAACTTGCTAAAAAGGAACATTCCATTAATTTTGTATGGCTTGAAATATGCACTTATTGTAATCTAAAATGTAGGCATTGCTATAATGAGGCAGATAGTTATAGATGTGAAATAATGTCATTCGAAGATTTTAAAAGAATTTGTAATGATTTAATCAGCATAGGTATCAAAAAAATTCAATTAATAGGTGGAGAACCATTCTGCCACAAAGATTTAAAAAGTATGTTGGAATATGTTAGTGGGAAATTTGAATATATTGAGGTTTTTACTAATGGCACTTTAATAACTAATGATTGGTTTGATTTTTTAAGTCAAAATAATATAAGGATAGCATTGTCAATATATTCATATATATCTAATAATCATGATTATGTTACTCAAGTTAAAGGTTCTCATGAAAAAACTATTAATACTATATCTAAATTAAAACAGTATAATATAAAATATCGAATTGCTACAACCCATATGAAAAATGTTGAAATAGGTGAAAAAAATACTGATTTATTCAATATAAATCCTAAAAAAGATGTGGTAAGAATGGCAGGTAGAGGCAATATTTCATTGTTAGATGAAAATCTTTTAAAAAAAAAGCTTATCACGGTTGATAGATTTTCTGCTCCATTAAATAAAGAACAGATTATTAATAGTTTAAATGGACATAATTGTTTTAGTAAGAAATTATACATATCTGCTAATCTTGAGGTATATCCGTGCGTTATGGAAAGAAGAATATCACATGGTAATTTAAAAAACAACTTCATTAGTGATATTTTGGACAATAATATTTTATCTTATAATAAATCTAATGTTCAAGAGTGCTGTAATTGTGAATTTAGATATACTTGTTATGATTGCAGACCAGATACAATTAGTAATAAGTTCAATAGTAAACCATATATTTGTACTTATGATGTTTACAATGGAAAATGGCAAAATGTTGATAAATATATTCATGATTTTTTTATACTAAATTCAAATCTTGACAACGTATAAATACTGTGTTATAATACTATCATAATCGTTGATATATAAAAATCCAATAACATTGTTATTAACTGCCACCGGGTAGTTAGAACATTAGCACTTATAAGCGTATCGTTAGGTCTTAGAAGATACGCAATATAGGTGCTTTTTTTAGTTACTAAGGAGGGAATGTTTATGAAAAATCCATTTAAAAATTTTAGTAAAAAGGAATGGTGTTTATGGATAGTATCTATGATAGTAGTTATAGTATCTAACGTACTGGTTAAGAATACTAGCATAATCACATTGATGGCTACTCTAATAGGTGTCACTGCATTGATATTCATAGCTAAAGGAGACGTTTTAGGACAAATCTTGACTGTAATCTTTAGTGTATTGTATGCGATAACATCATTTAAGTTTGAATACTACGGTGAAATGATAACCTATCTATTTATGACTATGCCAATTGCTATATTTTCAATCGTTACTTGGATACGCCACCCTTACAAAGATAATGAAGGTAACAATGTAGTAGAAATCAACCATCTTAATAGAAAACAAAGTATCAAAATAGTGATATTGACAGCAATAGTAACTATACTATTCTATCATATACTAAAATATTTAGACACACCTAACTTGATATTTAGTACTATTTCTATTGCTACAAGTTTTTCAGCATCGTACCTTATGATGTGTAGAATTTCCTACTATGCGATAGCATATTCATGTAATGATATAGTGTTAATCATCTTATGGATTTTAGCAACTATCGAAGATGCTTCTTACTTACCAATGATTTTCTGTTTTTTAATATTCTTAATCAATGACGTTTACGGATTTATAAGCTGGAAGTCTAGAGAAAAACATCAAAATGAGTTAGCAAGGTAATGGATTAATTCTCTAAATTATAGAAAATAGGAAATATTTTTTGAAAAAATACCTTGACATATTAAACTCTGTATGATATAATAATAGTGCCTTTTAATACAAGGTGTATTTTTTTTGCAGTTTTTCGTAAAAGATAATACTTAAAAACTTTAAAAATCGCAGACTATAACAATCTATTACCACTCTATGGATTGTTACTAGTTTACCATGTCAATGGTTCAATTAAAACAGGAGGTGCCAAATAATGAGAGTAAAAATCACACTTGCTTGTACTGAGTGCAAACAACGTAATTACAACACTAAGAAGAACAAGAAGAATGACCCTGACAGACTCGAAATGCAAAAATATTGCAAGTTCTGTAAAAAACACACTCTTCATAAAGAAACTAAGTAATTGGAGGTTGCTCTATGGCTAAAGCAATAAAAGAGTCTAAGACTTCCAAGCAGTCTATCAATAAAGAGGAAAAGACTAAGGGTTCTAGTTCTAAAAAGTCCACTGCCAAGGATAAAAATGCTAAAAAGAAAAAACCTGGTAAAGTGGCAAAGTATTTCAAAGATTTAAAAAGCGAATTAAAAAAAGTCGTTTGGCCTAGTAAGAAGAAAGTCATTAATAATACTTCAGTAGTCTTAGGTTCCATTGTGATTATGGGTATCTTTGTAGGATTGCTAGATACTGGTATGTTTAAATTTCTTCAAATAATACTTGGGCTAGGTGGCACTGAATAGTTTCGTTTCGATAAAGCACGGAGGTTTTTGGAAATGTCAGAATTAGCAAAATGGTACGTCATTCATACCTATTCAGGATACGAAAACAAGGTTGCACAAAGTATCGAAACGGTTATAAAGAATAGAAATCTTGAAGAACTTATTCAAGCTGTCGTAGTACCTACTGAGACTGTTACTGAAATCACTAATGGTAAGACTAAGGAAGTCGAAAGAAAGATTTATCCAGGTTACGTACTATTAAAAATGATTTATACTGATGATACTTGGCACATAGTAAAGAGTATCAGAGGAGTAACGGGCTTCGTAGGACCAGACTCAAAACCTACACCAGTATCTGAAAGGGAAATTAAAGCCATGGGTATTGGTATTTCTAAAGAAAGTCAAAAATCTGTAATAGAAGTAGATTTTGAAGTCGGAGATACTGTTCGCATAGTTGGTACGGTCATGGATGGTCTTTCTGGACCTGTCCAAAAGATAGACATTGCTGAAGGTACTGTAGAAGTCTTAATAGCTATGATTGGTCACAGACCAAGCAACGTTTCTGTACAACTTAACCAAGTTATAAAGGTTGAAGACTAATTTGTTTTTATTACGCTCGCACATAATGATGTTTATTGTGCATTTAAAAAAGATGGAAAATGTTTCTAATATATAGAGCTTTTCCAAGTGGGAGAAACTCATGCTAAAGGGTTTCGCCTTTACCACATTTTAGGAGGAATTAACTATGGCACAAAAAGTAGTAGGCTATATCAAGCTACAAATCCCAGCAGGTAAGGCAACACCTGCACCACCAGTTGGACCAGCTCTCGGTCAACATGGTGTTAATATCATGGCATTCACTAAAGAGTTCAACGAAAGAACTAAGAATGAAATCGGTATGATTATCCCTGTAGTAATCACAGTATACGCAGACCGTTCATTTACTTTTATCACTAAGACACCACCAGCAGCAGTTCTTATCAAGAAAGAGTGCAACATTCAAAGTGGTTCTGGTGTTCCAAATAAGAATAAAGTTGCTACTATCACAAAGGCTCAAATTCAAAAGATTGCTGAAATCAAGATGCCTGACTTAAATGCTAGTAGTCTTGAAACTGCTATGAGCATGATTGCTGGTACTGCTCGTTCTATGGGTGTTACTGTCGTTGACTAATTTTTAGGTTTTTTTCGGGTGTTTTGCTTTCCCGAAATGGTGGGAGGAACTCTTTCCGCTAATACCACTTTTATAGGAGGATTTTTTAATATGAAACATGGCAAAAAGTATATTGATACAGTAAAAGCTGTTGACCTTGATAAATTCTATGACTCCAAGGAAGCTCTTGGAATAGTATGCGATAACGCTAAAGCTAAGTTTGATGAAACTGTCGAAATGCATATCCGTCTAGGCGTTGACTCCCGTCACGCTGACCAACAAGTTAGAGGTGCAGTAGTACTTCCAAATGGTACTGGTAAAAACGTTCGTGTTTGCGTTTTCTGTAAGGAAAATAAGTATGATGACGCTAAAAACGCTGGTGCTGAATACGTTGGTGGTCAAGATTTAGTTGACAAGATTATGAAGGAAAATTGGATGGACTTTGACGTCGTCGTTGCTTCCCCTGATATGATGGGTCTAGTTGGTCGTCTTGGTAAGATTTTAGGTCCTAGAGGCTTAATGCCTAATCCTAAAGCTGGTACTGTTACACCTGATGTCGCTAAGGCAGTCTCTGAAGCTAAGGCTGGTAAGATTGAATACCGTCTCGATAAGACTAACATCATTCACTGTCCAATAGGTAAGGTTTCTTTCGGTGCTGATAAGCTAGAAGAAAACTTCAATACTTTAATTGAAGCCGTAGTTAAGGCTAAGCCAGAAGCTGCAAAAGGTACTTATATTAAGTCTTGTGTAGTAGCTTCTACTATGGGCGTTGGTGTTCCTGTTGCTACAACTAAGTACGGTGCTTAATCTGTTTAGATTTTTAATAAGTTTTTAGTGGCATATCTATTGGATATGCCATTTTTTATAAGATATCATTAAAAAAAGGAACGTCTTTTTTATGACGTTCCTTTTTAGGACTATTTCTCTAAAATTTCTATCATTGAGTATAAACTACTCTGTAGGAGTAGTATCTGTAGAGCTACCAATATCTATCAAAAGTGAAGCAGTGTCACCATCTCCAGTGATGACTTTAGGCATTACACCGTCCCATTTTTCTATCTTCTGTTGTTCAAGAACCATAGCCGTTAAAGATGATTGTAATAACTTGTTAGCCTCTGCTTTAGCGTTAGCTTCTTTTAAGATTGCTGTAGCGTTTGCCTCTGCTTGGATAGTCTTTTTTTCTGCCTCTGCTTTAGCTATTACTATAGCTTGTTCCTGTTCGGTCTTAGTCTTGATTAGATTTTGTTCTGCTACTTGTTTATCTTCTATAGCTTTGTTGAACTCATCTGAGAAGTTAAAGTTTACTATGTTCGTCTTTTCTATGTATAATCCATAGGTGCTAACCCTTGAACTTAGATTATCGTAAAACTCTTGACTGACTATCTCTCTTGATGTTATTAACTCTTCTGCAGTATACTTAGACATTACTGCTTTTAAACTCTCTTGAACTGCTGGAAGTAGTATTACATCTGAGTAGCCTACTCCAATAGTAGTGTATATGTTATATGACTTATCTTCTGGCAACCTGTAATTTACGGCAATCGTAGAACCTACAGACTGTAAATCTTTAGATACACAGTTAGTATCTATGGTGCTAAGTTGTACTTGATTGTTCATTTCTATAACATCTTGAATGAATGGTATTTTCAGATGTAATCCTGCATCTAAAGTTCTTGTAGATGCCTTTCCAAAAGTAGTTACTACGCCGGTATATCCAGTTTTAACACTAGTAGTCGATGAGCCTATAAGTATTAAAGCGATTATCAATGTCGTTATGATGGTAACTACCTTTTTAGCAGTTTTAACCTCTTTAGATACCTCTACATATTCATTTGAGTTTTTCATAAATATTCCCCCTCATAGATTGATATTACTATATTATCAACTTTAATGATTATATATTACCATGGAAACATTAAAACATCATTAAAAAATCCATTGTGTTATGATTATTCTTTCTAAAATTTTTATATCCATTGTGAGTACCAATCTACAAAATCTTGAATTAAATCCTCTCTACTACGCACAAATTCGGCAGATTGTAAACCTAATTTTAAACGTTGTATCCATTCATATTCAATCATAGTACCAGTATCCATGCCTAGAGTATATCTGACATATTCTATGATTTCTATATCATCAGTATTGCCAATACAGAAAAGATATCCACATAGAAATCTTATATATTCATAAGATTTTTTATAATAATCTTTAACATTTCTATAATTATATATCTCTTGTTCTAAAAGTTCTAAAACTTCTCCTCTATGCGAAGAAGAAAAATCAAAATTGAACTTTTTAACTGTAGTAGATAGTTCTAACCATTCTTTCTCAATTTTGTTAAAATCAAAATTCACAATTATGAGAATTCCTTTCTTCATATGACTTTTTAAATATATCGTTTATAAGGTGATAATGTTCATCTAACCTATCCAAAACCAAATCTTCTTTTACAGATATTTCTACTCCTAACATATCTACACAATTAAATTGATAGTATGTATTATTGATTATGAAATATCCTATAATATCAGTCGTTCCATGGTATTCTATTCTTTCAGGGTGAAATTCATTCTTTATAACGTTGGCTACGATTAGATAGTCTTCCCAATAATCAAAGGTTGGAAACCAAAATATTAAATCACCATTAAAGGTATACATACTTAGAGTATCTTTATCCATGATTATAAATCCTCTAGTGATAGCGTGGCAATACCATTTAGACTTTCATCAGTAGTGATACCATTGATATAGTTAAAATATCCTTGACATGATATCATAGCACCATTATCGCCACACCATTTTAAATCAGGCATATAGAAATCGAAGCCGTTTTCGTCACAGGCTTTTTTGAGAGCTTCCCTAACTCCACTATTTGCAGATACTCCCCCAGCTATAGCAACTTTCTTGTATCCAAGATTTTTGCTTGCTAAGATAGTCTTTTCTGTAACTATCTCGGAGATAGTCCTCTGTAAACTTGCAGATAAATCGTTGAAGTTAGTTTCAATACCTTTTTGATTGTTGTTATGTATCAAGTTGATTACTGCGGTTTTTAATCCTGAAAATGAAAAATCGTAGATACTTCCCGCAACCTTAGGTTTTGGCAATGGGTACGCATTCGGATTTCCTAATTTAGATGCTTTATCCACTTGAACTCCCCCTGGATAACAAAATCCCATAGCTCTGGCACACTTGTCGAAACATTCGCCAACGGCATCATCTTTGGTGCGTCCGATAACTCTAAACTCCGTATAAGATAATACCTCCACTATGTGAGAGTGTCCACCACTTACCACCAAGCACAAATATGGAGGTTTCAAATCAGGAGTGGTTATGTAGTTAGTGGCGATATGTCCTGCTATATGATGCACTGGTATCAAAGGTTTATTAGTCGCCATAGATAATCCCTTGGCAAAACTGATACCCACTAATAAAGCACCTATCAAACCAGGGGCATAGGTGACGGCAATTCCATCAATATCTTTTAGAGTTAAGTTCGCATCGGATAGGGCTTTTTCGGTAACTCCTAAGATGTTCTCACAATGTCGCCTAGAGGCAATCTCTGGGACTACTCCTCCATAGAGTTTATGCTCCTCTATTTGAGTACTTACTACAGAAGATAGTATCTTAGTACCATCTTCTGATATTGCTACTGCAGTTTCATCGCATGAACTTTCTATTCCTAAAATTAACATTTTTAATTATCCTTTCTATTCAAACCAAGAATTTTTTAATTCAATATTATGAAATATATTTACTACTTCAAGATAATATGTATTATCTAAAAAGTATATGTAAAAATCATTCTTTGTAGTTTTATCATAACAAGAATAGCTATTCACATATTTTTCATCTACGTTTTTGTATTCTTGAGTAGGATATTCATTAAACTTGTTATCATTAAGGGACAAGTTTAAATTTTTAACTATTAAACTATTCCAATTAGTTTCGTTGATATCATCATAATTGATTTTATATCTTATTCCAGTAACATCTCTACCTTGACGAAATACGCAATCAAAAGATAGTGTACTATCTAAATTTACACTAACACTATCAGATATGGAGTATATCTCTTGATTAGATAAATTACTAGATTTTTTTATAGAGATATACTCCTTATAGTTGAAAAATAGAATTATAATCAATATAGTACTAGCTATTAATATAATGGATAGTATCAATTTTAGAAAACTTTTCTTATTTTCCATAGTGTATAAATCCTTTCATATACTTTTTATTTAAAACATTTACTAATCTGTATCTGTTGTATCTTTGAATTAATACAAATGGTATATTTCCTAGACCTATAATAGTAGCAATCGAAAAGAAAAGCCAAAAATCATTTGTAGATGTTACAAAACAGAATAGTAATGAAATATATCCTAAAATTGCAATAGATATATGTATTATCTCTGCTCGACAAGTTATAAATATAAATTGAGTTAAATAATCAATGGTTATATTTGTTTGAAGATTTTTTTTATTAAAATCAACATTATATTGTGGCAGACTATCTTTCCACTTAGGAAGTTTAATCTTTTTATAGAGTTTAACTTCGGAATTTTTGACTATGAAAAATCTATTTTTATAGTTAAAACACTTATTTTGAAAATCTTGTGGCAGATGAGTTATAATATAAGCTACACCAAAATGCAGAATATTCCAAAATATAATATTGATTATTGTTATAACTAATGTAAACATATATTTTTCCTTTCTAATCTAAATTAGATTTTCCTCCCAAAATAGATGTGTAATATCTACATAATGATTATTTACTTTTTTAAATAATCTTTGATTGGTCGTATTATAAGATAAATCGCCTAAATACTTATTATATGAGCCTATTTTAATATAATCAAAACAGGTTTGCCAACTTTCAATTTGACAGTCCCTACCACAGTATAGACAAGTTTTAAATCCATAATTATGAACCCTATCACACATGATTTTAAACTCTTGATGTTCTTCAATAGTGTTCTTACCCTCACCTAGAAAACATACACAAGTTATCCTTTTAGAGTATGCTTGAATTAAATCATCTGAATATTTTAAAAGGTTTGAGCCTACATCTTCCCATAGGTGTGGAGAAAAACACCCATCACAACGGTTTTGACAACTAGATATATGAAAATTTAAACATACCTCATTTGGAACTTCCAAACAGTTGGTAACATTATAATCATAAAATTTTAACATAATGATTTCACCATCAAGATTGCGTTTTCCCTTGGATAATCATAGTAATTCTTTCGTTCGCCTACTATTTGGAAATCCAACTTTTGATACAGATTTAATGCAGAAATATTACTCTTCCTAACTTCAAGATAGATATTACTAGCAATCCCATAGATTTCAAATTCAAGTTGTCTAAATAGATTTTCTGCTATGTGATTTTTTCTAAAAGGAATATCCACTGCAACGTTATAGATTTCACAATCATTGGCGACCACGGTAGCCACGATATATCCCATAATTTGATTATCCTCATTAGTTGCCTTTAGGAAGATGTATCTATAAGTTACATCTTCCATGTGAGTTATGGCATACTCAAAAGATTTATCATTCCAATAGTTATAAGGGAAACAACGTTTTTCAATTTCAACTATGGTAGGAATATCCTCTAGGGATACGTCTTGAATATTAATGAGCATCGAACCAACTACCTCCGATATTTATTTCTACAGTTAGAGGAATATCTAATTGCATAACGTTTTCCATTTCTTCCTTAACGATTTTGGCAACGGTTTCTGCACAAGATTTATCACTTTCAATTAATAATTCATCATGGACTTGCAATATAAGTTTAGCATTTAAATTTTCATTTTGTAATCTATCAAAGACTTTAACCATAGCAAGTTTAATAATATCGGCAGATGAACCTTGTATTGGCGTATTCATAGCTACTCTATTTCCTGAAGCCTGTACTAACTTATTACTAGACTTTATCTCTGGAATATATCTAATTCTATTTAAGATGGTCTTAACGTAGCCATCTTTTTTGCAATTTTCAACGATATTCTCCATAAAAGTTTTAATATTAGGATACATATTGAAATAGTTTTCAATATATTTTTCTGCATCTGGCTTTTTGATATTAATCTCCCTAGATAACTTACTAGCACCCATACCATAGATTAATCCAAAATTTATAGATTTTGCTACACCTCTCATTTGAGGAGTAACCTCTAACTTATCACAATTGAAAATTTTCATAGCAGTTGCAGTATGAATATCTTCACCACTTAGGAAGTTATTAATCATGTTGGTATCTTTTGACATGATGGCAGTCAATCTCAACTCAATTTGATTGTAATCGGCATCTATTAGAACCTTGTCATCATCTGCGATAAAAAACTTTCGGATATTCTTTGCAAAATCGTTTCTTATTGGAATGTTTTGTAGGTTGGGTTCTGCTGAAGATAGTCTACCTGTACGAGTTTCCGTCTGTCTAAAGATGGTGTGTATTCTACCATCTAAGGCGACTGTTTTCAATAATCCGTCTAAATATGTTGATTTCAACTTATGATAAAATCTAAACTCAATGATTAATGGTATTATTGGGTGTTTATCTTTTAAATTTTCAAGGACATCATTGTCAGTGGAGTAGCCTGTTTTAGTCTTTTTGCTTGGTGGTAGATGTAACTCATCAAATAAGATTTCTCCCAACTGTTTTGGTGATAGTATCTTAAAATCTCTACCTGCTAATTGATATATATTATTTTGTAAATCTACTAAGATATCTTCCAACTCAAATTGATATTTTTTAACAGTTTCCACATCTACCTTGACACCTGTTTTTTCCATATCTGCTAACACTTTGGATATTTTCAACTCTAAACTTAAAAGATTATCCATATTTAAATCGCTGACTTTTTTAGATAGTGTTGTATTCAACTTTGGAAGTGAATAGATGTCTGCAAATTCTCCTAATTCTTGAAAGTAGTCAATATTGTAGGTTCTACATAGAGATTTAACTGTATACTCTTTAGAGGAGGTATCTAATAGATATCCACAGAGTTCGGTATCTGTTGTGATATTTTTAATATTGTCGGTATAGGTGTAATGGTTCTTTACTGATATGGTACTCTTATTAACATCACTTTCAAGATAGTTCTTGATAATTTCTAAACTATCAGTTTTATAGATAGTTTCATTATCATTGATATATAGCGTTCCATCATTTATGGTATAGTTAGTAAATTGCGATTTAGTAGTAAAGTTATCCATTAATAATACCACATCTATCTTAGGGATTTTTTTGCTTTTGATATCTTCTTTAAGACCAAACTTTTTTATGAAAGTATTCATCTCAAGATATTTTAAAACGTCTAAAAGGTCACTTTCATTGGATATTCCATTATATTGATAAGTATTAATATCAGTATCTATTGGGGCGTTTCTACTTATAGTGGCTAGTTTTTTACATAAGATGGCTTCATTTTGATTATCCTTTAAAAGTTTGATATACCTTGGAGTAAGTTTTAAATCATCAATGTGAGTGTAGATATTTTCAACAGTCCCATACTGTTGGATTAATGGAGTAATAGTCTTCTCCCCTATACCCTTAATGCCTTTGTAATTGTCGGAACTATCCCCAGCGATAGCTTTAAAATCTATAACGTTAATTGGCTTATAACCAAACTCATCGATAAAATCCTGTTCAGTATATAGGATTTGCTCCCTATTTCTCAACATTATAACGTTGATATTCTCCTCTATTAGTTGAAAGATGTCCTTATCTCCAGAAACTACATTACATGGGATATCTTTCTCCTTACACACTCTTGAGATAGTTCCTAGAATGTCATCAGCTTCATAATGAGGACAATCTACTATTTTAACGCCCAAATAGATTAAAATGTTTTTTAAAAAAGGCAACTGTTCAGCAAAATCGTTGGGCATAGTATCCCTGTTAGCCTTGTATTCGCTAAAGATTTCATGCCTAAAAGTAGGCTCAGAACGGTCAAAAGCC
>JBJFHM010000018.1:0-2576 GCA_051893615.1 Oscillospiraceae bacterium
CTGTTTGCCTGATTTGTACACCAACTTACTTCATTATCAGGAATGCAACAGATAATTTCGCCCTCTAAACCGATTATGTAGTTACTAGATACACTTGTACTTGTATTTTGAAAATAGTTTCTATTACCTAGTGCTGAACTTCCAGCATTGCCTACATAGTGGACGGCAATTGCAGTAGTCTTTGACCTTTTAGTATAAGGTCTGTTGTGTGTTAGTAGCATTTCTTTGATTTCCATAAAATCAAATCCTTTCTTCATTTAAGTTCATAACCGCAGATATCCCACTCGCAACCGCAGAGGCTACAAGCGATATAACCACAGTTTTAGTCAATTCTTGTCCTTGATATATCGTCAACTGTGTTGCGATAGTTCCTACAAAGGATTGTAAGAACGTCCTCAAAGCACGTTTTTGCCATTCTTTCATATTTTTTACTCCTCCACCAAGATGTTAGGGTCTAAAGAAAAATATCTTTTACCCGAAATATTGTAGTATTTTCCCTCTCCAATAGTGGAACAGTTGTAAAGTGTAGGACAATACTCATAATATTGATTGTTTTTTTGCAAAAGAAGATTATTTAACACTAAACCTCCAACTGCCGGATATGTCAAAGGCTTTGTGAAAGTCAAGGAAGTGTCTGAACTTGGGTCATAAAACTTATCAGCAAGTATATATCTTTGTTCTTCGCCGTCTTCTTGAATACTTTGTACGTTGACTTTTCCAACTGTATTAGTAAATTCAAAAGTTTTTGAGTATGCACCATAATAACGGAAACAAACAAAATCAATATTTGCGTTACTATGTACACTAAGTAATATTCTTCTTTCGCATATATCTGTCTGAGATTTAGCCGTATTAAAATAATTAACATTAAACGAACTGATAACAATATCATTTCTCGTAGCTGAAAACAATAAACTATTTGACGTTACAGTACTATCTAAATCAGTGATTTTTGTATCAGTAATGTTTAAAACTATATCATAAATGTTAGTATTAAAACTTAAATTGATACCACCATAAGATACTAGTTGCCAATCAGTTTTGTTGCAGATGTATTCTTTAAGTAAAGCAAAAAAATCAGTTAAAGTTCCATTCACTTCTATCATATAGTAGCCATTAGTATAAGCCATATTTATTCCTCCAAATAAGTTCCAACGTATGATGTTACGATAATCCCATCATCTTCACAAATGATATCATCATTTGATATTGCACACACATGCTTTTCTTGAATAGTCCCCCACTGATACACATGTAAATTCTCATTTGTGATAACTTCTACTTGCATGATAGCATTACCATCAATAGCACAAGCGAAAAATCTTCCATAATAGTTAGATTTTCCACCATTTGAGTAGTTATCATAAAACTTAGCGACATTCCTAAGAATATCACAAGTGTGGGGTTCTATAGTTTTAACGTCATCTTTATTTTGAGTGATATCCTGTAATTTAGATACCAAAATAGTACCATTACCACGATTTTTTATTAAAACGTGTCTGCCACCTGACACATCAATTTCTACAATTTTAGATGTTAATTCTATGGTTTTAATATTCATAAATTTCTCCTATTTCTGCTTATGCATCTATCCAAACATCACTCAAATCAATTCCGAAGTTTGTGTATAAAGCCTCTTTTAATTTTTCTGTGTTTGCTTTTATGTTTTTGGCACTACAAAGTAAGCCGTAGGTATCATCATATACATCATATTTTAATGTATCCAAATCATAAGAAATTCCATCCACACGAGATTGCAAACTACTTATATCTCCTTCAACGCTATCAATTCGTGATTGTAATCCTGATACATCTCCCGAAAAACTCGAATATTGTTGTTCCATATCTGCCCTAAATTGATTGTTTAATTCATTAGCAAGATAATTAGCTTTAGAAATAGCTTCTTCTTTAGCCCTTTTGGACGGCGTACGTCTAGCACTATCAAAAAGGACACGATTGTCTTCGCCTGAACATTCTAATTCATAGCCACCTCTAAAATTCCATACAATTTTTGTTAATACGCTATATTGTGCATTATAAGGTAGCATAACTCTTTGACCTAGACGGAATTTGTCTTGACAATGATAAGTACAACGAAAAGGTCTAATAGTTATTTTATGAGTTTTTTCATCACCATTGGCGACACAAAAACCCCCATTATAATAGCCATCACCAAAAAGTTGAGATAGGCTATCTAATAATGCCATACAAGTTCTATCGTCTGTGCTTAGATTATGAGTATAAGTCCAGTTTCCATCAACAAACGGATTGCCAGTCAAATCGATAGTAAAAAAGCATTTGCCACCGCCACGAACTAACGACATACTTGAACCTGTAGCACCTGAATAGACTTCAACATAACAGCGTTTAGCATGGATAGTGAAGTCAGCTACTTCTAAAGTATCCAATTCTATGTTATTTGGATTTAGATAGTAATAACCATCTTGATTATCCTCAAAACGTGAAATTGATATGCAAGGTTCAAAATTTCCATCAGCGTTGTATTTACATTCGATAAAACCACCTGCAATAGCACCAATATATGACAGATAATCTCTTGGCGATGTGATTTCAGT
>JBJFHM010000019.1:0-126106 GCA_051893615.1 Oscillospiraceae bacterium
TTTAAATTTTGTGGGTCTGATTTCTATCCACTCGCCCAACTCACAGGCGACTTGATTATTATATCACTATGTTTGAGATTAGTCAACTAAAATATTACTGACATATATAACAATTTTTTATGAAAAATCACAAAAAAACATATGGAACGCTATTTTGCGTTCCATATATTAACTATTTTGTTATGTACTTTTCTTCAAACTCGTTGATAGGTATTGCCTTATCGAATAACCAACCTTGAGCCATATAGAAACCACAATTACAAAGAAATTCAGATTGTTCTTTAAGTTCTACTCCCTCAAAAATAATTTCCTTATTAGTAGTATTAATTAAGATACATAGTTGTCTTAAGAAGTTTTGCTTAAAGGTTGATGAATTTAAATCATCAATAAATTTTTTATCAATTTTAATAACATCGACAGGGGTATCGAGTAATATACCAAGTGAAGAGTAACCTATTCCAAAATCATCGATATCTATTTTAAAACCAGCATCTCTAAGACGTTTCATATTTTGGATTAATACATTAGTATTATCAGCGAAAGCACTTTCTGTTATTTCTATTTCTATTTTAGATTTATCGATATCATACTTATTAGCTAAGTTGATAACTCTGTCCACAAAGTTTTCATAGTTTGTATGAACCCTAGAAAAGTTAATGGAAATAGGCATCAAAGGGATATTATTATCCGTCCATTTACGCATAAGTTTTAGAACTTGTTCATACACGTAGAAATCCAATTGTACTATATATCCTAGATTTTCCAATACAGGTATAAAAGTATATGGAGCACGTAAAGAGCCATCATCATTACGCCAACGTGATAGAGCCTCTGCACCGATAATTTGAAACGTTTCCATATTAAACTTAGGTTGTAAGAACACTTCAATCTTGTGTTTAGAGATAGCCTCATTAAGTTCAGATGCTACGGCTTTTTCTCTACTTCTTTTATTACGCATTTCTTCATTGTAGATAGCTAACTTAGTGTTCAACTTATCACCCTTGATACTGCGTCTAGCTAAGTCGGAGTTATCCATACATATAGTACTAGATATATTCTTATCATGTATGAAGTATATACCAGCACATATACGGATATCCCCTGCAGGATACGACTTTTTCTGTCTAACGTTAAAAGTCTCATTAGATTCGTTTATTACTTCTATTAATTCTGTTTCGGACATATCCGTATAGGCTAAACAATAGAAGAAATCAGAATAGATACGGCAAGTATACACATATACTTTTTGACTAGATAATAATTTAGCATATTCAACTAACATATTGTTACCTGCGTCATAGGAGAAGTTATCGTTTACATAGGAGAAGTCGTTAATATCGGCACTAACTATAGCTAAACGCTTGTTTTCTAAATCTACGGATTTTATAAATTCATCGAACTTATTGCAAAAAGAAGTCTTGTTTAGAAGTCCAGTAACAGCATCTATAGAAGAGAGCCTATCAATCATGGTTTGATTTTTTCTAATCTCTTTTCTTAAAGCATGATTTTCATTTACATCTACAATCTTTCCAAAGAGACCATTACAGACACCATTGATATCTTGAGTAACTATAAAATCTGCTCTATACCATTGATATGTAATATCATGAGGGAAAATTTTCATTCTAAATTCGTGACTACCATTTTTACTATTTTCTATAGCATTTTGCCAAGTTGAGTGAAACTTATCAATATCTTTAGGATTTAACAACTTATCGATATTTCTACCGACTAAAAAGTTTGGTAGTATGTTACCCTTATCCTTACCAGTAAAGATAGTTTCCACATTCTTTGGAAGTGTAATAGTATCAGTAGATAAATCGTACTCAAAATAGAGTTCATTGGTTAAATCTTGGATTAATTCATACCTTTGATTTTGATAGTCTATAACTGCCATTTGATTTTTTAATTCAGTGATATCAGATATAACCATATATATTTTAGTGACATCATTATTACTTTTGGAGACTTTAAATTTAAAATCAATCCAGATATATCTACCATCTTTGGTCAATATTTTGTATTCATGATTGTAATGTTCAATTTCAAAATTTATTAAACTATTAATATTTTTCATTACTTCCAAGCAATCTTCTTTGGAAAAGATGTTGTTAATATTAAATCCATTGAGTAGTTCATTTTCATCTTTAAAACCCAAGATATCCCAACAGAACTTATTTGCCATGATAGGTTCAATAGATTTATTATTTTTTACTTCATATATGGCGATACCACTTGGAACATTATCTACTATATTGTTGAACATATCTTGAACGTTTTTAAAGATATTTTCCAATTGAACCATATTAGTAACGTCAGCGATTAATATGTTACCAATGTCACAGTGCAAATCTTCATTATAGTTATCATATCCATAGCAAAGGACGTACATAGTTGAACCATCTTTTTTGATTATTCTGTGTTCAAGATAGCACTCTTTTTTAAGACTAAGATTTTTTTGAATGGCTAAAAGATATTCATTCAAATCTTCTTTTGGAATTAGGTCTAACATTTTCAGTCCATTTTTGATATCATCTTCAGTATATCCAGTAATTTGAGTAAAGCCCTCATCTATCCAATAGATATTTCCCGTATCTTGTCTAAATAGATACTTTCCATATAATACATCAAGAATATTAATATTTGATTTCATATATATCACCCACCTAAAAAAATAAAAAACATACCATAAAATATAATTCTTGCTAGTATTATAGCAAAAATGAACAAAAAAGTCAAGAGAAAACCCTAAATTATTATTATAAATTTATATAACATAATAAATTTAAGATATGGTATAATAATGGTATAATAATCGTAAAATTATTATGAATTTTTATTATCTTCTCTATACCGTTTACGCATTTCCGATGGAGTACAACCATAACTTTTTTTGAAAGACTTTTGAAAGTTCTTATTATTAGTAAAACCGTTTCTCTCTGCGATTTCCGAAATAGAAGTATCTGTATAGATAAGTTCATCAAAGATATGTCGAATTCTAACTGAATTAAGATATTCCAAAAAGGTGATTTTCATATGTTTTTTAAAAATCCTAGTGAAATACTGCTTATTGTAACAAGCTAAACTAGAAACATCATCAAGGGTGATAACGTCCATATAATGTTCTTGGACGTAGTCTATTACTTGACCTATCTTAGTGATATACTCTTTATCCTCAAATAATATGACATCTTGATTAACATTAATTTGACCAAACTTTAAGAAAATCTTATGAAGCATATCAAAGACCACACTATTAAATTCCAAATAGTAGCCTTTTTCTTTATTTTGATATATAGAAATCAACCTTTCAATGATTTTAGAAATCTCCTCATCATAATGGTTACGACAGTTAATTCTATCAGTCTTCGGGATAGCCGTGTGTGGGATTTGTAATAAAAGAATAGTAGTCTCTCCAATATGCTTAGTTGCATGGATTTCCATAGAATTGATTACAGAAAAACACTTTTCATCTAATAGATATTCGTTATCATTAACGTATACTCTTAGTTGACCTTTTACAACGTAAACTATTTCAATACCTTGATGCCAATGCCTTTCATTATATAGCTCATAAGCAGTATATATATTATAGTGCATATTGATATCATCAAAGTAGTCTATAATTTCATGTGATAGATTATCCATTAAAATTCTCCTCTATGCTAAGCTAGTATAACTTAATTTAATATGGATTTAATAATTATTAATTAATAATCGTACTAGCGTTTTTTCTTTTTTCTAACAGAAAAACCGAAATCGCCTAACTTTCTGCCAAGAGCAAAGTACTCACCATGAGAGTATGCCATCAAACCACTCTGTTGAAGATTTAACTTTCCTTTGCTATCTATGTACTTTTCATCGATATCAATACCCACTATTTCAGAAATAAACATAGTATGAGTTCCTAATTCTAGGATATCTTTTACGACACATTCCAACGATACAGGACTTTCCTCTATGATAGGGACATCTATTTTTTTAGCCTTAGAAATATGAAAACCACACTTTTCCACCTTATTGATATCTTTACCACTTCTAACACCACAAAAATCTACCTGTTTACACATACTGGAAGTAGTCAAGTTGATAACAAACTCTTTACTATCTTTAATGATATTATAAGAGTATCTTGAAGGTCTTACAGAAATATAGGTCATTGGAGGGTGTGTATTAATAATACCAGTCCAACCGATAGTTAAGACGTTATAATCTTCCATATTTCCACACGATACTAAAACTGGTGGAACTGGTGATAAGATAGTTCCTCCATTCCAAAAAACTTTACTCATAGATAAAACGTATCCTTTCTTAAAAGTACTAACATAATAATATCATAACGTTGTGGAAAAATCAAGATACGCACAAAAAAAGAACGGATTGAGAGAGAAAATCCGTTCTTTCTTAGATATAAATATATTAATATATGGAGGATTAACCCATGTCGGATTAATTAATATTATACTTCTAAATGGTAAAAAAATCCATTAGCATATTTACAGAATTTTAGATATTTCCTTGCACATTACTGGATATTATTACCATATAATAACTATTTTATTTTAATATAAATAAAAAAGTCTATATCTTAACTAAAGATATAGACTTCAATACTTCCTAAATGCCGATGGCGGGGGTCGAACCCGCACGGTATTGCTACCAAGGGATTTTGAGTCCCGCGCGTCTGCCAATTCCACCACATCGGCTCATTGCTTACTTATTATAACATAACTTTTTGGATTTGTCAAGAGTTATTTACGAATATTTTCTAATTTTTCTTTAGCATTAGAAACTTTATCAGAAACTAGTTCTTTAGCAGAGTTAAACCTTTCTTTAGTATTGTAGACGGTATCAGAAACCTTCTCTTTGATAGTCAATGGAATTTCTTTTAAGTTACGAGGACGTATCTTATACTTTTGATACTCTAAATTAGGAAAAGCTTTAGTTAATCTAGCATCTTTTACTTCTTTAACTAATAGATTGTATTGCACTACCGTTTCATCATACTTAGACTTTATGCAAAGAGTTTTATCAGAAACCTTCTCCCCCATCGAAATTGATGAATTGTGCAAAAAGTCAGCTAACTCTTGAAGTTTACCTAAATTATAAGAAAGTTGCTGAACTTCATTTATAGTTACCACTATATCTACTATTATGATTGCTAGTATTATAAAGATTAATATTATTCCTAACTTAATAGGAATATAGCTAACAGCTTTTACTACCATAGGTTGAGCAAACTTCATCATAAGAACGCAACCTATTCCCCAAAATAGAGTAGCAGGTAAAGAAATCAAACCATCTGGACTGTGAATTTTATAATTACTATAATCCCACCAACGTGTATTGAAGGCTAATAGTAGCAATCTACCGACTAACCATTCTAATGCAGTACATAGTATTGCTGATGAAAAGAACATTATAACAGGATAGTCTACTAAATCTCTAAACATAATGATAACACCCAACACACCAAATCCATATATTGGACAAAACGCACCATTGAGAAACCCTCTATTTTCAAAACCACCAGTCTCTACACTACGTAGGATAACTTCAAAAAACCACCCAAAAACTGACCAAAAACAAAAATAGTAAAACATTTCAAAAAGGGACATCTCAAAGAATGGTAGTGTATTGATAAAAAAGTCAACCATAAAAATCTCCTTTTCTTGATATTATTTATAGAATTCTATTTATTAATAATCTATAATATTCATATAGAAAAAACTATACCACAAAATTAAAAATATGTCAACTAATTAAACGAAAATAATTGGATAATAATGTATTTCAAATTACGATATCATGTATTTCAATAATGTTTAGCTTCTTTTATCAAAATGGCTTGACCTTTAAAAACGATAGTGTCAATGTAAATTTGATGACTAATAAAAGAACTCTAAAATCTTATCTTATTTTTTAGAAAATTCAAAATATCCACTTTGATTTTATTCAAAGTGGATATCTTAAACTATATGAAACTTAACAGATTACTTTTCTTCTTTCTTAGGAAGTGTAGTAGCCACCATAAATATTATTACTGCTACTACTAAAGTACCTATTACTATATATTTTACTAATGGATTAGTACTATCATCAGAAGTATCTGTATCGTTAGGAAGGTCTATATTTATGCCCATATCATTTAATTGATAAGCTCCTTCAAGTTCTTCGTCCCATTCACAGATAAATCCTATTTCTTGAATACTATAACCAGCATTTACGCCACCTTCTTTGGATACGTCAGTCCAAGTACCACAAAGAGTATTTTCATCAGTATCATAAGTTTGTAGGACTACTGCTATATCCAAATCGGTAGGATAGTTTACTTCTTGACCGTCAATCCAGTTGTTATAGGAAAATTCCTCACCATTTACCCAAGAGTAAGAACCATCAAGATTTCTTTCAGCACCAATCCAAAGGTTAGGTTTAGGATTGTTATTAACGATAGCATTTACAAAAGTTTGCTCATTTCCATCAGTAATAGTTACTAAATGACCTCCTAGAGCAGTACAATATGCTTTAGCATTATTCCAACTTAAGTTCATATTTTCAAATATTTGATAAGTGTGTCCATTATATAAATACTTAATGTTTGAATTACTAGTATCTTGGATAGTAGTGACAATCTCAGAAGTTCCAATAGTATCAGCCGTAGTGGTTAGAGAAGTCTGTGGTGTAATTACAGATATACTTAGTTCGGGTTTAGTAGTAGTCGTAATAGAAGTAGTAGTCAACTGTTCATTTTCGATAACGTTACCTTGTTGATTAGTAACTACAGGTTTTCCATTTTCATCTGTTACTATGTTACCATTTGCATCTAGCTTGTAATCGGAAATGACTGTAGTAGTAGTAATAGGAGTAGTCGTCATAGAAGTTTGATTAGATATATCCCATTCACATATGAAACCGATATCATCAAGTTTAAAACCTTCCACAGTACCACCAGTAGAGGCAACGTCATTCCACTCACCCAAGTTTACAATACTGTTTGAGTAAGTATACATCATAACGCAGTCTTCGGAGTTTTTATAGTTAGATGGTTCTCCTGCACTCCAATTACTGAATTGAGCAGGTTCGCCACTAACCCAAGAATATTTACCATCGGCATTTTTAGTAGCACCTAGCCAAATGTTCTTCTTGCTTGAATGACTTGCCATAGTAGAGACGAACTGTTGTTCATCTGCAGAAGTTATGGTTACAAGATGTCCACCTTGACTTTCACAATATTCTTGTGCATCATGCCAATTCATAGAGATGTCGAATAGTTTATAAGAATGTCCATTATATGTAGATGTACCCTCTAAAACGTCTGCCATTATAGGCGCAACTGTAGTAGATACAATGGTAGTAGTATCTTCGTCGTCTTCATCATCAGAAGTAGCGGAAACAGGAGAGACCATACCACTATACATAGTTGTAAGTGCTAAAAGTAAGGTACTCGTTAATATTTTTTTTAATCTATTTTTCATAATAGTAAATCCTGCTACTCGAAATATGGACGGGTATGCCCATATGAGAAAATCCTTTTTGATTTATGAACTTTTCCCAAGTAGTTTTTCCTTTCTTAAAGTTTAATTTATACCATACACAATAGTATTAGTCTCTATGTTACTTAACTATTGTGTTAAGCATATGGAAATATCTTTAAAATACCCAAAAATCTAGATAATATTCCATAATACTTTAAATATATTAATATACTAGAATTATACCACAATTTTTTTATTTTGTCAGTTAATTTGATGCCAAAAATAATTAAAAATCTAGGCAGTTATATAGCACTATTGCACAAAAATTTTAAATGGTTATAAATCCACGCTTCAATAATTCATATTTAGTATAATAAAATTAAAATTTTTTTATCATAGAAATCAATTTTAATATATTTTATTCATATAGGGACATCGTTTTAGACGTTTCTAACATATTAAACTAATATTAAAATTGATTTTCAATCTAAAGATTGAAAAATCTCCATAGTCATGATATAATAGAAAATATTGAAAAAATAAGTTGCATTTAATACCTAAAAACCTATTGACAAAGTAGTATTCTAGGTATATAATATTTAATAGCAACACTTATATGAACAGATGTTCATATATGTGCTTTATTATCTATATAGTAAAATTGTAACTATTTTGATTATTTTCCAAAAGGTAGGGCATAATATGAAAAGTGTTGAAATCTTTACTGATGGTGCTTGTTCTGGCAATCCAGGGGCAGGTGGCTACGGTGCTATATTAAGATATAAAGGTGTAGAAAAAGAAATTTCAGGTGGTTCATCTAATACTACTAATAATAGAATGGAATTGTTGGCTGTAATAAAATCTCTTTCACTTTTAAAAGAGCCTTGCAACGTTATTCTAACCACTGATAGCAAGTACGTAGTAGACGCTATTCAAAAAGGTTGGTTAAAATCTTGGATTTTACATGGTTGGAAAAATGGAAAGGTTAAAAATATCGACTTATGGCAACAGCTTATACCCCTATTAGATTTACACAATGTTCAATTCATCTGGGTTAAGGGACATAATGGTCACCCTGAAAATGAACGTTGTGATAAACTCGCAGTACTTGAACGAGATAAATTTTAAACATTAAGATATTGCAATCTTACTAAAAAAGTTATATAATATATTGTGTTAAATAAGTATCCCAAAAACAGTATAACTTATTTCCTAGTATTTGGGATAACACTAAATTGGGAAGAAGGTCTTCGTATTATGGAAAAAAGATTTATCTATGCAGATAATGCTGCTACTACTAAAGTCTCTAATGAGGTTTTAAATACTATGCTCCCATACTTTACAGAGTATTATGGAAATCCATCTAGTATATACGAAATGGGTAGATATGCACAAAAGTGTATCGAACAAGCCCGTGAAACTATAGCTAACTGTTTAGGTTGTAAACCTACTGAAATATTCTTTACTAGTTGTGGCTCGGAAGCTGATAATTGGGCTTTAAAATCTACTTGTGAAAGATTAGCACCAAAAGGTAAAAAACATATAATCACTTCCGTATTTGAGCATCATGCGATTTTACACACTTGTGAGGCATTAGAAAAAAAAGGGTTTGAAGTAACTTATATCCCTATTGATGAATATGGTTATGTAAACCCTCAAGATGTAGCAAATGCTATCCGTGAAGATACTGCAATAGTTTCCATCATGTTTGCTAACAATGAGATTGGTACTATTCAACCTATCGAAGAGATTGCAAAAATTTGTAAGGATAAAAAAGTAATATTCCATACTGATGCCGTCCAAGCTGTAGGTCATGTAGATATCAACGTAAAAGAACTAGGCATAGATATGTTATCAATATCAGGACATAAAATTCATGCACAAAAAGGCATCGGAGCTTTATACGTTAGAAACGGATTAGCGTTACCAAACTTTATACATGGTGGAGCTCAGGAGCGTGGCAAACGTGCTGGAACAGAAAACGTTCCTGCCATCATGGGATTTGCCAAGGCTATGGAAATAGCTTGTGCTAACATTCCTGAACGAATGGCAAAGATTGAAGAAAAAAGAAATCGTATAATAGAAGGTATCTTAGCTATTCCAAAAACTAGATTGAATGGTGGCAAAGATAAAAGATTAGCAGGTAATTGTAATATATCCATTGAGGGTATAGAAGGTGAAAGTCTATTATTAATGCTTGACCAATATGGAATATGTGCCTCTAGTGGTTCTGCGTGTACGTCTGGTTCATTAGACCCAAGTCACGTACTACTAGCTCTTGGATTAAAACATGAAGTCGCTCATGGCTCTTTAAGACTTTCCATAGATGACAGTACCACTGATGAAGATGTCGACTACATCTTAGAAGTAGTACCAAAGGTTGTAAAACGTCTTAGAGAGATGTCTCCAGTTTGGGAAGAAATGGTTAAATCTGACCCATCTTTAAAATATTAATAGTATAACATTTTATTTGAAAGGATTTGTTTTTATGCAATATAGTGAAAAAGTTATGGACCACTTTGCTAACCCTAGAAACGTTGGCGAAATAGAAAATGCTGATGCTATCGGTGAAGTTGGAAATGCTAAATGTGGTGATATCATGAAGATGTATCTAAAAATTGATAATGGTATCATTACTGATGTCAAGTTTAAGACTTTTGGCTGTGGTGCTGCTGTAGCTACATCATCGATGGCTACTGAGTTAATCAAAGGTAAACCTATCGAAGATGCCTTAAAATTGACTAACAAAGCAGTCGTAGAAGCTCTTGACGGACTTCCAGCAGTAAAAATCCACTGTTCTGTATTAGCTGAACAGGCTATCAAGTCGGCATTGTGGAATTACTACGAAAAACAAGGTATTGACCCTAAACCTATAGTTGGTGAAATTGGAGAATGTGAACATTGTCATTAATGATTATAAACATAGTTCAAGTGGAGTATCTTTAAAGATGCTCCACTCTTTTCATATATATATGATTTCAAAAATCTATAGAAATAGAATGGATTTTTTAAGTTTCCATATAAGGAAAATATCGCTATTTTTAGGTATCACACCACGATATTTAATTCCTTAAAAAGTTCACTCTAATAATATTATTGTATGCAATTTTTTTTAATTCGTTACTGGTAAAATTTAATTTTTTTTGGGACGTTCTTGATTACATTAAATCTGTATTGACAAATTTAGCTACCTATGATATAATATTTTTAGTTAATATGACGTTAGAATTCAAAAATATCTAACTAAGTAAATAAAAACGAAAGGTTTAGTTTCTAATTAGAAATATAGAAAAATATCATGATAGAAGATAATTATAAAAAAAGTAAGGATTTGGTTCTTTCTGCTTATGATGAATTTTGTAGTACTTCTAAACTATTGGGTAAGTCTGTAAATTCTGCAATAAAAGAACATATCGAAAACATTAAAAAAGAAAAGTTTCATCTTATGATAGTTGGAGAAGCTAAGAGTGGAAAATCTACATTTATTAACGCTTTCCTAGGCAAAGAAATTTTACCCATGGACGTTCAGCAATGTACTAGTTCCATCATTGAAGTATCCCATGATGATAACTTCAAGTTAATTGCCACCAGAGCCGATGGAAAACAATTCGCCTTAAGTGGTGAGAAAGAAGTTCAAACCTTCTTAAAAGGAAATGCTTCATTACAAGAACAGTATAGAAGAATTCCTGTAACTACTATTAATAATGAAATCATTTTAAGATATAAAGGCGCTCCTATCAAAAGAAATAGCTTGAATAAGTTCCTCGATGATATGGATAAACTTAACTATTACAATCTAGAACGCAACGAATATCGTAGATTAATCGAAAGTTATATTGAAGAAACCAATAGAAATTGGCAAGAACTTGTTATCAAGATTGAAATACGTTGTCCTATCTCGGAAGCTATGAAAGGTATAGTAATCATTGATAGCCCCGGTGTGAATGCTGAAGGTAACGTTGGTGAAGTTGCTGACAACTATATAGATAAGGCTAATGCTGTAATATTCGTTAAATCTTTAAATGGTCAAGCAGTGGAGTCCACTTCTTTTACCAACTTCTTAAAGACTAAAAGTGGTGATAGAAATAAGGATACTATGTTCTTAGTCTTAACAGGCATATCCAATATGAGCGAAGAGGAGATTGAAAGGCTATATAATCAAGCCTGTGAGATATTTAGTAACATCTCTTCAGAAAAGATTGTCTGTGTAGACAGTAAAGTTCAACTATTCTTAAATAAGTGTAAAGCCATTGGAGACCCAGATGGTATAGATGACTTCTTCGACAAACTCGCAGATGAAAAGAAGTCTTTTGACTCTGCTGAAATGTGTTGGTTACGTTCTAGGGGCAGAATGGATAAGTTTGAAAAACTTATGAATGAAAAGTCACGTTTTGAAGACGTTCACAGAGTTATGGATAAGTATGCCCAAACTGCTAGATACATCGCTCTTATAGATACTATTGATAACATCATTAAGGAATATTCTAGGTATCAAATAATCTTGAAGGATAAGAAAACGGTATTAAAAGCCTCAAAGGGTAATCGTGATGCCCTAGCTAGGAACGTTTCCGATAAACAAAATCGTATGACTAACCTTAGAACTGTCCTCTATGATGAAATCGAAAACATATATAGAAAGTATGGAAATCTTGATGGTGAGATTGAAACTGGGTGCGAAAAACTTAGGCAACAGTACAGAAGACAAACTGAATTCTATAAAAGTTTAGCAGAAAATGAAATCACAGACGATACTTTTGTCGATTTAGAAACGTTTACAGCTCGTATCATTGATGATTTTAAACTCTTCCGTGATGAGTATGGTAAAAAAATAATCACAGAGTTTAACCAAAAGTTAGCCTCTACTACTAGAGATAAAGAAAATATTACTTTTGAATTTTTTGAGCCTAACTTTACACAATCCGATTTTAAAAAGATTAATGAAGAAGCTCGTATCCAAACGGAAGGTTATACTGACGTTGAAAAGGGTGCTTGTTTTACACGTCTACAAAAGGAGCATTATCACCATAAATCGGAACACGTTAAACTAGTATTAAAGTACATATCTGAGGAATTTGACTCCATCTGCAATAAGATGAAACAAAATCTATATGACTACTTGGAAATGTGTTGTAAAATCTATCGTGATAAGTTAGTCTATAACATAGATGACGCTAAAAACGAATATCAAAAGATGGTCACAGAAGATACCACTAACAACGATATGCAAGGTGCTATGGATACTTGTGATGACCGTATCAACGTTATTGACCAAAATATCGAAAACCTTAAACTACTTAAAAAGGAGATTGATGCTTATGTTCACGGCTAAAGTTACTGCTCCAGTATTGAAACAAGTTAATGAAAAGCTTGATAATATCATTAAAAATATTAGAGATACTTCACGTAAACTACTAAGCACGTGTAATACTTATGAAGAAGCATCTAATAAGTTATACGAATATATATATACTTCATGTGAGACAGAAAGTAGGACTATATCCTCTAGCTTATATTCCGACTTATATAACCAAATATCTAACTCGGGATATTTTAGTAACGTTGAATTAGTCAATGAGTTCTACTCCTTGGATATGCGTAACTATCTAAGTGAAAATTGTAAGTTTGAACTAGAAAAGAAGTTCACCTATTCCCCTAAGGATATCAAGAAAACTTCCATAATAGTGGCTGGTGGTATAGCCGTAGTTGGTTCAGTAATATCATTGATGCTAATACTTCCTATGGGAATTATACCATCTGTGATAGTTGGAGGAGTTGCATATCCAGTGACTTCAAAAATCATAGATAGAAAGAATTTTGAAAACTATCTATTTACTGTAGAAGTATATCTTAAAGAGCTAAAGAAAAAGTTTCTATCATGGATTGAAAGTTTTGAAGAATACTATTCCGAAACTATGGAAGGTCTAATTCAAAAGTGTAGACAATAGAATATACCACGGCTCAAAATTAGTTAAGTAAGAATATCAAAAAATTTGATATCTTTAATATAACCCCAATTTGAAAGGATTGATTTTAAATTATGAAGAATATTCTTTTTGTAGCATCAGAAAGTACCCCATTCATAAAAACAGGTGGTCTTGCTGATGTCGTTGGTTCTCTTCCTAAATCTTTAGACCGTAAAAAGTTTGATGTTAGAGTAGTTATCCCAAACTATTCTTGTATCAAAGGACAGTTCAGAAAAGATTTTCGATATGTAAACAGCTTCTACATGGATTTAGGTAAACACCCACTCAATGAATATGTTGGTATCCTAGAGTATCAGTATGAAGGAATTACCTTCTACTTCATAGATAATGAAAAGTACTTTAGAGCTGATAAACCTTATTCAAACGATACTCGTTTCGATATAGAAAAGTTCATATACTTTAGTAAAGCATCATTAGCTATACTACCAGTAGTTAAGTTCCGTCCAGATATAATCCACTGTCACGATTGGCAAGCAGGTTTAGTGCCTGTATATCTAAATACCTTATTTAAAGATAATCCTTTCTTTAGAGGTATAAAGACTATTATGACCATTCACAATTTACGTTTCCAAGGTATTTGGGATATCGAACACTTTAAATATCATACTGGCCTTCCTGAATACGTCTATGCCCCTGATAAGATTGAATATACTCCTAAAAACTATCAATACAAAAAGAACGCCAATATGTTAAAAGGTGGTATGGTCTATGCCAATATGATTACCACCGTTAGTAATACTTATGCTAATGAAATTCAAACTGCTTACTATGGTGAAGGTTTAGATGGTTTAATCCGTGCTAGGAATAATTCACTCCGTGGTATAGTCAACGGTATTGATTATGACGTGTTCAACCCATCTACTGATAGAGATATCTATACCAACTATGATATAAATAGTGTTAATAGTAAAAAGATAGACAATAAACTAAAACTACAAGCAGAGTTGCATCTTCCTGTAGATGGTCGTAAAATGATGTTCGGCATCATTTCAAGGTTGACAGACCAAAAAGGTTTAGACCTAATCAACTGTGTAATGGACGGCATCATTGATGAAAACGTTCAACTAGTAGTAATAGGTACAGGACAACCTGAATATGAACAGATGTTCCGTCACTACGCTTGGTGTAACCACGAAAGAGTATCTGCTAACATATACTACTCTGACCAATTAGCCCATAAACTATACGCAGCTGCTGATGCTATGTTAGTACCATCACAGTTTGAACCTTGTGGATTAACTCAGCTAATCTCTTTAAGATATGGTACAGTTCCTATAGTTCGTGAAACTGGTGGTCTTAAAGATACCGTTCAACCATACAATGAGTACGAAGGTACTGGTACAGGATTTTCATTCTGTAACTATAATGCTCACGAAATGTTAAACATCATAAACTATGCTAAACACATATACTTCAATCGCCGTGACGAATGGAATAAGATGGTCGTTCGTGATATGCAAGCAGACTTTTCTTGGAAAGAATCTGCTAAAAAATATGAGGAACTATATCAAAGTCTATAATACTTTCTATATACCTTCAATGATTACTTAAACAGATTACAAGGAGACATTTTTTTTTAATATGTCTCCTTTGCTTTAATATTCTTTTAATATTTCTGTGATATAATCTATCATATAATAGATATTAGGAGGTGTAATCTATTAGAATATGAATAAGATAGATAAAATGGTCATAAAGTATACCATTTGGGGTTTTATTATCATCTTAGGATTAATGTATTTTGATAATATCTTAAAATTTTTAGGTTCTGTTTGGAACGTAATATTTCCATTGCTATTGGGATTATGTATGGCGTATGTTTTAAACATAGTAATGAAATCAGTAGAAAAAAAGTTTCCACACATGAAAAGAGCCATCTCTATAATCTTATCACTATTACTGATTATAGGAGTTTTAACCTTAACTTGCTTCATAGTAATTCCACAGTTTACAGATGCTTGTTCTATAATACAAGTTACAATACCTAGATACTTCAATCTAATTAAAGTTTGGGTATTAGACAACCAAGATAAGTTACCAACAATAGCCCAACAGATTGCAGAACTACAAATTAATTGGGACAGCATCTTTCAAAAGATAGTAGCTTTTGCAACTAATAGTACTGGTACGTTATTAAGCACTACAGTATCATTTATAGGTTCGGTAACGTCTGGTGTATTTAACGTATTGATGGGATTGATATTTGCAGTATATATTTTAGCTAATAAGGAAAAATTATCAAATAAGATTATGATAACCTTTAAAGTCTCAAAACATGAAAATATAGTAGATAGAATAATACTATTATTAAAAACTGCCGATAAATGTTTTTCTAGTTTCGTAATAGGTCAATGCAAAGAAGCATTTATCTTGGGATTTCTCTGTATGCTTGGAACGTTTGTTATCTGTCCTAAGTATGCAGTAATGGTTGGAGTACTTATAGGAATAACTGCTTTTATACCAATCTTGGGAGCGTACATAGGTGGAGCAATAGGAGCTTTCGTAGTATTTACAGAAGAACCTATCAGAGCTTTATATTTTATAATCTTTTTAGTGATATTACAACAAGTTGAAGGTAACTTAATATATCCAAAAGTAGTAGGTGAAACGGTAGGTATTCCAGGAATTTTAGTCTTTACAGCCGTTACTATAGGTGGTGGATTGGCTGGTATTCCAGGTATGTTCTTAAGTGTTCCTATTATGGCAGTGATATATCAATTTTATAATGAATACTTAAATAAACATTATCAAAGGGTAGAGCCTGTAGCCGTTTCTAATGATAATTCCCTCCTACCCGTTAATGAAAACACCTCTACTGAAAATGATAACTCCTCTAACACTTAGAAAGATTAAATATATAATTAAAGCAAGATATTTTTTAGATATCTTGCTTTAGTGTTTAATCAAAATTTTGATATGGTTAGCTTTCTTCAATAACTTTTATGATATCTGCCACATAATCATGAGGAATAGTTTCAAACTTTTCATTATTTAAGATGTTAGTCATTGGAGGCATTAAAGGTAGTTGAGAAATCACTGAACAGCCATGTTTTTTAGCCACTTCATCGATTTTACTTTTTCCAAAGATGTATATTTTCTCATCACAATTAGGACATTTAACATAACTATAGTTTTCTACTAATCCAAGGACTTTTAAGTTCATAGCTTTTGCCATATTACAAGCCTTGCCAACTATCATGCTGACCAAATCTTGAGGAGAAGTCACTACTATGATTTCATCTACTGGGATAGATTGGAACACAGTTAAAGGAACATCACCTGTTCCAGGAGGCATATCTATTAAAAGATAGTCTAGTTCACCCCAAACCACATCAGTCCAAAACTGCTTGACTACACCTGCCATGATTGGCCCACGCCAAAGTACTGGAGTTTCTTCAGTATCTAGGATTAAGTTGGCTGACATTATTTCAATACCCATCTTGGAAACTTGAGGAAATATCCCCTCTTGATTTCCAAGTGCTTTTTCATGGATACCGAACATCTTTGGAATAGATGGACCAGTAATGTCAGCATCTAAGATACCTACAGTATACCCTTTTTCATTCAAAGCACACGCTATGGAAGATGTCACAAAGGATTTACCTACCCCACCTTTACCACTCACTATTCCTATAACCTTCTTATTAATTTTACTATATTGATTTAAACTTTCTATCAATGATTGCTTTTTTTCACTACAGTTTGAACTGCAAGAACTACAATCATGAGAACATTCTTCTGACATAAAAAATACACCCTTTCAACGAAAATATGTTTATTTGAATTGGTTTAAAGACTTATCATAGCAATAACCAATTTTATCTAATTGTTCGATAATTTCATCTTTTGGATAGTTGTAAACAGTACAAAAATCATCTAATGAGTTACATTCATCACGTAGTTTAGTATTTATATAACTCAACAATATGATTGGGTCTTTAGGTTGATACAAAAAATCACCTCCAGTAAAATTCTCCTCTATGGGAGGGGCAATGTTAGATTAATTCAAAATATTCAGCCAATATATATGCCTCGGATTTTGCAAGCCTATGTAGATTATCTTCATCAAGAAGCCACTTAGCAGAGCGTGTATTAGTATGAAATGAGTGTTCTAAAAGTATAGCTGGAGTTCCAACAGATTTAGCTCCATACATTACACCATACCATTCATCATTGAGTATGCCATCACCGTTTCTATCATCTTCAGATAACCTTGTCCAAATCCTACCTGATTGTTTAGTTTCCATAACATCTGCAACGGTATTAGATAGTCGTATGCCAATCTCTGTGGAAATTTCATCAATGTCAGTACTATCATCTGGAAGTAGAACTATCGCTACAGGATAGTCTGTGCTTTCACTCATATAGTTACCCACTGCATTTGAATGTATAGAAATGAACAAATCACAACCAGCAGATGCTTGTCCCCTTGAAACTAAATTTCTATCAGTCTCTTGATTTTCCCTAGTAGTGATTACGTTAAAACCATACTGTTCTAACTCTTCCTTTAAATATATATGTAACTTCCAAGTCATATTACTTTCATAATATTCCTTGACGCCAACAGAACGATTATATAAACCATAATGTCCAGCATCAAGACAGATAGTCCTTTTTATTTCAGGTTCAGTAACTTCATTCTGCTTGATAACTATAGTTTGCAATTCTAAGATATCCAACATATTAGTTAAACTGTCACCATTTAAATCGGAGTTATTATTAGGTTCTTCAACACCAAACATGATTTTTTTCATACTAATTAAATCAATAGCGTTGATAACACTATCTTGATTAACGTCACCTAATAAACCTGGAACGTTTTCAGAAATATCTTGTATATCATCTTGGACTAAATGAAAAGAGTTATCATATTGTATTACACCACTATTATATAAGATTTCATCATCAGCATTGGCAAAAACGTTAAATATAGAAGTAATTCCTAAAGTAGATATCATTAAAGTATTTAATAAAATTCTTTTTAAGTTCATTTTTTTAAATCCTTTCAAAAGTTGAAAATTAATCTAAGAGTTTGCGTTCATCACAGTATTCACATACTACTGTAGTACCATCACCTATGAAACTTTTTGGAAGATAATATTCACTATTAGTAATACATTTAGGATTATCACAATGTACACCTTTATGAATTTTTCCTCTAAGCAAGGTAACTCTTGAACGATTTTCTAACATAGTGATAATCAATGCCATTCTAATATATACGCCATACTTAGCCTGTTTAAAGTATAAAGCACGATTGTCATTATCAACATCTACAGAGATTTCATCTACCCTTGGTAGAGGGTGAAGAACGATTAAATCTTTCTTAGCATGAGACATTTTCTTAGTATCAAGAACGTAAGTATCTTTCTGTCGTAGATACTCTTCATTAGAAGAAAAACGCTCCCTTTGAATTCTAGTCATATAAAGGACGTCTAAATCTTTTATAGCTTCATCTAGTGAAAAGACCTCTGTAAATTTACAACCATTAGCAGTTAAGATATCCTTAATATATGATGGCATTTTCAATTCATTAGTGGATATAAATACGAATTCATTACCATCATAACAAGAAAGTGCTTTACATAAAGAATGTACCGTTCTACCATTGACTAAATCACCACATAAGCCAACCTTTAGATTGTTCAATCTACCCTTTTCTTGCATTAGAGTAAAGACATCAGTTAAAGTTTGAGTAGGGTGCAGATGTCCACCATCACCAGCATTAATTATAGGACAATCGGACGTTAATGCAGAGGCTTTGGCAGTTCCTGAAAGTGGGTGGCGTATTACTAAGATATCAGCATAGTTGCTAACTATCTTGGTAGTATCTTTTAGATTTTCGCCCTTAGCTACAGACGAATTTGAGGGGTTATCAAAACCGATAATACTACCACCTAAACGTATCATAGCAGTTTGGAAAGACATCTGAGTTCTAGTTGATGGTTCATAGAATAATGTTGCCATAATCTTGCCATCACATACATGGGCGTATTTTTGAGGATTGGCATAAATATCTTGTGCCAACTTAATTAATCCGTTCCACCATGAAACTGGATAATCGTTTAAATCAATTAGATGATTATATTTGCTTTCCATAAATAATATAATATCCTCCTAAACATATATTTTAGATTACTTTGGTATTGTTAGCAATCATTTTAAACTTAACATCGAGAAATTCACAAGCCTTTTTACACAATAACATTCTTTGAAGAAAGATTTCAAAGTATTCCATAACAGATGAAATTTCAGTATCTATAGTCAAGTCCAAAACTATAGATTTGTTATCATCGGCAAAGTATAGATTAGATTTTTCTACTGCATAGTTTACTCTATCATGGATATCAAAGGTAAGAAAATCGGTATTGCGAACACGAGTTCTTCTAACGTCGGTTTTATCAGCGATAATCAAGGAAGCAGATATTGGACTGATAGGCTCAGCAGTACTCTCATCATGATTACCAATAGCAGAGATTATAGTACAGATTTCATCAGGTGGCATATTTATGTTATCCAACAGTCTAAAAGCCATGACAGCTCCACTTTGAGCATGGTCTATTCTATTTATAACATTACCAATATCGTGCATGATACCTGCAATTTTACCAAGTTCTACTTCACGTTCAGAGTATCCAAGAGTTTTCAAAATCATACCAGTTTTTTGAGCGACCATCTCAACGTGTGCGAAAGAGTGTTCGGTGTAGCCCAATTGAGAAAGGACATCATCAGCACGTTTGATATATGTCATTATAATTGGATTTTTATGAATATATTCATAAGTGACTAAAGTTGCCATATATATAAATACTCCTTATACTTACATAATGGAACGTCCTAACGGACGTTCCTAATTAAAAATATTAGATACCCTTAATAACTTCATTAAAAGATATATCTTCAAAATATACAGCATACCAAACCAAAAAGATGAACACAGTCCAAATTTTACGACTGTTATCCTTTTGACCATTACGGTGTTCATCAAGGAGTTTAATCAATAAATCAGTATTGAAGAACTTTTTAGAGGTATCGGAAGTAAACTTTTCCTTAACTATATTGTAGTACTTATCTTCTTTGAGCCATACTCTAATAGGTACTGGAAAACCTAGTTTTTTCTTAGCAGATGTCGAAGCCGTCTCTTTTGGAGTATCCTTTTTAGAAGCTAGACGCATAGCATATTTAGTGACATACTTAGTATCATTATCGGTAATCTCATCACGAGTAACTCTATACTTAGTAGGGATACGTTCAGCAACTTCCATAACTTTTCTATCAAGGAAAGGTACACGAACTTCAAGAGAATGTGCCATACTCATCTTATCAGCTTTTAGGAGTATATCTCCAGCCATCCAGAGGTGTAAATCAAGATATTGCATTTTAGTAACATCATCTTGGTCTTGAACCTTATCATAAAAAGGTCTAGTAATGACGGTAGGGTCAGGAGCGTTGGTCTTAATCTTTAATAAAGATTTTCTTTCTTCTGGAGTAAACATATAGGCATTGCCTATAAACCTTTCTTCAAGAGTTTTCCCCTTTCTAACTAAAAAGTTTACCCCCTTATGTGCTGGAATATGACTAGCCAAATTTCCGATAGTCCTCTTTACACCCATTGGAAGTCTATCATAAAAAGTTCCATTAGGTTCGGAATATACGTTATAACCTCCAAAGAGTTCATCTGCACCTTCACCAGAAAGAGCTACCTTAACCTTCTGAGATGCTATAGAACATACAAAAAATAACGCAATAGAAGCAGGGTCTGCAAGTGGTTCGTCCATGTGATACTGTATCTTTGCAAGATTTCCCCAATACTCCTCTGGTTTGATGACCTTATTATAGTTCTCTTTATGGATAGCCTTTGAAAAATTTTTAGCCCAACTAATTTCATTATACTTCTCATTTTCGCCTTCACTAAAACCGACTGTAAAAGTCTTATCAACGTTAGCGACACAAGCAACATAACTACTATCTACACCACTAGAGAGGAAAGAACCGACTTCAACGTCTGCAATTTTGTGAGCCTTAACACTATCGTGAAAAACGTCAGATATTTCATTTACCCAATCATCTAAAGATGGTTTATCATCTGCATTGAATTTAACTTCCCAATAGCGTTGGATATCTAATTTGCCATCTTTATATATGAAGTAGTGTGCAGGAAGAAGTTTATAAGTGTTTTTAAAGAAAGTATCCGAAGTTGGAGAGTATTGAAAAGTCAAATAATTTTCTAAAGCGTCGGTGTTTAACTGTTTGATAAAACTAGGGTGTTCCAAGAAACTTTTAATTTCAGAACCGAACATAAAAGTATCGCCAAAGGTGGCATAATAGAGGGGTTTTATACCGAAATAATCTCTTGCACCGAAAAGTTGATTTTTTTTCTTATCCCAAATTACGAATGCGAACATTCCTCTAAGCATATTTAATAGGTCAGTGCCATACTCTTCATACCCATGGATAAGTACTTCACTATCAGTATTGTTTTTGAATATATGACCTGCATCTACCAACTTATTTTTAATTTCTTGAAAGTTATAGATTTCCCCATTAAATACCAACACTATAGAACCATCTTCATTAAACATAGGTTGTTTACCGTTGTCAGAAACGTCTATAATACTTAATCTTCTGTGACCTAAAGCCACTTTATCATCGATATAACTACCTTCAGCGTCAGGGCCTCTGTGTTTAATCCTGTCCATCATTTTAGAGAGAACCACATTGGAGTTATCAATATGGTTAGTAAAACCCACAATACCACACATAATATAATAATAAACCTCCTAATAGATAATTAAAACATAACATGATAAAAAAATCGTGCCACATTTTAGTAGATACTAAAAGTTAAAATTTGTATCAATAAATATTATACTATATTCTAAATTTTAATGCAATAATAATAGCGAGAATTTTAAAAAAATAATGTAAGCTGAATATTATTTTATTTAATCCATTGGGCAATTTACACAAATACGATATTTCAAAAAATACCCTAAATATTAAAAAAACATATTGCAAAAATCGAAGAAGTACGTTATAATATAGATTGTACTTCATAATTGTACCACATTTTTTTGATTTTAGCAATCTATACTAATAGATTGCTTAACGATATGGAAAGGAAGTATATTAATCATGTCACAACAAAATTCTAGGAACGTAGGAAAGAACACTAACGTTTCAAGTAATAAAGGAAAATCTAACAGTAAGAAAAAGAAAAAAAAACCAGTATTTAAGTTATCATCAGTGTTTTTTATATTCTTTATAGTGTACATTTGTAGTTTTTTAGCTTATATGTTCCAAGCAAACTCAACGGGCGAAATTCCTACCAAAGATAAAGTTGGAGATAGTAACATCACTTCTAATGTTAATAATAATCCTAATGGTGTTAATGAGGAAGTTACTCAAACTGAAATCACTACTATCACTGAAACGGATATTTCTACTTCTACAAGTGTTAGTAATCCAGTACCCGAAAGCACTCCAGTCGATAAAGAATATTTGGACACTTGTCTATTTATTGGAGACTCCATCTCAACAGGATATTCGGGATACTTCTTGTTAAATCCAGAAAACGTTTTAGCTCAAAATGGCTTACACCCTGGAAAGTTGGCTAATACTACTATCGACTACAATGGTAACGAAGTACTCGCTATAGATGGTGTAGTACAATCTGGATTTAAAAATATTTACATAATGTTGGGTAGCAACGGATTAGGTTGGGCTACTAATGAAACTATGGTTGATGGC
This sequence comes from Oscillospiraceae bacterium, assembly GCA_051893615.1. Lineage (GTDB taxonomy): Bacteria > Bacillota > Clostridia > Oscillospirales > Ruminococcaceae > UBA5884. The sequence continues at coordinate 23,210 of JBJFHM010000019.1, forward strand.
TACAGAGACTTTATCAAGGAAGTTCAAGAAAAGGTTGAAGATGCGAATATTTATATCATATCTGTACCACCCGTAAGTGCTAAAAAAGAAGATACTAGCGAACACGCTACTGTTGAAGATGGTCTAGTACTTAACTCCACTATAGATGAATTAAACGTTGAGTACTTAAATCTAGCTAATGAAATGGGTGTACATTATTTGGATATCAACAGTTATCTAAAAGATGATACTGGCAAACTTCCTTATGATAGTTCTTCTGATGGCATGCACTTCGACTTAAAAACTTACAACAAAGTTCTTGATTACGTTTGTTCTCATGTAGCCAATTAATTAAATTAAAGGGTGTGATTTATAATGAATATTTATAAAAGTTTAAAAGTATTCTTAACTGCTTTAAGTTTAATTACTTTAACTTCTTGTAACTTTATCGAAAATCTAGCTATAGAAAATATTCCTGAAAGTACCATCACAACTATAGAAGATATTACTACTACAGATATCCAAACTACTGATATTACCACCCAAATTCCTGAAGAACAAGTTACTAACAACTACATAGAAATTACTATACCATCTTATAATGAAAGTTATGTGACCACTACTACACCAGACTATCCAATAAATATGGATACATATACTACTAACGATATTACTACTATCCCAGTTACTGAAAATACCCCTAATACCTCTATAGATACTTCTTACTTTGAAAAATATTGCGCCTTTATTGGAGATTCTCTCTCTGTTGGATTGAGTGCTTATGGTTTTATTCCTGAAAATCACACTTTTGCAAAAGAAGGTATCAGCTTGAGAGGAATAAACTCTTTACAGTTACAAACAGATAACGGATATCTATATCCTGCACAAGCAGTGGCATCTTGGAAACTTAAAGAGGTATACATATTACTAGGTATCAATGGGGTATCTTGGATAGACAATAATGAGGCCATCTCCGAATATGCTACTTTGATAAATAGTATCAAACAGTATAATCCAAGTATTCAAATTAACGTAATTTCAGTCTTGCCAGTGGCGTATTCAACCGAAACTATCGATACAGTAGCAAACGGAAGAATTTTAAACTCTGAAATTGATACCTTCAATACTATGTTACGAAGTATGTCCACTCAATTAGGTTGCCACTACATTGATGCAAACAGTAGTATGAAAAATCAAAACGGATACCTCCCAGATGATATAACTTTTGATGGCTTACATCTGACAAAATCTGGTTATGAAAAATTGGTTGACATCTTGCTACAAGATGTACAACTTAGAAATTAATCTTCATAGACAAAGAAAGGATTTTATATTATGAAAAAAAGATTGTTAGCAACTATCTTAACAGGATTAACCCTCTTAACTGCTTGTGGTAGTGGTGGTTCTGCTGAACCTTCTGCCTCAGTTAGTGAGATGACTAAAAGTATCACTGAATGTGGTGTTACTTTTAATGAACTGGTTGAAGTCCCTACAGATAGAATAGAACAGGTTTATGGCGTTTCTGCTGATGATTATTCCGAAGTATCTGCTTACAGAGCTGGTTCTGGTGGTTATGCTGATGAAGTAGTCATCTTTAAAGCCACTTCTAGTGATACAGTATCCAACATTGAAAACGCTTTAAACGACATCATAGAAAGCAAAAAAAAGGATTTCGATGGCTACGTTCAAGAACAGTATGACATTCTTTGTAATAGTAAGGTTCTCACCAATGGTGATTACGTCTGCTTAATAGTCTGCTCTGATAATGATACTGCTATATCAACCTATAAAAACTTTTTTGAATAAATTCTAAATTAATAAAAGTTCGCACTAGATTAAAACATCTAGTGCGATTTTTTTACGCATTTACTAGTTTAAAATTAATAGCTTTTTTTGACTTTAAACTTCTTTGGCAATCTATAAAACGTTGATTTGAACTTCCACGGAACACTAAATCATAAGATTGTTTATCTTTTTCAAACTTACCATCTACAAGCATATTCGATACTTTTAACAGTTCAAGATATCCATTATCTTCATTGGCGTGTGATAGTAAATATTCAAAAGTAAATCCTGTATAAGTAATAATATCTAAGTTTGGATTTAACTCATTAATCTTCCTCCCTAGATATGCCAACTGTTTAGCTTGACAAAAAGGTTCTCCACCACTAAAAGTAACACCATCTAAAAGTGGATTTTCCTCTATGCATTGCATTATCTCATCAATAGTGGATAAATATCCACCATTAAAATCATGTGTTTGTGGATTATGACAACCTTCACAATGATGTGGACAACCTTGTACAAAGATTGTATATCTAATTCCATGACCATCGACTATACTGTCTTCACAGATACCAGCTAATCTAATATTCATAATATAAACGCTACCCCTTATTAATTAATATTTAAAATCTATAATGAATAATTGTTAATTAGATTTTAATCCATGTTTAACTCTGTCACGAACTTCAGCACGTTTAGCATCATTGAACCTATCAAGAGTACCTACAAGATAGCCAGTAATACGCCTAATACGTTCAAATGGGATACCATCAATCTTTTCAGAACGTCCACAATATGGGCAAGTTTCCCCAATGATACCAGTATATCCACATATAGGGTCACGGTCTACAGGGTGATTGATAGAACCATAACCAATACCACTTTCTTTCATATAACGGATAATCTTTTCAAAAGCCTCAATATTGTTAGTAGGGTCGCCATCAAGTTCAACATAACTGATGTGTCCTCCATTAGTCAATTCATGATATGGAGCTTCAATCTTAATCTTATTGAACGCATTAATCTTATAATATACAGGAACGTGAAAAGAGTTAGTATAATATTCCTTATCTGTTACACCCTCTATGATACCATACTTTTGAGCATCTATTTTAACGAAACGTCCTGAAAGTCCTTCAGCTGGAGTGGCTAACAACGAAAAGTTTAAATGAGTTTTTTCAGCTTCTTCGTCCATACGTTTACGCATATGAGATACTATCTTTAAACCTAACTTTTGAGCCTCTTCGCTTTCTCCATGATGTACACCTATCAAGGCTTTTAAAGTTTCAGCTAATCCGATAAAACCGACCGATAGTGTACCATGTTTTAGCACTTCTGCGACCGTATCATCTTTAGAGAGTTTTTCAGAGTCTAACCAAACACCCTGACCCATCAAAAATGGGAAGTTCTTTACTTTCTTTTGACATTGAATATTAAATCTAGCCATTAACTGTTCTATAGTCAAATCTAGATAGTAGTCTAGTTTTTTAAAGAATAGTTCAATGTTGCCTTGACTTTCAATAGCCAATCTAGGAAGGTTTATAGAAGTAAAACTTAAATTTCCTCTACCTGTGACTATCTCTCTTGATGGGTCGTAAACGTTTGCCATAACTCTGGTACGACAACCCATGTAAGCTATTTCCGTATTATAATCGCCTTTTTTGTAATACGGTAGATTGAAAGGTGCATCTATAAAGGAAAAGTTTGGGAACAATCTTTTAGCCGATACCCTACAAGCTAATTTGAATAGGTCATAGTTTGGGTCTTCCTTATTAAAATTGATACCCTCTTTAACTTTAAAAATGTGTATCGGAAAGATTGGAGTCTCTCCATTACCTAGACCACGTTCTTGAGCAAGTAGTACATTCTTGATTACCATTCTACCCTCTGGAGAAGTATCTGTTCCATAGTTTATAGAACTGAATGGAGTTTGAGCTCCTGCTCTACTATTCATAGTATTTAAGTTATGGATTAAAGCCTCCATAGCTTGATAAGTAGCTCTATCTGTTTCCTTATAAGAATTTTTTAATGCAAATGATTGTATCTTATCGATAGTATCATTATCCAAATACTTAGATAGTAACTCTTTTTCATATATTTGATAGTCGTTTGAATTGTCTAATATTGGTGTAAGATTATAATCTTTTTGTATTCTGTAGAATATGTCATCAGTAATATCATTAGGGAGTTCGGTCAAAAGCTCTATAGCCTTAGTCACATTTTGGATATATCTATGTTGATAAGTTTTTTTAACACCATCAGCCATAGCGTAATCAAAATTAGGGATACTTTGACCACCATGCTGGTCATTTTGGTTCGATTGTATAGCTATACAACATAGAGCAGAATAACTAGAAATATCATTCGGAGTTCTTAAAAATCCATGTCCAGTTGAGAAACCATCTTTAAAAAGTTTGATTAGGTCTATTTGACAACATGTAGTAGTAAGTGTATAAAAATCCATATCATGAATATGGATATAACCATCTTTATGAGCATTTGCGTGTTTAGGGTCTATAACGTATAACTGATAAAAATCTTTGGCACTAACTGAGCCATACTTTAACATAGTACCCATAGCAGTATCACCATCGATGTTGGCATTTTCTCTTTTGATATCGCTATCTTTAGCAGAGTTAAAGGTTAAATCTCTAAAGACTTTCATTAGATTGGTTTGCATCTCTCTTGAACGGGTACGTTCATATCTATACAGGATATATGCCTTTGATGTGTTCGCATGACCTTCTTCAATTAAGACTTTTTCTACTATATCTTGAATTTGCTCTACAGTTGGAATGTTATCCTTATAGATGTTTTCAGCCTTATTATATACTATCAAAGATAATCTTTCAGCTTCTTTATAGTCGTTGCCACCTATAGATTGAGCCGATTTATATATAGCATCTGCAATTTTTTGCGTATTAAATAAAGCTATTCTTCCGTCCCTTTTAATTATGTGAGTAATCATATAAAAAACCTCCGAAATCAATATATTGTGTTTTGCTAAACAATGTGACTAATAGATATTATATATCGAATAAATAGAAAAGTCAACTCAAAAAAGAGCCTAATAATTATAGAATTTTGTGTATATTGCATAAAAATGATTACCAATCAACATAGTTATAGAAGTTTAACATTCAAAGTTTCAACACAATATATAGTATACTAACATATCCCTATTCTATATTAGAATATCACCATGTTGACAAAGGTTAAAAATATCTAGTATAATTAGAGTGAAAATTTATATCTAAAAGAGGTTTTATACTATGAATACTACTGTTGGTTTAAAATGTCCCATCTGTGATAGCAAGATGTACATAAAAGATAACTCATGTACTTGTGGAAAACATAACTATGATATCTCAAAAGAAGGATACTTAAACTTAGTACATAATAAGTCTACATCTGGTGATAGCAAGGAAATGATACTATCAAGAAGAAGTTTTCTTGATAACGGTTACTATAAACCCATATCAGATAGATTGAACTCTTTAGTCTTAGAATTGATACATAATAGTAATAACTGTTTAATCTCTGATATGGGTTGTGGAGAAGGTTATTACTTAAACAATCTATTTGATTTTTTATTAGAAAATAGTATCTATTCTACTTGTTATGGTTTAGATTTATCTAAAACGGCTGTTAAGATAGCATCTAAAAAGTACAAAAATGAAAATTGGTTAGTTGCTAACCTATCTAAGATGCCATTCTATGATAACTCTATAGATATAGCTATTTCAATGTTTGCAAATCTTCAAGAAGTTGAAACTGCTAGAACCCTAAAAGATGATGGTTACTTAATATTAGTACGTTCAGGATTAAATCACCTTTTAGAGTTAAGACAGATAATATATCCAAAGATTATCGAAAGGTATTCCAAAACTACTTGTCCTAAAGGCTTTGAAATCATCAAAGAAGATAGCATCAAGTTTGATGTACATTTAACAGATAGTCAACAGATTAAAAATCTATTATCTATGACTCCTCACTATTGGAAAATCACTGAAGAACGCAGAGAAAAGTTATACTCTATGAATGAACTCCTTACCACTGCTGATATTGAATACTACATATTGCAAAAATCAAAAAAAGAGTAGAACACTTATTATTTCAATTATTCTTGTAATTATATAAAAATGATGTTATAATTATCCTTGTATTAAAAAACAGGAGGATTTTTTATCATGATTTTAAATCTAAAAAATATTAGCAAAGTTTATAATGGAAACATTATCTTAGAAAACATAAATCTAACTATAGAAGATAGAGACCGTATCGGATTAATAGGAAGAAACGGTTGTGGTAAAACTACTCTATTAAAGATTATCATAAATAGTGAAAATCCAGACACCATTTCACCTATAGATAGTGAAATATCTAAAGCACCTAATCTATCTATTGGATACTTGGCACAACATAGTGGTTTAGATAGCTCTAATACAGTAATCGAAGAGATGAAAAAAGTCTTTGCCTATTTGGATAAAACACTTGAACGCATGAAAGAAATTGAAACCTATATGTCTCACAATCAAAACATTGATGAAAAGTTAAGTTTAGAATACTCTAAACTATCTGCCTATTATGAAGTGAACGACGGATACAACAGAAATTTTAAAATTAAGACTATCTTAAATGGTATGGGTTTCCCTGAAGATACTTATAATAGAACCATATCTGAATTTAGTGGTGGCGAAAAAACCAGATTGGCTTTAGCTAAACTCCTACTTGAAGAACCTAATCTATTAATCCTTGATGAACCTACTAACCATCTTGATTTTAAGACGGTAACATGGCTTGAGGATTATCTAAAAGAATACAAAGGAGCATTATTAATCGTTTCCCATGATAGATACTTCCTTAATAAACTATGTACCAGTATTTGTGAGATTGAACGCACTCACTTAACTAGATATAAAGGTAACTATTCTGCATATACTATCCTAAAAAAACAAGCTGTAGATACTCAATGGAAGCAGTACGAAAAACAACAAAAAGAGATTGCCAAAATGGAAGATTATGTAGCTAAAAATCTAGTAAGGGCATCAACTTCCAAGAGTGCCAAAAGTAGAATTAAAGCTCTTGATAGAATGGAAATAATCGAAAAACCTTTAGGTCAGGAAAAAAACTCTAAATTAAAGTTTGAGTATGGCATTGAACCACCTTTCGATTTATTAACTGTTAAAAATATTGATTTATCTGTAGGTATTGGCTCAAATAGAAAAACTTTAGTAGATAACTTATCTTTTGAAATTAAACGTGGTGAAAAAGTAGCAATCATTGGAGATAATGGCATAGGAAAATCCACACTTTTAAAAGCTATTCAAGGTAAGATATCACATAAAGGTAGAGTAAATTGGGCATCTAACGTTAAGATATCTTACTTTGAACAAGAAAGCACTAATTTAAATCCAGCGAACTCTATAATAGAGGAGATACATTCACGTTATCCAACCATGAACGATGTCGATATTAGAAGTCTTTTGGGAAAGGTTAGAATTACAGGTGAAAACGTATTTAAACAGATAGGCGTAATCAGTGGTGGAGAACGTGCAAAAATCTGTTTTGCCCTCATGATGTTGGAAAAAGGTAACGTTTTAATCCTTGACGAACCTACCAACCACTTAGATGTCTTCGTTAAAGAAGTCTTAGAAGATGCCCTTGTAGAATATACTGGCACTATAATTTTTGTATCCCATGACAGATATCTATTAAATAAACTATCTACTAGGATTTTAGAAATCACATCTAATGGCGTTGAAGATTTCAATTGCTCCTTTGATGATTACATTAAAATTAAACAGGATAGAGAGAATGTCATTAAACTATCACAAGAAGAACAGAAACGTCAAGCAGAATTAGAAAAATCTAAACAGAGTAAGACAAACGCATATAAATCTAAGGAGCAAAGAAGTTTAAATGCTAAAAAGCGTCAGCGTATCAAAGAGATTGAAATGGAAATGGAAAATTTACAAGAGGAACAATCACAATTAGAGGAGGAAATCACAAAAGAGGAAGTTTTCTCAAATTATGAACTTATGCACAAAAAATGCTCCCGTATTGATGAAATTAAAACCATCTGTGATACCCTCTTTGATGAATGGGCTGAACTCTCAGAGGATTAATAAATATTTTGAATAAAAAAACTCGGAATGGATTTAATTCCATTCCGAGTTTTATATAGCTTACATTTTTGTTGAAAGTTCTTTTTTCAACTGTTTGACTATCTTTTTCTCAAGCCTTGATATATACGATTGTGAAATACCAATAATATCAGCGACTTCTTTTTGAGTTTTCTCTTTGCCATCATCAAGACCGAAACGCATACACATTATGGATTTTTCTCTTTCAGATAGAGTATTCAATGCTTCCATAAGCATAATCTTTTCTGCTTCCGTTTCAACATTTTTAGATACTACATCTTCATCAGTACCAAGAATGTCGGAAAGTAGAAGTTCATTACCGTCCCAATCTATGTTTAGGGGTTCATCTATGGAAACGTCGTTTTTATACTGTGAAGATTTTCTTAGAAACATCAAAATCTCATTTTCAATACATCTTGACGCATAAGTAGCTAACTTGATATTCTTACTAGGACAAAAAGTATTAACAGCTTTAATCAATCCAATAGTACCTATAGATATTAAATCTTCTACATTAGTAGAAGTATTCTCAAACTTTTTAGCAATATATACTACTAATCTCAGATTATGCGTAATAAGTTCTTGTCTAGCAGTGTGATTGTCAGTTTCAAGCATATTGAATACTTTTTCTTCTTCTTCCTTGGTGAGTGGTGGTGGAAGCGTTTCTGAACCGTTGATGTAATAAACTTCATCTGATTGAAACTTAAGTATCAACTTTATGTAATATCTCTTGATGACCTCTAAAATATTACGCATTTTAAACACACCTTTCAAACTAAAATCTTTGGATTAAAGATAGCCTTTTTACAGTTTCCCGAAACGCCCACTAGAACATCAACGGATTTACTAAATCCATTGGATAAGTTTCTAATTATGACGTTATCAGGCTTGAATGATACTATAACGCCTCCTTTATCTATAGTTGAAAATGGTATCAGTCGAAATCCATTTAGATTGCAATTATATGAATTATCTAAGTTAGGGATATTTATAAAATCTTCTAAAGAAGTTTTGGAACATATGATGACAGGTTTTCCACTAAAAATATCGGTTAAAGAGTTGCCAGTATCTGCGAGACCATCAATGTTTAAAGTTTTTCCATCATATTCTATAGTTAAAGACCAGTCCCCTTGATAAATAGTATTCTTATCCATAAGATACCTAGTTAAACATAGAATACCATAACATATAGCAGTAGATATTATTAAAAATCTTATAGAAAAATCTGCATATACTACCCCATTATTTGATGATATACTACTACTACTTAAAACATTCTCTAAAGCCATCATGATACCAGCAAAGATAAAACTTATCACAGAAAAGTACAAGGACATCTTTAGATTAGTATATATACTTTTCCATTTAAAAGCTATAACTATTAAAATGTTAGATATTAAAAATTTTATCAAGACACTTAAAAAGTAGTTCATAGTGGGCAAAAGAATTATTAGGGAAAATAATGCTCCTATAAATGATGATAACACTAATCTTTTGCGATTAAACGCTATATGAGTGATTTTTGCAGTTCCTAACAATATAAAATAGTTTATATACCAATTTAATATTACTAATACATCTATATAGATATACATTCAAGAAAAATTCACCCCTTAAAATATTGTATCACAATAAGATATATTAAATTGTCATTTTTGGTATCCTATAAAAATTTTTTCAGTGGTTACTTTTTAAACACTATTATCACTGATAATATCAACCCTATAAATACTAAGAGTATACTTATAATCATTTTATAATTAATAGAGAAAGTATCTGTAGTGGTTTTCGTTCTTTCACTTATTGAGTTAATCTTCGTAGTGGAAATAGAACTTTCTATAGTAGTCTCAATTTTAGAGGTAGTCTCCTCTATGATGGAAGAAGTTTCTGTACTTTTATCTTGAAAGTAGTTGATAGCATCAAAGAAATCTCTGTGGTCTATAATCTTTATTTTGTGGTTCATAGACATTTTTTCCATAGACATATCGAAATAGATATCATTGACATTACCATAAGTAAAACCATCTTCAGAATAGTCGTTATTGCTGTCCCAAGTACAGTCTACGAAAATCCAACGGTTTTGAGCTTCATACCAAACGGCATTCCATTCATGATTAGTAACAGTATCTTCAGCAGAAAGGTCGGAATTAGCATCGTTGGACATTACTGCTCCTCTAATGTTGATACAATACAATCCTTGAGCATTACACAAAGCAGAAAAAAAGTTGGAATATCCTGCACAGATGGTTCTCTTATTTTTAATAACGTTCTCCAAACAGATAGTATTAAAATCGGCAGTATTTTCAGCCGATATATGGTCATATGCTACATTGTAACAAACATAGTCGTGTATCTTTTTTATCTTTTGATAATCATCTGTAATACCATTACAAATAGTATTAGATATCTCTCTAACTTGATTTAAAGTCTTTATTACTGTATTATAATCCCTAGATGGTGAAATGTAATCTATTACGAATTCGGCTGAATAGGTTTTAGCTGTCCCTTTAGATATATTTTCTATCTTATCAATATTAGTTTGAAGTACTGATGAAAAATAGTCTCTATCAGAATAGTTGAAATCGTAAGTAGTTTGCTGAGTTTCCTCTGCGAAAATTCTAATCGGCGTAAGCAAACAATACATTGATACTATAATACATAATATTTTCTTTAACATGATACATTATCCTTTTAATTGAAAAATTTATAATAAGTGTATCACTGATATATGAGTTTGTCAAGAAAAAAATCTTTACTTATTGTAACTAATCTGTTATAATTTAATAGATGAGTATTTTTTTAAGGAAGTGACTTTTTAATGGGAAAAACTTTAATATATATAGCGTGTGCCATGTCTGTCATTATTTTAATATGTGCATTTTTCTCTAGGAGTGCAAAAAACAACGCCACAGATACTAAACCCCTTCAAACTGACCCTACTATAACTGGTATTCAAATTGGTGACCCTAAAAAAAGTGATACGACTACCATCAACATTTGGGAATACATCAAGGAGCATCAAACAGAAAAAGAGACTATCGGCACTTCCGAAAATGAACCTTTAGAAAACGAAACTTCTAAATAGAAAGGATTTTTTTATACTATGGAAATTAAATATCACTTACCCGATTTTGTTAGACATTTTAAGTTAAACATCTTGATGTATGAAACTATGAAGATGCGTCCATACTGGTTCTATGATAATGTAAAAATTGGTTCAATATATGGTGCGTTTCCTACTGCATTGTGGAACGGTGGACGTTCAATCAGTGGACACATGGATAGAAAGTATATGCAATTAATATTACATGAGTTCAATAGGCGTGGTATCCCATGTAGATATACTTTCAGTAACCCTATGATTAAAGAAGAACATCTACAAGATGAGTTTTGCAACTGGTGTCTAAAAGTTGCCGAAAATGGACTAAATGAAGTCATAGTTATGTCGCCAATCTTGGAAAAGTATATTAGAGAAAACTATCCAAAATATAAGATAGTGTCATCTACGTGCAAACAGATTGAAGACTTATCACATTTAAAAGATGAACTCAATAAGAATTACTCCCTTGTAGTGTTGGATTATAATTATAACAATCAATTCGATGTTTTGGAAAAAATTCCAAATAAGGATAAGTGTGAAATTTTGATAAATCCGTGTTGTGTTCCAAACTGTAAACGCAGAAAACAACATTATGAATATATCGGGGATTTTCAAATTAAACTAGCAAATCATATGAAAGAAAATCCGAATGCACCACTTGAAAATGAAGATTTTAAGTGTCCATATATGGAAAAACAGTTCTATCAAACTACGAAGTTTATAACTCACGTTCGCCCCGATGATTTATATAAAAAATACGTTCCTATGGGATACTCTAACTTTAAAATTGAGGGTAGACCTCTCCCAGATTTAGCAGTTTTAGAAAGTTATATCTATTACATGGTAAAACCAGAGTATCAAAACGAGGCTAGACTTTTCATAAGTCTATGGCTTACCGAAAACGTCAGACACTTTAACTAATTAACAATTAATAGTTAATAATTAATAATTATATAGGGGGATTTTAATGGAAATATCTAAAATTATAAACTCTAATGATTTTTTAGATACCTTTAAAACGTTTAATATTAAACACTTTGGAGAACATAATTTCCCAAAGTATCAATACGTTTTAACGGATTTGACCATAAGAGAGTATGACATCAACCATATTGATATATATATCCAAGGTGATAAAAACTCCTATAGCGATTTCTACTTAAATATGGCTTGTAATGTTATTAAAAACTATAACATCTACAATGATAAGGTTCTACAACATCTTAAAGATGTCATAAATGTGAACTCTTTTGAAAATATCGTTCTATTGGGATTTTTCTTTGGTGATTTCGTATCTAGTGGATTTATAAAACAGGGCTTTACAGTATCGATTAGTTACAATCCATTTCCTTTGGATATCTACCAAACTTTGATATATAACATTCACTTTGAATTAAAAAGTAATGGGATTTTTTGGTTAGTTGGCAACTCCTTAGAGTTTATGTTTTAAGAGGTAAAAAATCGATGGAATACATAATCAATTTAGAAAATGTGGTATCTGTGTGCCTTGATGATACTAATAAAAATATATACTATCTATTTATTAAGGATAATTATTTATGTTATTTATATAGTTATAATATATCTACTGGAGATTTAAACTATATTAATCAATTTTCGGAGATTTGCACTCCTTATATCTATGATATCGCTGATACTGATTTTACTGAAAGTGCAATTGAAATGAAATCCTATAAAAATTACATAGGGATATCACAACAGTTAGGATTAAATCTAATAGTATATAATCTAAAGACGAATGAAAAATATCATTTTACTAGGAAGTATTATCATTCCGAACACTGCCACTTTGGATTTGAATTCTTTACTAAAAATAATGATATTCTATTATTACATCAAACCGATTGGAACAGATTAAATATATTCAATCTAACTAAAGAGATTGAAATTACAGAAAATACTTCCAATTTTGATTACTTCCACAGTGGAATATTAAAGTCACCTAATGAGGAGCATTTTATATCTAATGGTTGGCACTGGTGTCCTGCTGATTGTATCTACTCATTTGATTTTGAAGAGTTTTTAAAGTATTTTGAGGGTTGTCATAGTAATCTATATAACGCATGGACTACTTGGTATAACTGGGATAGACCTTGTACTTTTATCAATAATGATACTCTTGTAATCGCTAGAGATAAGTTGCAAGATTTAATCAATGATGGTGAAGAATATAATCAATTAGCATTGTATAAGTTGGAAAATATATCTAAAACTGAGTGTTTCAAAACTTTAGATATAGAACTTTTTAGGAATTACAATCAAACCGATGAGTATGGAGAAATTAAAGGTAAACTATTCTATATAAAATCCAAAGATAGTGTAATCGCCTTAGAAGATGATTTCCTACGCATTTTAGATTTATCTACCCTAGAGGTCGAAGAGTATATATTAAATCATGCCAAAGATTTTGATTTTAGTATCAAATTTGAAACTCTGTATCACATAGAGGATAATACTCTACATATCATAGAATTTTAAGGAGTAGTTAAGATGACATATCATTATATAATTATGGCGAGTTCCTACAGATTGGGCGGAATAATTGCAATGGATTTTGTTAGAAGTATCTTCAAGAATAAAGAAATACAATCTATAGAAGATACTATCAAAAATGAGTGTGGCGAAAATAATATAACTATAAAATATATTAAGACTAAAAATGAAACTTGGCAATCAGTTATTGATGCTGATGACTATTTCAAAAATGTTATACTATTTACCAATATAGATGAATTTATCAAAGAGGTTAAAAGTAACTTAGGATTGAATAGTTTGGAAGTATCTAAATTCATATTAGGAAAAATATCCTGTACTTATGATGTCTTAATTAAGATACTCATAAACTCTTATAATTCTTATTATGATATTTTTAAAAAATCCCTATTTTTAGATAAAGACTTTAAATATCTAAATGAAAAGTTTGGGTACTATAAAAATTCAAATAGAACTCTCCCTGATTATAAAGAACTAAACTTTGCTACCATGAGTAAAATATCCAACTCAAGTGATGGTTTAAACAAACTACATACCATTGAAAATGAAATAAATAAACATTTAAAGGAGATTTAATCACATGAAAGTATTAGTAATGATGACAGGGGGAACTATTGGCAGTACCACCAAAGGTAACATCATAGATGTTAAATCTAATTCGTACAATATTTTAAAAGAGTATAATGAGAAGTATCCGAATGATATAGAGTTTGATACTATCCAACCATTAAACATTTTGAGCGAAAACTTCACTCTAGATACTCTTGAAACGTTAGGAAACACTCTTCTAAACGTGGATACCTCTAAATATGATGGTATCATAGTAACTCATGGTAGTGATACTTTATGTTATACATCATCATTTTTAAGTATGATAACCCGTCACTTTGATATCCCAATAGTAATGGTCGCCAGTAACTACGAACTTAATAACCCCAAATCTAACGGTTTGGATAACTTCCATGGGGCTATAAACTTGATTAAATCAAATCTATTTAAGGGTTGCTTTGTCGTTTGGAAAGATAGTATCACAAATAAGTTAAATATCCATATAGGTACACGCCTTAGAGAATGTGACAGTTTTACAGATAATTTCCAATCTTATGGGGGTGAACCGTTCGGCATTATAGAAAATGATAGTATCATTTTGAACAGTAACACTATAATTCCAACCATAGAGGAGATTAATTCTAAAAGGTCACCTCTATGTAATAGCATAAGTCTAAAAAATAAATCCATGTTGATTAAAACTTACACAGGTTTGGATTTTTCTAACTTTAATACTCAAGATGTATCTAGCATAGTGATATATCTATACCATTCAGGAACGGCGTGTACTCTAAATGGTGATAATTCTATATTAGAGTTTATATCAAACAATAGTGATAAAAAAATATTTATAGCATCACTTAAAAGAGTAACTGAACATTATTCAACTACTAATGATATCCTTAATAGTAAAGCAATACCAATGTATAATATCTCTGTAGAAAGTGCCTATATCAAATCATTGATACTTTCAAATTTAAGTATTTTCAGTGAAGAAAACTTCTTCTTTGAAGAGATTTAGAAAAAAATATCTAAAAAGTAAAAAATACTCTTGACTTTTTTGTGAATTGTGTTATAATATAATCATAACAAGTGATACAACGTCAGTTGTATCAATAAGGAGGAATTTTCTTGAAAACTACAATCACTGCAAAAAAAATGCAAATACCACAAACTTTTGATGAGTATGCTCAAAAGAAAATCAATACTAAACTAGATAAGTTCTTTGGTGATGAAGCTGACGCTAAAGTTATCATATCTGAACATAGGAATGAAATCATTATCGAACTTACTGTTAGATATAATGGTATCTTATTCCGTGCAGAACAAAGAGCTATAGACAAGGAAGATGCCCTTGACGCTTGTGTTGATAAGATTATCCGTCAAATCCGTAAACATAAAACTAAAGTTGAAAAACGTCTAAAGGATACAGCAGTTAAAGAAATTGCTAACTATCCAGATGATGTTGAGGAGCAAACCTCTTATGATGTAGTTAAGCATAAATCTTTCGTTTTACGTGCTATGGACGTTGAGGAAGCTATCCTACAGATGAATATGTTAGGACACAATTTCTTCGTATTCCTAAATGCTGATAGTGGTAATACTAACGTCGTATATAAACGTGATGATGGTAATTACTCAGTACTAGAACCTACTTTAGAATAGATAGTTCTAAAAAGTTACTTATAATATATGTTAAAATCCGATGTGTTTTATACATCGGATTTTTTTTAACTAAGTTCTAACGTTTACTTTTCTTAATACTAAAATTGCCACTATTCCAATGGATATCATGATTAAACCAACTATAGTAATGATTTTTATACTACTCCAACTTTCAACATATACTACATATGGTATCACTTGACCATAGATAAAAACGTTTAAACCATTGTTTCGATGCCAATCGTATAATATTTGAGAAAGACCATCATCTATAGGGATTAATCTACCTTCAATGTATGTAGAAAGTGTAGTATCATCTATTTCATCGTTTAGATATCTTTGCGTCTGTTCCCGAATGTTTGTAAATTCATTGATAGTTTTAATATCGTTAGTTGCTATTACTATATACTTTTCAGATTTCAATGGTACAAGATAGTATTGTATAGTATTCTTACTATCATCTTGAGCGACCATATCAATAATATAGTGTACATCACCATGAATAAAAGAAGTTTCATCAAATTTAGAAACGTCGGTTTCGTCTAATGTGATAGTGTTTTTAGAGACTATCTTGATAAAGTCACCTATATAAGGTATAGAAAGTATTAATCCTGAAATGATAACTACAACACATAGAAAGTATAATAACATCTTAATAAACTTAGTCATTCGTATGATACACCACCAAAAAATTGTATAATATTTAATAGATTTATTATATCACAAACTTTGGATAGTTTCAAGCATTAATAAACTTTAATTTCTCTATGAGGTACTGGAGTAGAAAATACTATCTGAGTAGAAGTATTTCCAAAAGTTTGAAGATGTCCGATAAACATATCAAGTTCTTGTGTGCTAGGGAAAGCTACTTTTATGAGCATTGAATAACTACCAGTCACACAGTCACACTCTAAAACATTAGGACATTCACGAATAAATGGATAAAACTCAGGTTTTTGACTTGCAGAAAGTTCAAGATTTATAAATGCAGTAATGTGATATCCTAACTTTTGCATATCTACAGAGGTGTTATATCCTGTGATAATACCCTGTTTTTCCAACTTGTCAATTCTTGATGATACTGCAGGTGCAGAAAGAAACACTTTAGAAGCCAATTGCTTTAAAGGATATCTTGCATTTTCCTGTAATAGATTTATTAACATTGCGTCTATCTTGTCCATAAAAAATCCTCCCAATATTTACCAAAATAAAAGAGCATATCAGCCACTGTCTAACCGATACGCTCCATTGCGTTTAATGTACATAATATTATTATATCTTAAAGATGTTAAGAAATCATCAATATTTTTTTAACAAAGTGTGTACTTTTTAAAAAATTAAAGTTACTCGTCATTTCTAGGGGTATTGACTTTAAGAATAACTTCTTTTGTTTTTCTAACGCTTTCCAAACTGTTGGACAACGTCTGTTCAGAGCTTACAAGATTTTTAATTAGATATTCATTCGTAACCTGTTTTAAATCATTGGCATGTTTTTGAGCATTATTGATGATACTATCAGCTTTTTCGTTGGCATTATTTAATATTTCACTAGCCCTTTTCATAGCTTCTTGAGTGATATTACTCTCACTGATTAAAGTTTTTACTCTTGCATTCGTGGATTGCATCAATGAGTTAGAACGTTCTTCGGCAGTATCAATAATTTGATTAGCCTTTTCGTTAGCTTCCGTGATAAGTTTATCTCTTTCATTGTCGATATATCTAGCTCTTTTAATTTCCTCAGGTATACATTCACGCATTTCATTGATAATGTCTCTTACTTCTTCAGCATCTACAAGGACTTTATTAGCAAAAGGCATATTTTTAGCACTGTTTATTAACTGTTCTAATTCATTAATAGCATCATCTATAGTTTTCATGAGCCTCACCCTTTCCAATTCTTTTAACGATATCATCTAAGATTTCATTAGGTACGAAACTACTAATATCACCACCAAATAAGGCAATCTGTTTAACCACGCTAGAACTTAAATACATATTCTCAGATGCCGTTGGAATAAAGACGGTTTCAGCCTCTGGATAGAGTTTCCTATTAGCAAGAGCCATTTGAAACTCATATTCAAAATCGCTAACGGCTCTAAGACCTTTAACTATAGCACAAGCTCCAACATGTTGGACATAGTCAGCAAGTAAACCATCTAAGATATCTATAACTACATTATCCATATTTTTAGTAACTCGTTGAAGCATCACTATTCTTTCTATAGGTGAAAAACTTGGTCTCTTATTAGGATTTACAGAAACTAAAACGATAACTTTATCAAACATTTTAGATGCACGTTTAAAGATATCTACATGACCGACAGTTACAGGGTCAAAACTACCTGGACAAACTGCAATTCTTCTCATCATAGAATTACCTCCGAACCAAATACAAAAGTGGTTATCTCTGTTTTACCATAAGAGTATTTTTTCTTAAAGTGTAAATCTCCGAAACTTTTAGGCAAGATTAAACCTCTTTCATGTTCACAGATGACCTTTGCTCCATCGTTCAATTTATTTTCTAATAGAGGTAAAACCTCTTCAATTAGACCTTTAGAATAAGGAGGGTCTATAATAACTATGTCAAATTTTTGAGTGGTAGAACGAGCAAAATCTATACTATCGATATTAAAAATCCTAGATTGTTTTGTAAAACCACAAACGTCAATATTATCTCTGGTACAGTTGATGCTATTCTTAGATTTATCCACAAAGTAGCACATACTGGCACCACGACTAAGAGCTTCAATTCCCATTTGACCACTACCAGAGAATAGGTCTAAAACGATAGCTCCCTCAATCTCAAATTGAATGGAAGAATATATAGCTTCTTTAACTTTATCAGTAGTAGGACGAACGTCAAGACCGTCCAAAGTTTTCAACTTTCTGCCTCTTGCAGAACCTGTGATTATACGCATATAAAAAAATCCTTTCAAACTAAAAAAAATCATAAAATATATATTAATTATACACTAAAAAATTTATCTTGTCTATAAGATATTATAATGTATTTTGTATTAAATCAAAAAGATTTTTAGCTATTTCGTCCCCTACTCCTGCTACAGATTTTAAATCTTCTATAGAGGCGTTCTTTAAATTTTGAGTAGTTTTAAAGTGCATCATTAGTTGATTAGCCTTTTTTTCTCCTATTCCCTTGACACTAGTCAATGAGATGTTTAAACTATTCTTTGAATGTTTACTTTTAGCATAAGTTATGGCAAAACGATGCGTTTCATCTTGAATGGATACTAAAAGTTTAAAGGCATCATCTAATTTAGAAATATGAACCTCTCCCCCACTAGATGAAATAGCCCTAGTATTATGTTTGCTATCTTTAACCATTCCAAACACTTGAATATCTAAGTTAAAGGATTTCACCACACTCTTGACCACGTTCACATGAGATTGACCACCATCTACAAGTATTAAGTCGGGTGTCTGTGAAAAACTGTCATCATACTTAGAACTATCCACTAAATAGGATAATCTTCTAGTTAGAATATTTTCCATACAGGCGTAATCATTGGGAGTAAAGAAACCATCTATTGAAAACTTTCGATATAATCTTTTGTTAGGTCTGCCGTTTTCAAAGACTACCATAGAACCTACCATGGTTGAACTACCAATATTTGATATATCATAAGCCTCTATTCTATTCGGAATAGATTTCAAACCTAAAATTTTAGAAAGTTTCTCCAAAGATTTCACTTCTTTTGAAGTTCTATCCTCCTTTATTGAAAGATATTCACTAGCATTATCTTTAGCCATAGATAGAAACTTAGCATTATCACCACGTTGACGATACACCAGTTTAGATTTTATCAACTTTGATAAATCTTCAATACTTTCAAGAGGTTCATCAATAAAGATGGTTTCGGGTAACTCTGAAAAATCCTTATTGGTGTAATATTGGATAATAAAACTTTCTAGAACGCTCTCTTCAAATATTGAAGTATCATTTATGAAAAAGTTTTCTTTATCGAATAGTCTACCTGACCTATACTTTAATACTGATATTGACGTACAATCCGTACCAGTGACTTTGCCAATAAAATCAGCATTTCCTGAAATGACATCTTTAATCTTCTGTGGTTGAGAAGACTTTTTAATATAATCAATCCTGTTTCTTAAAACGATAGCTTTTTCAAAGTCCAAACTTTGAGAAGCTTCTTCCATCTGTTGAGTTAGTTTTTCGATAGATTTTTCACTTCCAGTTTTAATATAATCTATGGCATCAGATATTATGTTATTATACTCACTTTTAGATATATTCCCTAAACATACACCCATACACTTTCCAATATGATAGTTTAAACATGGACGTTGTTTTTTTAAATCTCTAGGGAAAATCTTTTTGCAAGTAGGTAACTTAAAAACATTGTTTACTTCGTCAACGGTATGTCTAGCTATGGCAGAACTGGTATAAATCCCAATATATTTGGAATTATCGTTTTTATGATGCTCAGCCGTAATACGTGGATATTCCTCATTAGAAATCTTGATATAAGAATAACCTTTTCCATCTTTTAAGAGTATGTTATATTTGGGTTGATGTTGCTTTATTAGACTACACTCCAATATTAAACATTCCAATTCTGTATCAGTGACTATAAAATCATAGTCATGAATTTTTGAAATCATTTTTATAGTTTTTGCGTTATGATTAGAACTATCTCTAAAATAACTTGATACTCTATTCTTTAAATTTTTGGCTTTACCAATATATATGATATCTCCATTAATATCTTTCATTAAATATACACCAGGAGAACTCGTCAACTTAGAAGTTTTTTCTTTTAGATATTCAATATTCTTATTTAAAATAGAAATCACCTCTATAAATTAAGATATCGTCAATATTAATGACGATATCTTAAAAATTAATTAAAATAAAAACACAAATTAACTGATAGAAATTAAATAATCTCCACTACCTTCACCATCAGCAGTAAAGTAGATAGCCTTTTCATTAGGTTTAATATAGAAAACAAACTTTTTAACTTCTGTACTCTTATTAAGACTTTCCAACACTCTCTTAGCCTTAGATACTAAATCATCTTGACTTAGTTGATTACCCGAAAATTCAACGAAGACATCTGTTAAAGGCTTTTTGCGAACATAACTTCTTTTTTTAGGTTTAACTTCCTCGACTGTAGAAGTTTCATTTTTATTGATTTCATTTGTACTAGCCATATTAAAATCTACCTTCCTTAAACAATAAATTTAGATTAATTTAAAATTAAAAAATCTTTATACTAATTATAGTTTAAAATTTTAGATTTGTCAACTGTTTAATTTGAAATTAATCAAAAAATTAAAAGAAAAACTATTGACATTTTGGATTTTTTAGTATATAATAAACACATGAACATCTGTTCAATTGAAAGGGTGATTAATTGATGAACTTAAATAATAATCAACATTTAGATAATAGTAATCTAACTGATGATTGCAGTTGCAATTCAAATGAACATACTTTAAATTGCAATTGTGGTTGCAACGAAAATGATTTTAACAGCGTAAATGAAAATACTATAGACCAAATTTTTAAATCTATGCCCTCTGATGATGAATTAATAGACCTATCGGAACTATTTAAAATCTTTGGTGATAGTACTAGAATTAAAATCCTATACTTACTATTAGTCTCAGAAATGTGCGTTTGCGATATTGCTAAACTCTTAGGAATGAGCCAATCTGCAATTTCGCATCAATTAAGATTACTAAAACAGTCGGGATTGGTTAAATATCGTCGTGATGGTAAAACTATATTCTATTCTTTATCCGATGACCATGTTTCTACTATTATTAATCAAGGTATGGAACATATTCAAGAATAAGAATGAAAAATTTTTAAATGTGTAAATCTTAAAATCATAATTTTGGAGGTATTCTTATGAAAAAAACTTTTAAAATGGTCGACCTAGATTGTGCTAACTGTGGTGCAAAGATGGAAGAAGGTATCAAAAAGATTAATGGTGTCATAGATGCTAATATCAGCTTTATGGCTCAAAAGATTACTATTGAAGCTGAAGAAAAAGACTTCCCTAGAATTCTAAAAGAGGCTTGTAAAGTCTGCCAAAAAGTCGATGAAGAATGTACTATTGAATATTAATCTAACTTGATATGGAACGTTACATCTTATTGATTAATGTTCCATACTTTTTTGATAGTATACATCTTGATGTAATTTATTTTTTTTAAATTAGGTTGTGAAATGTGTTATAATCTAATTTAGATTAATCAATTTTAAATTTTTCCTAAAAAGATTAAAAATCTATTGACAAATTAAATTTTATAGTATATACTATAGATATAATCAAACATATGAACATTTGTTCATATAATAAAATGCTATAAGGGTGATTAGTCTATGAATAAAAAACAGAAAAAACAGCTCAAACAGCTGATTATCGGCACAATACTATTTGTGATATGTTTAATCCTAACACATTTTACTCCTTTAGGAACTATGCCTAAATATATACAGGCAATACCATTTATTATAACCTATCTTGTACTTGGTTTTGATGTGGTTAAAAAATCCATTAAAAATATAGGTCACGGTCAACTATTTGATGAAAACTTCTTAATGGTTATCGCAGGGATTGGGGCTTTCATAGTCGGTGAATGTTCCGAGGGTGTGGCAGTAATGCTATTTTTTAAAGTTGGAGAGTTCTTTGAAAAGTATGCAGTCAATAAGTCTAGAACTTCAATATCTTCGTTGATGGATATACGTCCAGACGTTGCCACCATTGAAAAAGATGGAAAATTAATTCAAGTAGACCCCGAAACTGTAGCTATTGGAGATACTATCATAGTCTCTGCAGGTGAAAAAATCGCTATAGATGGTGTAGTTATTGAAGGTTCTTCTTCCGTAGATACTTCCACAATCACTGGAGAGAGTGTTCCAAGAAAACTATCTATAGGCGATAGTGCTACCAGTGGATTTATAAATCTAACAGGAACTATCAAGATTAAGACGGAAAAAAAATTTACAGATAGTACCGTTTCAAAAATCTTAGATTTAGTTGAAAATGCTTCATCTAAAAAAGCCGAAGCTGAAAAATTTATTACTAAATTTGCAAAGTATTATACTCCAATAGTGGTAGGATTGGCAGTAGTGATTGCTATATTTGTACCATTAATCACAGGTCAAGAGTTTTCCAAATGGATTTATAGAGCATTAACATTCTTAGTAATATCTTGTCCATGTGCGTTGGTAATATCCGTTCCACTTGGATTTTTTGGTGGTATAGGTGGAGCATCTTCACAAGGTATATTGATAAAAGGTAGTAACTGCCTTGAAACTCTGGCTAAAGTAGATACCATCGCTTTTGATAAGACTGGAACTCTTACTGAAGGTGTTTTCAAAGTAACTGAAATCAATCCAAAAGGTGACATTTCAAAAGATACACTTCTCGAATTAACTGCATATGGAGAAAGTTTTTCTAATCACCCAGTATCGCTATCATTAAAAGAAGCCTATGGTAAAGATATCGACATTACTAGAGTAAAAGATACCAAAGAGATAGCAGGTAAAGGCGTATCGTCAGTAGTAGATGGAACACTCTTATATGTAGGAAATTCTAATCTAATGGATAGTATCAACATTAAATATGATAATCCAAAAACTATAGGGACTATCGTTCATGTAGCCACTGAAAAACAGTATCTTGGATATATCATAGTTTCGGACGTAGTAAAATCCAACTCTAAAGATACTATTCAAGGTTTAAAATCTTTGGGTATTAAAAAGACCATCATGCTAACAGGCGATATAAATAGTGTGGCTGAAAATATAGCCAATCAAATAGGTGTTGATGAGTTCCATGCTGAACTAATGCCTCAAGATAAAGCTCAAATAGTTCAAGATTATAAAAATAAAGGAGCTACTATCCTATTCACAGGTGATGGCATTAACGATGCTCCAGTACTAGCCCTATCGGACGTTTCAGTGGCTATGGGAGCACTCGGTTCAGATAGTGCTATCGAAGTTTCTGACATAGTTATCATGAATGATGATATTTCTAAAATAGGTACTAGTATCAAGATTGCTAAAAGGACTCTATCTATAGTAAAGCAAAATATAGTTTTTGCTATTTCGGTTAAAATTATCGTTATGATTTTAGGTGCTTTTGGTATCGCAAAGATGGGCTTGGCTATATTTGCTGATGTCGGTGTCTCAGTAATAGCCATTTTGAATGCTATGCGTACTCTAAAATTCAAAAAATGATTATTAGCATAATATGGGAACATCTTCAAAAGATGTTCCCAACATTTTTTTAATTAAGTAAAATCGTAGTTTGCATTAATTTAAGTACCAATTTTTAGATTTTTTCTTTAAAATCTTAAAAAAAAATTAAAAATTTTGAATTTTACTGTTGACAAATCTGCAATTATAGTATATAATAGGTTTCAGAAACATTCGTGATTAATATGTGCTAAAAGCAAAGACGCTTATCTATTATGACGGGATTATTATAAGTTCCATCATATATGTAGGCGTCTTTTTATTTTTGTATGAATATAATCCGATTTTTTAAATTAAAGACTTTTATCTAATAAAATAATTCATGAGGAGGTTGCTTATATGGATAATTTTAGAAATCAAGAACCATATAGCCAACAAGGACTTTATAATCCACAATTTGAACATGATAATTGTGGTATAGGTTCAGTTGTAAACATCAAAGGAATTAAATCAAGGGAAGTTGTAGAAAACGCTCTACGTATAGTTGAAAATCTTGAACACCGTGCCGGTAAAGATGCTGAAGGTAAAACTGGTGATGGTGTTGGTATATTATTACAAATCTGTCACCCATTTTTCAAATCTGCGTGTCAAGAGTTGGGCTTTGATATTGGTGAAGAACGTGACTATGGTATAGGTATGTTTTTCTTTCCACAAGATGAATTAAAAAGAAATCAGGCTAAGAAGCTATTTGAAATAATCGTAAAAAAAGAAGGTATGGATTTCTTAGGTTGGAGAGAAGTTCCAACTAATCCAGCAGTGTTAGGACATAAGGCTCTTGAAAGTATGCCTTATATCATGCAAGGATTTGTTAAACGTCCTGAAGAGTGTCCAAAAGGTTTAGATTTTGATAGAAAGTTATATATCGCTAGACGTGTGTTTGAACAGAGTAATGAGGCAACCTATGTAGTATCACTTTCAAGTAGAACCATAGTTTATAAAGGTATGTTCTTAGTTAATGAACTACGTTCATTCTTCTACGATTTACAGAATGAAAACTACACTTCTGCGATTGCTACAGTACATTCAAGATTTTCTACTAACACTAATCCAAGTTGGCAGAAAGCACACCCAAATAGATTTATAGTACACAATGGAGAGATTAACACTATCACTGGTAACGCCGATAAGATGTTAGCACGTGAAGAAATCGTATCATGTGAGGCATTAAAAGACCATATGCACAAGATACTTCCTATTGTAGACCCTGTGGGTTCTGATAGTGCTAGACTTGACAACGCTCTTGAATTTATGATTATGGCAGGTGTCCCAATGCCTTTAGCTGTAATGGTATTTATCCCAGAACCTTGGAGAAACAATAGAACTATGTCCAAGGAAAAGAAAGACTTCTACAAGTACTACGCTACTATGATGGAACCTTGGGACGGTCCTGCATCTATACTATTTTCCGATGGCGATATGATGGGTGCTGTCCTTGATAGAAACGGTTTAAGACCTTCAAGATATTGTATTACTTCTGATGATTTTCTAATACTATCTTCCGAAGTAGGTGTTATAGATATTCCACCTGAAAAGATAGTTAAAAAAGACCGTCTACGTCCTGGCAAAATGCTCCTAGTAGATACCGTCAAGGGTGAATTGATAGACGATGACGAATTAAAAGAATATTATGCTACTCGTCAACCTTATGGTGAATGGATTGACGCTTATCTTGTAAAACTTAAAGATTTAAAAATTCCTAACAAGAATGTAATACACTACTCACATGATGAGTTATCCAAACTACAGAAGGCTTTCGGTTACACCTATGAAGATATTAGAACAAGTATCCTACCTATGGCTAAGAATGGTGCTGAACCAGTAGCTGCTATGGGTTCAGATAGTGCTTTACCACCACTTTCAAAAGTAAATCCACCATTGTTCAACTACTTTAGGCAATTATTTGCACAGGTTACTAATCCACCTTTTGACGCTATTAGAGAAGAAATAGTAACAGACCATTGCGTATACATTGGAAAAGATGGAAATATCTTAGAGGAAAAACCTGAAAACTGTAGAGTATTAAAGATAGAAAATCCAATCTTAACTAGCATGGATATGTTAAAGATTAAATCTATGAACATTCCTGGATTTAAAGTTAGTACTATCCCAATGACTTATTACAAAGGTACACCTTTAGAAAAAGCTATTCAACACTTATTCATTCAAGCAGATAAGGCTTTCAAAGATGGTGCAAATATTTTAATACTTTCCGATAGAGATGTTGATGAATATCACGTACCAATGCCATCATTGTTAGCAGTTTCAGCTTTACAACAACATCTAGTAACTACTAAGAAGAGATTATCTGTTGCGATAGTTCTTGAAACTGCTGAACCTAGAGAAGTGCATCATTTTGCTACACTACTTGGATATGGTGCTAGTGCAATCAATCCATATTTGGCACAGGAAACCATTAGAGATTTAATTGATAAAAACGTCCTTGATAAAGACTACTACGTCGCTGAAACTGACTATAACAATGCTATCTTACATGGTATCATCAAGATTGCCTCTAAGATGGGTATATCTACTATACAATCTTACCAAGGCTCTAAGATTTTTGAAGCCATAGGTATCAGCAAAGAAGTCATCGATAAATACTTTACTGGTACAGTTAGTAGGATTGGTGGTATCACAATAAGCGATATTTCCAAGAGGATTGAAGTTTTACACTCATCTGCATTTGACCCACTTGGTCTTGATGTAGACGTTCAGATAGATAGTGTAGGCTCTCACAAGCTAAGAAGTGGTAAAGAAGACCATCTATACAATCCTGAAACGATACATTTACTACAGTTAGCTACTTGGAATAATGACTATTCTATCTTTAAAGAGTATTCGGAGGCTATCAACCAAGAAGATAGATTTATGAACCTACGTTCAATCTTAGATTTTAAGTTCGATGAAAATGGTGGTATCCCAATAGATGAGGTCGAAAGTGTAGACAGTATAGTTAAACGTTTTAAGACTGGTGCTATGTCATATGGTTCAATCTCACAAGAGGCTCATGAAACTATGGCAATCGCTATGAATAAGTTAGGTGGAAAGTCAAACTCTGGTGAAGGTGGCGAAAGTTTAGACCGTTTAACCGTTGGAAAAGATGGTTTAAATAGATGTTCTGCAATCAAGCAAGTAGCATCTGGACGTTTTGGCGTAACTTCAAGATATCTAGTAAGTGCTAAAGAAATCCAAATTAAGATGGCTCAAGGTGCTAAACCTGGTGAAGGTGGACAACTTCCAGCAGGAAAGGTCTACCCTTGGATTGCTAAGACTAGACACTCAACCCCAGGTGTTGGATTGATTTCCCCTCCTCCACATCATGATATCTACTCTATTGAAGATTTAGCTCAATTAATCTATGATTTAAAGAATGCTAATAAAGATGCTCGTATATCTGTTAAGTTGGTATCTGAAGCAGGTGTTGGAACGGTCGCTGCCGGTGTTGCTAAAGCAGGCGCTCAAGTAATCTTAATTTCTAGTTATGATGGTGGTACTGGTGCAGCACCTAGAAATTCCATCTACAATGCAGGATTGCCTTGGGAATTAGGCTTAGCAGAAACACAACAAACTTTAATCATGAACGGTCTACGTTCAAGGGTTAGAATTGAAACTGATGGTAAGTTAATGACTGGTCGTGATGTCTTAGTCGCTTGTCTATTAGGTGCAGAAGAATTCGGATTTGCTACTGCTCCATTAGTAACTATGGGTTGCGTAATGATGAGAGTTTGTAACCTTGATACTTGTCCTGTTGGTATTGCTACACAAAATCCAGAGTTAAGAAAGCGTTTCAAGGGTAAACCTGAATATGTTATGAACTTCATGAAGTTTGTGGCTCAAGAACTTCGTGAGTATATGGCTAAGTTAGGTATCAGAACCGTTGATGAACTTGTAGGACGTTCCGACTTACTCAAAATTAAAGATGATATCAAGGGTACTCCTGCCGAAAAGATTGATATGTCTAACATTCTATATAATCCATATGTCAATGATGATAATGTAGCAAAAAGATTTAATCCTAAAGACGTTTACGACTTCCAACTTGAAAAAACTGTTGATGAAAGCGTTATCATGAAAAAGTTAGGTTCTGCATTAAAGAACAAGACTAAAAAGACTATTGAAATCAACGTTAAAAATACTGATAGAACTGTCGGTACTATCTTTGGTAGTGAAATCACGAAGAGGTATAATGATACTCTTGATGAAGATACCTTTACAGTTAAATGCAATGGCAGTGGTGGACAGAGTTTTGGTGCATTTATCCCTAAGGGATTAACCCTTGAACTAATTGGCGATAGTAATGACTATTTTGGTAAAGGTCTATCAGGTGGTAAGTTGATAGTATATCCACCAAAGGGTTCTACGTTCAAACAAGATGAAAATATCATAGTAGGTAACGTAGCGTTGTATGGTGCTACTAGTGGTAAAGCGTTTATCAACGGTGTTGCTGGAGAACGTTTCTGTGTTAGAAACTCTGGAGCAATCGCAGTAGTTGAAGGTGTCGGCGACCACGGTTGCGAATATATGACTGGTGGTAGAGCAGTTATCCTTGGAAAGACTGGTAAAAACTTCGCTGCTGGTATGAGTGGTGGTATCGCTTACGTTCTTGACGAGGATAGAGACCTATACATGAAGATTAACAAAGAACTTGTATCCTTGAGTGTGGTTGAGGAAAAGTATGACATCAAGGAACTAAGAGAAATCATAGAGGAACACGTTAAGGCTACTAACTCCACTAAGGGTAGAGAAATCCTTGAAAACTTTGAAGAGTATGTTCCTAAGTTTAAAAAGATACTTCCTCATGACTTTGCTCGTATGCACGCAACTATCGTAAAGATGGAAGAAAAAGGCATGAGTAACGAACAAGCTCAAATAGAAGCATTCTACATCAACAAGCAACAATAAGGGGGTATTTTAAATGGGAAAACCAACTGGATTTTTAGAATTTGATAGAAAAGTAAGTTCTTGTATTGAACCTACTGAAAGAATTAAAAACTTCAATGAATTTCATAAACATTTATCCGAAGAAGAACAACGCACTCAAGCTTCAAGGTGTATGGATTGTGGTGTACCTTTCTGTCAATCTGGTAAGATGCTAAGAGGTATGATTTCAGGTTGTCCATTAAATAACCTTATCCCAGAGTGGAATGACCTAGTATATAATGGACAATGGGAAGAAGCTACATCTAGACTACTATTGACTAACTGTTTTCCAGAGTTCACATCTAGGGTATGTCCTGCACTATGTGAAAAAGCTTGTACTTGTGGACTTAACGGCGATGCCGTTACTGTCCATGAAAACGAATATGCCATAATAGAAAAAGCCTTTGAAAGTGGTTTAATGAAACCTAATCCACCATCATATAGGACTGGCAAAAAGATTGCTGTTATAGGCTCAGGCCCTTCAGGACTTGCTACTGCATATCAGCTAAATAAGAGAGGTCACTCTGTAACTGTATACGAACGTTCTGATAGAGTTGGTGGTCTTTTGATGTATGGTATCCCTAATATGAAATTAGACAAATCTATAGTTGAAAGACGTGTCGAATTGATGAAGGCTGAAGGAGTAGAGTTTATCACTAATGCCAACGTTGGAGAAAATATCAAAGCACAAGATATCATAGATAATTATGATGCTGTAGTTCTTGCTTGTGGTGCTTCCAATCCTAGGGACATCAACGTTAATGGTAGAGATGCAAACGGTATCTATTTTGCAGTAGACTTTTTAAAATCCACCACTAAGAGCTTACTAGATTTTAATTTAACTGAAGGCACTTTCATATCTGCTAAAGATAAAAACGTAGTAGTAATCGGTGGTGGTGATACGGGTAACGACTGTGTTGGTACTGTAATTCGTCATGGTTGTAAGTCTGTAACTCAACTTGAAATGATGCCAAAACTTCCTGATACTCGTGCCGAAAACAATCCTTGGCCTGAGTGGCCTAGAATTTCAAAGACTGATTATGGTCAAGAAGAAGCTATCGCTATATTTGGTCACGACCCTAGAATTTATGAAACTACCGTCAAAGAGTTCTATAAAAACAATGAGACGGGCGAACTCTGTGGATTACAAACCGTAAAAGTCCACTTTGTAACAGAAGATGGCAAGAGAATATTAAAAGAAATTGAAGGTTCTGAACAGTTCATTGAGGCTGATATAGTCTTAATCGCTGCAGGTTTCTTAGGTGCTCAAAAGTACGTTACTGACGCTTTTGGAGTTGAAGTAAATGCTAGAACTAACGTATCTACCCAAAAAGATAGCTACGCAACCAACGTGCCTAAGGTTTTCACTGCTGGTGATATGCATCGTGGACAATCTTTAGTAGTATGGGCAATCCAAGAAGGTCGCTCCGTAGCTAAAGAAGTTGATAAGTATCTTATGGGTTATACTAACCTTAGATAAATAAAGTCTTAATTTCAAAAAATCGTATTGACGAAAAGGCAAGTCCATATTAGACTTGCCTTTCCGTTTTATAATAAAAATTCACCTCTATGATTATAGATTATATTATACCTATATATTATGACGTTGTAGAAGAACTTTCTGTTGTAGTTGAACTGTATAGTAAATTATCATAAATCTTTATAGTAGGTGCTAACCATACTTGACCACTTCCCCTATATACATTCACAAGACCTTCGCCACTAACAGAAGAACCTATCAAAGTTTTTGCAGAACGTTCCACTGTAAAACCCATTGATGCACTACGTAATAAAGCAAAGTTTCCATCTACTTTTAGGACATCGTTGTTCATCTCGATAATGTCAATTTCTTCCATAGGTACTGGGATTTCAAGTACTACCAATCCTGGACCTTTGATATATATTTGAAATAATCCCTCTCCCCCAGCTATAGTGGAAGATATGCTCTTTTGCATAACTGATTTAGAAGTTACACTTCCTTGAGAAGCATAAAACATACCCTTATCTACTATGATATCTTCGTTAGATTTTAAATCTATAACGACAAAGTGCTTGAATGATGGCTCAAGGACTATCATGCCTGTACCCTTGTACTCTGGTTGAGCTATACTTTCACCAGTCATTTTACTAGATAATACCTTTCCTATAATGTTACCAACGTTGACACCTGAAACCATCGAAATATTACCTTGCATATAACTTAACGCACCTGGTTCAATCTGTACACTATCATTGTTTAGATATATGACTATCTGCCTTGGACGAATATTCTGTTCTTTCATATAGTAAAGGTTTTTCGCCATACTTGGATTGGTCAATCCATTTAAGTTTTGATACTCTAAGATATCTATATGGCAAGTTTTATTTTCACTAGAGTCTATAATCTTTATATTACTTCTAGTACCAATGGCATCGTAATTTAAGTTCATAATAAGATTAATCCTTTCTATAATTATCAATATTGATTATCTATGACGGTCGTACTTTTTCGACTGCTTTTGATAATACATATATTCATCGGCTATTTTTACCAAACTATCAATAGAAGTATTAAAATCGGTGAGCTTAGTACAATACACACCACAACTCGCTTGAATTTTGTAAGGTTTACCAGAATTTTGATTATAATAATTCAAACAGTCATTAAGACGGTCAACATAATTTTGAGCATACTTTTCATTATCACAAATACCAGATACTACAAATTCATCACCACCAAAACGTGCGACAATCTCCCCAGTCACTGCGACAGAGTTTAAAGTTTTAGCAATAGTAATGATTGCATTATCTCCTTCTTTGTGACCATACAAATCATTAATAGATTTTAAACCATCTAAATCAACAGATATAACCATTATAATAGCCTCATTCTTTATACACTCACGAATAAGACTATTAACCTGTTGATAAAATCCCCGTCTATTATAGACGTTAGTCATATAGTCACGGATATACATATTTTCTAATTGCTGTACAGTCTGTTTTAGTTCACTTTGCACTCTAGAATTTTCTAATAGTATACTGATATTAGTCAACATAGTATTATACTTAAATAGACCACTTTCAAAGTTTTTATCATAACTGATTACTATATAACCGATAGCTCTATCTTGATAATGTAATGGAGCAAACATCAAAGGAAGTGAAGTATCTTGAATTTCCTCAAAGAAGTTAGGGAGCATAGTATAAGTATCGAAAACACCAGCAGGATTACAAGTCAAATTTAATCTATAAAAGACACAATTCATCTTTCTTCCATAGCCTTTAACTATATAATTTTGTTCAACTTCGTCGTTACCATTTAGATAACTATCACAGATACAAACCCATGCTTTATGCGTCCACAATGCTAAAATATAAGATTTTAATTTCGATATAGTCTCATATAAAGATGGTGCACCACTTACAAATTCAATCATTCTTATGATATATTCAGAAAAACAGAACTGTCCATCTAATTCATCGTATAAATCATGTTTAAGTTTGTTATCCATGCTCTTAGATATAGGTTCACACCCACAAGAGTTAGAGAAAACTAATTCACTATCAACAGTAATGGTATCAGATGTGAACTCTTTTTCATCAAAAAGGATATCAAAAATAGTATTGGTGGCGATTGCACAAGCTTCTACTAGATTTAATCTAGCTGTAGTTATTTTTGGAGAGTAATTCATAGCTTCCACTATACCATCAAGACCAGTAACTAATACATCATCAGGAACACTAAAACCCATTTTAACCACTTGTTCACATACACCGATAGCCATAGAATCATTGGCACATACGAACGCTTGAGGCATCTCTTCATAGTTGTTATAATACTCTTCTACGCATTGACTAGCAGTAGTTCCCCAAAACCAACCATAAGATATTCTCTTAGGTTCAACGATGATGTTATGGTCTAACAATGCTTTTTTATAGGCATCTTCACGTTCATTAGAGACTTCACTATCAGGCGAACCACCTATAAAATTAATTTTTTTTAGATTATGCTTTTCTATTAAATGACTAGTTAAAGAATATATTGCATTAGCATATCCTAGAAGTATGTTAAAAGCACCATCTATGAAGCCATCTATAGAAATCAATGCTAGATGATTTTCAAAAGTATTTTTAACTATATCATTGATGGTATTAAGACACTTAATAGACATAGGTGCAATTATAACGGCATCTATTAAATGATAGTTTATAAGATTATATATATTAAAATCACCAACATCATGCGAACCACCTTCATAAGAGTTAGAAAACGCTTGAAACAATAATAATTTAACATTACCATGTTGGACACATCTTTTAGATATCTCATCTATGATAATACTTTGATATTGAGCATCTATACCACCTACACATAAAGCTACTACCTTAATATCTTGATTATTCTCACTATTAGTTAAACTGTTCATAAAGTAATCACCTCTAAATACGATAGTTTATTATCAATTATACCATATAATTTATCTCAAATTATGGATATTCTGTTAAAAGTATTCTTTATAAGAGAAAAATGCTATTTTAAATTTTGAATATCTACAAGTTTAGCAAAAGCAAGGCAACGCATACCGTCATCATTACCAGAGTTGCAAGTTTGAAGAGAGATAATCTTAGTAGGATATGTAGGTGGTTCAATTCCAATAGATGTAGATTGATTACTCATTACATTATCAATATAGTAATTGTAATCTTCCTCAGTAGCTAAAGATTTGTTAGGTTCTAACCAATAAGTAAAATCAGCGTCCCAAAGACCATAGAAAACGCCTACAGAAAATACTTGATATATGTAAACTTTTTCAAGGTCAGCGACCTCTATGTATTGATGACTTTTCCACCAGTCATCATCTTTATAAGATTTTATGGCATGAAACATAGAACCATCAGCCATATTGTGACCATACATTAATACGTTGTTAGTCTTACCAATAGTACATTCATAGTCTAACATGATAGCACCTGAACCACTTTCTTTACCTGTCCAGTCATGAGTTACATAAAACTCATTATCATCGGATTGCATGACTGGATAATCAATAGCAGAATCTTTTACATAAATCCAACCTTTGCAATTTTCTGTAGAATTGCGATATTTCATAATCTTATCTTTAGTAATGGAAGCCACGTATCCTTGAGGTTCAGTGGTGGTAACAGGCGTAGTAGATGTTGTAGTTACAGTAGTAACAGTAGTTTCTTGTGTAGTTATAGGAGTAGTCGTAGTAATGGTAGTTTGAGCAGTAGTTTCTTTAGGCTCTAAAACTTCAAGAGTTTTATTATTATTTAACATCACGAATAAAGCTATTATCACGGCAGTGATTAAACACGCTACAATAATAATCTGTTTTTTATACTTATCTATATCCAAGATAAAACCTCCTAAAATTGAATATTAATCTTTAACTATAATGGTCGTGAAGTAACCAGTGTTATCGGGAAGAGTTTCAGAAAATTTTTCACTTTCCAAGCCACAGTTTTGACATACATAGTAATGTTTATCTTTTAAAAGTAGTTGCAATTTAGCAGTATTTTTGGAAGTCTTCATTATGACTTTCGTCCCTTTTAGATTTAAAATATCCTCTATACCTTCATATGATGATGGTACTATATGAACAGGCTCATTCATAGTAGTTAGAGAGATATTCAATCTATTGGCACATTCACAAAAGCTCGGCACACCTGATGATATCTCAACTTCAAAACCTTGGTCAACTATTTTTTTACATATATAAGAAAATGTAGAATATATAGAGGTATCTCCAAGATTTACCATGGCA
Source organism: Oscillospiraceae bacterium (assembly GCA_051893615.1). Lineage (GTDB taxonomy): Bacteria > Bacillota > Clostridia > Oscillospirales > Ruminococcaceae > UBA5884. Next base: position 57,890 of record JBJFHM010000019.1, read on the forward strand.
ACATCTTTACCTTGATTTAAATATTCAATAATAGTGTTTGCGTTATATGTATGGTTTTCATCTAATTTAGACTTATCCCTAACCATTAAAAAGTTTAGATATAGTATAGTCTTATTAGAAAAATCAACTACTTGTTTAACGATATCAAAGGCAGTAGTCTTATCATTAGAGATTGGTACAGCTATAATATCACATTGGTTTAAAATCCTAATGGATTTTAAAGTTATCAATTCAGGGTCGCCAGAACCGACGCTGACACCGAAAAATTTACCTAACATAATTTTTCCCTAACCCTATCTATATAGATTTTTCTAAACTGTGGATACTCTCCTAACCCTTTCATAATACACTTGATATTTTTAAAACCAATCTTATTAAATTCACCTTTCCAATCTATAGCCATATCATTGTTAGCATGGTCACCAGCTACTAACATGAATGGTGCTAAGATAATCTCATCTGGATTGTATTTTCTAACCTTAGATATAGCGTTTTCAACATCAGGGGTAGCCTCTACCGTAGATATGTATATGTTGTTTACTCCTCTATTAGAAATTTCCTCATTTAATAGATGATATATCTTATTTGCCTCCGTTGGACTACCATGTCCCATAAGTACTAAATATTGATTGTCATCAACATCAATACTTTCAAAGATGGTATTAACTATCTGTGAGATGTTGTCTTCAGTAATCAAAGGATTACATACAGTGATACTTTCAAATTGAGTTTTGAACTTTTCAACACAATTTAAAACTTTGTTATACTCTTCACCCCCGATTATATGCGTAGGTAATACTATAACGTTCTTGAAACCCTTTTCTATTAAAGAGTAAAAACAATCTTCAGGAGAAAGTATGTCTATACCCTTATTAGCTAGATTTCTTCTAACTATGTTACTAGTATAGGCTTGAATAATGTAAATATCTTTAAAGTTTTTAGACACTTCATCTACTACCACTTGGATAGTCTTTTTAGCATTTTCAGTATAAGTAGTTCCAAAACTTATCACTGCTATGGCGTTATTGTTATCTTTCATGATAAATTTCAACCTTTCTTATGTATATTATATTGTGAGTATATTATATCATTTTTTTGGCGAGATATCAAGAGTAATTAGCAATTAATGATTATTAATTACTAATATAATGAGTTGCATAAAAAAATCATGTATGTTATAATAGGATTACGAAAATATACTTTGAAAGGATACATATTAAAATGAAAAAGTTAAAATTAATTAGTGGAATACTCTCTGTAGTATTGTTATCAAGTACTATGATTATGCCTCTAAATATCCATGCAGATAGTTCAAGAGTTGTCACCCTTGGTGCAGACCTATCCGAAACACAGAAAGAAACAGTATTAAACTTCTTTAACGTTTCAGAAGATGAAGTTATAATCATAAGTGTAAACAATCAAGAAGAAAGAGAATATCTTGAAGGGATAGTATCTAATGACATAATAGGAACAAGAACTTTATCATGTTGTTATATTAATCCAACTAATGAAGGAGGTATCCAAGTTAAGACTGCTAACCTAACTTGGGTAACTGAAAATATGTTAGCAAACGCTCTAGCAACTGCTGGAGTAGAAAACTGTCAAGTAATAGCAACTGCACCTTTTCAAGTCAGTGGAACTGGTGCATTGACTGGAATATTAAAGTCTTATGAAACTGCCTCCGAAGAAACTTTAGACGAAGATAAAAAAGAAGCTGCTACTGAAGAATTAGTAATATCAGCAGAGCTTACAGACGTAAACGAAGAAGACGACGTCCTAAAATTTATGAATGATATTAAATCTGAGGCGATATCTAATGACGTTTCAGAAGATAAGATTAATGACTTAATCACAGAAAAATCCGAAGAACATAATGTAACCATCAGTGATGAGCAACTTTCTAAATTAAATGAATGGTTAAAAACGTTGCAATCTTTAAACTATAATATAGAAAGTTTCACCAATGCAATTAATAACTTAAATGATACTATAAAATCTAAGGCAGAAGGAGTTGAGGTAAATACACAAGAAGCTAAAGGATTTTTTGCTCGAATTTGGGAAGCAATCTGTAGCTTTTTCAAATCGCTATTTGGTAAGGGAGAAGAAGTAGTTCAAAACGCTAAAGATAACATTCCTAGTATCTTTGATGAAGTAAACACGGATATTTTTGAGTTCGATGAAAATACTCTTGGTGATAGTGAAAACTCTACAGAAACAGAAATCACAGAATAATCATGAAAAATATTAGTCATAGGAACGCTTTTATTTAGCGTTCCTATATTAAAATTAAGATTTAGTTTAATAAAAAAACAGCATAGATTTTATAAATCTATACTGTTAGAAACTCATCTAATATGCGAGTAACGAGACTTGAACTCGTACGTCAAAGACACACGCCCCTCAAACGTGCCTGTCTGCCTATTCCAGCACACTCGCAAAATATAAATGCGACATTGGGGATTTGAACCCCAGACCCTCTGATTAAAAGTCAGATGCTCTGCCAACTGAGCTAATGCCGCATAAATAACATATTTAATTGATTTCTATAAGTCATCAGTCGACTTAATTATTATATCACATTCAAACCGATTTGTCAAGAGCTTTTTTAACTTTTTTTATAATTTTTTCTTAAACATCAGTGAGAACATTGTATATTATATCATAGATTTTTTAATTTGTCAAGAGTTTTTTTAAACTTTTTTAAAAAAATCTATAAGATAAAGTTGGATTTTAAGATTTTTTAACGTCTCAATCACAACGATATTTATTATATCATACTCATTGGAATTTGTCAAGTCTTTTTTGCAAAAATTTTAAAAAAATTTTTTAGTTAGAATACAACTTATCACATATATGGAAAAGTCGCCAATCAAGGAACATAATAGTGTATGACGCATATTCTTAAACTTTACCGAACCGAAATATAATGATAGTGTATAAAAAGTAGTTTCACTAGAACCCATCATAACACTAGCTGTTAAACCTATAAGAGTATCTACACCATAGTTATTGAGAATATCCTCATAGACTGCCATTGCAGAACTGTTTGAGATAGGTCTTATTAATGCCAATGGTAAACACTCTGCAGATAAGCCTATCTGTGAAATCAAGGGAGATAGAAACTCGCTAATATAACTTGGAATGTTTGAAGCTCTAAATAGTCCAACACTTAGCATTACTGTGATTAGTACAGGAGTAAGCTCTATAGCTAGTTTTAGGTTTTCCTTAGCACCTTCTATGAAGGTATCAAATACGTTGATATGCTTGTATGCTCCTATTGAAAACACTATCAATGCGATGACAGGTAACACATAGATTGAAAATTTTGTAATAAACAATCCTTTCACCTCTTTTTAGACTTTTTTACTGGATTTAATCTATTAAATACTTTAGTAACTGTAATTACTATTACCAAGTTCAATAGAGAAGATATTAATACTACTGGTAAAATCACCATTGGATTTTCACTACCATGCATACTTCTAATAGAAGATACTGTAGAGGGTATTATCGTTAATGAAGAAGTATTCATCACACAGAAGAGAATGAAATTATCACTTGCTATACCGTTTTGACATTCGTCCTCTTCAAGATGCTTGATAGCCTGTATTCCATAAGGAGTGGCAGAGTTTCCAAAGCCTAACATATTAGCAGTTATGTTCATGCAAATACTTTTAAAACTATCAGAATTAACGTCAAGATTTTTGAAGATTTTAGATAATATAGGAGTAAACATCTTGCAAATATAGTCAGTGATACCACAACTTTCAGCAACTTTCATTAAACCTCCCCAAACTGCCATACCTCCAGCCAAATAGATGGAAAACTCTACTGCAGTATTGCCTTCATTTAAGATAGCGTTTGAAAGTTCATCAGTATTACCTGAAAGTATTCCTACAGTGATTGAGGCTATCACCATAATAATAAATATTATATTTAACATAGAAAATCCTCCATAGATTTTTAATAATTGGTACTTATTAGAATTATGTTATAAACGAATAACAATCTTCCTAAAAATGTGAAAATATTTTCCTATTTTTTGATATAAATATCTACAAAAATACCATTTTTGCGATTGACTTTTTTTAGTATTTATTGTATAATATCATTACAGAAAGCAAAAAAACCAAAAATCGGAAGTAATTTCTTGGATTTTTGTCGACTGTAAAAATATCATTAAACATTATTATGGAGGATTTTAAAATGGAAACTAAATCTGCATTTAGAAAAATCGACGAATTAGGAAGAATAGTTATTCCTATAGACATCAGAAGAAAGTTAGGCGTAAACAATGGTGAAAGTCTTGAGATAGCTCTTCAAAACGATACTGTTATCCTAAAGAAACATCAAGAGACTTGTATCTTCTGTTTTGGTAGTGAAAATCTAAGCCAATTTGAGGGCAAGTTAGTTTGTAGCAAGTGCATCGAAAAGCTAAAAAAGACTAAAGAAACTAAAGAAGATTAATCAATAAGTTGGTTAAACATCAAGCGTATAATTACAGAAAATTTGATTTTAGATTGAAAGGTACAGTTTTGAGAGAGGACTGTACCTTTTATCTGTTATAATACTATTCTCATTTTATATAAAAAAGAACACCTATCTGGGAATTATTAGTGAATTTTGATATGCCTACTATGTAAAAAAATACATACCTAATTTTTAATATGGATATTTTTAGAAATAAAAATGAAGATAAACATTTTATATGGCAAACACCTATATATGAGAGCATTATTAGTATCTTTTGTTTTAAAAATCTCATAGATATGGGAAATATCACAATAAATTTTCCTAGTGGAACAACTTTTATCGGATTATGCTTCCAAATGTTTTTTTTGTATTAATTAAGATATTTCAATTTTGATATATATAATGTGCTATAGTGAATAATAATAATACAAAAATACAATAATTTTTAAAAAAATATAGAGAATTTCAAAAATAAATTCTCTATATTCATATACTATAGATATTTTTTCTCTTGATGTTTAAGAAAATACTCAAACGTTGATATATCATTATAATAGAAAGTATTATCATAACCAGTACCTATTTTTAAGTTAGGTTTAGCTTTATTGCCATGAAAATCAGAACCACCAGTTATGAGCAAATCATACTTTTTAGCAATTTCTATATATTTTTTAGTCATAGAGGCATCATGTTTAGAGTAGTAACATTCTAAGCCAGTTAATCCAAGATTTTTCATCTTAGAGATTAAAATCTCAAACTCATCATTTGAAATTTTAAGGGAACTTGGGTGTGCTAATACTGAAAGTCCTCCAGATTGATGTATAACATCTAAAATTCTTTCAGTAGTAGGTTTTTTTCTATCTATGGAATGGAATTCTGGAGTGTCAAGATACTTATTGAAAGCTTCTTGAATACTTTGAACGTATCCCAAAGATAGTAGAGCCTTTGCAAAATGTACCCTACCTATAGATTTACCATCACATAGACTTTTAACGTACTCTACAGATATATCTATATTGTGATACTCTCTTAAAAACTTTATAATGTTGTTACACCTTTCAAGTCTTCCCAATAACCATCTATTTAGATTTTCGTTCAACGTTGGATTGTCATAATTAAAGCCATATCCCAAAATGTGCATATTCTTATATTCACTAGACGCAAGTTCAACCCCATTTAAAAGTTTGATACCCAATAGGTTAGCTTTAATATGAGCTTCTTTCAAACCATCAATAGTATCATGGTCAGTTATTGCAACGTGTGTGATACCTACATCATAAGCCATTTTAATCACATCACTAGGTGAATAGTCACCATCGGAACAGTTTGTGTGTACGTGCATATCTACCATAAAGGAAACCTCCTTAAATCTTTTTAACTTAGTATCTTAAATTATAAACTTGTTTCCTTGTCTTGGATTACTTCTAATATTATAGCACTAAAATGAGGTATGTTCAAGGTAAATGAATACTTATGTCCTTTATAACTTTTAGTTAGTTCTTTGGTCTTGATGGTATAATCATTTACCATATTTTTACCATCATATAGATTACTATCTGAATTTAGAATTTCTCTCATAATTAGAGGTTCATCACAACCTATGGAGTAATCTATATAATCGTTTAATGAAACGTTCAAGATAGTAACTATAGCACTATCTTTTACCTTTCGCATATAACAGTAGATACAATCTTCATAACCATCTACTATTAGCCATTTAAAATTACTTGGATTATATTCACCCACATATAAAGCAGGAGTGTCTATATAGATATGACTTAACTTATTGATATATCTATGAAAAGCATCATGCTTAGGATATTTCAATAAGAACCAATCTATTTCTTTATTTTCGTCCCATTCTCTAAACTGACCTATTTCATTACCCATAAAGTTCAACTTTTTTCCTGGGTGAGTGTACATATAAGCATATAACAGTTTACATTGTGGAAACTTGTCCTCATAGTCGCCCCACATTTTTTGCATGATGGTCGCCTTTCCATGTACGACTTCATCATGGGAAAATGGTAATATAAACAACTCACTATAGAAGTACATCATTGAAAAAGATAGTTGATTATACTTTTGAGGTCTATCAAATGGGTGAGTTTTAAAAAATTCTAAAGTATCATTCATCCAGCCCATGTTCCACTTGTAGTCGAAACCTAGACCATCATATTCTACGGGTGCAGTAACCTTTAGATAGTTAGTAGAATCTTCAGCTATTAACATTATGCCGTTAAAACGTTCTTTTAATCCTTTGTTTAACTGTTTTAGGAAGTTTAAAGCACCCTCATTGACACCTCTGCTTGAATTTCCTTGCCAATATATGGCGTTACTGATAGCGTCCATTCTAAGACCATCAACATGGAACTTATCGAACCAAAACGCACCAGCCGACATTAAAAAACTACGGACAGTATTGCTATAAAAGTTAAAGTTCATAGAACCCCATTCCGAACGTGCTATATCTTCGCTATCATATTCATATAGTGGAGTACCATCAAAGTTGCGTAATGCGAAATCATCGGCAACGAAATGCACTGGAACAAAATCGATAATAACACCGATACCATTTTTGTGGCACTCATTAATAAAAAACATCAAATCACTAGGACTACCATATCTTGAGGTAACACTGAAAAATCCACTAACTAAATAGCCCCAAGAAGCATCTAATGGATATTCACTTAATGGCATCAATTCAATGTGAGTGTACGCATTATCTTTTAAGTATTGGATAATATCTGGAGCAATCTCAAGAAAAGAGTACCAACCATTTTCAACATTATCGTCATTATGAGGTTTTACTTTCCAAGAACCCATATGAAATTCATAGATGTTCATGGGACTATCATAGTTACAGTTACGATTTTCAAGCCAATCGTCATCGTTAAAAGTAAAGGTATCCAAACGTGTGACTATAGAATTAGTATTCGGTCTTAATTCCGATTGAAATGCGTAAGGGTCAGATTTATATTGAACCGTACCATCTTGACAAGTAATTTTATACTTATAGCTACTTCCTAAAAGATTTCTTTCATCTATAAATAGTGAATATATACCATTACTATCACGTTCCATAGGAATGTAATCCCAATCATAGAAACTACAAGTTAATTCTACGTTTTTAGCGTTAGGACAATAAACTCTAAATATAAAGCCCTCTACACCATTTTGCCAATACTTGTGAACTCCAAAATACTGATAGCTATTGAAAGCATTTCCACTGAAAAATTCTTTTAAATTTAACATAAAAAGCACTCCTTAAAGATTATTATCTGATTTAACCAATCTATCGACTATTCTAACTAATTCTTGGGCATCACGTTTACCGAGTTTTTCTATCATAGAGTTGAATATTTTTTTGGTTTGCGTTGTGATTTCATTCACATATTTTTTGCCCTCTTCAGTAATATAGATGTATACTTTCCTTCTATCTCTAGTAGAAAAATTCCTTGTGATATATCTTTTATTTTCCAAAGAGTTCAATATCACAGATACCCTTGGACTTGTCATATTTAAAGCCTTAGAAATATCACTTGGAAGTAAATAATTTTTATCGTTATTTTTTTGATATCTAGCAATAAACGTTAAAACTTTAGTTTCCCCTTGATAAAACACATCAAAATTGCTTTCATAGTGATATATTTTTTCCATGGCAGAGATTAAAGCATCATTTAACTTATCATCTTCCAACGTTTAACGTCTCCTTTCCAATATTCAAAGATGGTTGTTAATACTATTAATAATTATATCATCGTAATATTTTGATGTCAATATCAATCTATCTATAATCATAAAAATCGATTTTAAAATTACTTGAATATACTGTATCCTATATGAATAAAATATATTAAAATTGATTTCCATGTGCATTCCTAGTTTAGTATTGACAAATCAAAAATAAATTGTTATAATATAACCAATATAAATAATACAGGAAGTCCCCACCTCCTAGCGAAACGTAAGTGGGGATAATTCACATTAAAATGTTATTATATAATTACGTTCGTTAATTGAATAGCAAACTTGTGTTTATCTACATATTACAAAACACAAATATATAAACTAATAAAAAGGTGGACTTATTAAGTATGGGATTTTTTGAAAAAATATTTGGGTCTTACAGTAAAAAAGAACTTGCAAGAATTGAACCTATTAAAAATGCCGTCTTAGCTCTTGAAGACGATATGGAAGGTCTCTCTGATACTGCTCTTAGAGCTAAAACTCAAGAGTTCAAAGAGCGTTTAGAAGGTGGAGAAACTTTAGATGATATTCTTCCTGAGGCTATGGCAGTATGTCGTGAAGCTGCTTTTAGAGTGTTAGGAAAGAAGCCTTATCCTGTACAGGTCATAGGTGCTATAGTTTTACATCAGGGACGTATTGCAGAGATGAAAACTGGTGAAGGTAAGACTTTAGTAGCTTGTTTAGCATCTTATGTAAATGCACTATCTGGAAAAGGCGTTCATGTAGTTACAGTAAATGATTATCTTGCTAAGTTCCAATCGGAAGAAATGGGCAAGGTTTATAGATTTTTAGGACTTTCGATAGGTGTAATCTTGCATAACTTAAACAACGACCAACGTAGACAGGCATATGCCTGTGATATAACTTACGGCACTAACAATGAATTCGGTTTTGATTATCTTCGTGATAACATGGTTATCTACAAAAAAGATATGGTTCAACGTGGTCATAATTTTGCTATAGTCGATGAAGTAGACAGTATCTTAATAGATGAGGCTAGAACTCCTCTTATTATTTCTGGTAGAGGTGATAAGTCTACTGAGTTATATCACATAGTCGATAGGTTTGTTAGGACTCTTACATACTCTACTGTAGTAGAAATGGATACCAAAGAAGACCAAGAGAGCATCTTAAACGATTGTGACTACATTGTAGATGAAAAAGCAAAATCTGCTACCATTACTCAACGTGGTATTAGAAAGGCTGAAAAACACTTCCGTGTAAAAAATTTGATGGACGCCGAAAATATGACGTTACTCCATCATATTAACCAAGCTCTAAAAGCTCACGGTATTATGAAACGTGATACCGATTACGTCGTTAAACCTAATGAAAAAGGCGAATTGGAAGTAGTTATCGTTGATGAGTTTACTGGTCGTTTAATGGAAGGTAGACGTTTTAATGATGGTCTTCATCAAGCTATTGAGGCTAAAGAAGGTGTAAACGTTCAACATGAATCTAAGACGTTGGCTACCATTACGTTCCAAAACTATTTTAGACTATATTCTAAACTATCTGGAATGACTGGTACTGCCATGACTGAAGAAGATGAGTTTAAAGAAATCTATAAGTTGGATATTATCGCTGTACCTACCAACAAACCTATACAAAGAGTAGACCATCATGACCAAATATATAGGACTGAAAAGGGAAAGTTTAAAGCAGTAATAGACCAAATCGTGGAATGTAATAAGAAAGGTCAACCAGTGTTGGTTGGTACGGTTTCCATTGAAAAATCTGAGTTACTTTCTGACATGTTGAAGAAAAAGGGAATAAAACACAATGTATTGAATGCTAAACAACATGAACGTGAGGCAGAAATAGTCGCTCAGGCTGGTAAGTTCGGTGCAGTTACTATAGCTACTAATATGGCTGGACGTGGTACAGATATATTACTTGGTGGTAATGCTGAATTTTTAGCAAAAGCTCAATTGAAAAAAATGGACTATGATGAACATATCATAAATGAGGCTATCGGGTTCGCTGAAACTGATGATGAAGAAATCTTAAAAGCTAGAAAAGATTATCAAGAGTTTTACAAGAAGTTCGATGCCGAAGTTAAGGAAAAGGCTGAAAAGGTTCGTGAAGCAGGTGGATTATTCATCATAGGTACAGAAAGACACGAAAGTAGACGTATCGATAACCAGTTAAAAGGTCGTTCAGGTCGTCAAGGCGATGTAGGTGAAAGTCGTTTCTTCTTGTCTGTAGAAGATGACTTAATGCGTATCTTTGCAGGTGATAGACTCGAAAATATGATGGCTACCCTTAAAGTTGAAGAAGATATGCCTATCGAAAGTAAAGCTCTCACTAGGATTATCGAAAGTTCACAGAAAAAAGTTGAAGGTAGAAACTTCGCTATTAGAAAGAACGTCCTTAACTATGATGACGTTATGAGTACTCAGCGTGAAATCATTTATAAGCAAAGGGCTCAAGTGCTTGATGGTGAAGACTTACATGAAAATATCTTAAAGATGATGAGAGAACTATGTTCTGATACCGTTAATGAATATCTACCAGACGAAGAAGACAAGGAAACTTGGAATTTAAAAGGTCTTTATATGCACTTTATGGGTTGGAGTTTCTTAGATATCTTGCCTACTGACGTTCAACAGAAACTTATGGCAGAAGCACAAGCTAAAGCCATCGCAGAAGCACAGAAAAGTAAAAATCAATCGAATATGGTTAATGAACGTGCAGAAGATGACGAAGACACTACCTTCGATGATGACCTTGAAGAAAATGAAGACAGTAAAGAAGTAAAATCTGTTGAAGATGCAGAAAAATCCCCTGAAGTTCCTAAGATTGATGAAAACAAACTTGATAAGGAAATAGATGAGACAGATATCCCACAAGATGTTACTAATGGTATCAACTTTAATGCCAAAACTAGTGAACAACTTGAAAATATCTCTAAAGAAGATGTGAACAAGTTTATAACTGATAAGATGATTTCCCATTATGAAGAAAAAGAAAAACAGTTTGGTACTAATGCTATCCGTGAACTTGAAAGAGTTATCTTATTAAAGGTGGTAGACCAAAAATGGACTAACCATATTGATGATATGGAAGAACTCAAAAAAGGTATTCAATTGAGAGCGTATGGACAGAAAAATCCTGTAGTTGAATATCGTTATGAGGGCTTTGAAATGTTTGATGCTATGGTTCAATCTATTAGAGAAACCACTGTTAGAATGTTATTAACCGTTCAGATGGTTAGAAATCAAGCACCTAAGCGTGAGCAGGTTGTAAAGCCTTATCCACCAAATATGGGAGGTAACGTTAGAATAGTTAATAAACCTGTAAATATGAATGTAAACGTAAATAGAAAGCCAACAAATCCAAAAGGTTAAGCATAAAAATGGAGTATCTAAAAAAGATACTCCATTTCATTTATTAATGATACATATTCTATTAACTATTCTTTTTATCGACAAGACTATCGATAGCAGTGGTAATACTAGCAAGATTTTGTAGTTCACTAGGAATGATAATCTTAGTCGATTGACCATCTGCGACTTTTTCAAAAGTTTCAAAAGATTTCAACTTCAATACTTCAGCAGTTGGGTTGGATTGGTTTAACTTTACAATACTTTCAGCTAAAGCATTTTGCACCAATTCAATAGCTTGAGCCTCACCTTGAGCTTCCAATATTTTTTGTTCTCTGATGGCATCAGCTTGTAGAATGAGTGCTTGTTTTTGAGCCTCTGCTCTTAAGATTTCAGACTGTTTTTCTGCTTCTGCTTTTAGTATTGCAGATTCCTTCTCACCTTCAGCTACTAAAATTTGGGACTTTTTTTCACCTTCAGCTTGTAAAATCTTTTCACGACGTTCACGTTCAGCCTTCATCTGTTTTTCCATAGCGTCTTGAATTTCTCTAGGAGGGAGAATATTTTTCAACTCTACTCGATTGACTTTAATGCCCCATCTGTCAGTAGCTTGGTCTAATATGGCAGTAATTTTGGTATTGATTACATCTCTTGAAGTGAGAGTAGCATCTAATTCCAACTCACCAATGATATTTCTTAATGTAGTGGCAGTTAGATTTTCAATGGCTGACATTGGATTTTCTACACCATAGGTAAACTGTTTTGCTTCTGTAACTTGAAAGAATACTACAGTATCTATTTGCATGGTAACGTTATCTTTTGTGATGACTGGTTGAGGTTTAAAATCTACTACACGTTCTTTAATAGAGACTTTTTTTGCTACTCTATCTATAAAAGGTATCATAACATGAATACCAGTTCCCCATGAGGCATAGTACGAACCTAACCTTTCGATAACGTATTCATAAGCCTGTGGCACTATCTTAATGTTAGATATCAAGAATATCAAAAATAAGATGATAATAGTAGCTATAACATAACCCATAAAAAACACCTCTTTAAGATTTTTCAAATAATAATTATCTTTTATAATATACTACCATATTTTTTGGATAATGTCAATAATATTAAAGAATTAATCATGGAAATCAATAATTCAATTAGACTATTGTATAAGTGAGTGTAATAGTCTTTTCATAGGTTATATTATTTTAAGTATTTAAGTTCATCTTTGATGCGACTGAAGTCGGTCAACATCTTAAAAACTACTCTATATATCCAGACAAACGGCAATAGAAATGGTAATCTTTGTAATATAGGATATCGTTCTTTCATAAAGTTAAATGGCATAAAAATCCTACTAAAGATATATTTTAACTTGCTTCCATTATGTAACTTTAAACCATTTTGAACTTTGTTGTTTAAATTCCCATATATGCCACAAGAAAGTATATATTTACTCATTGTAGATAAACAAGTATATGTTTGATTTTCAAACCAATCCTTAGCAAGAATTTCAGCATCTTTGACAAAGTTCATAAGGTTTAACTTTTTAAATTCTTGATTTAAATAAGAATAGTCTAAATCGTTTGAATGTTTACTTAAAAATATGTGTATATCCATAATAGAACGGATACCAATACCACCACTAAAATAGTGTTTAGCCATATGAACTATCATATAGATGTAATAGTCATTCCATGACCATTCATATATGTAGTTAAACCCATCTTTTAGATACGTCCTTTCCCATGGATTGATATAGTAATCATGATATTTACAAGTTAGGCTAATCAATTTATTATGAAGTTCCACTACCATGATGGGTGGCTTGATATATTCTAAATGATGGTCATAAGCACTATCTAAAGAGTAACCACACTGTTTTAAAACGCTTTGAGCTTTTTTAATATCATCTTTATGGACTAAAAAATCTAAATCGGACATAAATCGAAAATCTTCCTGTGGATACATTTCCATAAGATAACACCCTTTTAACATTAAAGTCCTAACTTGATTTTCTTCAAAAAGATGTATCAATCTATCACGTTCAAATAGTTGTGTATAACTTCTTACTATAGATTTTTCTTTAATCTCTTTCCATTTTAAATATATATCATTTGATGGCTTATTATTTAACTTTTCCACACTATAAAACGCCAAATTCGATACCTTGTGAGCCTCTGCAAGTTTAAAGATATCTATCCATTGTAATTCTTTTGGCTTTTCTAATGGTTGAGTATACTCTAAAGCACTTCCTAACAGATGTATTAAGTATTGATTATTATTAATGATAAATTCCTCCCTGATTAACTATTTTAATAACATGTCACATGTCAATTCAATTATAACACATAAAAGTACTTTGAACAATACTTTCATATAGAATAAATTCTTTAGTTAGAGAAAATAGCTAACATCAAATTTTACCATAGCTGACTTTATGATAAAATACTCCCCCACCTCAAAAGTGAAGGAGTAATAATAATATTATTATATTTAATTAATTCCATGTTGAAGTTTACTAGCAGTAAGAGTATTTCTCATAAGCATAGCGATAGTCATAGGTCCAACACCACCAGGTACTGGAGTAATGTAACTTGCTTTAGGCTCAACTTGTGAAAAGTTCACATCTCCACAAAGTTTGCCATTTTCAAGTCTATTGATACCTACATCTATAACTATAGCACCATCTTTGACCATGTCAGCAGTTACAAAGTTTGGTTTTCCCACAGAGGCTACTAGAATATCTGCCTGTGAGCAAATTTCTGCAAGATTTTCAGTCTTAGAGTGACATATAGTCACAGTTCCATTACTGTGTAATAGTAACATAGCCATAGGTTTTCCTACTATATTACTTCTGCCGATTACTACGCATCTTTTACCAGAGATAGAAATTCCAGTAGATTTTATAAGCCCCATTACACCTGCTGGAGTACAAGGCAAAAAGGCGTAATCACCTACCATGATTTTGCCCACATTTACAGGGTGAAAGGCATCAACGTCCTTATTAGGAGATATAGCATGGATAATCTTAGTTTCATCAATATGTTTAGGTAGTGGAAGTTGAACTAAAATTCCATTTACTTTTTCATCATGATTAAGTACATCAACGAGTTCTAATAGCTGTTGTTCAGTAGTTTCCGTAGGTAGTGCATACTCATAAGATTTAAAACCTACAGTTTCACAAGCCTTCTTTTTATTGTTTACATATACACGAGAAGCAGGGTCATCACCGACTATTACCACTGCTAGACCAGTCTCAATGCCTTGTGATTTTAACTTTTCATTTTCAAGTCTAACTTGCTCCTTTACCTGTGCAGATACTTCTTTACCACTTATAATTTTAGCCATATAGATAAAATCCTTTCTATTAAATATTATCATCATCTTTATTATTTTCGTCATCTTCAGATAAGATGGACTTATAATTTTCATCTTTTTTAGTATCCTCTATGGTTGAAGTTTTTTCGCCTTGTTTTATGTTAATTTTTTCATCTTGTAACAATAGCTTAGATATCTCAGTATCCTTATAGAAGACGTAATCTTCGCCCATACGTTTGATTTTAAAACCACACACAAACAACAGTATTACAGATACTATGAATATCACTACTGATAATGCCTGTGATACTCTAATATTACCTATCATAAGACTATCAGTACGTAGCCCCTCAACGATAGAACGCTCAAAACTGTACCACGCTAGATACATCAAAAATAGTTGACCATCATATTTGCGATGCTTAGAATATACATAGATTACTACAAAACCTAATAAACACCAAACACTTTCATATAAAAAACATGGGTGAACAAGTTCTTTAGTAGTAAGTGATGTGTTACCATTTTCTATCATATTAAGAATATGTGCTTGAATAGTTCCTCCAGACATTCCCCAAGGTAGATTAGTATTACTTCCAAAAGCCTCTTGATTAAAAAAGTTGCCCCATCTTCCAATACCTTGACCTATTAAAAAACCCATTCCAACGATATCTAACAATGGCAGAATGGCAACTTTCTTGATTTTCGCTATTATTAAACCTATCAATAAAGCTCCAATAATTCCTCCATAGATGGCTAATCCACCTTCACGAATATTGAAGATACTCTTAATATTTCCAGAATATTGTTCCCAACTCATAGCGACATAATATACTCTTGCTCCTACTATACCACCCACTATACCACCTATGATACAATCAAGAGCTTTATCTGAATTAATACCATACTTTTTCATTTGAGAAAGTCCAAATACTATAGCCAATAACAATCCAAAAGATATTATTACTCCATACCATTGAACATCTACACCAAAGATGGTAAAAGCTGTCCTATCTACTGTGATGTCAATGTTTAAATGTGGGAACACTATTTGATTTTTTTCTAAATTATCTAAATTCAAATAATATCCCTCCAACTATTCTATTATAGAAAGTACGGACTTATCAAAGTTAAACCTTTCCATTAAACATTTTTGAGCGTCTTCATATGATACATTGACTAATATATCCAAGGTATCAAAAGGCAGAACTCCTGCCATATATGAATTTATCATGTTGTTAGCAACATCGGAAACGTTGTTATACTCACGAATAAACGAACCGTATACGGATTTTTTAACCAATTCAAACATAGACTTATCTAAACCGTAGATTTTAGCCTTTTCTATCTCTGCGAAAATTCTTTTTTTGACTTCATGAACGTTACTACTTTCACCACTAAAGATTACACTAAAAAATCCATCACCATTAAAGACTTCTACGGCAAATTCGGAGTTTATCAAGCCATCATTTAGTAGATTTTCATACAATGGAGATGACGCATCTGCGATAGTGTTGGCTACTAAATACGCTTCCATCTCTGCTTTGATGTTCTCAAACCCAACTTCTGGTTTAGATTTAAATCCCAAGTAGAATATCGGCACTCCTACTGGTAGATGCTCAACTATTTCACTTTGAACTATAGTTTCAGGTTCTTCTGGTGATATGGTTTCTAAATGTATATCTTTACAAGGTTTCAAGCACTCATCGGCGATTTTTAAAACCTCATCTACTTTGACGTTACCTGCAATAGATAACACCATATTGTTTAAATTATAAAAGGTATTGTAACATTTATACAATAGAGGGGCATCTATTTGAGCGATACTGTCAATAGTTCCTGCAATGTCAATCTTTACTGGGTGATTGTGATACATTCCCTTTAACATATTAAAAAATACTTTCCATGATGGATTATCATTACACATTTGAATTTCTTGTCCTATGATACCTTGTTCTTTATCTACATTTTCTTTAGTAAAATAAGGTTGTTGTACAAAAGTTAAAAGTATCTTTAAACTTTCATAGACATTTTCAGAGGTATCGAACATATAGCAAGTCTTATCGAAAGAGGTAAAAGCGTTAGCAGAAGCACCAGTTTTAGCATAGAGTTCAAAGACGTCAGTATCTTCATTTTCAAAGAGCTTGTGTTCTAAAAAATGAGCAATTCCCTCAGGTACTGTAGTAAAATCGGCATCTTGAGTAGTTTTAAAGGTAGTATTTATAGAGCCGTACTTCGTACCAAATAGGGCTTCAGTGGTACTAAAACCTTCCATTTCGCACACAAAGATATCTAGACCACTTGAATGTTCTATTTTAACTATCTTATCACCAGTGATTTTACTTTCAATAACAGTTTTTCTATTTGACATAAAAAACTCCTTTCTATACTTGATTAACAAATATTAGCTATTTTTAGGCTTTAACAAGTAGATAGTATCTAAACATAGTTCATTAGCAGACTTTATAATATCTTCCCTAGTAACTGCAGAATACTTCTCATATTCGTTTTTGACGTTTCTATCCGTTTTTAAGATATCATTAAACAAATACCAATTTATATATGATGATGCACTATCTCCCACAGACTTTAAGGAGTTACATAGATATTTTTTAGAGTTGATTAAGTCTTCATCTGTAAAGTTGCCATTCTTAATATCTTCTATTTGCTGTAAGATAGCTTGTTTAGACTTCTCAAAGTTAGAATATTCAATACCACTATCTATTAGGATAGTTCTCTTTTGGATATCACATGAACTTTGGCAATAATAACATAAACTTAGTTTTTCTCTAACGTTGGAAAATAGTTTTGAAAATGGAGAGTTTCCTAAGATAGTATTCATTATAATGTTAGTATACTTATCTTCATAGGTAGTTTTTAGAGCCATCACCATCTTAGATTGAGAGACTTCCATCTCTTGAGTAACTTCTTCTACTTGGGACTTTATAATACTAGGTTTACTGATAGGCATATCATATGGGTTTCTATCCTTTAAACTAGAAAATGCCTGTCTAAACTTTTGCTCAATGATTGGTTTTTCAGTACAACCTACATAGAATATATCAATATTAGCTGTATTTAAAAGATTTTTATATACTTCGTAAGCCTCTTTAGAGGTTGCTTTTAATGTATGTTCTTTATCCCCATAAGATAGAACACTGGCAGGTTCATCTTTGTAGATAGTCTTTTTAGATTGTATTATAGCATATACTCTTTTGTTATTAATTTCGCTCTCAATAGTGTCTAAAAGTTCTTTCTTGTTTATGTTAAACATATCCTCATCAAATTGATTGTTTTCCACATTCGGATTAAACAAGCAATCTAAAAAGATGTCTACAACCTCTTCCGTAAGATTTTCATTGTCGAATGTGAAACGGTCATCTATAAATCTAACGTTGACAGAAAGTATTTGAATATCCCCTACCTTTGAGATGTCTGAACTAATAGAAGAACCGTATAATCCGTTGAGTTTTCGATTTAACTCTCTTATAGTCTTATACTTACTGTTACTTGAACACGCCGTAGATATCGCTAGTGAATTTAATGCAGAAAATTCACTTTCTAATGGTACGATAAATTTAACCGATACCACATTTGATTTAAACTTTTTATCTATAATGGTATGGAAAACAACATTTTTTGAAAGCTCAACCTTCTTATGATTAAATGCCATTAAAAAACCTCCTGTTATATTTTATTTTGAAAGATTGCTAACTAATATTATACCACATATCAAAAAAAATAGCCATAGTCTAAGAGATATTTTATCAAACTTTCACTTTAACTGAAAATGGTAAATCGGGATATTTTGAATATCCCGATTGGCAGATACTATATTTTAGATTGCAATGTTTCGAAATCTTCATTAGGTATAGGCTTTGAGTAGTAATAACCTTGAATTAATATATCATAACCTAAGGTACGTAAGAAGTCTATCTGTTCTTGATATTCAACACCTTCAGCTACAACTCTAAGATTTAAATCATAAGCAAGTTTTATGATATTATGTATTATAATTTTACTCTTTTCAAGTTCATCATCTTGACCATTTCTAAAGAAGCCACCATCTAATTTGACTATATCTATAGGGAGTTCTTTTAAAGAGTTTAGAGAAGAGTATCCAGCACCGAAATCGTCCATAGATACGGAAAATCCAAAAGAACGTAACTTTTTAACAGTATCTATCAATAATTCCTTGTTATCGAAGAAGGCACTTTCAGTGAGTTCAAGTTCAATCTTATTGTGAGGAACTTTATAACTATCCACAAGACGGATAATATCTTTAACTAGGGATTTATCAGAAAAACAGGCTCTTGAAAGATTTACAGATATAGGTACAATATTATAACCCATATCAAGCCATTGACGTTGCTTTTTACATACTGCTTCTAACATATATTGGTCTAGTTTACGGATACAACCATTTTTCTCAAATACTGGAATAAATTCAGATGGACTTATTAACTTACCATCTTTATCTTTCCAACGCACAAGAGCTTCACCTGCTGAAAGTTTTTCATCAAAGAGGCTATACTTAGGTTGAATATATAACAAAAATTCTTGATTTTCTATAGCCTTATCAAAGCTATTAAAGATATCACTTTCTTTTAAGATTTTACTATGCATTTCCTTAGTAAAGAAACTTATAGTTTCTTTTAAGTTGTAATCTTGAAGTTTATCATTATCTTTAGACATATTTGCCATCATGCTCATTCTACTAATGGAATAGTTCTTATTATCTACTATGTAAACTCCGAAAGCGAAACGCATATCGTTTAACTTAGGTGATTTATGCAAATCGTTGGAAAACTTTAACAGTCTTTCACGCATAGATTTTTCATCTTTATAGAGTAGAAACATATCGAAAGTATCAAGATTTTTATGTGCATAAAACTCTTTTTTGTTAATAAACTTTTTCATAAGATTATCTATTTCTACAAGGGCATCATCACCCAATTGATGTCCATTGATATCACAATATATTCTAAACTTATAGACATCAAAAGAGACCAACGCATATCTATTTCGACCTTTTTGTAATTCCTCAGAGGCGTCCATTTTAAACTTAAACCAGTTGTTTCCACCAGTGACGGTATCTAAGAATAAGATTTTTTTCAATTTTATCTTGTTTAGTGTTCCCATTAGTATGAATACTAAAACTATCAAAGATTGAGTAACTAAAAGTATACTTAACAGTTTCATAGAGAGTGAAAGTATCATTAAAATGTCACTATCTTGAGTAGTCTGTCTTCCTACCAAGATTGACCAATCATTTATGTTCAACTTAGATTGATACCATATATTTAAAGAACTATCGTATACAGATATTACACTTTTTATAGATTTAAAAAAATCTTTAACGGATAAATCATATATGTTGGCACTGTTGGTATCAAAAATGATACCGTTTTCAAAAATACTTTCATAACTATTGTTAGAGTTTCCCTCACTGGAAGTTACGATATTATTTTGATTGTCTATGATATAATATCCTAAATCGTTCCAACCGTCTAATAGAACGTTATCAAAATTCAAGTTGATGTTAGTTTCAGCTACTATGAAAAAGTTAAGAGTGTTATCATCTTTTAAGACTGGAGTGATATATAATAGTTTATCACTATTGGTAACTATAGTTTGATTTTGAATATCAGCATTTATGAAAAAGTCTTCATTGGAAAAGTTCACACCATTATTTTGATAGTCAAATCCGTTGCCATCTACGTTGATTATATACATATTATCATAACCATGATAGTTGACCATATTTTCAAGATATCCTCTAATTAAGTAGGTATCAACTGTAGTGTAAGTATAATTAGAAAGTTGTTTTCCGTAGTTATCTATGGCAAAACATTGGTTTTTAATATTCTCCTCTATGATTTGTGAATAGTTAATAGCTAAAGAGTTATAATTATCATTTTTGTAGTTGCGAAGAACGTTTAAGATACAACCACAATAAGATACTCCACATATTATCAATAATAAAAAACAAATCAGCAATGATACAAACGATGGAATTATACTCTTCCTTTTTAAATAACTATTAACATTGTTCTTTTTATCCTTAAAGTTAGGATTTTTATTATTTTTGTTTCTATCTTTCTCAAACTTCAATTTAAACAACTCTTTCATAATAGTGATATATAAAACATTTTGTATATATTGTAACAATATAATCAAATATACAAAAAGAAATCTAGCTTTATTATACAATAATAAGGCTAGATTGTCAACTAATTATTCATCAATCACCATAGAAATTAAATAATATTATTCAATATTTCATTAAAGGCATCAAAGTTATTACAATATCTATCGTATATGGCAAAAGATACGTTCTTAAAACTCTTAATATAACCTTTATCTAATAGAAGATACTTAAATATCTTTGCCACATCATATGGATTGTTTCCAAATACACCACAACCCCAAGCACCTAACACTAGATTATCCACATTGTTTGAAATGGCAATCTTAAATATATACTCTGCACGGTTTAGCATACAATTATAGACCATATCTTTTGTACAACAATGAGCCTTAAAAACGTTGACTGCTGGAGAAGTTATCGCACTTATAGTATAAGGGATATCTAAAAGGTTTCCCTTACCATCTCTGAAGACCTCGACGTGTGGTGAAAATATGGCATAATCCGAATACATTGGATATCTACTTATATTTTCGTTATTAAAAGTATAGTATTCTCTAGCATCGCCACTATTGATAGATGCGTACAACGTTGAATTCCTACAGATGGTTTCCTCTTGAGCTGTACAACCACGTAAAAATCCCCCTCCTATATTCATGGCAGAAGCAAAATTTAATATACAAGTGTAACCATCACTGATAAACCTTTTAGCACACTCGCAAGTGTCTTCATTATAGATACTTACCTTAGCATCTGAACCCTCTTTTTTTAACTCAACCGAAAGATTTTTTAAACTTTGTGGAGAGTATAATATAGCCTTGGAAATATCATTACTAAAGTGATTATTTAAATATCCACCATTCTTGATAAATTCAACAGTTTCTAAAGCGATTTGCATAGCTTGTAAACTCATACACATTTCAATCCTTTCAAAATAGACTTATATTATAGTACAGATATCATCAAAGTTTTTAAGTTGTTTATCACGTGGAGTTTGTGCAGGTACACCTACAGGGATTACACTCACTAATTTACCTTCTGTAACTCCTAAGACTTCACAAATCTGTTTAGAACAGAGTGTTGGGTCAACTTGCCAACAAGCACCAAGTCCTTTTTCCTGAATGGTCAAAAGCATATTCTGGATACAACCTCCTATAGACAATACGTCTGGATTGCCAATGGCGTTCATCATCTGTTCATGAGTATATCCTAACTTATTCATGAATACGTCGGTAACACGACTGTCATGATAATCCATCTTTGTCATAAAGACGAATATAATCGCAGGAGCTTTCTTAAAAAAGGTAGTAAACTTAATTCGACTATTTATAAAATCTTCATTGGAGTTTAAAGGGTTGTAAAAATCTTTAATACCTTGAGCAGTAGCATTAGCAACTTCTTCTATTTTAGACTTATCCGTTAAGATTACAAACTTCCAACACTGAGCATTACAACCACTAGGAGCATTCATACCTGACTTTACTATGTCTATTAAATCTTCCTTGGATACTTGGTCTTCAGTAAACTTTCTAATACTTCTTCTCTTTGATATACTTTCCTGTAATTCCATCAAAAAAACTCCTTTTTAGTAATATAATGCTAAGATTATACCACTTTTATTGTGAAAAGTCAATATTAAAAGAATAAACTTTCATTAAAAAATATAATGAAAGTTTATCAATTTAAGAAAGGGATACTTATTTAACACGCTTAGCAAATAGAACTAATCTCCAACCGTCTTCACCATCGCAAGTTTGCAAAGTGATGATATCTTGACCAAACACTGGAAAATTATCTGTTGGATATAACATAGTTTGTTGAGTTAATGCCATATGTTCTTCAAAGAGTTCATAATCCATATTTATGTATTTAGCGTTCCAATAGTTAAATTGAGTACCATCAGCCATACCATACACGGAACAAACTGCATATATTTCATATAGACGTTGGTCTTGAGTGGTGCTAATCTCGATTAGCTTATTATTTTCCCAATACTCCTGACTTTTATAATTTTCAAGATTTGAGAACATCAAAGTATTATATAGATTATGACCATATATCAAACGATTACTTGTATAATCTGGGGTATCAATAACATCACCAAAATCGCATCTATAGTCTAGTTCGATACAACCTTGGGAACTATCAAAACCGTTCATATCATGTTGTAGATAATAGTCATTATTATCATAATATTGCATAATAGGATAGTCTATATCAGCATTAGGAATATATATCCAACCTTGTAAATCTGAATATGTATAATTAAACTGATTTACTAAACTTTGATTTAAAGTGAAAGTATAATCTTCATATTGACTTTTAACTTTCTTTAACTCTTCAGCATCAGCGATAGCCCTAATATCTTCTGTAGGGAATTTACTAAAAATTCTATCATGTAGATTTTTAAGAAGGTTTAGAGTTTCATCTGCACTAAAAAATCCGTTTTTAAAAGAAGATTTAATCAAATTTTTGCAGTAAATTTCTATGAAAGAACCGTTTTGAACGGTAGCACTGTTGATATATTCATCTAAGGAGTTGTTAATACTTTCTTTAGAAATCTGTCTTAGTTCTTGCTTAGATAAGATTGATTTAACATTTTTAGTAATATCCAAAGCTTGAGTTATAGGGATTTCATTGCTCATTACCTTCTTTTGAAGATAAGATTTTATATTTAAATTCTTTTCATCTGTCGTTAGACTATCATCATATAGAATTCTATCCACTTCTTTAAAGATATAATCAGTTTGCTGTCCCATAAGTGAAGTAACTATAGTGTTAGTCGTCGTATTATCTGTGATAGTAGTAGTCATTTCTGTCGGTGTAGTGGTAGTAGTAGTTACTATAGGTGTGGTGGTGGTAGTCATTGATGTGGTAACATCACTATTAACAGTAGTGACATTCATCGCAGATGTGGTAGTAACTTGTTCAGTAGTAGTCGTAGTAGTATATGTATTATATGTAGACATAGTAGTCCCATTACTAGTATGTGATGTAACTGCTGGTATATTAGTAGTAATAGCAGTAGTTTCTTCAGTAGCACTACATATCAAATTACTAGATAACATACTAAAGGCAAATATACCTGTTATTATTGCTTTTAAACTTTTTTTTAACAAACAAAACACACTCCTGATAAACAAAACCAAATAAAAAAATCCTATAGGCGTATAGAAAAGATTTCAACACCTATAAGATTATTATAGCATATTTGCATACAAAGTCAATAAATATGTGTAATTTTTTAGCAACCTTTCACATTATTAACACAAAAAGTTCCCACTTTAAGCCATCTCCATAATTTTTATGTTTTCTGCAGGTACAGTAATTTCGCTCACTATGATTTCTTTAATACTTGCCACCTGTTGAGGAGTTAATCCAGTAGATTTTACTACTACTTTTGCACTATCCGTTTCAAGATATACTATACAATCTTCGATACCAGTAGCTTTTATCAACGTTTCTATAGTGGTTTCACTTTCGGAAAGTTGTGAAATAGATACTGCTTCAAGAGCTTTAGTAACCATTTCATCTTCAGTAAGGTCGCCACCACCTATGGCAGTTTGGATAGTTTGAATAGCATTATCACGACTGGTCAACCTATCCAAACGAGCTTGAGCAAAATAGTCACTACTATCAACTTCAGCAGAAAGATTTTCTGTACTATCTACGTTTCCAATATTTACAAACTCGGTATCTCCATAATTTTCGGATTTTTCGACATTGTCAGCATCATTACCAGTAGATATTTCTTCTACTTGTGTAGCATCGTTAGGAGATACTAAACCGTCACCGTCAGCAAGTATGTAGTTGACGTATACTGCAATACCTAGCATCATAGTTAAACAAGCTAAGATTATCTGTTTTTTACCTATTATTAGACTTGGCTTTTTCATAAAAACTACCTCCAATTTAGTTTGATTAACGTTTAATAGATATCAATTATTAATTATCAAGTTGCCCTACAAAGATTTTATCCGAAGATAATCCTGTAAGTGCTGAAACTATGTTATAAATATCCTCCTTAACTGATGGTTTTGAACCTCCATTACATAGTACCACCACCCCCATGATTTGTGGTGGTTGTGTTGAACTTATCAAAGCAGATTTTTCACCACCAGAATTTAATGTAATATAGTTACTTTCAAACTCACTTGAGCCATCTGCGTTGGACTGTTTTTTTATTTCTTCTGCATAGATGTTTTTTTCTCCAGTAGCTAGAGTAATCATGACTTTAGTGTTACCAGCTCCCGAAACGTTGCTAATTAGATTTTGCATATTATTCTCTAAAGATATTCTATAATCATCACTAGTGGTGATAGCTGTTTCTTGTATGGGTTTATCATTATCGTTTTTGGAACAGTCAGAGATTAATATTAATAACAATCCAAGTAACCCTAAGCAGATACTAACTCTTACACCCTTTTGAGACTTCAAAAATATACAGATATTATTATAATACTTTTTAATAGTATTCAAAAATCAATCACCACCTATATTCAATACTTTGATATCTTCGCCAAAGCGTTCAAGAAGTAACTGTTTAGCATATAGAAAGTTATCCGTAGAAACGTATACCTTATTAATAGATATGCAACTTTCTTCAGTTATATTTATATCTACAGAAATATTTTCGCATACTACACCATAATCCGATAAATAATTTTTGATAGTATCTTCTAAACTGATTTTCATAATCTGTGAGGTATAATCATCTATGGATAATCCTTTAGTGGTATAAGGATTATCACTTAAAGAAACGTCTTTGAAGAAAGAAAAATCCAGCTGTAGTATGGACTTCACTAATACTAGCGAAAATATACCTACTATGACAAATTTAAACTCTTTTTCAAATTTAGAGATGTCCGTTATAGAAGATATCACACAAAATAATATACTTATAGCACATGACGTCATAACGAAAGATTGTATTACTTCCATGGTTTAAACTCCCTAATTGATTAGTAACATCATTGCCCCTATTGAGATTACGAACGTTATAGCAAAACATATGGCACAAGAAAACACTATCGACAGTATAGAAGAGACATCTGAAAGTAAACTTTTAATACATGATATTCCAAGAACGTCTGAAAAGGTTTCTCCTAATGATATAATTATTCTAAATAAGCCAACGTTTATTATTGGAGGTAATACACTAACCATTAACACGACTATTCCTATAAATCCTACCCCCGATTTTATTAACATCACACTAGAACGAAAATTCTCAAAGATGTCAGATACTGCATTACCTACTATAGGTATTCCGTTCGATACCACAAATTTTAATGCCTTTGAAGATACTCTATCTGTAAGAGTAGTGACGGAACTTTGTAAGGATAGTATTCCTGAAAATATCAACATTGATATGGTCATAATCCAGTTCACATACTTTTTAATTAACTTTATTATTTCGCCTAAAGATATCACACTGCACAGACTGTTTACACAACATAAGCCTAAACATACGCTCATCAAAGGTAAGATGAGTTTATCTGCAAATTGAATCCACAGTTGACAAGCTATATATGTAAACGCTCCATAAGCTGCCGATGTAGATACCTGTCCCGACATAACCATTATAGAGGTATATATTGGATTGAATGATGTCA
Source organism: Oscillospiraceae bacterium (assembly GCA_051893615.1). GTDB lineage: Bacteria > Bacillota > Clostridia > Oscillospirales > Ruminococcaceae > UBA5884. The sequence continues at coordinate 84,526 of JBJFHM010000019.1, forward strand.
TAAATACACCATTAGAAAGTATCATATTTTGGATAGTATCTATTAAATTAGAAATAGGTTGTATCAATACTTTGATACATACTAAAATACAAACTATCTCAAAGATTTTTTTACTTTTTACCATGTCACTAAAAGATTGCATTAATGCAGTAATTAAGATAATCACTATTAACGATACTATCAAATCTTTAGGCACGAATATTTCGCTTTTTATGGTATCTAAAACGTCTTGATAAATCTCACTAAAAGATAGATTGTTAATGTCCAAACTATCTATGATGTTTTTTGAACCCTCTGGACTGATTTCTTCTAGCTGTTTTGTAATGTTGTTAGTATCCATATGAACACCTCACTAATAATTGATAGATAGCTATCAATTAAATATTACTTGTCTAATTATAGATATCAATTCATTTAAAAGTGGAATAGAAAGTATCAACATACAAACTTTACCACACATTAGAACCACGCTAGAAAGAGCAGTTTCACCACTATCTTTGCAGACATCAACGGCTAGATTAGTTACTATACAAATCCCTAAGGATTTTAATAGCAATATGTAGATATCTTCACCATCGTTTAAAATGTTGGTAAGTTGATAGATTAGGTCTAATATGGGAGTTAGTTGCAACAGTAAGTATGATAGTATCATTAAACATGATACTATAGATATTAAAATAACATATTCCTTAGAAGTTTTCTCCAATACTTTAGAAAGTATCACTATACAGAACACTAATCCACATACAGATAGTATATTAATCATAAGGCAAACAGATTTTTAATAACTTCAAATAGTTGGAATATCTCATCTACAAGCATCAACAATACTACTATGATACTAGCTAAACACATCAACATAGATAAGTCGTCTCTATCGGCTTTTTTTAGCACTATGTTCAATACTGCTGTGATAATTCCAACCCCTGCTATTTTAAAGATTAAATCTATATCTATTTTGACCGCCCCCAGTTTTATACAATGATTATTGATATTGCTACTCCTATTAAAACCCCTAACCATCTAAAAAGATTGCTTTTCTTGGTATACTCCTCTATGGATTGATTTTCTATAACCTTCAATCTATTCATAGCTAAATGAATGTTTGATACACTCTCTTCACAACCGACCTTTCCTAAAGAGTTACCTAAACTAAATAGAACATCTTTTTCAGCAGATTTCAACGAATAATCTTTATTAATAGAGTTAATCCAAAGAGTAGTGAAAGGAATATCAAAGGACAGATTATCATGAAAATACTTTAAAAAGTTGATATCCTTAAACTCGGGATTGTTATAAGCATTCTCCATCAGTTGCCAAACGGTAGGGGCAGTATATTGTATAGATATTGAAAAATCATTTAGCATACAGTATAGACTGTTTATCAATGATACCCTTTTTCTAAGAATTTCAGCTAAAGAAATCCCTACCGTACCACATGATACTATTATAAACATTACTCCTAAGAACTTTACTATAACGTATCACCTACCTATAGATTTAAACTCTATAACCTTACCAATATTTTTGCCACTTCCCAATAAAGCTACATAATCAAAAGCACCAGTATTAAAGATATCTCTAAAATTTTCATTCTTAAAAATTTGCGTGATACTCTCGGCATGTGCTGTACAGATAAACTTCACTCCACATATACCACCCTTTTTGATAGCTTTAAAATCTTGTGGAGTACCTATTTCATCACATAGGATAATATCAGGTGACATGGTTCTAACTGCATTAGTTATAGCTATATCTTTTGGATAGTCATTAAATATATCCGTTTTTATCCCAACGTCATTTTGAGGCACTCCATTATAAATACTTGCCAATTCGGAACGTTCATCTATTATAGATACCTTGAAACTCTTAGAAACTATTCGAGATAAGTCTCTTAAAACGGTAGTTTTAGCACTTAGAGGTCTACCAACTATTAGTAGTCCCTTAGGTGATGAAAAATCTGCCATTTTTAGAATACTCTCTGCACTTCCTATCATTTGATGAGCTATCCTAAAGTTAAGTGAGGATATATCCTTAACGGTATGGATATTGTTACCTTTATATATATACGTTCCACATAATCCTACACGATTACCACCCTCTATGGTAATATATCCTTGTGATAGCTCTTTAGCGTAACTATATACGGAATGGTTACAAACGGCATCAAAACTTTGTAAGATATCTTGTTTAGTACATACGATACCATTATTTGCATCATCTGTAAGAGTTCCATCGCCAGTTAGATACTTTTCTTCATTGAATATGGTAACTGCAAAAGGTCTATTGATACGCAACCTTAACTCTTGAATATCCTCTTGCGATACCATATTTAATGGATTTCTAAACTTTTGTGGTATATATTTAAAAGTTTCTTTTAGTCCCATGTATAAGACCTCCCAATTAAGTTTAATCGTTGATTATTAAATATCAACTATCAATTAATAATATGCCCGTCCAGTGGATTTAATGCAAAAAAATTGGAACGTCTTAAAAAAGATGTTCCAACTATACATACTAAGTTTATATCTATTTTGATAAGTCTATACTACGAATTTTATTCCTAATTTGCAATACCTTTGGTGCAGATACAGAAAGTTCATCAACACCCATCTTTAAGAAAGTTTCCGTCAATGAGAGGTCTCCACCTAATTCACCACATATACCTACCCAAATATTGTTTTTATGTGCATTATCGATAGTGAACTTCATCAACCTTAAAATAGCCTCATGATGTGGATTGAAAAACTGTTCTAAATGATTATTCTGTCTATCTATGGCAAGAGTATACTGTGATAAATCGTTAGTACCTATACTAAAGAAATCAACTTCACTAGCTAAGATATCACTAATTATCGCAGAAGCAGGAGTTTCTATCATGATGCCTATTTCAATATCATCATTGAAAGGAATATTTTCTTTTCTAAGTTCATCTTTTACAACCTCTATGATGGACTTTATTTGAACAATCTCTTCCCTAGATATAATCATAGGAAACATTATAGCCAAGTTACCATACACAGAAGCTCGAAATAATGCTCTTAATTGAGTTTTAAAAATATGTTGTCTATCTAAGCATATTCTAATAGCTCTGTATCCCATAGCTGGATTTTCCTCTTTTTCAAGATTAAAGTATCCAATCTGTTTGTCTGCTCCAATATCTAGGGTTCTAACTATGACCTTCTTATCACCCATAGCTTGAAGAACCTTTTTATAACTTGCAAACTGTTTTTCCTCTGATGGGAAGTCACTACTTTCAAGATATAAAAATTCACTTCTAAACAATCCAATACCATTAGCATCATTTTCTATAACTTTTTCAATGTCCCCTACTCCACTGATGTTGGCAAATACGTTGATAGTAGTGCCATCGATAGTAGTATTAGATTTTCCTTTCAATCCGTTTAAAGCCAACCTTTTATTGATATCATCTTGTAGTCTGTAACGCATAGTCTTTAGAGTAGGTTCATCAGGTTCAATGTAGATAGCTCCGTTATAACCATCTACTATAGCCATCTTTCCGTCGTATTCGGGATTTAGTAAGGTATCACCTGTGCCAATAATGGCAGGGATATTCATAGTTCTAGCTAATATAGAAGTATGTGAATTTGCTGAACCTTTAGAAGTTACAAATGCTAATACGCTACTCTTATCTAGTTGGATAGTCTCACTTGGAGCTAAATCGTCTGCACATATGATACACTTTTCATTGGTCACATTTTCAACATTTCCACCCAATAGATTTTTTAAAATTCTATTAGAAATGTCTTTAACGTCTACGGCTCTAGCGTTCATATACTCATCTTCCATAGAGGAGAACATTTCCGAAAAGTTCCTACAAGTCTCAGATACTGCATATTCTGAATTGACTTTTTCATTATTGATAATATCAACTATGGATTGATTATAGTCATCATCTTCAATCATCATTTGATGTATTTCAAAGATTTGAGCATTTTCTTCTCCAGTCTCTTGAAGGGCTTTATCATAAAGACTTTTTAACTGTTCTATGGATTTCTTTTTAGCTCTATTGAAACGTTCTATTTCAATTGAGCTATTTTTTATAGTATATTTCTCTGTGTTAATCTTACTACGTTTAAAAAAGGCTATCTTTCCGATGGCTATGCCATTATATACACTCTTTCCTTGTATGATAATCATTAAAAATCACCGCCACTTTAATTAATAGATATAGATTAAGGTATAATCCGTATTTGGAACGGATACACTCCGTTCCAAAATTATCGGATTTTTTCAATTTAGCCACTATAAGTTTTCTGATAAAAACTTTTCTAACTCTTGAGTAGCAGTAGCTTCATCATCACCTTCAATAGTGATAACTATTTCATCACCTTGTTTTACGGCTAATCCCATGATGTTAAAAAGTTTCTTAGCATCAGCAGATTTCCCAACCTTAGTAATCTTGATGTTAGAGTTAAACTCCTTAGCTTTTTTGACTAATACTCCAGCAGGTCTAGCGTGAATACCATTTTCATCTGTGATGGTATATTTAATCTCTTTCATATTAAAATCCTCCTAAAGATTATTTATTATAAGTTAAAATTACTGTTTCACCTGAAGTAGCTTCTATATTGGCATTGATTTGAAAGTTTTTAATGTCTTCAATATTTGTGATAAGTACTACAGTATAGGTTGGCAATCCCTTAGATTTGATAAAGTCTAAATCTACTTTAGCAAGAACGTCACCAACTTTGACTTTATCACCTTTTTTAACTTTTGGTACAAAACCTTCACCATTTAAGGATACTGTATTTATTCCTATGTGTACTAAGATATCTAAGCCGTCAATGGTATGTAGACAGTAAGCGTGTAGAGTATCTTGAACTTCTTCGACGGTTGCATTTACTGGCGATACTACTGTACCATCACCATTTGGAAGTATAGCAAAACCATCACCAAGCATTTTTTCTGAAAATACAGGGTCTGGAAGTGTTTCAACCTTGACTACCTTTCCATTTTGAACTGCTACCAATTGTGGAATAACTTGAATTTCTTCCTTATTTTTCTTAAAAAATCCGAACATAAAAATCGACCTTTCTATACTTTGTTAAACTTTTTCTTGTTTAAATATAAACTCTGTAATCTCTTTTAAAGTGGCATAAGAGTTAATAGCCCCTTGTCCCATAACGCTATAACTAGAATAATAGTTGGCAAACTTTAGATATTCCTTTAACTTGTCTATGGAAATCCTATCTAAATCATTAACGGAAAGATTATCTTTAGTAAGACAATATAAGAACGCTCCAATGATGCTATCACCTGCACCAGTAGTATCTTTTACTGATACTTTCACAGATGGTACAGTAATATTACCATACTTAGTGAAAATCATAGCACCATCTTTTCCCATAGAATATAAGATAATCTTAACATTACCATTTAATAACTTTTGACTAGCCTTGTATATATCCATACCTGTAATAAATTGAACTTCTTCATCTGATATCTTTAAAATATCTGCATATTGGATATACTCATTAATAGTATGTCTGCATTCTCTATGATTATTCCAAAGTGGTAATCTTACGTTAGGGTCAAAACTGATTATTGCATTCTTTTGCTTAGCAAGTTCTATAGCCCTTAGATGTGCATACTTCATAGGACTTTCTACTAATGCAACCGAACAGAAATGTAATACTCCAACATCATCAAACCAATTAGATTGTAACTCATCTTTATTGAGTAGCATATCGGCACTAGGATTGCGATAGAATGAGAAATCTCTATTACCATCTTCTTTAAGTGATACGAACGCTAAACAGGTGTTTGCAACGTCTGTACGAAGTATACAAGAAGTATCAACATTCATAGTATTGAGAGTATCGACGATATAGTCACCAAAAGCATCTTTTCCAAGTTTTGTGATAATCTTAGAATTTCCACCTAATTTAGATACTACGGCACTAACGTTAGTTGGAGCTCCTCCACATATACGTTGAAAACCATCAACTAACTTTAATGGACAACCCTTTTTATTAGGTATAAAGTCTATTAGGGCTTCCCCTATAGATATAACACTTTTCATAAAATATAACCACCTTTTATAGTTCAAAGATTGTAACATCTGCTATCGATTTTACTATTATGTTTAATATATCATTATTTGGATAAAATCGACTAGAAAATACGTTTTCACCATCATTTAAGAAGATTTCTAAGGAAGAGTTATCACAGAATATTTGAAATTTTTCAATATGGTCAGTTTGGACTGCTCTAATTTTTCTACCCATACCACTAGAACCAAACTCTAATTTGAATACTTGTCCATCATATGATAGCGTACAATCATCAATCTTTATATAGAAATCATCTTTTAGATTTTGTGCAATCATTTCAAAGCAAGTGGAAGTTTTAAAGGATACCTCATCGTTGCAGATAAAACTTCTTTGAGATTTCCTTAAACCTTTTAACTCCTCCAATGGCTCTTGATATAACTTTCCATCTTTAAAAGATAACTTTCTTGGGATAGTCAACATATGAACCCAATCCCCTGTAGGATTTAAATAATAGTCGTCAATATCAGGAAGACCGAGCCAACCTATTAAGATACGTCTACCATTTTCATCAACGAAAGACTGTGGAGCATAGAAATCAAAACCACGGTCAAGTTCGGTAAACTCACTAAGAGTGCAATCGCCAGTAAAGTCTCCATTGATTACAAAGTATCCACTTTGATAGACGTTATTATATAAATATCCTCTAGGTTCTACACCCTGTGGAGATATAGTTAAAATTCTAGTATTGTCCAGTTGGTATAAGTCGGGACATTCCCACATATATCCAAACTTTTCTCTAGTGGATATTCTATTAAGTAAGTTCCAATGGTCTAAATCCGTGGATTGATATATTAAAACTTCACCAACGTCATCGATACGCCTAGAACCTAAAACCATATAATAGATATCATCTTCTTTCCAAACTTTAGGGTCACGTACATGGCAAGTGACATCTTTTGGATAGTCACCATTTGTCATTAAAAGATGTTTATCATTAAAGTTAAAGCCATCTTTAGAGGTAACTCTAATAGTGTTATGTTCTCTTCCATTTGTGATGTAGTTAAAATCACCTACTAACTTGACGTTACCAGTATAAAAAAGATTTATTTTACCATTTTCTATCAAAGCAGAGCCAGAGTAGACACCGTGGCAGTCAAACTTTTCATCTGAACATAGTGCAGGAGTGTGGTATTCATAGTTGATAAAGTCTTTAGTAGTAACATGTCCCCAGTAGTTTAATCCAGGTTTAACGTCAAATGGCGAGTATTGGTAAAATATGTGATATACTCCATTAAATTGACACAATCCATTAGGGTCATTAAGCCAACCTATCCTTGGCGATATATGAAACTTTGGACGCCACTTCCTATTAGAACTAGCCATACTTTCTAAAGTATCACAAACCTTTAAAAGATTTTTATATCTAACGTTCATAGATTAAAACCTCCTATAAATATTTTTAATAACACTTTCAAAATCGATTTTAAAAACATTATTAAAGATATCTACTTCAATATCTTAGATATTGGACGTATATTTCAACGTCCAAATATCTAATAGTGTGGAAGTGAATTTTTTAAATATATAATATTTGCTTTACTTTACTAACTAAAGATATCACTATTATTTAACGTTAGCTTTTTCATCTGAGTAGCCAAAGAGCCAAGTCAAAGCAAATGCAACTCCTACAGATACTACCATCACTATGATATACTGTAATGGTGCGTGTAAATGTAACAAGATACCAAACAATCCAGTAACGCCAGTAGCTTTAGCACCTAATCCCATAAGAGATGCAACCAATGCCCCACACGCTCCACCAATAGAACCACAAATAAAAGGTTTGAAAAATCTAATATTTACGCCAAATATTGCAGGTTCAGTAATTCCCAACATAGAGGATAACGCTGACGGAAATGCCATAGATTTTATCTTGGCATTTTTAGTCTTACAAGCAACAGCTAGACAAGCTCCACCTTGAGCAACGTTTGCTGCTGATGCTATAGGTAACCAATAAGTATAACCATATTCTGCTATTTGACCTAAATCTATGACGGTATACATATGATGTATTCCTGCAACTACTGTACTTGAATAGATACCACCCATCAAGAAACTACCTATGCCAAAAGGTATAGTAATCAACCATTGTACAAACGTTAAGATGTTATTTTCTAACCATATGAAAACAGGCCCTACAAAAGTATAAGTCACAATGGCTGTAAGTACTAGACTAATCAATGGAGTAACGAATAGGTCTATTATTTCTGGAACTATCTTATGAAGTTTCTTTTCCAAAGTAGCGAGTATCAAGGAAGCTATTATTATTGGGATAACGTGTCCTTGATATCCCACTAGAGGAATATCGTACAAACCAAAAATACTATAAGTAGTTTGATACCCTTCTGTAGCCACAGTATAGGCATTCTGCATACTTGGGTGGATTAAAAACATTCCTAAAACTGCTCCAAGATATCCATTACCACCAAAGGTTTTGACTGCACTAAATCCAATTAAGATTTGTAAAAATGTAAAAGCACTATTACTTAATAAGTTTATCAAGGTATATAGATAACCCTCAGTATTAATGGAAATAATTCCATTAGTATTCATGAAATTTAAAGCCTCCATGATACCCATAATCAAGCCACCAGCAACTATTGCTGGTATGATTGGTACGAAAACATCACCAAGAGTTTTGATAGCTCTTTGAAGTATGTTTCCCTTTTTAGCTGCTTCTTTTTTCATATCCTCTTTGGAAGTTTCTTGAACTCCAGCTACTTTGATGAACTCATCATATACCTTATTAACCGTGCCAGTACCAAAGATAATCTGCAATTGACCTTGTGCGATAAATACACCTTTTACTCCATCAATCTCTTCAATCTCTTCTTTTTTGATGATTTTTTCATCTGTAAGGACTAACCTTAATCGAGTGGCACAGTGGGCAACCGATATCAGATTATCTTTTCCACCGATTTTTTCTAGGACTTCACTAGCCGACTTTTTAAAATCCATACGATACCAACCTTTCTAATTTGAACTTTCTCGAATTTATATGAAATCAATTTCATATCTTTGAATATATTATATACTAAACGATTAAAAAAGTAAATACGCAAATCTTACGAATTTTCAGCTTAGATTTTGTGCAAAATTCATAAAAAATATATGGTATCGCTTTCACAAAGATATCTTACCCGATAAATTATTCACTTTGTGTGGATTCTCTACTGATAAGTTCATATCCTAACTTATGATGTTTAGTGATATGGCAATCATTGTCCAAGGCATCTAATATCATATGACAGGTTTCTTTTCCACCAGTAATGTAATATAAGTGTGCTGATGATAACGTCGGAGTACATAACTGTGACATTTTGGAATCTCCAACGGCTATTACTTTAACATTCTTTGGAATGTTAATGTCATGTTCTCTTAGACAACGCATAGCACCTAAAGCTATGGTATCGGTTGCACAAAAAAGACCGTCAAAAAATTCGCCATTTAGTAAAATTCTTTCCATGGCTTTGTAACCTGCATCACTTGAAAAATCGCACTCTGCCATAAGTTTGTGGTTAATAGATATATTGTTCTTCTGTAATGCAGAAGTATAACCATCTAAACGTGATTTACCTGCAGACTTATCTTTAGTGGTAACTCCAATATAGGCTATACTACTACAACCCTCTTTGATGAGCTTCTCAGTACACCCAAAAGATGCTCCTAAATCATCAAAGTACACACATGAAAACTTATTATCAGGTTGACTTAGTATGATTATCGGTTTTTGATATGTATCCATAATTTGACGGTGCTTCTTAGTAATAATAGTAGCTATAAAGATTACTCCATCAACAGTATTATTTTTGAATATTGATAAAAACTCAAGTTCTTTATCAGTAGAGTTATCCGTGTTAGCAAGAATGATATTATACTTAGTATTTTTTAATTCAGTAGTTATTCCCTGAACCATCTTAGATATAGACTCCGAATTAATCTTAGGTACTATTACTCCTATTAGATTATTCTTTTTAGTCCTCAAAGTTTGTGCAGATTGTGAAGGAATATAACCAGTCTCTTCTATAACCTTTTTAATCTTTTCTTTTTTTTCTTCACTGACATAGCCATTATTCAAATATCTTGATACAGTCGCAGGTGAAACTCCTGAAAGTTCTGCTATTTTGGAAATGTTCATAAAAAATCTCCTCCTATTTTGATATCATTAAACAGTATCCTAATTTCTATGATACCGATTTCATTTATAATTATATCACTTTTTTAGAAATTTTCAATATCAAAATTTTGCATATTATATAACATTATTGCCTAAACTTTTTAGAATATTCAATAGGTCTAAGCTATTCTTTGGATTAAAATAAAAAGGAATATCTTTAATTAAAGATATTCCTTAAAATCTATATCAATAGAAAGATTAAACTAACTATTCAAAAAGTAACTTTTCTGTAGTGGCAAGTTTTACACAGATACAGAACAACTCCATAGCCTTTTCAAGTTCGCTTATAGGTGGATATGATGGTGCAATCCTAATGTTACTATCCTTAGGGTCTTTACCATATGGATACGTTGCACCTGCACCAGTTAAAACTACTCCTGCATCTTTACAAAGTTGGACTATTCTTTTAGCACAACCATCTACAGCATTAAAAGATACGAAATATCCACCTTGTGGATTTACCCACTCACCTATTCCAAGTGGAGCTATTTCCTTTTCAAGATAGGAAATAACACAATCAAATTTAGGTTTCAAAATCTTTGCGTGTTTTTTCATGTGTTCCATCACACCGTTGATATCTCCAAAGAATTTACAGTGCCTTAACTGATTAATCTTATCATAACCGATTGTAGCAACAGTCAACTGTTTTTTAATATCCTTGATATTATCTACACTACAACATATAGCAGAAATACCTGCACCTGCAAAAGTAACCTTAGAAGTAGAACCAAAAATATATACCATATCTTGTTTGCCAGTCTTTTTACATTCGTCCATAATGTTTAAAATCTTCTTAGGATTATCCACAAGATGATGTATACAATAAGCGTTATCCCAAAAGATACGGAAATCTTTAGCCTTTGGTGATAGGTTTGCAAACCTTTTAACAGTTTCATCAGAATAGGAAATACCTGTAGGATTTGCATACTGTGGGACGCACCAAATACCTTTGATACTATCATCACTAGATACTAAACTTTCAACCATATCCATGTCAGGACCCTCTTCAGTTAAAGGGACGTTAATCATTTCAATGCCGAATAGTTCAGTGATAGCGAAGTGTCTATCGTATCCAGGTACAGGACATAGAAACTTAACGTTATCTAATTTGCACCAAGGCGTAGAACCCATGACACCAAAATTATAACTTCTTGAGATGGTATCATACATAGCCGTTAAACTTGCGTTACCATATACTATAACTTCATCAACAGATACACCAAGCATATCACCCATTAACTTTTTAGCCTCTGGAATACCATCAAGTTCTCCATAGTTACGAGTATCTACACCGTTTTTATCATCTAAGATATCTTTACTAGATAGAGTATCAAGCATAGGCATAGTTAAGTCCAATTGTTCACTTGATGGCTTACCTCTAGCCATATTTAGTTTAAGTCCAAGTGATTTAAAAGCATCATATTCATCTTGGACGGAATTTTTGAAAGCTACTAATTCATCTTTCTGCATTTCTGAAAGTTTCATCATTGGAAATCCTCCTAAAAATAGATTATACATCTAAAATATTGACTATATATATAATACTACAGAAAGGTCAAAAATGCAAGTGTTTTTTTAAAATCTTGCAACTTTTTTTATTTGGTAATAAAATAAGTGATATCCATAAGTTTGAATGGATATCACTATAAACTATTTTTTTTACTATATCTACAATTCGATACTATTGGCAACCTCTTCAGGAGACTTTGAACAAGCACTATCATATAAATTATTGAATAGTTCTAAACCTTGTTCACTGTACAATACAGATTAGTTTCCCATGCTGGAATGTATAATTGTTTTCTAACATAAAACTTTAAATCTTTGTTAATATTATGTATCTGTAGTGGTATACTAAAGATATCTTCATTTCTATGGTATAAGGATACAGCCATCTTACAACCATTTTTAATGATGTTTTCACAACCTATTATAGTATTCTTTTCTGCTCCCTCAACGTCCATTTTTAAGAACGTAGGCATATTAGAACCGTTTAAAAATAGACTATCAACGTTGATAGCTTGAACTTCTCTAACCTTAGAAGAGACATCTTTTTGAATACTGGACATTCTACCTGCTCCACTAGAAAATAATAGAGTTTCTTTCTTATCCCAAGAAGCGTAGTTATATATTTGAAGATTTTCTATATTAGAAGTATTCCTAGTTAGACGTTTAAAATTTTTATAGTTAGGTTCTAACCCGATAATTCTATTATACTTATAATTTACAGTTTCCACAAATTCAAGGATAGTATCACCATTATAAGCACCCAAATCAACATAGGTTTCATTATCAGAGAGTTTTATAATATCGTTAAAGACCTCTTCTCTAGTAGATACGTTCTTATCAAGATATTGAATTTTTCCACTCAATCTAAAGTTAATAACGTCTGCAAAAGTATTTTTAGATTTTTCGTCCATAAGCATATCATATACAGTTTGGATTTCCTCTTCATGCTTTTGGCAATATTCAAGAGTAAATAGAGAACCATCTACTACCACTGGAACGTCAGGAGCATATATAATATGTCGTTTAGAAAGCTCCATAATATGGTCATACATAGGTTGACGTCCTACGGCAAAAGCTAAAACTATCACGAAATCTTGACAGATAGCCTCAACTTCAGAGAGTTTCATAACTTTAAATCCCATAAAAGAATGTCCTCGAACGAATTCATCACTAGCGAAAATACCAGATATTTCTATACCATATTGGTTAAATACGTTTAAGATTTTTACTGCACCATCACCCATTCCATATAGGTATATAGGTTTAGTTTCATCTTTTAGGATATCCCAACAGTTTTTTTCTTCCTCAATAAAGGATAGCATATCAACACACCTTTTTAAAATATTTTTAAATATATTATATCTTATTTAGGTCAAAAAATCAAGATATTTAATTTTTTTATAAAAAAGTTCTTGACAAACTACAAAAAGTATGATATACTTATCTAGTTGAATGATTATATATTTTGAGGTATCGCCAAGTGGTAAGGCAGTGGATTCTGATTCCACCATCTGGGGTTCAAATCCCTATACCTCAGCCATTAGAGAAACATTTTGAAAGTGTTTCTCTTTTTTATTTTAAAGGAGATTTCTCTAAATATGGAAAAGTTAAAAACGTTTTTTAAAAATGAAGTTGTATTTACTATATCGTTGATATGTGCTATAATATCTATGATATTCGTTCCACCAAATATAGACTATATTACTTATATAAATACATCTGTATTGATAATGCTATTTTGTTTAATGTTGGTCGTTTCTGGATTAAACTCTATAGGAGTATTTAATAGACTATCAAAAGGTTTACTAGATAAGGTCTCTACTACTAAAGGAATATCCTTAATTTTAGTAAATCTATGCTTAATTCTTTCAATGTTCATAACCAATGATGTAGCTCTAATAACTTTAGTTCCATTGACATTAAAGATTTTAAAATCTTGTGAAGTTAAAACCATCATAAAAGTTGTAACTATGGAGACGATATCTGCAAATTTAGGAAGTATGATAACTCCTATAGGAAATCCTCAAAACATATTTATTTATGAAAACTATGGCGTATCTATAGGAGAATTTTTTAAGATAATGCTACCACTAGGATTAGTCAGTTTAGTGACTATAAATCTAATTTTGATACTTTCAAAATCAGAAAGTATTAAACCTTCAAAGGCAAATGAAATACAATCTATAGACAAGAAAAAGTTAATACTATACATTGCTATGTTCTTGATATGTATATTAACGATACTAAAAATCATAAATCATATCACTTGCCTAATATTAAGTTTGATACTAACATTTATAATCAATCCAAAGATACTTTTTAAAGTGGACTATGTATTATTATTAACTTTCGTATCATTTTTTATATTCGTCGGAAATATTGGAAATATACCAATCATTAAGGAGGTTATATCTAATATTTTATATGGTAACGAAGTAATAATATCAGTAATGTTATCACAAGTGATTAGTAACGTTCCAACTACTCTAATGTTATCTAGTTTTACGGACAACTTCAAAAACCTTTTGATAGGTGTAAATCTTGGTGGATTGGGTACTTTAATAGGTTCTTTAGCTAGTTTGATATCTTTTAAAATCTTTACTAAGGATTATCCTAAAAACGGAAAAACATATCTAAAAATTTTTACTATCTATAATTTTTCAATCTTGATATTATTACTTTTAGTATATTATGTATTTTTAATTAATTGGATTTAATATCCATAATTGTGAACATTCTGTAAATTAAAGAAATTTTTCTTGACTTTTTTTCTCATTAATGATATACTAGTAAAGTACTCAGTTGAAAGTACTTAGAAAATGTGTCTGTAGCTCAGCTGGATAGAGTGACTGACTACGAATCAGTAGGTCGGGGGTTCGAGTCCCTTCAGGCACATTGTTAAAGGCAATCTAATTTTTAGATTGCTTTTTTGTTTACCCTTTTAAATTTTTTAGCCTATTAATACCAATCCTAAATGATGAATAGCACCATTTAGGATTTTTTATAAAAATTTTTAAAAAGGTATTGACATTTTAATCTTATTATGATATCATTTAGATATCAAATACAAATCAATCATTTATTGATATATCTTAGGAGGATTTTTTTATGGATATCAAAAACAACATAGTAGAAGAAAAAGAGTTAAAAGCTCCAAAAGGTGTAGGAGTTTTAATATTAACCATACTATTATACATACTCGCAATAGTAGGATTAATCATTTGTGGAATAAACAGTATCGTTGTAGGAGCTGTTATATGTGGCATATACATCTGTATTGGTTGGATACCTTGGTGTGGTATAAAAGTTTTAAATCCTAATGAGGCTTATGTATTAACCTTATTTGGTAAATATCTAGGCACTTTAAAACACGATGGCATCTTTTTTGTAAATCCGTTCTGTAGTGCTATAAATCCAACCATTAAGATGTCATCTAATGGTACTACTGGAAGTAAAAAAATATCTTTAAAGGCTATGACTCTAGATAATCAAAAGCAAAAAATCAACGATGAGATGGGAAATCCTATTGAAGTTGGTATAGTAGTAATTTGGAAAATCCAAAATACTGCAAAGGCAGTCTTTAACGTTGATAATTTCAAAGAGTTTGTATCTATTCAAGCTGACTCTGCCCTCCGTGATGTAATTAGCAAGTATCCATATGATGCCACTGAGGATAAAAACACACTCTCCTTAAGGGGTTCATCACAAGAAGTGGCAGAAGAAATATGTAAGGTTCTTCAATCTAGAGTAGAAGTTGCAGGGATAGAAATCTGTGAGGCTAGAATTACTCATCTTGCATACGCTCCAGAGATTGCCTCTGCTATGTTACAACGTCAACAGGCTACAGCCATCATTGATGCTAGACAAAAAATAGTTGAGGGCGCTGTAGGTATGGTTGAAATGGCTCTTGATAAACTCTCAGAAAAGCAAGTCTGTGAACTAGATGAGGAACGCAAAGCCGTTATGGTAAGTAATCTATTAGTAGTGCTTTGTGGTAATAAAGATGCTCAACCTATAGTAAATAGTGGAAGTATATATTAATCTTAATAGTTAGGAATGGTCATGAACCATTCCTAATTTACGATTATTTAAACTATCTAAGAAAAAATCTCTTTGCATTTTACTAAATAAATTGACTTTTCACTATTTTTAGGTTATAATATTCTTATGTGTCTTATGTGAATAAGTGGGTGATGTTTTGGCAGAAAGTAAAAAACAAGTCCCATTAAGATTATCGGCGAAACTTTATGCCGAACTATCCGAATGGGCAGAAAGTGACTTCCGTTCAGTAAATGGACAGATTGAATTCCTATTGACTGAATGTGTTAAATACAGAAAAAGAAAATCCAAGAAAGTGGAAAAATCTAACGACTACGAAGATGATACTTAAAAAAAAATCTCCTTTTCTATTTGAAAAGGAGATTTTTTCTATCCAAATATAAATTGATAAGCCACTCCAAACCATTCACGCACAAAATAGGTCGGAACTAAAAACCATGATGTATAAGCTGAAATATTATAGGTATTAAAATCTAATTTTTTAGCAATCATGGAAGCACGAAGTTGATGGTAACCATCTGTTACTATGGTAATAGTATCGGTTGGAAGGTTGTGTTCTTGTAAAATCTGTTTGGAATACTTAAAGTTTTCATAAGTGCTAGTGGATTTATCCTCCATGATAATCCTACTTTCGGATATTCCATTACTAACAAGATACTCTTTCATACATTGTGCCTCGGATATCTGTTCATCATTACCTTGACCTCCTGATACTATTACTATTACATCTTCATTTTCTGTTAGATATTTATAAGCAGTATCTAAACGGCGTTTTAGCATCAAACTTGGACGAGTTCCTTTAACTTTACACCCTAAAACTATTATGTTAGTAGGCTCTTTGGGGTGATTGTTCATCTTAAATATCATGATACTAGAAATCACTATAGCTAATATTATACAGAACACTATCAAAATAGATGATATATTTATTAATATCTTTCCTACAGATTTTTCCATACAATGAGTAATAATCTTAGAAAAATTTTCATTAAAAGCAAAGATAAATATTCCTATGAGCGATATCACACTACCGATTATATTACCTAAGTTTACTATTCCCAAAGTAACTGGAAATATAAATAGTATTAAAAAAATCAAGAATACTATACAAAAGCACACTCTAATAGGTGTGCTTTCTATGTTAATTAATAAGTTAATCATGATTACTTGATAGTCTTTAAGGCTTGTGCAAGTTGGTCTGGACATGATGTGCCTTTCATTCCACATTGAGTTCCCTCAATTTTAGTGATAACATCATCAATCTTCATGCCCTTGACTAGTGAGCCTATTCCCTTTAGATTACCATTACAACCACCTACAAATGATACATTCCCTAAAGTTTTAGTATCTTCATCATATTCGATAGTAATCTGTCTTGAGCATACTCCTTTTGGAGTGTAAGTTATAGTTTTCATGATATAATCAAATCCTTTCATTTTAGATATTATATTTTAGGAACAATCTAAGATTGTTCAATATTATTAGCCATCATATTACATCAATGATAACACTTTGTGAATTATCATCAATAGAATTTTAAAAATATTTGTACATTATCTTTAATGGTATTCTTATTATATATTTTCAAACAGTTATTAATCATAAGTCAATCTTATATTATTACTACTAGATGTTAATAATTTTTGTGGTTGATTTATCATAGCAGTGAAATTAATCATAGAATAACCAAATGGTTGATTAATCCAATTTGTTCCTATAAATTCTATTTCGATACTTCCATTAGCATGAGTATCTTTTATAGTTCCAACCATTTCATAACTACCCGATTGCACATTAATATTACTTTCATTTGGATAAAAACTGAAAGTAGCTGAAAAAGTTTCAGTCTCTTCATCATAAGATAATATATTAAAATCTAGGTTAGTATAGCCTTGTCCAGCAGAATAAGTACCACTATACTCATTGACGATTTGGCTATAATCTATTGGGATAGTCTCAGAGGTTAAGTCTATATCAAAATTATCATGAGATTTTAATGTAGTTCTTTTCTCATCAATAGTGGCTATAAATTCGATAATATCATAACCTGTTGGTTTATCAATCCAGTTAGTGCCTGTAAACTTAATATCTATACTGCCATCTAAATTTAGAGTATTTAAAGTTCCAACCATTTCGTAACTACCTGTTGGCACATTTTGATTACTTTCATGTGCATAAAAATTAAAAGTAGCTAAAAAAGTATTGGTTTCTTCATCATAAGATGATACATCTAAATCTAAACAAGTGATACCTTGAGTACCATAGTAAGTACCAGTATATACTTTTAAGATATCATCAATGGAAATACTTTCACTTAAGTTTTGCATAGAAAGTAAGATATTCTTTAATATTACAATATCTATAATGTTAGTATTTCCATCAGAGTTAATATCGCCATCGATGTTATCAATATCATCAATATTGAACACATTCTTTTTTAGGAGTAATAGGTCAGTAAAGTTGACTTGATTATCATTATTGACATCACCAGTAAGAGTATATGTAGTTTCATCAGCAAAAGTTGTCAATTCTGCCGTATTGGTTTTAAAATATGGCAATATCATATTAAGTGAAAGTATCATAGATAAAATAACTTTTACTTTTTTCATAATTCTATCCTTTCTAATATTTAAATGTTTACTATTTAATTCTAGCAACTCCTGATTTAATTCCAGCTTCTGCGACTGCTTCAGCAACAGCATTAGCTACACTTCTATCAAAAGCGTTAGGTAAGATATTATCTACACTTAATTCATCATCTGGGACGCAGTTAGCTATAGCGTATGAGGCTGCAAGTTTCATTTCCTCATTTATGTCTGTAGCACGGATTTTTAACGCACCTTTGAAAATTCCTGGAAATGCAATGACATTATTTACTTGATTAGGAAAATCGGAACGACCAGTGCCTACTATGAAAGCTCCCGATTGCTTAGCTAAATCGGGCATAATCTCTGGTGTTGGATTTGCCATTGCAAATATTATTGGCTTATCTGCCATAGATTTAACCATTTCAGGAGTTACAAGGTTTGGTTTAGATACTCCTATAAAGGCATCAGCACCGACCATAGCATCAGCAAGCGAACCACGTCTATGATTTTTATTGGTAATTTTAGCCATCTCATAGTGTGATGGATTTTTAAAGTCATCACCATCACAGATAATGCCATCAATATCAACCATAATTATATCGCCCATACCTAAACTAATGAAATGTTTAGCAATGGCACAACCAGCTGCACCAGCTCCATTGATAACTAAAGTCATATTTTTAATATCCTTTTTAACTACCTTAGATGCGTTAATCATACCTGCACTAGTTACTATAGCAGTGCCATGTTGGTCATCATGGAAAACGGGAATGTCTAACTTTTCTTTAAGTTTTCTTTCAATTTCAAAGCATCTAGGGGCAGAGATATCCTCAAGATTGATACCACCAAAACTACCTGATATTAATTCAATAGTTCTAACTATCTCGTCAACATCTTTTGAGCCTATACAGATTGGAAAGGCATCAACGTCTGCGAACTCTTTAAACAAGGCACATTTGCCCTCCATAACTGGCATAGATGCCAAAGGGCCAATATCACCTAAACCTAATACGGCAGTACCATCGGTGATAACAGCTACAAGATTATGTCTTCTAGTCAATTCATAACTTAGACTAGGGTCTTTTTCAATTTCTAAACAAGGTTGTGCAACTCCTGGAGTGTATGCATTAGATAACTCCTCACGACTATTGATTGGTGTCCTAGATATAACTTCTATCTTACCTTTCCATTCTTTGTGCTTTTGAAGTGAACTTTCCATAATGTTCATTATAATTCAAATCCTTTCAAACGTTAATTAACTTGTGTATTTAATTATACACCTAAACGCCTAAAGTGTCAATAAACCTAAAAACTATTTTTTCCGTCAAAGTCAAAGGGATTTTGTTTTTTTATTTGAATATACTTTTTCATTAGATTATTATCTTTATGAGATATTTCCCTATAATCTCTGCCGAAAAATTCCACATTTTGATATGATAGTATTCTAGACAATATTCTTTCATCATACTTACTACCTAAATCTTTTAAACTTAGATTAGTATTTATAATCATAGGTAATGAACGTATATATCTAGTGTTGATGATGTTGTATAATACAGATTTATAATATTTATTTTCCATTTCAGTTCCCAAATCATCTATTATTAATAGGTCTACAGATAGGATAGTCTCTAAAATTTTTCTTTTATGGTTGTTGTATTCATTATTGTATCCATGATTAAAGTTTTCATCAGCCAATCTAGAAAAAAGATTGTCTGCAGAATCATATACTACGCTAAAACCTTTTTGAATGATTTTATCAGCTATAGCCAATGAAAGATGTGTTTTTCCTAAACCAGTCTTCCCATACATGATAATACTAGGAGAATTACTATTTACATCTTTTTGATTGACTTTAAAATTATTAGCATAATCTTTTAACATTTGAACCATTCCTATTGTATATAGATATATAGTAGTATCACTATTAGGTACATATTCATTTTTAGAGTAATGTCCTAATTCAAAAGTTTCAAATGAAAAAGTTGTTAATGTAGAACTTTTATTAATCTGTTCAGCACTTATTTGTTTAGTCAAATCTACTAAACATTGACAATATTCATTGACTTCTAAACCATTTTTATCCTTTTTGAAGCCAGTATCACGACATAGAGGACAAGTGTAATTAATTTTTAGGTAGTTTGCATCATACCCATTAGATACCAATATACTTTCAATCTTTTTTTGAGTTTGTATACTATCATTTTCAATTTCTTCTAACTTAGTTTTTAAATCTACGCTTTTATCAAAAGAACACATGATAATTTCTTTGCTAACGCTACTTAAATGATTGTTTAGCATAGCAATCTCAGGAATTTTAGTGTTGATTTCTTCCACATGACTATTATAAGTTTCTATCGCAAACTGTTTCTTTTTAGAAATTATTTCTAATGCTTTAGTTATAGCTTCTGGGTTCATGGGCATTCTCCTTTCAAAATTAAAATATTCCTAATAATTACTAATAGTATTTGTGTAAATTTTCGATATATGCATCAAGATTATAACTAGGCTTATCATCATCATTAGGATAGTTGTCATTAGATTTAAAATTCGATTTTGAATTTCTTTCATACTGTTTAACTTTTTCTAAAGTATTGATACCTTTAGAAATCCAATCACAGATGATAGCATTAAGATATCTAATATTAGCTTTTGGAAGTAAACTCTCATTACTAGAATACTTATTATAAAGATACTCTACTAACTCTAAAGGAAAGTCATTAGCATTCCAAAAAGATACTAACTCCTGTTGTGCTGGTAATAGATATTTAAGTTTAAAAATTTTTGCTACATTCCTTCCATAGTGTTCGGAATGTAGATATTTATTGGCTTCTTCAAGTGTATTAACCCCCAATGATGCCCACCTTGAAATGATACTATCAAAGGTTTTCATATTGATGTTATTATATTTACAATCTGAATATAATGCTAAGATAACATCTTTTGGCATACCTAGATAGTCATAAGCAGATATTAGACTACTCATCTCATATTGGGAAAGTTGTTTTCCATTACACATTTGTTGAGCAGTCTTTAAAATATCTTTGACGTTCTTATCATCTTCCGACATTTGTAGTATTACACTAGGTTGTAGTATTTCTGCCTTGTAGTTTTTAAAGTTAGATTGTTTAGTCGAACCATCAACTATAGTGATAACTTTATTATCTGACCAAAACTTTAAAGCACTTTTAATACTTTCAATAGACAATCCTAACTTCAAGGATAACTGTTCCAAAGATGGTACTTCATAGGCGTTCCTTAGAATAGTTAATAAAACTTTTATGGCATTACCATCAGCAGATTGCATAAACTCATCTACTATTATGTTTGGAACAGAAAAATTATTATTGATATACTTAGTATTTAAAAAATAGCTTATAACCATAATAAAAGACCTTTCTAAAAATTAATTATTGATTACACTGTTTAGAAGTTCTTGGGCGTTCTTTTTGGCAGTATCCGTAAGATGTTCGCCATTCATAATTCTAGCGATTTCATTTACCCTACCATCATAATCAAGTTGCGTAACCTTAGTCGATGTCCTATCATTTTCAACCTGTTTTTCTATAAGTAGGTGATTATCACCCATTATAGCGATTTGTGTTAAATGCGTAACACAGATAACTTGCCTAATCTTGGATATCTCTTTTAGTTTAATACCTATTCTTTGAGCAGTCTTACCACTTACACCTGTGTCTATCTCATCGAATATTAAAGTTGGAATATTATCCTTATCGGCTATAACGTTCTTTAATGCTAACATGACCCTTGAAAGTTCTCCACCCGAAGCTATCTTAGATATAGGTTTTGGAGGTTCACCTAAGTTAGTAGATATTAAAAATTCCATACTATCCATACCATTAACGGTTAGATTACCTATCTGTTGGTTGATTTTAAATTGAACGTTAGGCATATTTAAAAATTCTAACTCATTAGATACACACTCTTCAAACTTTTTAACTGCACTCTTCCTATATTGTGATAATTTCTTGGCTTTCTCAGTGACCTCAAAAAGAAGTTTATCTTTTTCTATGTTAAGGTTTTCAATCTCACTAGATGCTCCCTCTATGTTAGAAATCTCTTCTATATCGTCTTCGTACATCTTAATGATGTCATTTAGTGGCATTGAGTACTTCTTTTTTATATGATTTAGGTCTAATCTTCGTTGTGCAAGATATTCAAGCCTAGATGGGTCTAAATCTATAGAGTTTGAAAGTACTAACAGTTCTTCAGATATATCCTTTAGTTCTATGTAACTAGTGGATAATCGCTCACATAGAGGAGAAATACTCTCTGTAAAGTTTGAATATCTCTCTATATGACTTTTAGCCTGTAAGATGTTTTCCATTGCAGAATTATCCAAATCATTTATGAGCTTATAGGCAGTATCTAAAGCGTTGATAATCTTTTCAGCATTACATAGTAAAGAGTATTCCTCTTCAAGTTCGTCATCTTCATTTGGAATTAAATCCAATTTACTGATTTCATCAACCTTAGATTTCAATAACTGTAAACGGTCTTGTTTATCCTGTTGTAGTCTTTTTAATTCACCAATCTTTCTAGCAAGTGATTGTAACTTTTTAAAACTTTCTTTGTAATCATTTAACAGTTGAGAACTGTCTCCAAAATCATCAATAATATGTATATGTTTTTCTGGATTTAAAAGTATTTGGTTATCATGTTGTCCATGGACGTCTACTAAAAGTTGACCAACTTCCTTTAATATTGAAATAGCCACTGCTCGTGAATTAATTCTAGCAATACTGCCACCATCAGCTAAAATTTCTCTAGTAATAGTAATCATATTTTCATCATGGGAGATATTTAACTCATCTAACTTTTGACATATAGAAGTATCCAAGTTTACGAATAGAGCCGTTACAATGGCTTTTTTCTCACCTGTGCGAACTATATCTTTAGTCATTCTTTGTCCCAATATACTGTTGATACCATTAATCAATATGGACTTACCTGCACCAGTTTCTCCAGTAAATACGTTGAAATTTTTTGAAAATGGTATCCTTGCCGATTTGATAACTGCTAAATTTTCAATATATAGTTCATACAACAAGGGAAATCCCTCCTTTTACCTATTTGAGAAATCTTTACCAAAACTAATTACAAAGTTATACGCCTTCTGTTCTGTACGCATTAGAATGAATATGGTATCATCACCAGCAATAGTTCCAACGATATCTGGAAGTTTCATATTGTCAATAGAAGCACACACGGCTTGAGCCATACCTGCATGACATTTTAATACTACCACATTTGAAGCATAGTCTACACTAGATATTATTCCATTTAATTTAAAGTAAGCATCTTTACCACAATCTACAAACTTTTCCTTGTCACCATCAGAATATATGTATTTGCCATCTTTTGATAGAATTTTGAATAGTTTAAGTTCTCTAATATCCCTAGAAATGGTAGCTTGTGTAACACGATATCCATATTCAAACAATATTTTTTGTAAATCATTTTGAGTAGCAACATCACGTTCTTTAATAATCTGTTTTATCAATTGTTGACGATTATATTTCAAAAAAATCACTCCTTGTTATAGTCTAATCTTATTTAACTTTTTATAGAAAGTATTGCTCATCATGTCAATGATGTTTATAGTATTTTTAGACTTTTCCACAGTCATTTCAACGTTAGAGCCAATCCTAATAGGTGGATTTCCATCTACAGAAAAAAAGATATCATCTTCAGTACAAGAATGTGAAAATGTCAATCTTTTTTCAGGAGAAAATATCATTGGACGAACTCCCAAAAGGTGTGGAGATACTAAAACCATCTCAATACATTGTACATCAGGTTCTATAATAGAACCCCCAGCCGATAAAGAATAAGCCGTAGAACCTGTAGGGGTACTGAATATAATACCATCAGCTCGATAGTTTCCCATAGAAAAATCATTTAACTTAACGGAAAAATCAAAAATTTTAGAATATTCCCTAACTATTGAGACATCGTTTAAAGCCTCAAAAGATTTCCCATCACTAGTAGAAACTTTTAACATCATTCGTGGAATTACAGTATATTCATTAGTAATTAACCTTTTCAACTCATCAAGTTGTAAAACTTCTACAGATGCCATAAATCCTAAGTGACCAGTGTTAATTCCTAGTAGCTTAGTATCACTACCAATGATGTGTTTTGCACATTGTAGAATAGTGCCATCGCCTCCAATGGCTATAGCAACGTCGGAATTTTTGGCAATAGTAGAGAAATCGTCAAACTTCATATAACCTTTAGATGAGTAAAAATCTTTTCTATCGAAATCGGCAAAGACCTCTACGCCTAAGGAATATAAAATATCTGCAACTTGTAAAGCACAAGTATCGGCATTATTTTTTTGTGAGTTGTGAAAGATTGCAACTTTCATGAAAATCACTCCTTAACTTAATTAACTGTGAATATACATCAAAAATTCCACATTCCCCTTTGAACCCGTTATTGAAGATTGACAGATACCCAAGATGGTAAATCCTAAAGATTGTGCGAAGGTTTTAATATCATCTATGACACTTTGGCGAACCTTTTCGGATTTTACTATTCCATTTTTATTTAGATGTTTTTTCCCTGCTTCAAACTGAGGTTTAATCAAAGTTACTGCACTACCTCCAGATTTTAAAAGCTCATAAACCTTTGGAAGTACTAACTTTAACGATATGAAAGAAACGTCCACTGATATGAAATCTACAGGTGAATTGTCAAAGGTACTGATATTTACATCACGGATATTGGTTTTTTCAAGGTTAATTACACGGTTATCTGATAGTAGTTTACTATCCAATTGGTCGTGACCAACATCAACGGCATAGACTTTTCTAGCACCATTCTGTAACATACAGTCGGTAAATCCACCAGTAGAAGCACCGATATCTATACAAGTAGCACCATCTAAAGATATGTTAAACTCATCTATAGCCGTCTCTAACTTGATACCTCCCCTGCCAACGTATTTTGGATTGTCTCCTACGATTTCAACGTTATCATTAGGGCATATATCAAAAGATGGTTTAGTGCATTGCTTACCATTTACGAATAGTCTACCATCAACTATTAGATTTTTTGCTAACTGTCTACTTTTAGTACAGCCATTTTCAAATAGAAAGATATCAGCTCTCATTAGATTTCAAATCCTTTCTTGATAGTTTTTTTACGAAGTCATACATAGTATCGGTAGTTAGATTGTACCGTTTAAGACAACTTTCCACTGAACCTGCATAAACGAAACCATCAATAGCAGATATTTTATAATCGCCATGATATCCATTTTGAACCAAACTATATAAAAAATGTTCTGCCAAACCTCCATTTTTGATACCTTCCTCAAAAAACACTATCTTCTTATACTTTAAACAGACATCTATAGCTCCTTGAGGAATAGGAAATATCTTAGTAAGTTTTAAGATATCACAGAAGATATAATCATCATTTAATAGTTTTGTAGCCTTATATAAAGCATCATAAATTCTTCCATATGTGATTAGTAAGGTTTCAGCTCCAAAATGTTCTTTAAGAGAGAACTCAGAAAACTCTTTTTTAGGATAAGTACTCTTATCTATACCACGTGGATATCTAACACAGACTAACCCATTTTCTTCACTTATAGACTTTTCCAAACAGACGTTCAACTCCTCAATACATGATGGAGAATATATCACACAGTTTGGAACATTAGTTAAAAAGGCAACGTCAAAAATTCCTTGATGAGTTTCACCATCATCACCGACTACACCAGCTCTATCTATTGCCAAAACTATATGAGTTTCTGCGATAGCAACATCATGGACTATCTGGTCATAAGAACGCTGTAAGAACGTAGAATATACTGCAAATACTGGAATTATCCCCATTGATGCCATTCCACTTGCAAAAGTTACAGCGTGTTGTTCAGCTATTCCGACATCAAAAAATCTTTCAGGGAACTTCTTTGAAAATTGGGAAAGTCCAGTATTTTCCTTCATCGCTGCTGTGATGGTACACACTTTAGGATTTTTCTCAGCAATTTCAACTATCTTTTTTCCGAACGCTTTAGTAAAGGTTTCCCCACTCTCTTGATTAGTTGGCTTACCTGTAAGGATATCGAAACTAGAAATTCCATGATATAAGTCTGGATTTTGCTCGGCAGGAAGATATCCTTTTCCCTTGATGGTGTGTACATGAACCACTACAGGCTTATGGTATAGTTTGGCAATCTTTAGAGCGTTTTCTATGGCTTCAATGTTATGACCATCTACAATGCCAATATAGATATATCCTAACGCTTCAAAGATGTTATCCTTTAAAAAAGCTCCCTTGATGGCACTCTTTGAACGGGACATAAAGTGTTTAACATTCTTTCCAAAATTAGATTTATCCAAAGTTTTTTGAAGGGCTAACTTAGTATTCACATACCCTTCCCGTTGACGTATTCCATTTAAATAGTCTGCAAAACCACCAGTATTCTGTGAGATAGACATATCATTTTGGTTTAAGATTATTATTAAATTTAAATCGGAATTGCCACCATTGTTTAGTCCCTCATAAGCTAGACCACCAGTGAAAGCACCATCACCAATGATGGCAACGGCATAGTTTTCTGTATTATGATTTAACTTCATAACTTGAGCCATTCCACAAGCTAAAGATATCGATGTGCTACTATGTCCACTGATAAAACTATCATGTTCACTTTCATTAGGCTTAGGAAAACCGGAAATTCCGTTTTCTTTTCTAAGGGTATTAAAACTTTCGTAACGTCCAGTAAGTAGCTTGTGCGTATAAGTTTGATGTCCAACGTCCCAAACTATCTTATCATTAGGGGAGTTAAAAGCTCTGTGAATTGCTACAGTAAGTTCAACCGTTCCTAAATTAGATGCCAAATGACCTCCATTTTTTGAAACGGTATCTATTAATATTGCACGGATTTCTTTGCAAAGCTCATCACACTGTTGATAGTTTAAACTTTTAACATCTTGAGGGAGTTTCATATTTTTTAGAGTAATAGTTTTTTCCTCCACCTTATTAGAATTTTTATCTAAAGTATTACATTCCATGATATCATATAGTAATAGGTATTATTGAACCTACTATAATACCTACTAACGCTCCTCCTAACACTTCAAGAGGGGTATGTCCTAGATACTCTTGAAGTTTTTTATCTTTATGTTTAGTATCGAGTGTATCGTTTTTGAAGTTCTTTAAATCAGGGAAGAACTCATTAATCTTGTTAAGTTCTTTTGCGTGTAAACCCGATGCACGTCTCACACCCATAGCATCATAGATTACTATAGCACCAAAAAGGAACATCAATGCAAAACTTGTAGAGGCAGTTCCATCTTTTTTAGCCACGGAAATCAATGCAGAAATTACCATAGAAGTGTGAGAACTTGGCATACCTCCTGCACCTATCAATCTTTGGGCGTAAAAGTGTTTGAACTTCACGAAGTGCAAACAAGTCTTTAATATTTGAGCTACTGCCCAACCAGTAACTCCTGAAACTATTATACCATTATATAACAAATCTTTTTAACTCCCCTCATAATTATAGATAAGTTTATATTATTTAATATTCTCTAACTAAAAGATATTTAGTTAAATCCATTAAAAAGTCGTTATTATCAAAACTTTCTAAGGATTGTATTGCTTTTTCTGTATAGAATTCTGCTTTATGTTTAGCACCATCTAATCCCAATAGATTGACGAAAGTAGTCTTATTCTGTTCGGCATCACTACCGATTGGTTTGCCAATGAGTTCTTCTGAACCTATAACGTCAAGGATATCATCTATTATTTGGAAAGCTAAACCTAAGTTTTTGGCATATTCAATGGCGTATGGTATCATTTCTTGATTTTTCTCAGCACATAGACAACCCATCTCACAAGCCGATTGTATTAATGCACCAGTCTTTTTAAGACAAGTTCGTGTTAAGATTTCTTCAGTGACGTTTTCTCTAGTCTCATTTTGGATATCCAACACTTGACCACCAATCATACCTTCATAACCCGTTGCCTTACTCAATGATGATATTATTTTAACCCTTGTAGATGGTGTTATACTCTCGTCATTGGCAATAATTTCAAAAGGTTTAACTATTAGATTATCCCCGCTAAGTACTGCAATCCATTCATTAAACTGCTTATGACATGATGGTTTTCCACGTCTAAAGTCGTCATTGTCCATGCAAGGAAGGTCATCATGGATTAGTGAACTAGTATGTAACATTTCTACACTACAAGCTGTAGAGATGGCTTTATCGATAGAACCACCACATAGTTTACAAAATTCTAATACTAAGATTGGTCTAATACGCTTTCCACCTGCAGATAGTGAATAGTTCATAGCTTCTAAGACGTCTTTTTCTAGTGTCAAACCATGTGTAATCTTGATGTATTTAAATAGATTACTCTCTATAAGTTTGATGTAATCGTTCAATAATTGATTATTAATACTATTCATAAAAAACTCCTTCAATCTAAATAGATGTAAACTTCTTTAGGGCATACAGTGAGATACCCACTGCATTATCACAAGAAAGGGTTGGTTGAGCAAAGTAACAATTAAAATCATTAGAGAGTTTTTCTCTAATGATACTATTAGACATTACTCCACCTACGTATAGTAACGGCATCTTTCCGAACCTATTTAAGGCATAAGAAGTCATGCCTTTTACCGTTTGATATATATATTCTAAACAGAAAAGGGAAATATCTTCAAAAGGTTGATTATCGGATAACATCTTATTGCAGAGATTTTCCAAACCTGATAGACAACAGTTTCCATCTTTAAGAGTAGGCTTAACTTTAAAACTTTTAGTACTTTTTAGAGCCAACTTTTCTAACTCTTTACCACATGGAAAATTTAATCCTAAAGATATTCCAACTCTATCGATAGCTTGACCACCCTTTAAATCTAGTGAGGTGGATACCATCGAAATGTCTAAAATATTTTCTCTACTTGGAGTACATAATAAACAATCAGTAGTACCACCACTGACATGAAAAGCTAAAAATGGATTTTCTAAAAGTTTAAATTCATTAGAAGATATCACACCAGCTAGAATATGTCCAACTTGATGTGAAGTCCTAAATACTGGAACGTTCATAACTGCTCCAATAGAACGTGCAATGTTCTCACCTACCAAAAAACATGGCATATAAGAACCATCTACAGTGGTCGGTCTACTGGATACGCCCACGGCTACTGGATTAATATTCCTCTCTTTAAAAAGTCTCTCTATAAGTTCGGGCAGTTGTTTAGTATGATGAAATACTGCATCACTTTGACGTAACCCTTTTTGACCACTCTTAACTGGAAGTAACTTTTTTTCTTGTAATATTGAAAAGTTATCATCTATTAAGGCAACTGATGTGGTATAATTACTAGTATCTATACCTAAATAATATGCCATGTGACTATTCCTCAACCTTTATATCCCTAGAGTATGCACCTAGCAATCCATTTATAAACTTAACATCTTTTGGAACAGAGTACGTTTGAGCAAGTTTAACTGCTTCATAGATTGCCGTATTAGTTGGAACTTTTTCATCAAAGTTTATTTCATATATTGCAAGTCTTAGGATTATCAAATCTACTACAGATATGTTTTCTAAAGTTCTTTTTATCAAATATTTTTTAATAGTCTCGTCTATCTCGTCTTGATGTTCTATAACTCCGTTAGCAATCTTGACAACCTTATTACTGATAACTATGTCTTCTACTTTTTCCTCCTTAGCGATATCACAAAGAGTTTGTAGACTGTCATCTTCACGCCAATGTTTTTCAAATAGTAGTTTGAAAACACTATCACGAACGTTATAATTTTTATTAGCCATAATTAACCAATTAACCTCCATAATAATAGAATAAATATGCAGAGTGCATTTAATAATATTATATCACAAAAAGATTTTATTAGCAACACTTAATAAAATTTTTTCCACAATATTATAGAACACAACTTTCTAAGAAGTTTTCAAAACAGTAGATTTAATATATTTGTGAAAATAATCCTCCTAAGAACCATATCAAGAACACGGTAATTATTACAATAATAGAGATGTATCTAAATAGTAGATTACTTTTCAACAGATTAAAAAGCCAATTAAAGATTTTTTCTATAATATCAAAAATATCTTGACTTTCTTGTCTATTTTGATGACTAATCATTGAATATATCTGTTCTAATGCTTGTTGTCTATTAAGTTTAGCTTTAGTATCGTACTTTCTCACATAATGTACTGGTGGTGGAGCAGTATCATATATGTTCAAAATTAGATTATCTTTATGAATATTGGTTATTGGATATATCTCATTAGATGGCACAATATTTTCTTTGTATTGTGGATACTTCCTTTTAGGAATAAAGTTCTCTTGAGCTAGTTTTAAGTCTTCATCAGTTAAAGTATAGTCTATTCTAGGAGAATATTCCCCTAAGATTAAGTTATTTTTAAACCGTCCACATTTGGTACACCTATCCGACTGTATTCTATTGATACCATGACAATATTCACATACCTTATAGATTTTCAAAATAAATCACCACCTAAAAACTAAAAAATATGGCTATTATAATAGTAAATAATCCTACTTCAATGAAAGTGTTTAAAATCTTTACTAGTTAGAGTATGGTCTATTTTAGAAAAATACTTCCTCAAAAAATAGACTATTTTTTAACTTACCATAGTTGGAACATCTATTCGCTTGCACTCTATTAATTAAATGATAGTATTCACAAACTTTGTAAACTTTCATAATAAATCACTCAATAATATTATATCATAGATTTATAAGTAGTCAACCAATTTTTTAATGTCAAATTTCAAATAGATATTGACTATCTAAACTTAATTATGCTATAATATATTCTAGTAAAAAAATTATTCTTTGGAGGTATCTTTTTATGGATAATATTAAAAAGTATATTGCCGAATTTCTGGGTACTGCAATGCTTGTGATATTCGGCTGTGGCAGTGCTTGTACTAATGGATTTGGTGCAGGTTATGTCGGAACTGCTTTAGCTTTTGGCTTGATTATCATAGCTATGGCATATTCATTTGGAAATATATCAGGGTGTCATGTAAATCCTGCCGTTTCGATAGGTATGTTAATCAATAAGAGAATTTCATTTATTGACTTCATTGGTTACATATTAGCACAATTTTTAGGTGGTATCGCTGGTGCTGGTGTACTAGATTTTATCACAGATGGTTTAACCAATCCAGATGGTTCTAAACTAGGCTTAGGTGCTAACGGATATGGAGAATATTCTGCTATGGGAATTTCACAAACACAAGCATTAGTAGTAGAAATTATCTTAACTTTTATGTTTGTATTTGCAGTTTTAGGCGTGACTAGTAGAAGAGAATACAAAGCTGTATCAGGATTAGTAATAGGCTTCTCATTGACAGTGGTTCACATATTAGGATTACCTTTTACAGGTACTTCTGTAAATCCTGCTAGAAGTTTCGGCCCTGCTCTATTAGGTGGTGTTGATGCTTTCAACCAAGTTGGAGTATTTATAGTAGGTCCAGTAATTGGTGCTATCTTAGCTGGTATCGTCTTTAAGTTGATAGACATCAAACCAGTAGAACAGCCACCAGTTAGAAGAAGAAGACCACCTATGCCAGCTCAAAGAGTCGAAGAACCTACAGCAAAAAATCCAGTTCAAAACGATAAAAAAACTGAACCTAAAAAAATTGATACTAAAGCAAAAAAAGAAGATTAACGTTAAAAAAAATCTATATAAAAAAGAGGAACATTTCAATCTAAGATGTTCCCCTTTTTTATCAATATTTTTGATATCTAAAATTATCCAACAGAAGTTGAAGTTTCAACGTTATTATAATTGTATGGGTGAATGTGTATCATACAATGTTTAACATCAGGAAAGGATTTTTCAACGGCATCATGAGTTTTTTCAGAGATTGCGTGTGCTTCTCTTAATATGGTATCACCATTAATTAGTATGGTAACATCTACATAGATTTTAGAACCAAATAGTCTAGTTCTAAATTCATCTATACCCATAACGCCCTCTTGTGAACTGATAACCTCTTCTATTTGGTTTATAGTCTCATCATCACAAGATTTATCCACTAACTTATTGATAGCCTCTTTTAAGATTTCATAACCTGCATACATTACAAATAGACTTATCACTATACTTGCAATACTATCAAGGATAGGTAATCCCATCATAGCACCGACTATGCCGATACCACTACCTACAGATGATAGTGCATCACTTCTATGATGCCAAGCATCAGCCATCAAACTATCTGAATGTTGCCTTTTTGCAACGACTTTAGTATATTGATACTGTATCTCTTTAACTACTATCGATACTATTGCAGATATCAAAGCTAGATATCCAGTAACTTGCTGAACTGTTCCAAACATTATGTTTTTCACGCCAGTCAAACCGATACCAAAACCTGTAGCTATCAATATTATAGATAAGAATAAGGCACATATACTTTCCAAACGTTCATGACCATAAGGGTGTTCTTTATCAGCTTTTTTATGGGAGATATTTAACCCTATGATTACTACTATACTACTGAATACGTCTGAGGCAGAATGAACTGCATCAGATATCATAGCACTTGAATGCGATACTATACCTGCAACCATCTTCAACACTGATAATAATATGTTTATAACTATACTAATGATAGATATTTTTACACCTATATCTAAAGTTTTATTAGAGTTTTTTAACATAAAAATCACGCTCCTAAAATGAATATTTTTAATTTTAAGTATAAAAAAAACATCTATGGATTTTACCCACAGATGAATGAAGCTCCATTCTGTTGCGTGACTACGGTCATCACGCCCGACTAAAAAAAGTCTGTCAAATATTTATTATTAATATTATATCATAAAATGATTAAAATGTCAATAGTTTTTCATAAAAAATATAAATTTTTTTATACATTATAGTATAATCTCCACCTAAATAGGTGGAGATTTCCTTTAATAGCTATCTAAAACTATCTAATTTGACCATTACCCAAGATAACGTACTTAGTAGTAGTCAAAGCGAGTAATCCCATAGGGCCACGGGCATGAAGTTTCTGTGTACTGATACCTATTTCTGCACCAAAACCAAACTCAAAACCATCAGTAAAACGGGTAGAAGCGTTCACATATACAGAAGATGCGTCTATCTGTGAGGTAAACTTTCTTGAGTTTTCATAATTTTCTGTTATGATACTTTCGGAATGTTTCGTATTGTATGTATTAATATGCTCGATAGCCTCATCAATAGAATTTACCACCTTAACAGATATTATTGCATCAAGATATTCAGTTCCCCAATCTTCCTCAGTGGCTGGAACGATATCACTAACTATAGATTGTGCAATCTCATCACCACGGATTTCAACACCATGTGATTTTAAAACTTCACATATTGGTGGAAGTGCCTTATCTACGATATTCTTATGTATTACTAAACTTTCACAAGCATTGCATACTCCTAAACGCTGAGTTTTAGCGTTTTCTACGATTTTTACTGCCATATCTATGTTGGCAAATTCATCTACATAGACGTGACAGTTTCCAGTACCAGTCTCAATGGTTGGAATAGTACTATTTTCAACTATAGTCTTTATTAGACCTGCACCACCACGTGGAATTAAGACATCAATATACTTGTTTAACTTCATCATTTTAGTAGCAGTTTCCCTAGAGGTATCTTCTACGAGTTGAACACAGTCTATAGGTAAACCGACACTTTCAATAGACTTTCTGATAATATCTACTATAGCCTTATTAGAGTTGAAAGCATCACTACCACCACGTAGGATAGTTGCATTTCCAGTTTTGAAACATAGACTGAAAGCATCTGCAGTCACGTTTGGACGGCTTTCAAAGATTATGCCTATTACTCCAAGAGGTACTCTTTTTTGAGCAATCTCTAAGCCGTTAGGTCTAACCCAAGCAGAAATAGTTTGACCGATAGGGTCATCAAGGGAAACTACTTGTTCTATACCTTCAGCCATAGATTTAATCCTATCATTAGTGAGTTTTAACCTGTCTACTAAAGAAGTCTTTACACCCTTTTCGATAGCTTTTTTAACGTCTAATTCGTTAGCTTTTAGAATTTCATCTGCATGATTTACAAGCTCTTGAGCCACAACCCTTAAACAACCATTCTTTTCAGCCTGTCCAAGAGAGTTTAACACTCTAGCAGATTTTTTGGCATTAATTCCTAATTGTTCTAAATATTCCATTTTAAAACCTCATTTCTAAATTAGAAGTTGCTACCATTCCAACCCCAATGAGAACATTCCTCATACTTTACATATATTTGATTAGGTGCTATATCTAACTCTTTAGATACTATTTCTGTGAGTTTAGCAGTCATTATATCGTAGGCACTAGATGTAGCCTTTCCAAAAAGTTGAACGTTGACCATCGCCATAGGCTTGGAATTGTCTCCTTGGAAGTACATACTTCTTTCGCCTACGAAGTTCAACATTAGCCAACTTTCGGACTTTCCTAATAATGTGATAGCCTCTCCAAATTGAGATTTTAAGTTAATCTCATTCTCTTTGGATATCTTTCTATTTGTGATAGTGTTTATAAATGGCATTTTAAAAATCCTCCTTAATTAAGATAATCATTCAACTTATAGATTACTTTTAATGAAAGTTAATCATAAATATAGTTATAATATTATTATAATATTTTCCTGTGAATATTAAAATAGTTTGTGAAAAAGTTCACAAAAAGTTTAAAATTACTCAGATGAATACTTCTCCATGATTTTTAAAGCTACTTTTAACCCATCAACTGCTGATGAAGTTATTCCACCTGAATACCCTGCACCCTCACCACATGGATATAAATTTTCAACAGATACAGAGTTTAAAGTATCCATATCACGTAAAATCCTAACAGGTGATGACGTTCTAGTCTCTGGAGCAGTCATGATAGCGTTAGTATCTGAAAAACAATTCATCTTTTTAGAAAATTGATTTAATCCAACTTTGAGCATATCGGTTATAAAGTTTGGAAATAGGTCGTTTAAATTACATGGGATTACTCCTCTTGCATACGTTGGATTAATATTAGAAGATATCTCAACTTTATTACTTAAAAATCCACCTACAGATATCGCAGGTGCTTTGTAGTCACTTCCAGTGAGTTTAAATGCTTTTTGCTCTAAGTGTCGTGCAAAGTTGATACTATCTATAGGGTGTTCGCCGTAATCTTTGCTAGATACTGATACCACCATCGCAGAGTTAGAGTTTTTACCATCACGGGCATATTCGCTCATTCCATTGGTGACTACCCCTCCAACCTCACTAGATGATGGTACTACATATCCCCCTGGACACATACAAAAAGTATATACTGCCCTACCATCTTTCATTCTATGTGATAGTTGATACTCCCCTACAGGTAAAAACGGATTTTTAGCATACTCACCATATAGACTATCGTTCACACTACTTTGAGTATGTTCTATTCTAACACCCACAGAAAATGGTTTAGGTTGCATCATGATGTTTTTATCCATGATAAGTTGAAAAGTATCCCTTGCAGAATGACCGACTGCTAAGACCATCGCACATGGTGAAAACTCTAACCCTTTAGATTTTACTAATGTTATTTCATGATTATATATCATAAAGTCTTCCATCTTAGAATTAAAATGTATCTCACCACCAAGTTGGATAATCCTTTCACGAATATTTTTAACGATATTTCTTAATTTATCCGTTCCAATGTGAGCTTTTGCCTTAGTTAAGATATCAGGAGTAGCTCCAAACTCTACTAAACGTTCAAATACGTATCTACAAAGTTCATCTTTGATGCGTGTAGTAAGTTTACCATCAGAGAAAGTACCTGCTCCACCTTCTCCGAACTGGACGTTACTATTTTCATTAAACTCTCCACCATTCCAAAATTTAGATACATCATTTACACGATTTTCAATACAGTCTCCACGTTCAAGGATTATAGGCTTATATCCATTTTCAGCAAGAGCCAACGCACAGAACATTCCTGCAGGGCCAAAACCTACTATCAAAGGTCTACCCTTATAGTTGCCGATGGCTTTTTTAGGTTTAAACTCACTTGGACAGATATACGTACAAAATCTATTATTTTTACAGAAGTTTAATTCCTTATCTTTATCAATAAATTGGACGTATACAGAGTTCACAAAATGGATATTGTCTCTTTTTCTAGCATCTAATGAAACTTTGTATATATCGGCATTGAGTAATTCCTTTGGACTTATCCTATATTTTTTTAAGGTCTTACTTATGATTTCTTCTTTCTTTTCTTCCAAGGCAGATTTTACTTCCGATATGATTATAGGCATAACTACAAACACTCCCCTAATTGTTGATAATTTTTCATAATACATTATAGCATAATCCCCCTAAATATTACAAGGGGGATTTCAATGTTAATCATTATCTTTAAGTACGTTAGCAGAGATATCTATTATCCTACATTTTTTTCCTTATCTTGAGATTGAGCCTTTTCTTCTGCGTAAGTTTCAACGATATTTTCAAGTCTGCCTATCTGTTTTAGCTTGTCATCATGTGAAAGTTGTCTATAAAGAGATAACATTTCCTCTTCATCAGTGGATAACTTGGAAAAACTTTCTTTACCTGTGAAAAGGTAATCAAAAGAGACGTTAAAAAACTTGGTCATCTTATAAAGATATTCAACCTTTGGACTAGTACCCTTTTTGCCTAACCAATCACTAACAGTATTAGGTCTTACACCAACGTATTCGGCGAATTCTCGTTGAGTACAACCTTTTTGTTCAATCAATAGTTTTAATATGTCCTTAAATGCCATAAAAAAACACTCCTTTTAAAAAAATTAGATAACTTACAGTTATATCTTAAATGATACAACAGTATTCACAAAAGGTCAAGGAAAACTTTAATGTAAAGATATAGTAATTTAAAGAAAATATATCTTATAATTTTTATATAAGTTTAAAATAAAAACATAAATTAGATGTTCAAATTTAGATATTTTTTCTAGTTTTAACCAATTTATAGTATCACATTTAATATATATTCAAATAGTACTTACCACAAATTATATAATACACAGTTATATCATTTGGATAATTTTCACAAATTTTTAGATATATTCTACAAATCGATATTTGGTATATTGACTTATTCGTGATATCGATATATAATAGACTTACAAAAATTTGAAATTATATATCCAAAAAAGATGTTGCTGATAATTACTATAAAAATAAAAAGGAGAGATTTTTTTGAACAATATAGGAAAAAATATCAGACAAAGAAGAAAAATGTTAGGTATATATCAAGATGAATTGGCTAAAAAAGTTGGTTGTACTCAAGCCCATATCAGTGGAATAGAACACGGTAAGGATTTGAGTATACCTCTATTAACCAAAATAGTCAAGGTTCTTAACTGTGAAATTACTGACATAATGAAATAATCTTTAATCGTGGATTATCAACACAATTACATTATTTTAAAAGTCGAAAGGAGTAGTTTAAGTGGAAAAGATAGGCTACAGATTAAGAAAGGCTCGTTGGTTAAAGAACGTATCTATCTCTAAGATTGCCCACTATTGCCAACTAGATAGAAAAAGTATCATGAATTTAGAACTACACAACACCGATTGTTATATAAGTACTTTATATAAGATATGTAAATATACAGGTATCTCAGCAGATTACCTTTTAGGGTTCTCTAAAGAAAAATTCTACAATAAAGATAGCAACATTAACAATAATGATTAAAAAACGCACACTTAAATCAGTGTGCGTTTAGAAAAAAATCAAGATTTAATCGATTAAATATCAATATTAGTGTTTTTTACGCATAGCGATAGCACCAGTACAAGCACTAACTAAAGCAAAACATAAAACGATACCAGTTGAACGAGTATCACCAGTTGCAGTTGCAGTATCTTCAGTTGCATCATCGTCGCTATCATTAGATGAGTTAGTATCAGCAGAATTGTTTGCAACAGTAGTAGTTGAATTATCTGAACTATTAGAAGAAGTAGTGGTACTAGCAGTAGTAGTAGTTGAACCATCAGTAGTAGTTGTACTAGAGGTATCACTAGTAGTAGTAGCTTCAGTAGTTACCTCGGAATTGTCAGTATTAACAGTAGTAGCCTCAGCCTCAGTATCTTGAGCAGTTTCACCATTTAACTCTTTAGCCTTGGCGATTGCACTAGTTAAACCATTAACGTTAAAGTCTACTACTAGTTTATCACCATTATGGATTTCACTAGGTACTGTTATAGCTTCAGTTCTTTGTGCTGCGTCCCAAACGTTGTGAATATTTAACTTAATAGTGCTACCATCATCGGCATGACGATAAGAAGGTGCAACACATGAACCACTATAGTTCAAGTTAGTATCTGCAAGAGTAATAGAGTTAATATCTAAAGTGATACCACTTTCGATAACATCGCCACTTTCAACGCAACTGTAAGTATTAAAATCTAATAGAAGTATTAAACACATAGAATCAGCTGTAACTTCGCCATCTTCACCAGTGTATGTATATGTAAGAGAATATTGACCATCACCATTAACTGTACAACTAGGACCATCAGCTTTCCAAAATGAAGATTGATTAAATTGACCATTTAAAGTAGCTGTATACGTATCAGGGACAGTTTCAGCACTAGCAGACATTGGCATGGAAGCAAATGCCATAGTAGTACCTACTAAAGTCGTTGCTAATATACTAGCAACTAATTTTTTTAATTTCATGATTAAAAACCCTCCAAAAATTTTTTCTATATATTTAGTATACTAAAAAGCAGAATAAATTTCAATCGTCATTTTAACCAAACTTGAAGGGTTCATGGTGTTGAAATCTAACAATAATTATATATTTGTATAGATGATAAAATCATACAAAAGTACAATTTTAGATTTAAATCTATTGATACTTGAAAACGGTTACAGTTTCTGTTTCATCTACAAATCCCAAAATTACGTCCCTTGGCGACTTAACCTTTTGTTGATTTAACTGCTTTTTCAACCATTCACTATTCTTACCACTATATTTAAGATTATCATGGAGAACTTCACCATTAATTATCAAGTTTATAGGATTTTTTTCCTGATTTGGATAAATGTTCATATCTTTTGGGTTTAACGGTCTTGCCGTAGATTTAGGCAATACACTTAATTTTCCATTGGTTTCTAATATTACAGTTTGAATATCTTTAAAGTTAAAATATCCCTGTGTCCTACATTCGGATATTAACTCATTCATATCTAAACGGGATTTTTTCAAATTTTGTAAGTTAAACTTATCATTATGAAATAGTATTAAAGGAATACCATTTAAAAATCTTCTATATCTTACACTCTTACTAGCCCACTTAGAGACTAACACTGTAGATAAAGCATATATAATCATAGCTATTAAAGGAGATATAAAATCTTCACTGAAAGTCATTTCTGCACCTATAGAACCTATAGTAATCCCATTGATATAATCAAACATACTAAGTTGAGACATCTGCCTATTACCTATTAACTTAGTAAGTATAAACAATGCAATTACTGATAGAATAGTAGCAAATATAACTCTTGGAGTATCGCCAAAATCGAAACCCATAAAAAACACCTCACTAATAATCATGTATTGGATTAAGTATATCATGCCCAAAAGTATCTTAAAATATACGCCAAAGAAGTTATATAAAAATGTTCTAAAAAAATCCCTTTATCCCACTACATAACAAAAAAAAATTCAAAAAAACTCTTGACAAATTTTCTAAAGATGGTATAATATAATTGTTATCCTTGCTCATGGCATAGAACATGAGCGAAATCCAAAAGGAGGTGCTAAAAATGGCAAAGTTATCAGAAAAGTATGAACTAATGGTAGTTTTTAACACTAAACTAGGTGAAGATGGCATCAAGGCTTTAATTGAAAAGTTTAAGGGTTATCTTGAAACTACTACTACTTTTGAAAATGTTGAAGAATGGGGCAAACGCAAACTTGCTTATGCTATCGAAGACGAAACTGAAGGTTACTACGTTCTAATGCATTTTGAGGCTTCTACTGAAGTTCCAGCTGAACTACAAAGAAGACTTAACATCACTGACGGCGTACTTCGTTCATTGATTACAGTTGCGTAAGTTCCACATAATGTAACTATTTATGTGAAAAATCATGGGAGGAATTTTAAAGTGAACAAAGTAATCCTCATGGGCAGACTGACAGCTGACCCTGAATATAGACAGACACCTCAAGGTGTTCCTATGTGTACTTTTAGAATTGCAGTTGATAGACCTTTCGTATCTAAATCGACGAACCAAAGAGAAGCCGATTTTTTTAGAGTTGTTGCTTGGAATCAAAAGGCTGACTTCGTATCACGTTATTTTACTAAGGGTAAACCTATAATAGTTGAGGGTAGTATAAGAAATTCTAATTATACAGACCAAAATGGTGTTATGCACTACTCTGTAGATATCCAAGCTGATAACGTTTCTTTCTGTCTAACTGACAATAGAAGTAATGGCAGTTATAATAATGGTTATGGTAACAACTATCAACCGAATGGTTATTCAAATGGCTATGGTAATAATGGTTATGCAAACAGTTATAATCAAGGTGGATACGCACCACAAGGAAATAATAACTATTATCCACAACCACCACAACAACAGTCTGCACCAACATATCAACCACCTGTAAATAATAGTGATGTCCATGCACAACCTGTGAACTCCAACAATTCAAATAGTACACAAAATGGTAGTGCTAGTGCCAACAACAATGATTTACAAGTCGGTCAATATGATGACTTTGAGGAAATACTTAGTGATGGTGAAATTCCTTTCTAATTGATTGTTGCGTCTTTTAACTATTTATGATGTGTCATATTCTTGATGCGTCGCAATATTTTCAATAAGGAGGATTTTTTAATGGAAAAAGAAAGAATTTCCAGAGGTAACAAGAGACCTCGTAGAAAAGTTTGTATGTTCTGCGTTGATAAAGTTGAAACTATCGACTACAAAGATATCTCAAGACTAAGAAAGTGCATGACTGATAGAGCTAAGATTTTACCTAGACGTGTAACTGGTACTTGTGCATATCATCAAAGACAACTAACTTCTGCTATTAAGAGAGCTAGACATATCGCTCTTTTACCATACGTTAGTGAATAAAGTTT
>JBJFHM010000020.1:0-11141 GCA_051893615.1 Oscillospiraceae bacterium
TCCAAATGAAATCACGCAAAAGGAAATATCAGATTTTCTTGATGAAAAATGTTCTGAGATAGCTTCTCTCCGTACTGACATTGAAAAAGAAATTGCAATGCTTGAAGATTATAAGAAATCTTTAATTACTGAAACAGTGACTAAAGGGTTAAATCCTAATGTAGAAATGAAAAATAGTGAAATTGAGTTTATTGGAAAAATTCCTAAATCATGGGAAGTGATAAGAGTGAAAAATATTGGAGAATATAGGAATGGATTAACATATGCTCCAACTGATTTATGCGACGAAAATGAAGGAACTCTTGTTCTTCGTTCTTCTAATATTCAAAATGGTGAATTAGTATTTAATGATAATATATATGTTTCTAAAATTATTCCCTCGTATCTTTTGGTGAATAAAAATGACATTCTAATTTGTTCAAGAAATGGTAGCCAAAAATTCGTTGGAAAAAATGCTATTATCCCCTCAAATTTAACAGCTTCATTTGGAGCATTTATGATGGTTCTAAAATGTAATAAAAAAGCTCTTCCAAAATATATATATTATTTGCTAAATTCAGGTGTATTTAACTATTATTTAGGTTCTTTTTTCACATCTACAATCAATCAATTGACTGGACAAAATTTTGGAAATATGAAAATCCCATTTTGTGCCGATATGAGTATTCAAAACAGTATAGTGTTATATCTTGATGAAAAATGCAAGGAAATTGATGCTATAATCAATGGTAAGAAACGTCAACTTGAAACCCTTGAAGACTACAAGAAATCTCTAATTTACGAATATGTAACAGGAAAAAAGGAGGTTTAAAATGCCAATTATTAAAACTCAAGATTTAACCTATACATATAGTACTTCTTTTTAAGAGGACTAT
This sequence comes from Oscillospiraceae bacterium, assembly GCA_051893615.1. GTDB lineage: Bacteria > Bacillota > Clostridia > Oscillospirales > Ruminococcaceae > UBA5884. The sequence continues at coordinate 876 of JBJFHM010000020.1, forward strand.
TTTAATCTATGAAAGGAAATTTTTATGGCTAGATTAATGAAAAACAGTGGTATCCAATGGATTGGCGATATTCCTCAAGATTGGAAAATTGAAAAAGGAAAATATCATTTTACAAACAATAAATATATTCCTGGTGCGTATTCATACAAATATGATAGATTGGCTTTAACATTAAAAGGTGTTATAAACAGGTCTAAAGATGATACCGATGGATTACAACCTAAAGATTTTAATAATTATCAGTTGTTAAAAAAAGGACAACTTGTTTTTAAACTCATTGATTTACAGAATGTTTCAACTAGTAGAGTTGGTTTAGCACATACAACTGGTTTGGTTTCTTCTGCTTATATTGTCCTTCATGCAAATGAGGATATTTGTCCTAAGTATGCAGAAAAATTTTATTTAATGATGTGGTATAGAGAAATTTTCAATGCACTTGGTGATAATGGTGTAAGAAGTAACATTGGAGTAACTGATTTATTGAATACTTTTATTTCTATCCCATCAATTAAGGAACAACAACGCATAGCAAACTATCTTGATGAAAAATGTTCTGAGATAGCTTCTCTCCGTACTGACATTGAAAAAGAAATTGCAATGCTTGAAGATTATAAGAAATCTTTAATTACTGAAACAGTGACTAAAGGGTTAAATCCTAACGTGCCTATGAAAAACAGTGGCATCGATTGGATTGGTAGTATTCCAAAGGATTGGGATATACATCCTATATATTACTATTACGGAGAACGCAAAAATAAGAATATAGCATTAGCAGAACAAAATTTACTGTCATTAAGCTATGGAAGAATTATTCGTAAAGATATAAATACAAATGGTGGTTTGCTTCCAGCAAGTTTCAACACATACAATATTGTTGAACCTGATGATATTATTATTCGTCCAACTGATTTACAAAACGATAAAAAGAGTTTAAGAACAGGACTTGTCACAGAGCATGGTATTATTACATCAGCATATATTGATTTAATGCCAATTATGAATGTTAATTCAAAGTATTTCCATTATTTGCTTCATATATATGATTTAATGAAAATATTTTACAATATGGGCAATGGAGTTCGTCAAGGATTAAATTATGAAGAATTTTCAAAATTAAAGGTAATTTACCCAAGCAGAGAGGAGCAAGAAGAGATAGTAAAGTATCTTGATGAAAAATGCAAGGAAATTGATGCTATAATCAATGGTAAGAAACGTCAACTTGAAACCCTTGAAGACTACAAGAAATCTCTAATTTACGAATATGTAACAGGAAAAAAGGAGGTTTAAAATGCCAATTATTAAAACTCAAGATTTAACCTATACATATAGTATCGGAACGCCATTTGAAAAGACTGCTATCGATAAGGTTAATATAGAAATCAACCAAGGGGAGATTATTGGAGTTATTGGACATACTGGCTCTGGAAAATCTACCTTGATACAACACTTTAACGGACTTTTAAGACAGACTTCTGGTGAAATCTTCGTAGATGGTGAAAACATTTGGGAAAATAAGAAGAATATCCGAAACGTTAGGTTTAAAGTAGGATTAGTATTCCAATATCCTGAGTATCAAATTTTTGAGGATACTGTCGCTAAAGATATCTCATTTGGTTTAAAAAATATGGGACTATCTAAAGAGGATATTAAAAAATCGGTCATAGAGGTGGCTGAAATGTTGAAGATATCACACCTATTGGATAAATCTCCTTTTGATTTATCGGGGGGACAGAAAAGACGTGTCGCTATAGCTGGGGTTATGGCTATGAAACCGAAAGTACTAATCTTAGATGAGCCTTGTGCTAGTTTAGACCCCTATGGTAGAACACAGATACTATCCATGATTAAGGAGTATCATAGGAAGACCAATGCCACCATTTTGATAGTATCTCATAGTATGGAGGATATGGCAGAGTTTACCAATAAAATCCTAGTGATGAATAAGGGAAAGGTCTTCTGCTTTGATGATACTCCAAAGGTATTCAACCGTGCAGATGAGTTGGTTCAAATAGGTTTACAAGTTCCACAGATATCTAGAGTGTTTATAAAGTTGAAATCTATGGGTTACGATTTTCCAAATGTGTATACGACATCACAAGCAGTTGAGATTTTAAAGAATGTACTCACAAAGAAAGGTAGTTGATTTATGTTAAAAGATATCACATTAGGACAGTACTTCCCAAAGGATAGTATTATCCATAAGTTAGACCCTAGGTTTAAAATAGTAATCACCGTGATATATATAGCCCTATTATTTGCAACAGATAGTTTTATCGGTTTAATGTTAGGCACTATATTTGCCTTGATAGTCTGGTTTATGACTAAAATTCCCATCAAATTAATGTGGAAGAGTTTAAAACCCATCATGCCAATAATAGTAATCACGGCGATTTTGAACCTCTTCATGATTGAGGGAGATAAAATATTATGGTCATGGGGATTTTTAGAAATCACAGATAAGAGTCTGCATGAGTGTATATTTAATCTAGTTAGAATAATCATGTTGATAGTAGGGTCATCTATATTAACTTATACGACATCACCAGTTAGCCTAACCGATGGCATCGAAAGACTATTTTCACCATTGAAAAGGCTTAACGTTCCAGTACACGAACTCGCCATGATGATGACTATCGCTCTTAGATTTATCCCATTACTTATAGACGAAACTGATAAGATAATCTCTGCACAGAAATCTAGGGGGGCAAGTTTTGAAACGGGTTCTTTAAAAGATAGAATTTCTGCAGTAATTCCAGTGTTGATACCTCTATTTGTATCAGCTTTTAGACGTTCGGAAGAGTTAGCCCTAGCTATGGAATGTAGATGTTACAACGGTGGAGAAGGCAGAACCCGTTTAAAACAGTTGAAAGCTACTCCACGTGATTATGTCGCCTTAGGATTGAGTACTTCCCTATTAGTAATTAATATAGTAGTATTTTAGGTAAACTCAAAAAAATCCCAAAGGATTAAAAACCTTTGGGACTTTCTTGCATGGAGTTAATTGTATAGTTTTAATCTACGCAACTTATATTGTTGTGAGGTGATTTAACTTACTTAATCTCAAGTTGTCTAGTAATAGGCTGAGATGGTGTCTTTTTAGGCATATCTAGAGTTAGGACACCGTTCTTATACTCAGCACTGATATTATCAGTGTTTATGTTAGAAACGTCAAAACTCTGTTGATACTTTCCGAAAGAACGTTCACGACGGATATACTTACCATCTTGGGACTTTTCTTCCTTTTCTTGATTAACGTGTTCAGCAGTTAAAGTTAGAGTATCACCAGAAACGTTAACTTTAATCTCTTCTTTTTCAAAACCAGGTAATTCAGCTTCTAAGATGTAACCATCACCAGTATCACGGATATCTACCTTAAAACTGTTGATAGGTGGCATAGGTGAAGTTTCACCAAAGAAATCACGTTCAAAGTCGTGCATAGCGTTGAAGAAATCGTAACCTTTTCTTTCAAATGGAGTTAAATAGTTTCTCATAAAAAGACCTCCTTAAGTCATCAAAAATTTTCTTTTGTTTAAATATGGTTTTTATCTATCTAGGATTTACTAATCGTTCTGTTTAAGACTTAGTTCTACACAGGTTTAAGTTTTTTCTATCTTTCTATTTGATATTATCCTTTCCATTGGAATTACCTCACTTTCTGTTTACGATATATATATTACCCCCATTATGTGAAAAAATAAGGAACATATTGTGATAATAAGATGAAAATTAGCACTCTCATATTGAGAGTGCTAATCATTAAACTATCACATAATTTTAATATTTGGACTTAGATTAATCTTTTAATACGTTTCCTTCATGGTCGGTAAAAGTACCTTGAATTAACCTAACTAAGTCTACGATAGTACCGATGCCAAAAAGTCCATAGGTACACATATATAGGATACCACTAGCAAGATGTCCAGTATATATTCTATGCAAACCACCTAGACCGAAAAATCCTATTGCACAGAGAACTCCTGCAATACTTCTATTTCTACGACTAGTGCCAGTATGGTTACTACCATTCACATTCATATTATTGATATACGTATTATTCTGTTGATATGCGTTTCCCTGTAAATTTTCTACTTGACACCCACATTTAGTACAAATCACTGCATTGAATGGGATAATCTGTCCACAATATTTGCAATACTTAGTATCTGGATTTCTACGAGTTCTATTATAGTTACTATTTTGAAATGGCGAGTTTCTAGGTACAGGAGAATTAGTCTGTTGATAGGTATCTGGCATAGTGAACTTTGGTAGACGTCTAGCATTATCTTCTTGATAATCCGTCTGTTGTGGTTGGGAGTATTGCTGATTTTGATACTGTGGTGTTACTGGTTGTCTATCTTGTTGATATGGTGTAGTGTCTATATAACTGTCATATTCGTGACTATCTTTAGGTTGTGGAATATCTTCAGGTTTAGAAAGTGATATTTTACTCTTTTTGTGTTTATCTTCCATTAAGAATGCCTCCCTTTTGCTTTTATGTGATACCATAATGGAACGCCGTTAAAGGCGTTCCATTAAGATGTAAACTTTTTATCTTACTACTTGTTGATAACTCTAACTCTAATGATATCATCATGTGCTTGAATCTCTTCAACCAACTCATTAGATACTTCACCATCGATATCTAGTATAGTATAAGCGAAATCGCCCTTTGATTTATTTACCATATTTTCAATATTTAAACCCTTGTGTCCCATAGCAGAAGTAATCTTAGCAACGATATCAGGGATATTCTTGTGAATGATACAAACCTTAGTACCTACGGCATCTAAAGTAGCGTTTGGTAGGTTCACACTGTTGATAATGTTTCCCTTTTCAATATACTCAATCACTTGATTAGCAACCATAACGGCACAGTTATCTTCACTTTCAGGGGTAGATGCTCCAAGGTGTGGAATAGCCACTATATTTTCGACACCGACAGTATTCTCATTAGGGAAATCCGTGATATACTTAGCAACCTTACCACTTTCTAAAGCTGATTTAATATCAACATCGTTCACTAGTTCGCCACGAGCGAAGTTTAAAATTCTAACACCGTCTTTCATCTTGGCGATACTTTCTGCATTGATAAAGCCTTTAGTATCTGCGTTGCAAGGCACATGAATAGTTATATAGTCTGCTTCCTTGTATACTTCATCTTTAGTATTGACTATCTTAACACTTGCGTTAAGTTGTGATTTACCTTGCTCAGTTAAGAATGGGTCAACACCTATAACTTTCATACCTAGACCAATCACAGCGTTAGCTACCAATCTACCGATAGCACCTAAACCTATGATACCTAAAGTCTTACCACTGATTTCTGGTCCTACAAACTGTGACTTTCCTTTTTCTACTTGTTTAGCAACATCTTCAGTACCTTTCAAGTCCTTAGCCCAGTCGATAGCTTCGGTTACTCTTCTTGAAGATAGTAACAATCCAGCAATGACAAGTTCCTTAACTGCGTTAGCGTTTGCTCCAGGAGTATTAAATACACAGATACCCATTTCAGCACACTTATCCACTGGAATGTTGTTAGTACCTGCACCTGCACGACCTATGGCTAATAGATTAGAATTAAAATCCATATCGTGCATTTTAGCAGAACGTACTAGAATAGCGTCAGGATTTTCAACGTTATCAGATACGGTATATTTAGAACTATCGAATATACTAGTACCACAAGTAGCTATCTTATTTAAAGTTAAAACGTTATACATTTCAAAATTACCTCCAAAAATATATGATATAGGGAACGCCTAAAGAGGCGTTTCGCAAAGTATGATTAATCTATACTATGCGAAACGGCTAACAACCGTTCCCCACTCATAAAAGATATTAAACAATCTATAGATTACTTATTTTCAGCCTCGAACTTAGCCATAAATTCGACTAACTTTTCTACGCCCTCGATTGGCATAGCATTATAGATAGATGCTCTCATACCACCAACACTTCTGTGACCCTTAATGTTGATAAATCCATTAGCTTTAGCTTCAGATACGAACTTAGCATCTAGTTCATCGTTGCCAGTGATGAAAGGAACGTTCATTAAAGAACGGTCATCTGGATTTTGTACAGTAGCTTTGAACATTTCAGAACTATCTAGGAAATCATATAGGAGCTTAGCTTTCTTTTCATTGATTTCTTTCATAGCCTCAAGACCACCTTTATTTTCAACCCACTCAAGGACTAAATCTAAGATGTATATACCGTATGTAGGTGGTGTATTATACATAGAACCATTCTTTGCATGGATAGAGTAATCAAACATAGTTGGAGTACCTTCTTTAGCGTTACCTATTAAATCCTCTCTAATGATGACTACGGTTAAACCAGCAGGACCCATATTCTTTTGAGCACCTGCATAAATCATACCATATTTGGAAACGTCTACAGGCTCGGATAGTATACAAGAGGATAAGTCTGCTACTAGTGGAACGTTACCGGTATTAGGCAACTTTGACCATTTAGTTCCATAGATAGTGTTGTTTTGACAGATATGGAAATAGTCAGCAGTTGGATTAAACTTGCTCTCATCTAGTTGTGGAATGTAGGAGAAAGTCTTATCCTTAGAAGATGCTACTACGTTACAGTTTTCCTCGCCACAGAGTTTTACTGCCTCTTGATAAGCCTTAGTAGCCCATTGACCTGTTAGGACGAAATCTGCCTTGCCAGTCTTGTTCATAAGGTTTAGAGGTATCATAGCGAATTGAGAGGAAGCACCACCTTGTAAGAATAGAACCTTATAATTGTCAGGAATGTTCATAATCTTTCTTAGACGTGCCTCTGTTTCATCGATGATAGCCTTATACTCCTTAGAACGGTGAGACATTTCCATTACAGATTGACCAGTTTCACCATACTCAAGCATTTGGTCTGCTGCCTTTTGTAGCACTTCTTCAGGGAGTGTTGCAGGACCGGCACTAAAGTTATATACTCTACTCATAGTAAAAAAACCTCCATTAGATAACTATCTGTGATAGTATCTTAAAAAATATATTAAATTTATATGTTTATTAAACCATCTTAATTGATGGTTCAACTTTCATTACCATAGATTATCCTAAAAGGCTTGGTAATAATGTAGCTAAAAATGTCACTACAAAGAAAATTATAGCACAATACTTAGTCGCTTTTGCTAAGATGGCTTCCTTAGTCTTACCAGTATTCTGTTGATAGAAAGAGGAGTTATTTCCTCCAGTAATGGCACTAGTCATACCATCTTGAGATTTAGTATCTTGCATTAGACATAGTATTATTATAGTTATACAAGCTATAATTAATATTACACCACATACTATTTCTACTACGCTCATAAAAATTCAACTCCTTATAATATATATTAAAGTCTGCTATAATATGATAGGTTTACGAGTTTAATTATATCACAAACTAGATATTATTGCAATAGCAAAAAGAAATTTTTTGTTAATTAGGTAAGGATATCACATTAAAAACCCCGTCAAGCCAAAGCCTAACGGGGTGCAAACTATTTAATATTCAATTATATGATTATTAAGTTTAAAACCTGTTCAAACTACTTTTTACCAAGTACCACCATTATATGCACCGAAAGTTGCACTAGTAGCTTTAAATGCAGTATAATCAGCACAAGCGTTTGGATATTGACCCCATACAGAACCACTTGCAGTATCACACCATTGAGACCAAACTACAGCACTTGCACCAGTACCATTTTCACCATAATAGCAGAAACCAGGGTTTGAGTTACCTGCTAAAGCGTTATAGATAGCACCATCTATACCTGAAGCAGCAGATGCACCACTAATATCTAAAGGACCAGTACCAGACATACTAACTGTTGAAGTCTTACCCATAGACTCTTGGTCAGCCTTCCAAGTAACTACTGCAGTCTGAACGTTCTTAGCAGCTGTATTAGCTGAAGATAACTTAGACTTAGAAATGTAACCCATCATGTTAGGTACTAGAATTGCAGCAAGTACGCCGATGATTGCTATAACTACGATAAGTTCAACGAGCGTAAAGCCTTTAACTTTCTTTTTCATAAAAAGACCTCCTAATAAAATTTTAATATTTTTTGATATTCCTCAACGCACAAGGAATATCCACGACTATGTAGAACTTTTAGTATTTTAATATGTTGTGTTCTCTTGTCGTTTTCTATGATTGTATTATAACAGTAATTTGGAAAAAAGTCAATATAAAAAATGAAGTTCTACGAAAAAGTTATTTTAAACGATTTCGATTATAATTTTCTCGTCAACTTGCCGAAAAAAATCCAATGTGAAAATTTCCAATTATCTGAGAATTTTTTAATAAAAGTCCATGATGTTATGTGCATTTACTGTAGATATATACTAAATCAAAATAAAAATATGGAATTTTTTTGATGTTTATACGAATATCAACTAACTATTTTCCACAAAATAGAAATTATTTCTATAATTTTTGATGAAAAATTCAAAATACATAGGCAAAATGCACAAATCTTTTTGGTGTCAAAACTATCTAAAAAAAATTCAACATTTATATATATTTTTGACGATTAAACCACATAACAAAATATACCATGTATTTTTAGAAGACTATCTTCTATATTAGAATGTTGAAAAATTCCATAATAAAAAATATCGTTAAGGTGATAATATCAACATAATTTTCATTGACTTTTATCCAAAAAAGGTATATAATAATAATGTTGCATTTTTTTAGATTGCATACAAACTAAATAAAATATCATATATTTTTGATTTCCATGAAAGGAGGAAATTATTTGCCAAACTTTGTTGTATTTATTTTATGTCTAGTGTCATTATTGATAGGTGCTGGAGTAAGTGCTTTTATCGTTGATAAGAAGTCTTTTCAAAAGGGCATTGACTATAGAAAAAATCAAGCTGAAAGTATCATGGGTTCTGCCGAAAAAGAGGCTGAACGTATAGTCCAAGATGCTAAAAAAACCGTCAAAGAAGCTGAAAAGTTCTTAGAAGATGCCAAAGTAGATGCTGAAAATCAAAAAAAGGCTAAACTAGTCGAAGCTAAAGATGAAATTCACAAACTTCGCTCCGATGCCGAAAAGGAAATAAAGGACAGAAAGAATGAAATCTCTCGTCAAGAAAGAAGAATCCAACAGAAAGAAGACAATCTTGATAGAAAGACCGAAACTCTTGAAAAAAAGGACGAAATTCTTAACAATAAGATTAAATCTGCTGAGGATAAGCTGAACCAAGCTGAACAGATTAAGTCTAAACAGATGGAAACTTTAGAAAAAATCTCTGAGATGACTAGAGAACAAGCTAGAGACGTTATCTTAAATAGCTTAGAAAATGAACTTATCCACGAAAAGGCATTAAAAGTCGCTTCCTATGAACAGCAAATAAAAGATGAGTGCGAGGAAAAAGCTAGAAACTACATATCTATGGCTATCGCTAGATGTTCTGCTGACCAAGTCTCAGAATCTGCAGTATCGATAGTGGCTTTGCCTAACGATGAAATCAAAGGTAGAATTATCGGACGTGAGGGAAGAAATATCCGTACTTTAGAAACTTTGACAGGCGTAGATTTAATCATAGATGATACTCCAGAAGCCATTACTCTATCATGTTTCGACCAAGTTAGACGTGAAGTGGCTCGTATAGCTTTAGAAAAGCTCATCTCTGATGGTAGAATTCACCCTACTAGAATTGAGGAAATGGTCGACAAAGCTCGTAGAGAAGTAGAACACAAAATCAAACAAGAAGGTGAACGTGCAGTCCTTGAGACTAACATTCACGGACTTCATCATGAATTGATTAAACTAATAGGTAGGTTAAAATATCGTACTAGTTACAGACAAAATGTGTTAAGTCATTCTATAGAGGTCGCTCAACTTTCAGGAATTTTAGCGTCCGAACTTGGCGTAGATGCCAACCTAGCTCGTAGAGCTGGACTTCTTCATGATATTGGAAAGGCTTTAACTTCCGAAATTGAGGGTTCTCACGTACAAATCGGTGTTGACGTTTGTAAAAAGTATAAGGAAAGTCCTGAGGTTATCCACGCTATAGAAGCTCATCACAATGACGTAGAACCTAAGACGGTAATAGCTTGTATCGTACAGGCTGCCGACGCTATATCTGCTGCACGTCCTGGTGCTAGAAGTGAAAACTATGAAAACTACATCAAGCGTATTGAAAAGATTGAGGAAATCTGTTCTTCTTATGATGGAGTCGATAAGTGTTACGCTATCCAAGCTGGTAGAGAAGTTCGTGTTATGGTCGCACCTGAAAAGGTCAACGATGAAAAGAT
>JBJFHM010000021.1:0-48261 GCA_051893615.1 Oscillospiraceae bacterium
GCTCCTTATATCTTTTTTTTATTATATCAAAAAATCCATTAAATGTCCACTCCTTATCAAATAGATACATTTTATACTCCCATAATCAACCAAAATATAACATATCTGCACAAAAAATACCATATATACTAAGATTATGTTTAGCTTCAATTAATTGGATTTTCAAGAATATTAACTTATGGTGAAATGGTATAACAATCATATGGAAATTATTAGAATACTTGACATAATCGGTCAAATAGTGTATAATTGACATATTATATATTAGGGGGATATACATATGTCAAAATGGTTAATTATTGGTGGTATAATAATCGTATTAGTGGTATTATTGATAGTATTGATTAGTCTAAGCTACGTTAAAGCTCCACCAGATACAGCTTACATAATCTCAGGTTCAAGAAAAGAACCTAAGATATTATTAGGTAAAGCAGGTTTTAAAATTCCATTCTTTGAACGTAAAGATGAATTAAAAGTTAGTCTTATCCAAATAGACGTCAAAACTAAAGATGCCGTTCCTACTGCTGACTATATAAACATTCATGTGGATTCTAATGTAAATGTTAAGGTCATCACAAAACAAGATAATGGTACACTAGACATCAATAATATTAGCCTTGCAGCACAAAATTTTCTAAATAAAGATACTGGATACATAGCTGATATCGCTAGAAACGTCCTTGAAGGTAATATCCGTGAGATTATCGGTATGATGAAACTTGAAGAGATGGTATCCGATAGACAGAAATTCTCTCACTTAGTCATGGACGATGCTGCCCCTGACTTAAAAGCTATGGGCTTAGAAATAGTATCTTTTAACGTCCAAACTTTCAGTGATGATAATGGTGTTATAGACAACCTTGGTATTGACAATGTTGTTAGAATACAAAAGAACGCTGCTATTAGTCGTGCTGAAAGTGAAAGAGATATCCAAGTAGCTAAAGCCCGTGCTGCCAAAGAAGCTAACGATGCTCAAGTGGAATCCGATAGAGAGATAGCTGTGCAAAAAAATCAGTTGGCTATTAAACAGGCTGAGTTGAAAAAGGAATCTGATATTAAAAAAGCTGAAGCTGATGCAGCTTATAAAATTCAACAAGAAGAACAACGTAAAACTATTGAGGCTACTACAGCTGAGGCTAACATAGTTAAGCAACAGAAAGAAGTATTAATTAAGCAACAAGAAGTAGAAATCACTGCACAAAAACTCGATGCTGAAGTTAAGAAAAAATCTGAAGCTGAAAAGTTTGCATCACAACAAAAAGCAGATGCAGAACTATATCAAAGACAACGTATCGCTGAGGCTGAAAAGTACGAAGAACAACAACAGGCAGAGGCTCAAAAGGCTAAAGCAGAAGCTGACAAGTATGTTAAAGAACAAGAAGCACTTGGTATCAAGGCTAAGTATGAGGCTGAAGCTGAAGGTATTAGAGCTAAGGGCTTAGCAGAAGCCGAAGCTATTAAGGCTAAAGCTCTTGCAGAAGCTGAGGGTATCGAAAAGAAGGCTATCGCAATGCAGAAGATGAACGAGGCAGCAGTCTTAGAAATGTACTTTAAAGCACTTCCAGAAGTCGTCAAAAATGCTACTGAACCTCTATCACGTGTGGATAAGATTACCATGTATGGCGATGGTAACAGTGTAAAACTTACTAAAGACGTTATGCAGACTATCAACCAAGTTACCGATGGTCTAAAAGAAAGCACTGGCGTGGATTTAAATGCAGTCCTTTCAGGTTTCCTAGGTGCAAAAGTTGGTAACCAATCCGATGGTAAGACCTTCCCAGTAACCGTAGATAGTAACAATCAAAATGATTAAGATATTAAATAATAAAAACCTCGCTAATAGCGAGGTTATCATTATTTATTATAGATTTCCATGTAGTCGTTATAGGTTTGATATGGAAAAGTACCATGAAATCCACTAACCATACCGTAGATATTATAACCAAAGGCTACTAAGATTACCAACATCATTATGATACAGTACTTAACTCTACCTTTCTTTTCGTTGCCCTCTTTGATAAAGTATCCTTTTAGATATTCCATAACGTCAGGAATTGCCAACATGACAAATATGTATACAAATATTGAAAATCTTTCAAGTATGAAGTGTTTGGTAATAAAGAACCAAATCCCGAAAGTCAAAACGGAAGTGTTTACAAAGATATAACTATGTTTTTCTTTATCATATCCCGTTTCGTAATATGCGTATAACATTAAAATCATATACAATGCAGGGACTATCAAATATTGTTGTCCTAAACCGTGTTGAATGTACTTAGTATTAAGATATGAAGCATACCTCGGTATTAGTATGGCAATCTTCTCTAAGATAAAATTAGAACTTAAATATAGTAATATCAATGATACCATTCCAACACCTAAAACTTTGGTAGTAGGCTTTACATAAGCAATCACAAGATATAGAGGTATCATTAACAGTACAGAACCATGTATAGTCGATGCTAAAAGTATAACTATCATAAATGGGATAGTCTTTTTTTCTATAAAAAATCTGTAAGCCATAAATAACATGGTCGCTGCCATGGTTTGGCGTATAAAGTTCATAGATGAATAGTAAAACGTTAAACACAGATACAAATGACACGATAACCATACATTCTTACTATACTTAGCTATTATATAAGCTGTAGGAGCTAAAATCAAAAAAGACATAATTCCATGCATAACAAAGGTATCTGAAGTTATCAACGATACTACCTTACAAAGTAACATATATCCTGCTTCTATCTTATCAGAGAGACATTCTTTCCAAGTTATGTATTCAGCTCTACGAAAGATGTTTATATAAGAATAATAGTCATTTCCGATACCATACCTAAAACAAGACAATCCAAACAGATAAAGAAATACTATAACTACATAAGATGTATTCTTAATCTTATTTGGCTTGTATATACAAAATGGATATGCTAAAGCAAATACAATCAACTCAGCAATAATATAGACAGTCATTTAAAATATCACCTACTAACAATTTTTAAACATATTGATTTAATTATAACATATTTTAGATTAACAGTCAACTACTATACCATACATTATTTGAAAAAATTAGGATAGTAAAAAACTATCCTAATTTTTAAACGTTAATTATCATAGTTAAATAATATAGATTTTAAATCCACTACGTCAAGAGTATTTACTTTTCCATCATCGTTTATATCATATAAAACTACCCAATCTATAAGATTAGTTAAAATTCTTCTTTTTAGGAGTAATAAATCCATATAAGATACTAAACCATCTGCATTGATATCCCCTTTTAAGAACTCTATAATAGGTGGTTCTGTAGTCATGATAGTGGTTTCAGTCTTGATATCAGTCTGTTCTGTAGTAGTTTCAATCGTTGTAATGTCGGTTATATCTGTAATAGTGGTAACCTCCGTAGTCGTGATAGTTTCACTGGTAGTAGTTACAGGAGGTTCAACGCTTTCACCGTTTAGATATTCTACTAAAACACTACTCCAATACTCGCCCATCTTTTGATAACCTTGTTCATTAGGGTGTACACCATCATATAGGTCTGTTTGATAGTCCACTACACTGTTAATATCTGCAAACTTTATGTTGCTAACACCCTCCGATTGTTTTCTTTCAACCATATCCTTGATAGAAGTGTTATAGACATCTATGTAATTTTGAACTTTCTCAGCGAACTCCTCATGTGATAAGGTATAGTAACCATCTGAACCATAAGCCCAAAGCCAAGTATAGACTTCTTCCACATCGATATCTGGAATAGTACTAACGAATAGAGTATCATCTTCGTTAAGATAGCTTAGAATGTAATTACATAGATTTTCTAACCTATCTGTAATACCGTCATTGTAAGCACTGAGAATATCGTTAGTGCCGATTTGCAATAGCACTATGTCAGGTTGATAAGCGTCCATCATGTTTTGATTTCCATTATCTCCATAAGTTTCGGATTGCATAGTCTCTAAGATACCTTGACGAGTTTCTGTACCCTCAATATATTGGATAGCATAACCACTATATCCTGAATAGTTGCCATCATAGGTAAAAGATACCTCACCATCAGAGTAACTTTCTTCATTCATACCCTTAGCACCTACCATATCTATGTTAGTGATGCCGTTCTCTTCCAATGAGTGATACATATACTTTCTATATCCACCCTGTTCCCAGTAACCATCTGTAATACTATCTCCAACGGACATTATCTTAATAGTATCCTGTGTGATGGCGTTTACTTCTTGAGTATTCATAATCATACTTTGAGTAGATAATATAATACTAGCTATCAACGTTGTGGATATTAACCTCTTAAACATATTAAACACCTCGATTTTTTTAATATCATTAAATTTATTATACCACAAAATGCTTCTTATTTCAAGGAAAATCTTAGTTAAGATGAAGGCGTTTTTACTATTGTTTTTAAGAAAAATAGCCTTAATATTAAAAAGACTATTCATATTATTTCCATTTAAAGTTATCTATTTCAGCACCAATCTCAAAGTGATATTTGACTATACCTAAATCTACTTTAGAATAAAATCCACCAATAGATTTTGCTGATACTGTCCCATCACTATTTAAAGTAAATAGAAACTTCTGTTGGTTCATAGCCGTTGGTGCTAACGCTACAGATTTCATGCCACTTTTAAACCAATCAGGAACTATATCACTAGCTTGATACAAACTCTCTATAGGCTTACTATTATGTGCTATCCCTTGAGTTGCACCATATCCTAAGGCTATGACACATACAAGATGTTCATTATTATTGATTTTTGCTTTACATTTTCCTTTATTAAAGGTTAATGCTACCCAACAGGAGTTCAATCCCAAAGTTTGTGATTTTAAAACTAATCTTTCACCATAGTAACCAATCTTTTCTTCAAGGGTTTGAGATTTACTTCCAACCAATGCAATATAGTTTTTAACATTATTGAACTTTCCATAATGAGCCATAAATCCACTAAAAGCATTAGGCTCATTAGTTAATAGTTGGATATTCAATCCACTTTCTTGATTACACCTTTTAACTTCTTTATGTAACTGTTCTATTATGTCGTTTTCTATGGGCTTATCAAGATAACTTCTTACTGAATGACGATTTTCAATAGCTTCCAAAATGTTCATAACAAACGCTCCTTAAAAGATTATTCTTCTTCACCCAAATAGTTATTTGGATATCTTTCTTTAGATGCTTTTTCAATAATATCATTAATGTGATTTATCAAGGTAACTAAACTACCCCATTTAGATTTATCTATATCCATATAGTAATAGTTTTTAGTACCTTTTCTTCTCATTGATACTATCTTAGCATCTTTTAAAATTTTTAAATGGTGTGACACTGCAGGTCTTGACAAGTGTGTCCTTTCTGTGATTTCTCCAACACGCATACCAATGGTATCATTTTCTAGTAGCGTGATAATGATACTTTGCCGAGTTTCATCACCGATAGCAACTATCAAATTTTGACATTTTTTAAATTCATTCGCTAATAATTGCCTGTTTTTAGTACATTCGTCCATGAATTTCACTTCCTTCGATTATCGGTTTAAACCATTATACCATACTTTTAGAAAAAATTTTCAATGGTAAAGGAAATCAATACGATTAATTTTTTATCTAATGATTTAAAATCACAACGAAGAGATTAGTACCTTAATTAAAAGGTCTTGAAGATAATAACTAATAAATAAAATACTATCGGGAATGATTTTCTATCACTCCCGATTTTATGCTATTCACTATATAGGAAATTATTTTTTAAAAAAGTTAAATCTAAGATATTGTCTTTACCATCATTATTAAAATCCACACATTGAATATAATCTTCCTCAGTTAAACCTAACATATAACGTTTTAACATCATCATAAGAGATACCTTTGGTACATTTACTTTAAAACATATATTTCCAGAAGAAAAAGTATCCATACATAGATTTGATTCATTACTTCTAACATAATTAAAATTATTAATATCAAAATAGCAATTGCCACCCAAAAAATCTAATTTAAAATTTAGAGTTATATTTATAGAAGTATCCATAGTTCCATTATTGTCAATAAAGATATATCCAGTTCCGTTGCCATCTAAATAACAATCAACTTGAATATTCTCGTCACATTTATAATCAACAAATTTGATATTATCGTAATAAAACTTTGCCATAGCACTTGAAAAATAAGTATCTTCAGTAGCATTTTCTAAACTAATATTAATAGAGCAAGTACCATCATTGATGTTTATATCAGGAACGTACTTAATATCCAATTCATTAGAATTAAGTTTTTGCCCAAGATGTTTATACTCAATTTCACTATTTAGATATTGTTTTAACATAACATAATCTTCAAGAGTAATGTTAGTATAATTATCACTTTGATAAATATCAGCATTTTTTTCTTGAACTTCGTCAAGGTCAACTTTATCTATTAGATAATTTTTCATTAGGGATAAATCATCATCATTTATAAAGCCATCTAAGTTTACATCACCATATAAAATAATATCACTAGATGATGTTCCGATAGTTTCTGCATTAATTATATTAGGTGCAATACAACTAATTATAGATAACATCATAACCCATGATAAAACTTTTTTCATAAAAATTTCCTCCTAAAATTTATTAGTAATATTATATCATACAAGTATTTTAAAGTCAATATTGTATTGACTTTTTTCAAATCTACGGATATAATTATATAAGTGACTAATATAAAATGAAAGGATTTTTTAAAATCATGAACTATAACGAATTGACGGAGTTGCTATTTCCTAATATAGATAAAACTCCTGAATATTTTGAGGAACTCTATCCAAAAAGGAATGTGCCTGATGGAGCTTGTGTAACTCGTATAGGTCCTAGTCCTACGGGATTTGTACATCTTGGAAACTTGTATAATGCCATCATAGGTGAAAGGTTGGCACATCAAAGTAATGGCGTAATATTCCTTAGAATAGAGGATACCGACAGTAAAAGAGAAGTTGAAGGTGCAGTAGAAACCATCATAAAGTCCATGAACTACTTCGGAATTAACTTTGATGAAGGTGTTACTCTTACTGAAGACAAAGGCATATATGCACCTTACAAACAGAGCAATAGAAAAGAAATCTATCAAACTTTCGCTAAAAAGTTAGTACAGATGGGTTTTGCATATCCATGTTTCTGTACAGAAGACGAACTATCTAAGATGCACGAAGAACAAGAAAACTCAAAAGATAATTTCGGTTACTATGGAAAATATGCCATTTGGCGTGACAGACCTATTGAAGATATCAAGGAAAAGTTATCCAATGGTGAACCTTACGTATTGCGTTTTAGGTCTACTGGCGATATTAACAACTATGTATCCGTACAAGATGGCATTAGAGGTGAACTTAAAGTTCAAGAAAACTATCAAGATTTCGTACTATTAAAATCCGATGGTATTCCAACCTATCACTTTGCCCATGTGGTAGATGACCACCTCATGAGGACTACTCACGTTATCCGTGGTGAAGAATGGTTAGCTACTTTACCTATCCATGTGCAACTTTTCGATACTCTCGGTTGGGATAGACCTCTATACTGTCATACTCCACAACTTATGAAGATTGATGAAGAAACTGGTAAAAAGAGAAAACTATCCAAACGTAAAGACCCTGAACTTGCCTTAGCCTACTACGTATCTGAGGGATATATACCTGAGGCAGTTTGGGTATACCTTTTGACGGTATTAAACTCTAACTTTGAAGAATGGTTCAATGCTAATCCTGATAAATCTTATTTAGAATTTCCATTCTCATTAAATAAGATGAGTAACTCTGGGGCATTGTTAGATATCCCAAAGTTTAACGACGTCAGTAAAGAGGTAATTTCAAGACTATCTGCAAATTACATCTATAATGGTATTAAAGAATGGTCTAAAACCTATGATGAAACTTTCTATAAAGCCTTTACTTCTAATGAGGAATACTCTAAAAAGGTCATAGATATTGGTAGAAGTGGTAACAAACCTAGAAAAGATATCGAAAATTGGAAACAGGCTAGTAAGTTCCTATCTTTCTACTTTGATGATACCTTCTCTATGGAAGATGACTTTCCAGTAAATGCTCAAGGTTCGGACAAAGATATCATCTTAACTAAGTATCTTGCAACCTTAAACTTCAACGATACCCAAGAAGAATGGTTCAATAAAGTTCGTGCTATCGCTGAAGAGTTGAACTATGCTTTACAACCTAAAAAGTATAAGAAAAATCCTGAACTTTATAAGGGAAGTATCGTAGACGTATCTAACGTTATTAGAGTTGCCCTCACTGGTAGACAGAACTCTCCTGACATATATGAGATTAGTCAAGCTATGGGTGAAACTATGGTTAGAAATAGGTTATCCAAATTTATAGATAACTAAAAATTAATATCCAATGGTAAGAATATCGGAACTATAAAAAATCGTTCCGATATTTTTTATTGATACTTAAACGTTTTATATAATTTTATACAATATTATTGGTGAATATCATTGATATCTAATATATTTTATTTGTGAAAATTCCATAAAAACATCAAAAACATTTTGTGATTATATACATATTTACCAATTTGGTATTGACTTTCCAAAAAAAATTATGTATAATAGTATCAATAGATGAGGTTTATTTTTTTATCTATAAGATTTTATTTCTTCATGATTATATAAATAACTCAAGAAGTGAGGGGACTTCTTGAGTTTCTCTATTTCCAATCTAAAATTTTTCTTCTAACCATTCTAATAGCTTTAACTTTATCTTGTACTTATTATGATTTTTTAGCATATCCATAGTACTGTTATCAAAATAAGGGGAGCTATCGCCAAGGGTGACAGCGTTCACACACATAGGTGGATACATCACACACCACCAATTTTTACCTTGTGCCTCACCTATGGTAATCCTGATAGCATCATACAATCCTGATGGCATAGTAATATCGTTATAGATACGGTCATCAAACTGCATATTGACCAATTCAACCTTTACTGGATATGAATATCCATTATCCTCTATGACTTGGTTTGCAATGGATTGTATTAAATCCATCTTTTGTGATACGTAACTTTCAGCTTCATCTATGTTTGAGCAATCGCCAAAGATAAGTTCAGTATTTTCAAGCAAAGCATCACGGACTTTTAACTTTAGCTCTTGGTCTTCTTCGCTGTCGGAATTGGCTAAGATGTGCATACGTAAAACGTTATCTTGTAAACCATCATAAGTAGATTTTATATTTATCAAACATGATACCATCAATGATATTATGATACTAACCACCATTGAAACTTCTAAAAGTTTAACTTTCATTTTAATCACCTCGATGGTTATTATTGGATATGTTTTCAAAAATATTCAATCTACAATAATATTTTAAGATAAAAAAGGCACATCTAAACTGATGTGCCTAATCTATTAATAAGATATGATTACTTGTTTAAGTTAG
Source organism: Oscillospiraceae bacterium (assembly GCA_051893615.1). Lineage (GTDB taxonomy): Bacteria > Bacillota > Clostridia > Oscillospirales > Ruminococcaceae > UBA5884. Next base: position 9,459 of record JBJFHM010000021.1, read on the forward strand.
CTTCAATCTTATCTAGTTGGTCATATAGAGCTTGAGGAATGTTTCCACCCTTAGCCTTGATATCTTCATCATAGTATCTACGCATTTCGGCGATTTCTTTCTTCCAAAGTTCCTTATCAACTTCAAGTAGCTTGTCAAGGATTTCTGGAGTAACTTCATCTTCAATACCTTCAAGATTTAGGTCTTCCTTCTTAGGTAGGTAACCGATAGGAGTTTCTACAGCATCAACTTCACCTTCACATCTCTTGATAATCCAGTCTAGAACTCTCATATTGTCACCGAAACCAGGCCACATGAAGTTACCGTTTTCATCTTGCTTGAACCAGTTTACATTGAAAATCTTAGGAGCTTTATCGCCTAGGATTTCGCCCATTTCTAACCAGTGAGCCCAATAATCACCAACGTTGTAACCGATAAATGGCTTCATAGCCATAGGGTCATGACGTAGTACGCCAACAGCACCAGTTGCGGCAGCAGTAGTCTCAGATGATACTGCAGAACCCATATATGTGCCGTGTACCCAATCGAATGATTGATATACTAATGGTGTTGTAGATGCACGTCTACCACCAAAGATGATTGCAGATACTGGTACACCCTTTGGATTGTTAAATTCAGGTGAGATACATGGACAGTTTTCAGCTGGAGCTGTAAATCTTGAATTAGGGTGAGCTAAAGTCTTATTCTTGCCAGTCTTTTCATCGATTTGAGCAACAAATTCAGGGCCATTAACCTTTTCGCCCTTCCATTCAGTAGCGTTTACAGGAGGGTTCTTGTCGAACTTTTCCCACCAAACAGTCATATCATCATTATTGATAGCAACGTTAGTAAAGATAGTGTTCTTCTTAGTAGATGCTAATGCGTTATAGTTAGACTTCTCATTAGTACCAGGAGCAACACCAAAGAAACCATTTTCTGGATTGATAGCGTATAGTCTGCCATCTTCACCTGGTTTCATCCAAGCGATATCATCACCTACTGTGAATACCTTGTAACCAGCCTTCTTGTAGCCCTCTGGTGGGATTAACATTGCTAGGTTAGTCTTACCACAAGCAGATGGGAACGCAGCTGTAATATACTTAGTTTCGCCATCAGGTTTTTGAACGCCTAAGATTAGCATATGTTCAGCCATCCAGCCTTCGTTCTTACCTTGGAATGATGCAATTCTTAAAGCAAAACACTTTTTACCTAAAAGAACGTTTCCACCATATGCAGAGTTGATAGACCAAATAGTATTTTCTTCAGGGAATTGAACAATATATCTACCTTCAGGGTCAACGTCTGCCTTAGAGTGTAGACCTCTTACGAAATCGTCAGAAGTTTCACCAAGGTTTTCAAAAGCCTGTTTACCCATTCTAGTCATGATGTTCATGTTTAATACTACATAGATGGAGTCTGTAACCTCTACGCCAACCTTAGCTAATGGTGAACCGATAGGTCCCATAGAATATGGGATAACATACATAGTTCTACCCTTCATAACACCAGTATACATTGGGATTAACTTTGCTTTCATCTCTTGTGGGTCCATCCAGTTATTGATAGGACCTGCAGCTTCTTTAGTCTTAGTACAGATAAAAGTTCTGTCTTCAACTCTAGCTACATCGTTTGGCTTAGTTCTATGATATAGACAACCAGGTAATTTTTCTTGATTAAGTTCAATCATTTCGCCAGTAGCGATAGCTTCAGCCTTTAACTCATCAAGTTGTTCTTGGCTACCATCAATCCAGACTACCTTATCTGGAGTAGTAAGAGCAACCATTTCATCAACCCAATTTAAAACATTCTTGTTATTAGTTAATGACATTTTAAAATGCCCCTTTCAAGATTTATTTTTTTGGAAATACTCATATAGTTATAGTATTCCCCACAATGATATTATAAAACATTTTTTTTAGCTTGTCAATAGATTTTTCCCTTGGCTATCTAAGTTTTTGTTTTTTTTAACTAATAATTTTATTTTTTGTTAGATATCAAATACGGAACACTATGAAATAGTATTCCGTACAAGTTTAACCATATCTTACATCTTGTCAGGACAAGTGACCTTTAACATACCTAGGGCATTCTCTATAACCTGTGATACTGCTTTACAGAGTACTAATCTAGCGACCATTAAATCTTGAGTTGGGGCATTCTTAACTGAACAAGCATCATAGAATTTGTGAAACTTAGTGGCTAAATCGATAGTATACTTGGTAATTCTAGCAGGGTCATAGTGTATAGCAGACATATCTATCTCATTAGGGAAAGATGAAATATATCTAATAAGTTCCCTTTCTTGAGGTTGTGATAATAAATCTAAGTTAGGTTTAGAGATGTCAATATCACCAACGTTGGCTAAAATACTACAAATTCTAGCGTGTGCATACTGCACATAGAATACTGGATTTTGTGAACTTTGTTCGATAGCTAAATCCAAATCGAACTCAAAGTGAGAGTTTGCTTCCCTTAGATTAAAGAAAAATCTAGCAGAGTCTATTGGGATTTCATCTAATAGTGTAACCAACGTGATAGCTTTTCCTGAACGCTTAGAAAGTTTTACAGTCTCACCGTTTCTAACTAACCTAACCATCTGCATAATTACTGCATCAAGATTATCAGTGTTTACACCAAGTGCTTTTAAAGCTGATTTTAAACGTGGTACGTATCCGTGATGGTCTGCACCTAAGACATCGATAGCCTTATCAAAACCACGTGTTACTAGCTTGTTATAGTGATACGCAATATCTGGAACTACATAGGTAGGTATACCGTTTGCCCTCACTATTACAAAATCTTTTTCAGCACCAAATTCAGATGCCTTAAACCAAGTAGCACCATCTAATTCATAGGTATAGCCTAAATCTTTTAACTTCTTGATAACTTCAGCTACACTGCCATCATTATGGAGAGTACTTTCCTTAAACCAGTTATCATAAGTAATACGATACTTTTTCAAATCACGTTCAAGACCTTGGATATTTAAAGGTAAAGCATACTCAACTAAAGCATTTTTTCTAGTTTGAGTATCCACGTTAACGAACTTATCACCATAGAGGTTAGCAAAGTTCTTAGCATGGATTATAATATCTACACCTTTGTAGACGTCTTCAGGCATTGGAAATACTGCCTTTTCCTCATGGATTTTCCTTTTTTCTTCTTCAGATAGAGTATCATCTAAACTTAATAATGGAGCGTCAACATCATAGATAGCTTGAGAAAGCTCCTCAACAGTAGAATACTTTTCCTCAAAAGATTTTAAAATATCTTGATGTTGTGGTGCAAAAAGTTGTAGATATCTAATCTCAAGGGAATTACCAAACTTTTCTATTTGATTACCTGCATCATTGATATAAAACTCTCTTTGAACGTCATAACCTGCCCAATCTAGCACAGATGCCAAACAATCACCGATAGCACCACCACGAGCATTTCCAATGTGCATAGGTCCAGTAGGGTTGGCAGATACAAACTCTACTAAGACTTTCTTGCCCTTACCTAAATCGGTTCTACCGAAGTTTTCTTTTTCAGTGATGACGTTATCTACTACTGCTGAAAACCATTTCTCACTTAAAAAAAAGTTGATAAATCCAGGACCTGCAATCTCAAAGCGATTGAAAAAAGAACCTTCCAACTCTAGTTGACTACAGATTAGTTCAGCAATCTTACGAGGTGGCATCTTTAAAGCCTTTGCAGATACCATGGCAACGTTTACGGCAAAGTCTCCATGAGATTTATCTGCAGGGATTTCAGTCTTAAAAGGTGGTAGAGGTTCTGCAGGGATATCACCATTTGCAACCAACCTACCCAATGAGCATAATATTAAACTTTTTAATTCTTCGGAAGCGATTTTAATAAAATCAGCCATATAAAACAACCTTTCTTTTATAATTTATCGATAGCCTTATTAATATTAGTCAGTCAACGAAACGGTAATATAGATTTCATTTTCTGAAACTAAAGAACCGTTCATATCCACGGTATACTTCATATGGAGTTTACCACCGTTCTTATCAAGATTGCTATCTATCTGTGATGCCATAACCCCTAAGCAGATACTTCCCATAGGAGTTCTATATTGGCTATAGAACTTCTTTCCACACTGCATGATTAAGTCTGAACCGTTGTTTTCACCACGCCTTAGAATGGTAACAAACTTATCATCTCTAATAGTGATTTTAGTTTCACAGTTTTCAAAACCTGTAGCTTCGGTATCTTGATATATTATCTGTTTTAGACCTCCCCTAGTCCTATATACGCCCTTGGTTAAGATGTCTATAGTATCATCTTCATTATCGTGAACGGATATATACTTAGTTTTTAACTTTATCATAGCGTTTTCTTCTCTAGGATTTATCTTTTCAGCATTATTGACTATATAACTATCTTTATTAAACATTTCGTGAATACTCATAATTAAAAAAACTCCATATTTTAAATTCATATGGTAGATACTAGAAGTATCTACCAAAACTTTGATTTTTATTTCAAATGGTGAACGTCACCTTTAAAAACTTTCCCATGGACTTCATGGCCTAGGAAGTTTTTAGCATTCTGTTCAAATAGTTCTATACTATCACTAACATAAAAGGTATTCTCACCTTTGATGGTACGGTCAGTAAGTAGCTTATTCTCCGTTAGATACTCCCTAGCATACTTTCCAGCCTCTGCTCCTGATGATATCAAAGTTACTCCATCACCCATAATGTCAGAAATGATATCTTTAATAATAGGATAGTGTGTACAACCTAATATTAGAGTATCTGCACCAAACTTTTTGATAGGTTCAAGATACTCTTTAGCGATAATCTTAGTAACTACGTTGTCTCTATCGGTATAACCATTTTCAACTAAATGGACGAACATAGGACAAGCCACTCCAAGTACTTCCATAGAACTATCCATAGATTTTATAGTAGTAACATAACTCTCACTCTTGATAGTTGCAGGTGTACCAATTACACCAATCTTTCGATTTTTAGTAATTTTACAAGCAGTCTTACAGGCAGGGATTACCACTCCAATAAAGCCTACGTTTACATCTTCAATAGGATTGTTTAGCACTGTAGAACTAACCGTTCCACACGCAGATATTATCATTTTAATCTTATGGGATTTTAAAAAGTTTATATCTTGTTTAGCGTATTTTAGAATAGTCTCCTTACTTCTTGAACCGTATGGAATACGAGCAGTATCACCAAAATATATAATATTCTCATTTGGGAGTATAGCATTTAACTCTTTGACGGTAGTTAAACCACCCATACCAGAATCAAAAACTCCAATAGCATCGTTATTCATTAAATAAAAACCTTTCTTTATCAAGTATTAACTGAGATTAACCACGTTTTTCTATAGCATCGGTTAGTAGATTGTCAAGTAACGTAGGATAATCTATACCGATTTCATTCATTAACTTAGGATACATACTTATAGGAGTAAATCCAGGGAGTGTATTTATCTCATTTAAGATTACTTCTCCATTCTCTAATACGAAAAAGTCACAACGTGATAAACTCTCACAACCCATAGCTTTGTAAGCCTTCTTTGCCGTTTCCTGTAGTCTTTTGATGGTAGTCTCATCAAATTCAGCTGGAATATGCAATATAGTAGACTTATCTTCATACTTAGCCTTATAGTCGTAGAAATCATACGTTGATACCGTTTCAATCTCACCAGGAATGGAAACGATTAAATCGTTAAACCCAAAGACTGCCAACTCAGTCTCCCTACCTATGATGGTCTCCTCTATGACTACTTTAGTATCATGAGCAAACGCCAAGTTTATGGCATCTATTAATTCTCCTCTATTGTGTGCCTTGCTAATACCTATAGATGAACCAGCATTCGCAGGTTTTACAAACATTGGATACTCTAAACTATTTTCAATTCTGTTTACCTCTTCATCAAGGTTCAAGATGTCACTATATAAAATGGTCTCAAACTTTGCAGTCTTGATACCATTCTGTTCTAAAATCATATGAGTGAAAGCTTTATCCATGCAACTAGCAGATGCTAAAACTCCACAACCAACATAAGGTATCTTAGATAGTTCAAAAATACCTTGGATAGTACCATCTTCACCATTTTTGCCATGCAACACTGGAAAGATTACATCTATCTTTCTATGATAGTAGTTTCCATTATCTAACATTAATAATCCCTTATGTATAGGGTCAACCGATAGTACGCAATGAGTACAATCTGGATTACTTTCCCAATCACCATTAGGGATATCCTCATATGAACCTGGATAATAAAGCCATGTACCATTCTTGGTAATGCCTACGCAGGTGATATCATACTTATCTTTGGGAATATTCTTAATTACATTATATGCAGATACTAAAGAAACATCATGTTCACTAGAGTTTCCACCAAATATAATCGCAACGTTGATTTTATTAGCCATGTTAGAAATCTCCTTTTTAATCGTTTAAGACGGTCAATCTATTCTTCTTTGACTGTGTTATGACCGCTTTTTAATTTTACCACATAACTGACATTAATTCAAGTGATTTTATTAACTTTTCTAAATTCTATGTAGTATTTATCTACAATAGAACGTATTTAATAAATTTGGGATAGTAAAAAAACTATCCCAAATTAAACGTATAGTTATCTTTATCTTAGAATACTCTCTTGGATTTTAAAGTGCCTAGGAATACCATTTTCCATCTTTAAGTTGATTTCTCCTTGAACCAAAGGTAAGAAATACTTTATGGCATCTTTGGTAACGTCGTTAGAGTATTCATTAATCCACTTTTTAGGAAAGAACTTTTCTTTATTTGCGATTTCATGTGCAGGGACGGTCTCTATTCTAACCGAATATGGGATATCACTAACACGTTTAAAAACTGCAACTCTTCCAGTCTCTCCCCTTAATGAGGCTTGTACACCCATCTCACCTATTAAGACGGCTTCATCTATGTCGGTCTTTGAACACAGATGCGATGAACAACGTTGCATTACGTTTAACTCTATAGAACGAACCTTACAACCCATATTATCACGCACGATGTTTTCCAAACGTTTTCCAACTCCTGATAGATACTTATGTCCAAAATTATCTACAAGTGTTTGAGTAGAAGTATCTTCTGGAAGGTTCACCCCCTCTGATACTGCTACTACTACTGCCTTGTGTTTTGCTCTTTGGTCACGGACATCTTCAAGGAACTTATCAATAGAGAACTTTCCTTCAGGTAGATATATCAAGTGAGGAGCAGTCTCTCCATTAGCTCTTAGTATACAAGTTGAGGCAGTCAACCAACCTGCATGGCGTCCCATTATCTCAATGATAGTTACGCTATCTATACTATAGACGGAACTATCTCGAATAATCTCTTGTACAGTAGTAGTAACGTACTTTACTGCTGAGCCAAATCCAGGGGTGTGGTCTGTGCAACATAGGTCGTTATCTATGGTCTTAGGGATACCTATAATCTTGATATCTATACTATTTTCAACCATGTAATTAGAGAGCTTTTCAACCGTATCCATAGAGTCATTGCCACCAATATAGAAGAATGCTCCAATACGCCTTTTCTGTAAATTTTTCACTATTCTTTGATAAGTCTCAGCATCTTCATCTACAGATTTTAACTTATACCTACAAGAACCTAATACGGTTGATGGCGTCTGTTTTAAGAGTTCCATATCTTCATTAGAAGTAATAAACCTTTTTAAATCTATGAAGTTATCATTGATTACACCCTCTATACCATTAATTGAACCAAAAACGGCATCAATTTCTTTAGTCTTTAGGGCTTCCGAAAATACACCTACTAATGAAGCGTTTATCACACAGGTAGGGCCTCCAGATTGTGCCACTGCTATATTCATCATAATATAACCACTCCTCTATTTTCAATACGATAAAGTATTTTTATAGTAATCAAATTATAACATACCTATGATATAATTTCAATATTTTATAATTTTTTTGTAGAATATATTTATTTTTAAAAATTCTGTAACGTTTACATTCTACATAATATATAAAAATAGATACTCCCTAACTAGTAGTGAGTATCTATCAAACAAAAAAAGCATAAAGTAATTATAAATATGGAGGTATTAGCTTTTCAAATCACCTAATAGATACTTTTTAAGTATCATTAAGTCTATAGCGTTTACTACGCCGTTTTTATTTACATCAAGATTGTACTTCTCTTGAAGTTCTGCATCAGAGATGCCATTCTCAGTGGTACTCTGTGTTTGTGCAGTAGTAGTGATAGTAGTAGTCTGTGTAGTAACAGATGTAGTAACTATATCTTCTTCTAGGTCACTGGAAGTGCAAAATAGTTGATAGTAATACGTTCTATTATTGGTAGTATCAACATAGACGCCCACTCCCATATATTCATACTCCGTGGATAACATATTATTATTCTGTCTTTCACTCTGTTTGAGTTCATTAAGCGCATATTCTGGGCTATCATAACCGACACCACCCCAATATGTGTTTTGATTATATGCTGATGGTTTGATGTTATACTCATCAAAAATGGTGTTATAATATTGATTGTCGCCTCTACTTATGTATATACCACCAACTATCTCTTTAGCCCTAACATTTGCCATTTCATTCATAACGGAACAAGTCTTAAAAGGTTGTAGATGTCTTATCTTACGGTAATCATTTACTAAGTTGAACAACTGTTCAGCCTTTTGGATATCAGTTTCGGCAGATACTTGTATTTGGTTATCAATCATGATAGTATTTGCATCATATGTAACCAATCCCACCATAGATACCATAGATAAGACGGTAGCTATTATCTTATTAACATTTCTCATAGAGAAATCCCTCCTTTTTTTATCTATAGTATAATAGTATATCAAAATAATAAGTTTGTCAAGATAGATGTTAAAAATACTGGTAATTAATAGTTGGAAATATTCTATTAAACATACGTTGACAAAATATCCAAAATGTTATATAATAGAACATAATATAAAAATATTAAACGTAAGGACGGTTGATATAATAATGTTATCTAATCAAGAAAAAAGTATGGAAAAGTTAGTAGACTTCTTTAAATCAAGAGGTTTCGTCTATGCAGGTTCTGAAATCTATGGTGGACTCGCAAACTCATGGGATTATGGTCCTTTAGGTGTTGAAGTCAAGAACAACGTAAAAAAGGCTTGGTGGAAAAAGTTTGTTCAAGAAAGTCCATATAACGTAGGTATCGATTGTGCCATAATTATGAACCCACAAACATGGGTAGCATCTGGACACGTTGGTGGCTTCTCAGACCCTCTAATGGATTGTAAAGAATGTAACACTCGCCACAGAGCTGACCAACTTATCGAAGACCAAACTGGTGAAAATCCTGCTGGTTGGAACTTCCAACAGATGACACAGTTTATCAAAGATAATAACGTGGTATGTCCAAACTGTGGAAAGGCTAACTTCACAGAGATTAGAAACTTTAACTTAATGTTTAAAACCTATACAGGCATCACTGAAGATAGTAAGAATGAGGTATATCTAAGACCAGAGACTGCACAAGGTATCTTTGTAAACTTTGCGAACGTTCAAAGGACTTCAAGGAAAAAGTTACCTTTTGGTATCTGTCAGATAGGTAAGTCTTTTAGGAACGAAATCACACCAGGTAACTTCATATTCAGAACTAGAGAATTTGAACAGATGGAACTTGAATTCTTCTGCAAACCTGATACCGACCTAGAATGGTTCGCCTACTGGAAACAGTATTGCATGGATTGGTTACTCTCATTAGGTATTCGCAAAGAGAATGTAATCTTTAGAGACCATGAAAAAGAAGAACTTTCTTTCTATTCTAAGGCTACCACCGATATTGAATATCAATTTCCTTTCGGTAGAGGTGAGCTTTGGGGCATCGCAGATAGAACCGACTATGACCTAAACAGACATATCCAACACAGTAAAAAAGATTTAAGCTACTTCGACCCTGAAACTAATGAAAGATACGTGCCATACGTAGTAGAACCTTCTTTAGGTGCTGATAGAGTTCTCTTAGCCTTTTTATGTGAAGCCTACGACGAAGAAGAGATTAAATCTATAGATAAAAACGGCAAAGAAAAGGTTGAAGTTAGAACTGTAATGCATCTACACCCTGCACTAGCTCCTTTTAAAGTTGCCGTATTACCTCTAGTAAAAAAACTTCGTGAACCTGCTCAAGAAGTCTACACAATGTTGGCTAAAAATTTCAACGTAGACTACGATGAAACTGGTACTATCGGTAAACGCTACAGACGTGAAGATGAAATAGGCACTCCTTACTGTGTAACCGTAGATTTTGATACTATCGAAAAGGATAATTGCGTTACCGTCCGTGATAGAGATACCATGGAACAAGAAAGGGTAAACATCAACGACCTAGTAGCCTACTTTGAAAAGAAGTTAGAGTTCTAAAGTATAAAAACTATCATATTAATTAATATACATAACGCACAAACAGATATATCTTATAAGTATATCTGTTTGTTTTTGTGTTATATAATACTTAATGTCGCAAAAGATGTACTCTTTTACGACATTAAATAAAGAATATTAAAGTATGAATATCCACCCCATAAATGGGAAGAAAGCTAGAAATGGGACTTGAACCCACGACCTACGCATTACGAATGCGTTGCTCTACCAACTGAGCTACTCTAGCATCTATAACCTATTATATTTTACCATATTAAAAAAATATGTCAAGAGGATTTTCAAAAAATTTTTAAATTTTTTTTAAATAATAAATTGTAATCCCTAAAAAATTGTGATATAATTATATTATATCTTCTATTATAAATAGTTCAATTGAAAGGAAGTATCTTTTATGGCAAAGCCAAGTAAAATCTCTCATTTTTTCAAAAATCTTTTAACGGTGCTGTTGATTATAGTAATAATATGTACTTTAGGTTTAAACCTACTCTTTCAAAATGATAACTCTGCACCATTCATATTTGGTAACGGTTTCTACGTCATGCGTCAAATTAATATGACAGATGTCAATTATGGTGACGTAGTAATATCCAATAAGAATAAGATTTCAGAAATTCAACCTGGTAACGTCGTTCTATGTTTGACCTCCTATGATGACTTCAAAGAAGTTCTTAGAGTACAAGATATAGTCCAAGAAGATGGAAATACTTACTATATGGTTAGGTCTGATGATGTCAACGACCAACCTAGAAAACTTTCTTCCGATAAAATTCTTGCAAAGTGTACTTATACTAACTCAATCTTAGGTAAGATTATAGAGTTTTCTAAGTCTCTACTAGGAATAGCCATATTAGTAGGTGGTTCGGGTATCATATTAGTAGTGATGTACCTTGCAAGTTATTCTGCCAAATATCAAGAAAAACTTCGTGAAGAAGAAGAGAGAAAAGCTAACCAAATCAAGAGAAATCAAAAAAGACCTAACAATGATGGTGAAAATAGACCTCATAATAATGAGAACAATCCTAATAGGGCAAAAAATCCAAATGGTAATCCAAACAGAAGACCAAGACCTAACAACGATACTACAATCGGTGCTAATGAAGGTGTAAGAAATAGACAGAAACCTATCCAAGTTACGCAACTTTCCGAAGAAGAGAGTATCAAACAGAGAGAAAATATTTCCAATATGGTAGGTTCTGAACTTAATAATGATAGTCAAGGTAAAGAAATCACAAGAGAATTTAACAGTGCTGACGTTGTAGTTTCTCAACCATCAAACTTTGAAGCTATCAAAATTCATGAAAGAGAACAGAAACCTAAAAAGTATCCTGATAGTGTCCATAGTCCTAACATGGAAAGAAAAGCCGTAGAGATTAAGAAGGCTCTATCACAAACCGACGTTGACGATAATGAGGTTAAGCCTATGACGTCAAAAGTTCAAGAACCACAAGTTAAACCTATTGAACCACCTATCCAAAAGAACGTTGAACCTATACCACCTATCGAACCTATCAAGCCTTTAGATGAGCCTAAACCTGTGGAAAATGCTAAATCAGAAGTGGTTGAACCTGTTAAACCAGTAGTATCTCAACCTAAAAAGGAAGAGCCTATATCAGATACAATAGTAGTAATACCTACTAGCCTTGAAAAGGATAATCAACCTAAAGTTGAAAATCCTATTGAAACCGTTAAGAAAGAAAAACCTAAACCATCTAAACCAACATCAAAGCCTACTAGACCAAAATCTACAAACATTGACAAACTTCTAAACGAGGATAACTTTATCGATAACCTATTTAATGATGAAACACCTAAATCTAACAGTGTTAAAGTCTCCGATGATGTACTTGATGAACTTCTAAACAGTATACCATCTACACGCCCTGTTGAAGATACTCCTGTTAAACCTATAAAACCTGAGGTTAAAAAACCTGTTCATAAGAGTACTACTCATAAAAAGTCTACTAAGACTACCACCACTACAACACATAGACCTTCTAATACTAAGAAGGTTGATAGTACATCTTTTGATGAACTCTTAAAAGCCATAGAAAAAGAAAAAAATAACATAAAATAACTTAAAAATTTAAGGGAATGTTTCAAAATCATTCCCTTAATTTATAACTTGATAAAAGTATAGGGAATATCTATTAATAGATATTCCCTTAAATATATGTTGATATTTATATAGACTATTCAGCTGTAGTTTCTTCGGCATTGTCAGTAGAAGCATCGGCATCGGAAGTACTTTCTTCAGTAGTTTCAGCCTCGCCACCTTCAGCAGATGTATCAGCTTCACTATCAGCATCAGCTTCGCCACCAGTAGCACCAGAACCACTAACAGTGAAAGTTACTTCAATCTTGGAGAAGCTATCGAAAGTAGAAGCAGGAACTATTTGAGCAGAGATACCATCAAGAGAGCCATCAGCAGTCCAAACGTCACTAGTAGGAGCTTCAGAAACGTAACTATTAAAGATGTTAGTACGTAAGTTACCATCTTCGTAGTTAGTGTAGTTTTTAGAAGTTAGTTCAACGTCTACACCGTCGATAGTAATCTTATCTACAGTGATAGAGGTAGCTTGGTTAGGATATAGTGCTTCACCGTTCTTAATGATAACTCCACAGAAAGTACAACCATTAATTACACCTAAACCATTCATAGATACTGCATCTTCATTAGAAGCATCAAGACCTACTGTATAAGTACCATCACCATCTATATGGACTACAGTAGCACCATATGAAAGAGGTTCCATATCGTTACCACCATACTGTAACCACCATTGAGCATCACCAAAAGCAAGATAAGCGTCACCATCTTCAGCTACTACACCTTCAGGTAAAACGATTTCACCAACAGTAGTTTCTTCGGCTACTGTAGTTTCTTCAGCAGTAGTTTCAGCTTGAGTATCTTCTTCAGTGACTTCAGCACTGTCATCGGCCACAGTAGTAGTATCATTAGAACCACTGTCAGTAGTAGTATCGGAAGTATCATTACCACCACAAGCAGTCATAGAAATAGTCATCATAGAGATAACCATTAAAGTTGCAAGAATTTTTTTCATAATAAACAATCTCCTTTATATAAGATATCCTTAGAATTTAACCATGGATTAGTTCCATGAAATCTTCTGTTATATATAATACACTGTATTTGTGATAATTTCAAGTAGAAATCATTACGGGATAATTACAGTTTTTTGTGAAAACCATACAAATTAGATAACAAACGTTACAAAACAACTTATTTTCAATACAATTTTGATAAAAATTCTATAATATTCCTAAATTTAATCACTATAGGGCATTAACTGAAATTCGATATAAAATTCATTTATTAGACCATCACTTGAACGTCTTTGAACTTTAGCTGTGACTATATCTCCAGGTTTAGAACCCTCTAATGTGGACATAATAGTGCAATAATCATATACGGAATAACCATTGATTTCAGTAATAATATCATCTTTCTGTAGTTGAGTTTGAGAGATACTACAATCTTGAGATATCTTAGAAATCTTTATACCATCAGTTATAGAGGTGAATTCTATACCAATTCTAAAACGATTTTTTATTAAATCTTCTGCACATTCCAAGGCATCATTGATACATATAGCAAATCCAAGACCCTCATAAGTCTGATTTTGAGAAATCTTTAAGGAAGTAACCCCTATGACTTGACCATACATATTTAATAACGCTCCACCAGAGTTCCCCGGACTGATTGCACTATCTGTTTGAATGAAAGTTCTATTTACGTTGTCTGAAGTTGTATAAGTCCTATTTATACTTGATACTATACCTTCAGTAATAGTTCCAGTTAGTCCAGCTGGACTGCCTATAGCTACTACCTGTTCTCCTAAGATTACACTATCTGAATTGCCCATAGTAGCCACAGAAATGTCTGGACAATCAGTCTGTAATACGGCTATATCCAATTCGGAGTTCATTCCAACTAAACTTAATTGGATTGGAGTATTATCATTTAAGACACCTATCATATAGTTGGCATCTTCTATGACGTGTGCGTTAGTTATGATATATCCCTTATCACTAAAGATTATGCCTGAACCCATTCCAGTAGGACTATTAGTTGCATTTATATCATAGATGTATATAGATATTATACTATCACTAGCATATTTGGCAACACCTGCTACGGTATAACTGCCATCATCGTTCATATAGGTACTTTCCTTACGTTCTGGAGGTTCATACTGATTGATAATGATACCCTCATTTTGAGAAAAGTCATAGTTGGTAGAGTTTTCGTTTAATATTTCATCTAAATAGCTATCGCCAAGAGTAGCGTTACCTATTTGAGGGTTAGAAAAGTCCATAACCATACAACTGATAAATATTATCAAACACATACATATAAAGATTATAAAAATCGTTACAGTAACCTTATTCACACAAGATACTGAACTTCTATTTTCATGTTTGCTTTTATAAAAGTTATATAAGTTGATTATTGAGTTTTCTTCTTCAAGGTTGTCATCTTCGGTTTTAGATATGTTTTCCTTAATCTTTTCTATAATCTCTTGAGTTCTTATATTATCCTCTATGGGCGTATTTTTTTCTATCGTATTTTCCTCACTTAAAGAGTTAATATCTTTTTCAACACCATTTTGGATATCGTTTAAATTTTCCTTATTAATATTATCTTCCATATTAATACCTTTCTTTTAACCTAACATCACTTATTGGACTTATATTTCAGGTTCTTTCACATCGAACTTGTAGCCCACACCCCAAACGGTAGTTAATTTCCACTTATCAGAGACGCCGTCCAATTTTTCTCTAAGTCGTTTGATGTGGACGTCAATAGTACGGGAATCTCCATAGTATTCAAAACCCCAGACCTCATCAAGTAGTTGATTTCTAGTATACACCCTATTTGGATTAGATGCCAAATAGAACAGTAATTCCAACTCTTTTGGAGGAGTATTCTTAACCACGCCATCAATTTTGAGTTCATACCTAGTCATATTAATTACTAACTTATCATAACGAACTTCTTTAATTTCAGCATCTGAAGATTTTTTACCACATCTACGATATACTGCTTTAACTCTAGCCATTACTTCTTTAATCTCAAAAGGTTTGGTGATGTAGTCATCTGCACCGAGTTCTAAGCCTAGAACCTTATCGAAAGTCTCACCTTTAGCAGTAATCATTATTATGGCAATGTTGGACTTTCTCCTAACCTCTCTACAGATTTGAAAGCCATCAATATCAGGTAGACCTATATCCAATAGGATAATATCAGGTGATATTCGATTAAACTTAACTAAGGCTTCATTGCCATCATAAGCTAGAGCAACGGTGAACCCTTCTTTTTCCATATACTGTTTTAAAAGTTCGCAAGTATTTCTATCATCGTCTATGATAAGAGCTGTACCTGAAAGCATATTCATTCATCTTCCTTTATAATAAATTTTAAGATTTTTTTAATTTTTTGTGTCCTAATTTATTATAACATATTAACGAATTATGTACAATAGATTTTTTAAAAAAATGTGTATAAAATATGAACATTTTTAGAAAAAAATCCTGTGCAGTAAAACACAGGATTTCTTAAAGTGAATTGTGAAACTAATATTATTAATTTTTAGTGTGGTCAAAGATGGCATCATCATCAGCAGTAACATCGGCAGGTGGAGTAGATATAGTTGCCTTAACAGTATCATATCCACCACTAGTAGAATAACGGTTTGCAGGTACTGGATATCTACCAATACAGTTAGAAACGTTAGTATCAGCAAATAGAGCTGAAACTACTTTTATTCTGTTTGCGTTGTTATCATCGAAGTTGCTAACTTCGGTTCTAACGTACCACATAGAATTTTCTCCAAAGTTAGTGCCTAACTTTTTTGTGATTTCATCACTAGAAGGAATACCATCACCTTTTTCAAAATCGATAGTTCCATTAGTAGACGCTACCTCATCTACTCTACCTTCAAGTTGATAATCTTGTAAGACAGTAACGGCAGTATTAAATACGGTCTTTGCCTCACTGTTACAAGTTTTGATTTTACTATCTCTAATCCAACCTATACCATTAGGAACTAACACACCACATAATACTCCTATTATTGCAATAACTACTATCAATTCTGTAAGCGTGAAGCCTTTTAGTTTACTTTTCATGAATAATACCCTCCCAAAAAATAGATTACATATAGTTTAATTATATCAGTATTGAAAATATTTGTCAATGAGATAACTTTAAATACTATGCCAAATATTGCAAACATTTTTTGTGTAAATCATCAAATTAAGGCGACTAATCCAAGATTAGATTTTCAATTATAGTGTTAGATACTAAAAATCCTTTAGGTGTTAAAGAGATATTATCTTTATTGATGGTTAAGTATCCCATTTTCTGCAATGGAATAGCCTTCTTTATTACTGTATCTTTAACTTTCGGAAATTTAGATAAATCTAAGCCACTGACTAACCTTAAAGATAACATTCCTATCTCTTCAAAACTATACGGATTTTCCTCAGTAACCTCTATGTTTTGATGTTCTCTAGTTATAAAGTCATCTCTATCAGAGGGAACACAAAACCTTTTACCATCAAAACAAGAATGTGATGCTGAGCCTATCCCAAGATAGTCTACGCATTGCCAGTACTTTAGATTGTGCCTACTTTCAAATCCAATCTTAGCAAAATTGGAAATCTCATATTGATTTAAGCCATAACTTTTAAAAATCTCTACAGATTTTAAGTACATCTCAGATACTATATCATCATCAGGAAGTTTCTCCAATATAGACTTATCGTTAAACGGAGTATTCTCTTCTATCTTTAGCATATATGAGGATATATGTTTAATATCTAACTTAGATAAAGTTTCACAAGAGTATTTTAAACTATCCATAGTTTGTGAAGGAGTACCTACCATCAAATCACAAGAGATGTTTTTAAATCCTACTAGATGTGCATTGTCCACCAAGTCTTGGCAATCCTTAAAAGTGTGATTTCTTCCCAAAGTTTTTAATTCACTATCTATGCACGATTGCACCCCTATTGATAGCCTATTTATACCCACTTTTCTAAGATTTTCAAGTTTTTTTATGCTCAAAGTCCTTGGATTAACTTCCAAAGTTATTTCACTATCAGTGGGCATATTGTAGAGTTTTTTAGCCGTCTTGACAGTCTCCTCTATGGAAGTAGTATCCATAAGTGAGGGAGTGCCACCACCGAAGTATAAAGTATCTGCTTGAGCTTTGTACTTAGAATAGTATTCAAGATTTCTAACTATCGCCTTGCCATAAGATAATATCTTATCTTTTGAGTAACCCTCAGAATAGAAGTCACAATATGGACACTTCCTAGCACAGAATGGAACGTGTATATATATACCTATCATGTTAGATTACTTTCCACCTAAATCGTTACGTATACAACGTTCTAAATCAGGAATAAAACCATCTATGATTTTAGTGCCTACTAGTGCTATTGCCCACATTCCAAAGATAAAATCATAGTTTTGATGCTGAACACCTTGGTTCATCTCTGTGATAAGTATCAAGGCAGTATATCCAAAAGCTAATAGATATACCACCGATTTTATAGCAGTAGTAATCTTTCCATTTACTACCCTACGACCACAGTTTTTACACTTAGTACCTTTTGAACCCATACCACCAGTAACCATCTTTTGAAATGGAGAGATAGTCCTTTGATGACAATGTGGACATTCATATTTAAACATACTTAAAGACTTCCTTTCTTAAATATAGATTAATCATCAAGTTTTAGAACGGACATAAACGCCTCTTGACTGAGTTGAACCGTACCTACTGAACGCATACGTTTCTTACCCTCTTTCTGTTTTTCAAGAAGTTTCTTCTTTCTAGTGATATCACCACCATAGCACTTGGCAAGAACGTCTTTTCTCATAGCCTTAACCGTCTCTCTTGCGATAACCTTACCACCTATACTAGCTTGTATTGGAATTTCAAAAAGTTGTCTAGGAATGTTCTCCTTTAACTTTTCGGCAATCTTTCTTCCACGAGAATAAGCCTTATCAACGTGGACTATAAAAGATAGAGCATCTACGACATCGCCATTTAGCAAGATATCCAACTTAACTAACTTTGATGGAACGTACTCATCAAGTTCATAATCGAATGAGGCGTAACCTTTAGTACGAGATTTTAAAGCATCAAAGAAGTCGTATACTATCTCGCATAGTGGAAGTTGATAGTGCATTTCAACTCTAGTTTCATCAAGATACTTCATATCTTTGAAGATACCTCTCCTATCTTGACATAAATCCATGATATTTCCCACAAATTCAGACGGTACCAAGATACTTGCTTTAACCATAGGTTCTTCTGCACTCTGTATTAAAGCAGGGTCAGGATAGTTAGTAGGATTATCTATATAGATAGTTTCTCCATTAGTCAAGTTTACCTTAAATACTACCGATGGTGCAGTAGTAATCAAATCAAGATTATATTCACGTTCTAAACGTTCTTGAATGATTTCCATGTGTAACAGTCCTAAAAATCCACAACGGAAGCCAAAACCAAGTGCGACAGATGTCTCAGGTTCAAAAGATAGTGAGGCATCATTAAGTTGAAGTTTTTCTAAAGCGTCTCTTAAATCGCCATACTTAGCACCATCTACTGGATAGATACCCGAATACACCATTGGATTTACTTTTCTATACCCAGGGAGAGGCTTATCACATGGATAGTTGGCATTAGTAACGGTATCACCTACACGAGTATCACCAATACTTTTAATAGATGCAGAAATATATCCAACTTCACCCACTTCAAGTTTTCCGATATTTATGTGTTGATTTGCAGTCATATACCCTGCTTCAACTACTGTAAACTCTGCACCTGTAGACATCAATCGGATAGTATCACCAATTTTAACTGAACCTTGCTTAATTCTAACGTATATTATAACTCCTTTGTAGCTATCATAATAACTATCAAAGATTAGCGCTTGTAAAGGTGCATTGACATCACCAGTAGGAGCAGGAATATCTGTAACTATTCTTTCTAGTACTTCTTCGATGTTCAAGCCAACCTTTGCAGATATTCTAGGGGCATCAAGGGCAGGTATACCGATAACGTCTTCAATCTCTTGACAGACCTTTTCAGGGTTAGCTGATGGCAAGTCTATCTTGTTGATTACTGGCAATACTTCTAAATCATTTTCAATGGCTAGATACGTATTAGCTAAAGTCTGTGCCTCGATACCTTGAGAAGCATCTACTACTAAGATAGCACCCTCACAGGCTACTAGTGAACGAGAAACCTCATAATTAAAGTCAACGTGTCCAGGAGTGTCTATCAAGTTAAAGATATAATCCTTACCATCTTTAGCAGTGTAGACCAACCTAACTGCACGGGCTTTGATGGTTATTCCTCTTTCACGTTCCAAGTCCATATTATCCAGAAGTTGTTCTTGCATATCTCTTTCAGCTACGGTTTTAGTCTTTTCAAGAATTCTATCTGCTAAGGTAGACTTCCCGTGGTCGATATGTGCAATGATACTAAAGTTTCTAATATTCTCAGTAGACATATATTATTATCCTCATTTCTTAGTTTCTAATTTCTAATATAGTATATTATATCACAAAAAAAAATTGATGTAAATACGCAAAAGAACGGATTTATTTTTAGAAATCCGTTCCTATATTATGGTAATTTAATTAATCAAAGTTAGGTAGGGTATCGACAACGGTTAAACCGAAACTTTCAGCGAACTTGCGACACCTTTCAAACTCATCAACACAGGATAGGCGTTCAGGGAAGTGGGCATCACAACCGATAATAGCCGTATTTCCTACTTTCTGTGCAACCTTTAAAAAGTTTTCATTTGGATAGTGTCTACCTTCGATAAATCCAAGTAGATTAATTTCTATAGGAATGTTCTTATCTTTTAGATATTGGCATAGTCTACCATAATGATGATTATACACTTCAATATCTCCTACAAAGTCGCAAAGGTCAGGGTGTGCGACGTATGAATATTTACCAGTTTCCATTCCGTCTATTATGCTATCCACATAGTTTTTTAGATAGTTTTCATCTACAGATGGAAATCCCATATATATAGAAGGCTCAGGATATACAAAGTGTTGTCCTAAAATCATATACTCGACAGGATAGTCTTTCAATAATAGGTTCTGTTTTTCCATCTGATATGGGATATATTCAGCCTCAAAGCCGACGTAAATCTTAATATCTTTGGAATACTCTTTTTTTAGTCTGTCCATAGTAGTGAAGTACTCATCTAGTTGAGATGGCAACATTCTAGTAGTAGAGACATAACCGTTATCATATACCCATGGGCAGTGGTCGGAAAATCCCAAGATTTTTAACCCCCCCTTGATGGCACTTTCTATATACTCTCTATCTTCACCACGGGCATGTTGACATCTCTTAGTATGTGTGTGATAGTTTGCAATCATGATAAACCCTCCTTGATTAAACTTAAAGCCCACACAAATCCGTGAGGGCTTTTATATAGATATCAACTTATAGACTACGCATTTAATAGCTTAGCTAATTGAGACTTCTTTCTAGAAGCCTTATTCTTATGCATTAAGTTCTTAGCACATGCTTGGTCAACTCTCTTGATAGCGTATTGAACTGCTTCTACCTTATTATCAGCGTTAGTTTGAACTGCTTGTTCAGCCTTCTTGATAGCTGTCTTTAACTCACTATTTCTTGACTTGTTAGCTAGAGCTTTAGTCTTATTTACTTTAACTCTCTTCTTAGCAGATTTAATATTTGGCATTATAAAAAACTCCTTTTAAACTTTACTTTTTTGATAAAACATCTTCTTAGTACATACCTAAAACATATATCTCACGCAAACGATATATCGACACATTTTAGATATCATCTTATTACCCCGTGAATAATGACGACTTCACTTAGTAATCATACTATGGTATAAAAACCACATCGAACGCTAATAATAATATTAACATTTTTTCACTTGAATTTCAAGAGAAATTTTGATAAAAATATCACAAAGTTTTTTAAACATTTTTGTGTATAGTAACCATAATTGAATATAGAAAGGTCGTTTTTTATGATTAGAACCGATTTGACTACAGAAGCCGTCTCTATGATGGAAAACTCTAATGGAATAGTACAATCTCATAGAGGAGAATACTTTAATATCACAGAAGTTTTAATATCAAATGAGGAGTTGGGAAAACGTATCAATAGGAAAGTAGGAAAATACATCACTTTAGAAAGTAGTGAAATATGTAAACCTACTGACGACTTTGAAAATATGGCTAAAGAGTTATCAGAAGAGTTAAAGCCCTTAATTCCAGATGGTAGCGTACTTATATCGGGTTTAGGTAACAATGATGTCACTCCTGATACTTTAGGTGTCATTACAGCTAGGAATATCTTAGCCACACGCCACTTTAAACAGGAAATCCCAGAAGATAAAATGCTTACCTCTTTAAGAGAAGTAAGTGTTATATCTGCAGGAGTTTTGGCTCAAACTGGTATAGAAAGTTCCGAAATTATAAAGTCATTAGTAGATAAGATATCTCCTAAATGCGTGATAGTAATAGATGCTTTTGCCTGTTCAGACATCTCTAGACTTGGTACTACTATACAAATTTCTGATAGTGGTATCCACCCTGGTAGTGGAGTAAATAACAGTAGAAAAGAAATCTCTAGGGAAGTCATGGGAGTGCCAGTCATTGCCATAGGAGTTCCAACCGTCGTGGATATGCACACTATAGCAGAAAATCTTACAGGTAACGCCCCTGGCAAAGATACCCCTAATTTAATGGTTACTCCTAGAAATATAGACAGTATGGTAGAATACTCTTCTAAGTTACTTTCTGAGGGTATTAGTATGGCATTGCACCCAAACCTAAATTGATGCATGATACAATCCCCCACTTACAAAAAAGTGGGGAATTTATTATTAAAATCAGTTAAAGAAATACTGCATAATCTTTTCGATGTTTTTTCTAGCACGTTTCAACGTCCTTGATATGGTTGATGGACTTCTATCTAACATCTTAGCGATATCCACCATGTTGATATGTTGAAAGTAATATAGTTCCACCAAACGTAACTGATTTTCACTCAACTCATTTTTTAACACCTTTGATAGTACATCTTTAGGCTTAGCATTACCATATTCACCTTGATTATATATCTTATAAAGTTCTTCTTCAAAGTGATAACTGTCAGTATTAATGCGTTTCTTTCTCAATTAAATCAATCCTTTTTTGATAGCCCTCTAATATTTGGATAATCTCTCTCATATGGTAAAGCTGAGAATTTAAGATATTTCTTCTAGTTTTAAGATTTTCCAAAGTATCTAAATCGGTAGTATCTTTCATCATATGGGAAAGCTCATCTACACGATTTTTAACCAACCTACAACTTTCCTCATAAGATGCTATTATCTTTTTCATATCTAATAACAATCCTTTCAAATTAAAATATATGTACTCACTAGGATTGATTATATCTAAATTATACATGAAAAATCTAAAAAAATCTACTATTTTTTCCATATATGTCCAACATGATGGACACAAAAAAAAGAAACGACCCTTAAGCCGTTTCTCTTCTTTAGATGTTTAATATTAGAAACTATCCAACTAGACCAGCACGTGCAATACCCTCTGTAAACTTACGTTGTAAGAAACAGTAAAGCACCAATATAGGTGTAATAGATATCAAACAACCAGCCTCCATCCAAACTATCTTTTCACGCACAGATACTTCTGAAGTAGTGTTAGTAAATAATACTGTATTTAATTGAGCATCTAAGTTTTTGAGCATCAATGCTATAGTATGAGTATTATTTAAGAAAGAACTACTTACATAGTAATCATTCCAGTACCAAACTACACTGAATAAGAAGACTATCAAAAATGCTGATGACATATTAGGAACCATTATCTGAACGAAAGTTTTAAAAGGTCCACAACCATCAAGATAGGCAGCATCTTCAAGTTCTTTAGGTAGACCCTTAAAGAATTGTCTAAATAGAAGTATCATAAGACCTGCACGTATACCATTACCCATTATAGCAGGTAGATACATAGTCCAATAAGTATCTATTAAGTTGATGTTTTGACTACCCATGAAATATCTAAATTGCATATACTGTGGACTAAGAATAATCTGTTGAGGTACTAAAATCATCAATACCACCACGCCAAACAATAGACCTTTACCTTTAAATTTAAATCTTGCGAAACCGTAGCCAGTAATCGAACATGATAACACTTGAACTAAAGCACAACCTATATTTAAAAATAGAGTATTTTTCAAAGTATTACCAAAATCCATAGCTTGAGCCGTTTCCTTGATAACACTTAAAGTTAAATGTCTAGGTATCCACATGACGGTAGGGTCGTTCATATCGCTCTGTAAACGGAATGCACATGAAACCATGAATATTAGTGGATACAGTATTACAAAACATAGACCGAATAATATCAAAAATCTAAAGATGGGCCAAACCTTATCGAAAATATTTTTACGTCTTAAATAGTTAAGTTCTTCTTTGGTCATAGTGGCTTGACGGACACGTTCAGTAATCTTTTTTTCAAGTTTGTCATCTATTTTGTAAGAGGACGAAATTGCCATTTTATAAAATCACTCCTTTTCATTATATGGAACAGTTTAGAACTGTTCCAATACAATTAATCGACTTCGTAATAAACGAACTTATTAACTATAGCCACAATAATTCCAACTGCTACCATAACTATCAAGAAGTAAGCCCAAGCCATCGCCGAAGACCTACCAAACTGCCAATCCTTTTGAACTTCAAGAACCCTAGTCATAACTGGATTAGAAGTATCAGTAAAACTATCAATGATGGTAAAGATTAAGTTTGCTAAAATCATAGGTGAAACGTAAGGGAAAGTAATCTTCCAGAAGTATTCCCAAGCAGTAGCACCTTCCATTTGGGCAGCCTCCTTAGCTGAAGTAGGGATATTCTGTAACGCTGCTAGGAATATCAAGATTTGTATACCGGAGTTCCAAACTAAGCTAAATATGTCCGTAGTAATGGATTGTATCGTTTCTGTGATGGTATCACTGATACCATAGATACCTATAAATTCCATCAATTCGCCTACTAGGTCAGTTTCAAACATGGTTGAGAATTGGGAAGCATCACTACTACCACTAGAGGACATATCACCTGAAATGATGGCATATACTGGACCAGTTGCAATGATTACTGGTAAAAAGAATACAGCTCTTGCAAATCCTCTACCCTTAAACTCTTGATTTAATATTACTGCTACAAATAAAGCGAATATTATAATCAAAGGTGTTTTGATGGCAGTATCTTTTAAAACTTCTACAAGATATTTGATATAGTTAGGGTCTTCACCGAAGGCATAGACGTAATTCTTAATACCTACCCAAGTATAAGTCATACCACCAGTATCAGGAGAAACGTCTCCAAATGAGTATTTCAAAGACGTAAACAACGGAATTAAGAACCACTTAATAGCTCCTACCAACCACAGACCTATAAATCCGTATCCATAGAGGCTCTTTCTCTTTTCATAAGGCATTTGAATACCTTTAGTTTTCTTCATTAGATGTACCTCCCTCAATAGTAACATAATCGGAGTACTTATATTCAATACCGTTTAACTTGACCGTCATGTTAGATAGGTTCACTTCAGTCTTAGTACCGTTTTCGTACTCTGTATAGATAGTATCACCATCTTGTTTATACGAAGTGATATAAGAACCACTCACAGCATTTAAGATATCCTTAGCAAACTGATACTGTTGTGATGCGTTTACTACCCAATATTCATAGTTAGCATAGTAAAGATTATCAAGTTCAGTATCTTTAAGGGTGCTAGTCTCTTCAAAAATCATGTCATAGCGTGGATTGATACCAGTCGCAATAGCTTTTAAAAGTAAGGTATCACTATCGGCACTGGCATTTATAGGAGTAGTCGCTAAAGGAGTTACACCGTGCATAACCAATTGATATAATGGAATGTCACCATCAAAGATATCATAGTTACTAGAAGATAGTGGCACGTCTGTGATATGGTCTAAGTATGGAATAGTGTACTCATTAGCAGTAATCCCCAATACCGAACCTACCGAAGATTTTAAAGTACTTAAACTATCTGAAATGATGTCAGCAGTTTGGTCTCTGGAAACGGACTGTTTTCCATAGTTACCATATAACAATGATGTCATACTCCCAATAGATACACCTTGTATATCACTCTTAGAATAGTTTTTAGCCAACTTTGAATATACTTCACTAAAAGTATCAGGGGATAACAATGAATAGGAGTCCTTAGTCTTACTTTGCTCACCAAAGGCTAGGTCATAGGATAGTATCCTTGAGTATGAGCCTGAAACTCTAATGTTAGTGTTCTTAAAGGTAAGGTAACCTTCACCAGATACGAACTTATCATTTTCAACTACTGGATATAATGGAATGTTTTGACTATCTAGATACTTAACTAACTTTTTAAAACTTCCGTTTCCACCTAGCGTATTTGATGCAGTAGACTTATAATCTACCTTATTTTGGATACCTGCATTAGTCCAATTATGGTAACTTAATACTATATTATCCGTGCCGTTAGCTTTTAACTGCTGAACTATAGTTTGAGCATCATCAAAAGAGGTTATAGAAGTTTTCAACGTCATAGGAATACCACATATTGGAGTAGTCTTTTCTACGCCACCGTAGACATCTACGTACATATTAGAGCTGTTTTCCTGTTCAATCTTAGTAACGCCACCGTCATTTAGAAGATAGTTTCTATAACATTCAGCGATATCGGTATAGTCTAGACCGTCACTAGCCAATGGATAATATCTAACCTCTATGGTATCGGTTTTTATGCCATTCTTTTCAAATACTGTCAAAGGAGTAGTATCGCCACCCATATAGTAGGTATCTGTACTACGGAGGTTGAACTCAAAACTACAGATATTATAACTACTTTTAGATTGCATACTAACACTAGACTTTATGCTAGCATTGGTATCGCCTTGAACTGCAACTGCCATTAGACCGTTGCCATCATCTCTAACGATACCGTACATCGGAAAGTATACTTGTTCAGTAACTGCTGATGCCGTAGTAGGTACCATAGCAATGTCCGAACCGTAGATTTTACTACTATAAGACTTCGCAGAAGTCTTACCATTGTTAAAGTTAATTAAAGCACCAGAACCATCTGGGATTACAAAGTATCCACCTACGTTCTCTTGACTAGATACTGCTCCAAAACTACCTAACAAGGTCATAGAAGTTAATAGTTGACCATCATTATCGGAAGAATTTTCTTCTTCAATCTCTGTAGTATTAACCACTACCTTAAGATAGTCTTCTTCTAAAGTGTACTCAACAGGTATCGTAATACCAGCCTTTTTAAATTGAAAACTTATCTTTATACCATTATCGATGGTAGTATACGTAGACTTACCATTTTTGGCAGAACGTTGGTTAGAAGTAGTTCTATCAGCAGGTTTACCATATGTAAACGTCAAAGCAGATTTTAACTCTTGTCTTAGTGTGTTAGTAGCATTGACATCGCCCATAGCGTTCACGGGAGACGACCACCATATAAAACCATTAGATTTATTTTGCAAAGCTAATAAATCTTCATCATCGTCTTCATTTTCGTTAATCTTTAAGATAAAGTTGTCATTTTCGGCTACTGTAGTCATATTGTTAAAGAGTTGTATCTCATCACGGGCGATAAAGTCTTCATCTACTGCATCGGGTTTAACTTCTTCTTCGCCATCAGTGGTGGAAGCGTCACCCTCTGTAGATATTGAGGTATCATCTTCAGCGAAAGCCACCATAGAAGATGCTCCCATCGTGGAAGTAGTCAACATAGAAAGTAATAACATAGTGATTATAAACTTTCTTAAACGTGTGTTTTTCATAATTTAATCAATCACCAACCTTTCTATACTTTTAACCTATAAGCGATTTCCGTATATACGGAATATACGAATACGTAAACCTGTTGGAACAATGACAATAACAATACTAATAAAAATAAGATTATCAACATAGCAATGATAGTCAAGATAATATCACCTATGGTCTTTAGTACCGAAAATTGATGTACCGTCTTAATAGCCATAAACAATAAGATTACACTCCAAAGAGTTCCTATCACTTGAATAGCTTGCATAAAGATGTATTCATCACGTATTAAAAAGTGTGATAAAAATGTATTTACTAAAGATTGTACTATATAAGGTATCAAGGCATAGGCACTAAATATACAGATATTCTTTAGAGTACCCTCACCATCTAAGAGTGTACTAATTGCCCAGTTACCCACTACCCACACTGCAAACAGTATGATGCTCTGTACTAAGTATGGAATTATGTTAAAAAGTTTATCTTGTACTACGTAGAATTGGAAACCATAAAGTCTATCATAGGCTACTTGGGCTACGAATAAAAGCAAAACTATTATGAATGAATACTTTACAGAGCCACCATCTTTCCAACGGAGGTCTTCATAGCCTTCAAAAGGGTGCATGACTGTATGCTTTACCCATTCTTTTTTAGTCAAATCCATCATGAGTTTTTAACCCCCTTTTTCTGTGGAAGTTTCGATTTTATAGCACTACCCAACATTTGAAATAGTGTAGGTTTATTCTTCTTTCTAAGGATAGTATTCGCTAACCAAATGGCAACCAATAAGATTATAACAAAAGCTACTAAACCAAAATGAGCATCTAACCAATCTTGACGGTAGCCTTCAAAAGCCTTGTTGTATCTAGCACCAGCATCGGCAAGGCGTGAATACTTCATAGCCTCTTCATAGTCACCAGAGTTTAACTTAGCACTAGCTATACCAATATAAGCATTTCTATAGTTACCATCACGTTTAAGGACTTCATACCAAGGTTCAAGAGCTTCTTCGTAGTAGCCATCATTGTATAGGTTAGTAGCCTCATGAACTATAGAACCAAACTCAGTCTCTTCAAAGACTGTGATGTTATTCTTTAGGGCATCAACTACATAGATGTCATTGCCTTTACTCTCAATCGCAGATACTTTTTTAAATCCACCAACCTGTTCGGAGTTAGTACCTAAGATAAACATTAGGTTACATTCTGCATCATATTGAAACACTCTACCAGTAGTCAAATCTAAGCAGTTGATATACCCATTATCGCTAATGTCTATGTCTGTAATAGATACCGTCTTAGTAGTATCTAAACCGACGGTACTGTCACCCCAAGTCACCTCTAAGCCCTCAAAGAGGTTGTCTCCTGCTGGATTTACTTTCTTAACGATATCAGTATTTTGCGATTGCGTACAAGTATAGATAAATCCCTCATTATCTAAATCGAAGTTATTGAAACCTACTGGAACACTTTTTGAACGTCTAGCACGCATTTCATCAGTTGCAATAACGTTCCACATATAGTTACTGATAACTTCAGCAGTCTGTTTAACCTTATTCGCACCATAGAAACCCACAAACTCACCACTACTATTGAACATTACAGCACCACTCGTGATATTGTTCACTACAATATACACATATCCTGCACTATCTACTAGAACCTTTTGAGGTAAAAAGGTTAATTCCTGTGGATATACCTCTGAAGTAGGTTTTGTAAACTCTGCAACTATGTTACCTTCCATATCGGACTTTATAACCCTAGAGTTTTTATTATCTGCAACGTACATATATTGATTTTCACTATCAACATATACGCCCATTGGATTTTTTAAAGTAGTATCCTTACCATCTAAACCCTTGAAAGTATCATAGATTTTAACTACCTCAGAAAGTTCACTATCAAAGACTATAATTCTGTCGTTTCCACTATCTGCAAGGTAGAAGTTGTCGTCATCATCTTTGAAGATGTCATTAGGAGAAGAGAAGTGTCCTATTCCGAAATCCTCACCTGAAACACTCCTTTCAGCTAGATACCCTGCTTGAGATGGTATAGCCTCTTCCCAACGGTCATAGTTATATACAGTATAAGGTTCATCTGCAGATACTGGCATAACTAAGCTACTAGCAGAAATTACTCCTGTAAGTATACAAGAAAGTAATCTTTTAATATGTTTTTGCACTTATCAATCACCCTTTCTGTATCAAACTAATCTTTAATACCCGAGTGCGCCATGGTTTCGATAACGTTCTTCTGTGCGAGTACGAATATCAAAATAGGAGGTATCAACATGAATACCGCAGATGCCATAGCTACACCGGCACGAGCCAAACCTGCTGCAGCAGCCTGTTGAACTACTGTAGGTAGAGTTTTTAAACTTTCATTATATACTAGTCCACCACCTGAAATGTTCCAAGCACCTTGAAACGCAAAGATAATCAAAGTCATCAATGCAGGTTTTTGGTTAGGCATTACAATCTTCCAACAGATTGTAAACATATTAGCACCATCAACTTTAGCAGCTTCAATCATAGCATCTGGAACTTGCGACATAGATTGACGCATTAAGAACAATCCCATAGGCGTTGCAATAGATGGTAGTATTAAAGCCCAATACGTATCTATCATGCCGAGCTGTGCCATGACTATATACTGCATGATGTATATAACGTTACTCTGGTATAACAAGGATACCACTATGATAGAGTTAAGTATCTTATTACCCGGGAACTTACATTTAGCAAGTATGAACGCCGCCATAGCTGATACAAAACAGTGACATACTGTTACCGTTACTGTAATAAACACACTATTGAAAACGTATCTAGAGAATGGAACCCATAAATCACCTGCTACCTTAAACATATCCTTAAAGTTGTTCAAAGTAGGATTTAACGTATACAACTTTGGTGGAAATATGAAAAGTTCCTGTACTGGTTTAATGGACATCACCACTGCAAGATATATCGGTAATGCCATAAAACAACCTAACACCAATAAGAATATAAATATACCAGTAGTACTTCCAAATTTAGTACCTGCCTGTTTATTAGATTCTTTCATTTTTCGAGTATCGACCATTTTTTAATATCCCCCCTAATCAAGATACTTACTAAGTGCCGAACTTATCATCTTATTAGCAACGTACATGGCAATAAATAGTACCATACATATTGCAGAAGCATATCCCATTTCATAACGAACCCAACCGTAGTCATAGGCGTGCGTCATGATGGTATGTGCAGCATAGTCAGTACTTGGGAAACCTACTAAGTTTCTACCTACTATGTCGGCAGTAAATGAAGATACTATCTGCATAACGGCAGCGAACATCAATTGAGGTCCCATAGATGGAATAGTAATGTATATCAACTCTTGCCACCTATTCTTGATACCTTCTATAGCTCCTGCCTCATACTGTGAACGGTCTATGTTTTGGAAACCTGCTCTTAAAGCTAAGAAACCTGCTCCCAAAGAAATCCACATTTGCACAATGATAACCACTCCTAAGATATACTTAGAATCTGTCAACCATTGTATTGGTGAAGTTATTATACCTAAATTTATAAGCATAGAATTTAAGTATCCATAAGAGTCACCACTAAAAATCAACTGCCAAACTGTATATACGTTCGCCATAGATGGTGCATAGAATATCAAAGTAAAGATGGTCTTTAGTTTTGGGTGAAGCTCATTAATCAACCAAGCTAATAAGAAACATAATATGTAACTTATAGGGCCTGTAAATATGGCAAATACTAGAGTAACTCTAATAGAACTAATAAAAACTTTATCAGATAAGAAAAGTGTAGTAAAGTTTGAAAGTCCTATAAACTTTGGGAACTGTACCATGTTAAAGTCGGTAAAGCCCATCGGTAAAGATAGACATACGGGAATGATAGTAAATACTAAAAATAGTAACATGAATGGTAATATCATTAAGTAACATTCTTTATTCTGTTTTACTTGTAACCACATCAAGCGACGTTGTTCTTCTTTACTTTTAACCCCAATTTTATCCTTGTCAATCAAGATTATCCCTCCTAGTGAATTGTATTAAATTAGTCAAGTCCAAGATTTTCACGTTTTCTAGTAATTTCGGCGTTGATATCCCTATTATACCACATTAACGTATCACGAGGATTTTCTGCATTGTTGACGGTCTCTCTAAAAGCGTTCATGACGTTTCTAGTAACTGCATACGATGCTGGTATGATAGGTACTTCATTAAGTTCAGCTTGTTGACTTTGTAACTTAGCCAACTCACTAGAAGACCATGAAAGTCTTGAAAGTGCATTCACATTGGCAGTATCGAAACGTCCCATTTGTCCCATTAAGCCCTCAATAGATGTTCCATATTCGACTTGAACGTCATCAGAAGTAAACCATTTTAAGAAAGTCCAAGCATTTTCTTCACTAGAAACCTTATTGAAGACTATCGCACAAGTACCACCAGAGTTAGTAGCGTGTGAAATAGTGCCATCTTCTTGTAACGTACCAGGGATAGAAGTCATATCCCAAAGACCACTAATTTCAGGTGATGCCACTGTCAATTGGTTAAAGAAAGTATAGTTTTGTATTACTATCGGATATTCACCAGTTCTAAAACGGTTAAAAGCGTCATATGTTTGTTCAAAACCGTACTTAGTATATAAATCTGTCCACTGTTCAAAAGCGTGAACGGCTTCTATATCATCAAAGTTTGATGCAGTTTGGTCTTCATTGTAGTAAGATAGACCATTCTGTAACATTAGAGTAGCAAAAGTATGTCCTGCTTCAGTGGCAGCGGAAACGTTTACAGTAGGAGTAATCAAACCTACAGACATATAACTTCTTTGGAAAGCAGGTAACATTTCGATAAGTTCGTCCCACGTTTCAGGAGCATGGTCAAAGCCTAGTTCACTGAGTACATCTTTACGGTAGAACATCATAGGGAAGTACTGTTGTAGAGGTAAAGCGTAAGTATCTCCCTCATATTGGTATGGAATGGTTGCATTTTCTTGAAAACGTGATGCGACCTCATCATAGTCATCGAATTGGGAAAGGTTCGTTAAGAGACCTCTAACGGCAAGGTTTACTGGAATTTCACCTGCAGTAAATAGGGAAATATCTGGACCTTTACCAGCTAATGTAGCCTCTACTAGTGTACCTTGCACAAGATTTACAGCTACAGGAATGTCTGGGTGTTCTTGCATAAATTCAGATTCCACCAATTCTTTTACTACTTGAGCCTGGTCACGACCTAAACCTACCCAAACGGTCATTGCATTTTCACTAGAAGTATCTGAAAGGACGTTATAGTCATCACTAAAAGAGCCTAAGAACGACTTAACACTAAAATCCACGGATTTGAAAAACTTCGCCTTAGTAGAAGAAAATTCTTGATTTTTTGATGCTAACTCTATATAGTCTACTTCAAGAGGTTGTTCTCTATAGTCTCTCATCCATGAAGATATTGCAGTGATATTGTCCTTAATCTGTGAAAGATAGTTCGGAATTTGTAAAGGTTTTTCCACGCACTTATCTAATATGACGGTCATCTGTTCAAGCGTAGAAGCCTCCGAACCCTCAGAGTTTGACAAACTTTCAATGTTATGTTGAATGTCCTTTAACTGTTGAGAAATCTCTGCAAAGGTATCCACAAGGTCAGGAATTTTAGTATGAACATAGTAGTCTGTGTACTTGTCAGGATTTGGACTAGTAATCATTAAAATCTGTCTATAGTAGTTATTAACTCTTAGGACTATATCATCAAGTTGACGCATAGACTCTCCTATCTCTCCAGGGATAACCTCCATAGAAAGTTGATGTGTTCCTGCTGATAAGTATACATATACGTCATTACCGTTTTCATCTTGTGGGGTGACTACACTCCAATCGGTGCTATAATAGAACTTAACTTGATTAAGTTCCTCACAAGGAACTTCGCCATCTATATAGATACGCCTATTAGAATAGAAACCACGCATCTGTTGTTGTCTAGCCTTTATACCCAACTTGTACCAACCATCATTTTCTACGCTGACTTCCCATGTGATGGTTTGCAAAGCCTTAGACCACGTAGCATCACCGATAGTATTGTACATCTGTTTTACTGGGTCAGATGGTGATACCATATAACTATCCTTATCGTATGTAGGATATAACGTAGAGTCCGTCTTATACTTAGCCTGTTCTCCCTCAACTCTAATCAAAGTAGATGGTGTATTTTCTACAGTTATATCAGTATTGATACTAGAGGTATAGTCTGCATAGCTAGGAATGTCCTCATTATTATGAAACTTTAGATACTCAATACCTATATTAGCACGTACGCCATCTAATGTAATGGTATGCTTTCCCTTTTCCAAGTAAAAGATTAAAGGGTCATTAAAAAGTCCATCAACGTCTTTAACGTCCGATACTTGCCAAACGCCCTCTTGTATCTGTGATGGTCTAACTTGGTTGCCTTTTTCATCTTCCTTGATGTCTTCCTCATTAACCCAACGCTTATTTAACTGTATTCTACTAGCAGTACTATAAGGGACTTCACCATCTATAGATACTGAAAGTTCTATACTCGTAGAGTTAGAAACTATGTTATAATAAGACATCTCCAAACAATAGATGCCCGTCTCCTCCACGTCAAACTCATACGATACAGAACCCTCCAAACTGTTCCAAACTAAGACATCTTCCGTAGAACCTTCATACTTTTCTACAGAAAATTCGCCATTTTCAGCAGACGTATAATCTGTCCCTTTAATAAGTATTTCTTTATCTGGACGGTTTTCCTGATAGTATTCATCATAATAATCACTATAAGTAGTCTGTTCAACGTACAAACTTTGAGTTTCTTCAGTAATTTCATCGTTGAAAACGTTACCATTGTTGGACACACCAACAGAAACTTCTTCTTCTGCCCGTACGACTAAACTCGGATATGCAAACGTACTAGCCACTAATGACAATGACAATATTGATGCAATTATCCTACTCTTAATCATATTTTCTCCACCTTTCTGTATAATAATATGTAATTGCACTAACTACCCAATATCTATTATAATTAAATCAACACATATTGTCAAGATACAATAATTTACTTTTTTTATTTATAAAACCATTTGTGGATATTGCACAAATATAGAACATCTGTTTTGGTTAAAATTATGGTATGCCTTATGTGAAAAAACATCTTGCAATAATGCTAAAACTATGGTACAATTAAAGGGTAATTTATTATATTTAACTAGATTGGAGTTTTATTTTTATGATAGTAATAGGTAGCGACCATGCTGGATATCCTTTAAAAATAGAGGTTTCGAAGTATCTAAAAGAGAAGAATATCGATTTCATAGATGTAGGTTGTGATGGTCAACCATGTGACTATCCTATGATAGCTGAAGTGCTTTGTAAAAAAATTACAGATGGTTCTTGCAATACTGGTCTACTGTTCTGTGGGACTGGTGTAGGTATGTCAATCTGTGCTAACAAGATTAAGGGTATTCGTGCTTGTGTATGTTCAGACTACTTCTCTGCTAAGTATACTCGACTACACAATGATGCAAACGTCCTCTGCCTTGGTGCTAGAGTGATTGGTGTGGGTACTGCTATTGAATTAGTAGATATCTTTTTAAATACTCAATTTGAAGGTGGTCGTCACCAAAGAAGAGTAGACTTAATTTCTAATTTAGAAAAGTAATATATATACAGGAGTGATTTTTTTATGAATATGCAAAACGTACATGTGATTGAACACCCTCTAGTTCAACACAAAATCTCTTTACTAAGAGATGCTAATACTGGTACTAAAGAGTTTAGAGAGTTAGTCTCCGAAACTGCTACTTTAATGTGCTATGAGGCTACTAGAGACTTACCTCTAAAAGAAGTTGAAATCAAGACACCTAGACAGTATACTAAATCTAAGATAATCTCAGGTCATAAGATTGCCTTAATACCTATCTTACGTGGTGGTCTACCTATGGCAGAGGGCATATCTCAGTTAATACCTACCGTTAAAATAGGTCATGTAGGTGCTTATAGAGAACCATCTACTGGTGAAACTATAAAGTACTATGCTAAGTTCCCAGCCGACATTGAAGAACGTCACGCAATAATAGTAGATACTATGTTAGCTACTGGTGGTGCTAGTTGTTTAACTGCTACAGAACTTAAAAATGTAGGTATCAAGAGTATAAAATTTATGTGTTTGATTGCATCTCCTGAAGGTTTAGAAGCTCTAACCACTGCCCACCCAGACATTGAAATATACTGTTGCTGTATAGATAAGGGACTTGATGAAAATAACTATATCGTTCCAGGACTTGGAGACGCAGGTGACAGAATTTTCGGTACTAAGTAAAATTAACGATTATTAACTATTTTAAGGAGGCTTATATTATGTGTGGTGTAGTAGGTTATGTCGGCGAAAAAGATTGTACCGATATCCTTATAGATGCTTTAAGTAAACTTGAGTACAGAGGTTACGACTCTGCTGGTATTGCAGTATTTGAAAAAAACAAAATCGTAGTAGAAAAATGTCAAGGTAAGTTGAAAAATTTAGTAAATAAAATGAACCAAGAACACAAACCTATGGGACATTGTGGAATAGGTCATACAAGATGGGCTACCCATGGTGAACCATCTGACATTAACTCCCACCCTCATGGTAACAAAAGAGTTACCATAGTACATAATGGTATTATAGAAAATTATAAACATCTAAAAGATTTTCTTACTAGTGAGGGATACTCATTTGAAAGTCAAACTGATACTGAAATCGTTGCTAAATTACTAGATTATTACTATGATGGCAACCCTTTCGATACTATCGTTAGAGTTACATCTGAAATAGAAGGTTCTTACGCTTTAGGTATCTTATTTAGAGACTTTCCTGATACTATCTTTGCCGTTAGACGTGATAGTCCATTAATCATCGGTATTGGAGAACGTGAAAACTTTATCGCATCAGACGTTCCAGCTATTCTAAAGTATACTAAAAACTACTATCTACTTGAACATGATGAGATAGCTATCATAAAGAAAGATAGTATCAAAATCTATGACGTTCACCACAATCCAATAGATAAAAAAGTCATGGTTGCAGATTGGGACATCAACGCTGCCGAAAAGGGTGGTTATGAACACTTTATGCTAAAGGAAATCCATGAGCAACCTAAGGCTATAAATGATACTGTATCACCTAGAGTTTTAAACGGTATGCCTAATCTTGAAGAGTGTGGTATCACAGTAGATACCTTGAAAAACATTCCACAAATATTTATTGTAGGTTGTGGAACTGCTATGCACGCTGGTACAGTTGGAAAGTACATCATTGAAGATTTGGCTAGAGTGCCAGTTACCGTAGATATCGCTTCAGAATTCAAGTATAGAAATCCTATCATTAATAAAGATGACTTAGTAATCTTAATCTCACAATCAGGAGAAACTGCAGACACTAAATCTGCTTTACAACTTGCCAAAAGTTGTGGAGCTAAAACATTATCAATAGTAAATGTAGTGGGTTCATCTATAGCACGTGAAAGCGATATGGTGATATATACTCATGCAGGTCCTGAAATTTCTGTAGCATCTACTAAAGCTTATTCCGTTCAACTTGCTGTGATGTATCTAATAGCCTTTGAATTGGCATACGCTAAAAACAAGATTTCAAAAGAACAGTGTATGGAATACATCTCTAAATTAAAGGAAATACCATCATACATTGAAAAAATCCTTGAAGATAAGTCTATGTGTCAATTGGTTGCCTCTAAGATTATGAATGCTACTAGTCTACTATATATCGGTCGTGGCTTGGATTATGCCCTTAGTATGGAGGGTTCTCTAAAATTAAAAGAAATCTCATATATACATTCTGAAAGTTATGCAGGTGGTGAACTTAAACATGGTACTATATCACTAATCACCGATAAGATGCCTGTAATCGCTATAGCGACGCAATCTAAACTTTTCGATAAGACTATCAGTAATATCAAAGAGGTTAAAGCTCGTGGAGCTAAAGTGGTGTTAATCTGCAAAAAAACTGACAACATCGAAAATGATGTGGCTGATTACATCATTAAGTTACCTGTAATTGATGATATCTTAATGCCTATGCTTACAGCCATACCTCTACAGTTAATTGCTTACTATACATCAGTTCACAGAGGAAACAACGTAGACCAACCTAGAAATTTGGCTAAATCTGTAACCGTTGAATAATAATTGTAGTATTTAAAGATTGTAAAAACGCTCTCAAAATTCTTGAGAGCGTTTATTATCAACTATTGACTTATTAAAAATACCCTTGAAAGGATATCATAAAAACTATGAGCGATTTTCACATAACAGACAACATCTTAAAAGAATATACTGGTCTTGATGAGTATATTACAATCCCTAAAGGAGTAACCTCTATTGGTGATTTTGCCTTCTTTAACTGTAATCTATTAAAAAACTTAAAGCTCCCCCTCTCTTTCGATAAAGACTATTACAAAATTATTGGAACTTACTAACACAAAAAATCGGCTAGATAACCATCTAACCGATTTTTTTACTATTCATCACATTTGAAACTATTTTTTACTCTTCTTAAATGTCGCACAAGCACCTATTAAAGTGGCAACTATTCCAGCCAATGCACCAGTAAAGCCCTTATCCGAGGTCGTTGGCGATGATGATGTACTTGCTGTTTTCGTAGCCGATGTAGTAGTCATAGTAGTACTTGAACCATTTGAAGTACCATTATTAGTAGTTTTAGTAGTGGTTGTAGTCTTATTTTCTGAAGTTGTGGTAGTCACAGTTGTAGTAGTATCGGCACTAGTAGTGGTGATTGATGCTATAGATGTAGTTGTAGTAGTATCGGCATTAGTAGTGGTGATTGATGCTATAGATGTAGTTGTAGTAGTATTGGCATTAGTAGTGGTGATTGATGCTATAGATGTAGTTGTAGTAGTATCGGCATTAGTAGTAGTTGATGGTGTAGTAGTAGTGGTTTTACTAACGTTTGCAGGGATATCATCTGTAGTGGTTGTTATTTGAGTGGTAGTAATAATTGAAGTAGTTATAGTAGTTTCAATATCAACTGGAAAATCTCCCGTCATACTACCCTGTGGATTGGTTACATCTCCAAAAAATGGAACTGTAGTTGTAGTTGGGACAGTTGTAGTCGTAGTTGGTACTGGTGTAGTAGTTGTA
Organism: Oscillospiraceae bacterium; assembly: GCA_051893615.1. Classification (GTDB taxonomy): domain Bacteria; phylum Bacillota; class Clostridia; order Oscillospirales; family Ruminococcaceae; genus UBA5884. Next base: position 47,952 of record JBJFHM010000021.1, read on the forward strand.
GTTGGGACAGTTGTAGTCGTCGTTGATGTTGGTGTAGTAGTCGTAGTTGGTGTTGGTGTAGTAGTTGTAGTTGGAACGGTTGTAGTCGTAGTTGGTGTTGGTGTAGTAGTTGTAGTTGGAACGGTTGTAGTCGTCGTTGATATTGGTGTAGTCGTCGTAGTTAGGATAGTTGTAGTCGTAGTTGGTGTTGGTGTAGTCGTAGTTGGTGTTGGTGTAGTCGTAGTTGGTGTTGGTGTAGTAGTCGTAGTTGGAACGGTTGTAGTCGTCGTTGGTGTTGGTGTAGTAGTTGTAGTTGGAACGGTTGTAGTCG